>NZ_LT960612.1:1200000-1855153 GCF_900233005.1 Vibrio tapetis subsp. tapetis
AAAATTACATACTAAAGTTATGAATTCAGAGGTCTCATTTGATGTTACCCGCCAGTCCTGTTGGGTAGCGTAGATCATTCCAGTATGGAAAAATATTCCTAGGATCATTAAAATAGCCCGGGCAAAGTCTAGTCCGTGTAATCTATTTGTAGAGTTGCTCATTATAATCCTTTAAATTACGTAATAGAACAAAATAGAGTTCCTTTATTTTTTAGTTCAACTTTGCAGCCCAACTTTGAGCTGAAAAAGAAAGCGATGTATAGCACTGTTTAAAATGATGATATTCCTTTCTATATGGATCTTGAATTGAGCTTTGTCCGATCCATTGACCGATTAGTATTGTTTTACTTCGGAACTGAGGTGTTATTTTTGAAATTTCTTCCGTTATTTCTGGAGACATGGAGAGCACTAAATCGTATTTTTCAGCTAAAGCTTGGTTGTATTGCTGTGCTTGATGGCTCTCGATACTTAAGCCGTGCTCGACAGCGATCAGTTCTGAATGAGTGTTGGCTGGATGCCCCGTAAATTGAAGGGCGTGTACATGAGTCCCTGCAGATGCAATGGTTAAATTAGGTAGATGCTTTTTAAATAAAGCTTCTGCAAGTGGGGAACGGCACACGTTGGCTGTGCATACTATAAGAATGGATTTATACATGATCTCTTACTTGGTTTAAATGGATTATTGGGCCAGTTTGACGATGTGCCAGATTAAACATTGCTTACTGCTGTTGGTTTCGAATCGATTGCTTTTACGGAGCGTCCTAACAATGCAATTTGAGGTACCCTGCTCATGCAGATGAGTCTTTCAGCAATGATAGGGCCAATTAATCCGATGACCATAGACAAAAAGAAAAGTATTTCAGTGTTGAATACCCCGACATTTAGAGACATAACTCTTGTCCCAGCAGTGAAGAATACATGGAAAAGGTAAATTGAATATGAATATGATCCAATCCATGCCAGGATATTAGACTTCCATTTTATTGAAAACAGAGCGATACAAGAAAGATAACCAATGGTGAGTCCAAAAAGAGTACGTTTACTATAGGTCGGGATGAAATTAAAATATAATAAAATTGTGATTAATACCAATATTAGGCCTAGAGCATAACCTGTTGCTGGAGATAAATGGTTTTCAAATTTAAATCTTCGTACTCCCATGCCAAACAAAAAGAAAGGCATCAAATAGATGGCGCCAGATATTGAAAAGTAACTAAAATATAAAGGAGATAGATAGACTATGGAAAAGAAAGCCAAGACCAAGAGGTACTTTACGGGTGTCGAGAATAATTTTAGTTTCTCACATAATACGACGCATAAAAATATCAAGAAAAGTGATTCTACGAACCAATAATGCGCCACAGGCATGATATGAATAAGTCTCCAATTTGTTATCGACGAATTGGAACCAGGCGCAATATATTGAACAGCGGCAAACAATGTGCCTATCGTTAACATTGGAAATATTAACCGGCGTATTTTCTTTGCTAGGAAGTTTCCTGCGCCCGAGGTGAATGGACGAATGGCATAAACCACCCCCGACAAAAAAGTAAAGAGAGGCATCCTTATATAGATTAATGAATCATTGACTTCTTTTAGCAGCCCATCTGAGAGCATCAATCCAACCTGTTGGTTAGAACCTATGATGTGATAGGCCACGAGTAACATACATGCGATGCCACGCAACGTGTTAAGTTCTAATTTACTGCTGCTCATTGATAAACTCATTTTTTTGGCCGACTTTGGTACGCTCATTTGGCAAGATAGAGACTGCGTGGGCTAAAAATAAAATAAATAGAAAGGTGACAGCATTCGCCATGGGTTGGAGGTTAAAGTCAACTGATATGTGAACTAGCATACCTACAATGGACATAGAGCATCCGATTGCTACCCCTTTCATCATTTTGCTGTTTCTTGTTGACTGAACTCTTAGGGACTTGTACATCGCAAACGCGACGGCACATCCCAAAAGTAAAGTGGCAGGCACGCCGGCTTCAACAGCGAATTGAATGAACTCGTTATGGGCGTGATCATAAAATCCTACGTCGGCTTTAGAATAGCCAGGGAACACGGCGTAAAAGCTCGCCATGCCAGTTCCGGTTAAGGGAAAATCTCGAATGATATCCAAGCTCCAAGTAATGACTTGATCCCGGGATTCAGCGTCAAGTGATGTGCTGACAATGCGTTGCTTAACCTCGTTTAACCCAAATAAAATACCGACGATTATGGTGTCGATGGCCAACACACTAAATATGAGCGCGGTGAGTGCTTTTGGCTTTTGTTTATAGATGAACAGTGCCAATAGGCCGACGGTTGTCGTTGCGAAAAAGAAAGCGATATTTCCCATCCGAGAACGTGTCATCACCAAAGCGATAACCATAATAATGATGGCTAGGCGAATGAACATCTTAGGGCTCAATATGCCACTCAATAATCTCTTGACTCTTAATATCCCACCACCAGAATCGCTGGTATGAAGTTGGGTAATGATCAAGCCAACTCCCATGCATAAGCAGAGCATAAGATAATTCGCTAAGTGATTTTTGTAGACAAATGATCCCGTAGCAACTCCCTGTTCCGGGTAGCCAAAGACCAAGCTTTGTTCTAAGCCAAGTAACACAACAATGGCAGCATAAAACGCTTGAAATGTACCGCTGATAACAAGTGCAATCACGGCGTATTTTAGCCTTGAACTGCTATTAACAAGTAAAATGGAATTGAACAGAAACAAGCAATAACAGATTCCTTTTACCAGTGCTGTTTGAGTGTGTGATGAGTCAAGCGAGAAGTAGGCGTGTTGGCTACCTGCTTCGGTATAGATATTCGTGGCGGTCGGAGAGAAGAACTCAACAAAGGCGAAGGGGAGCGGTATCGTTTGAATAAAGACCCAACACTGAAAAATAGCGAAAGGGATCAACAAACTCGAAAATCTAGCTAGGTATTGCCATGGCAAGCGCCCCTTGTAGAAAGCTAGCAAGCCTAATACTTGCACAATTATCCAACTTTCAGCGATGAACCATGCCCATGAACGATTACTACCAAGTGGAATTGGCAACCAAATAAGCAGTGCCAGTAAACTGACAAATAAGAGACGTTCTAATGTTCGCATTTGTTATTTCTACTCTTTACATCTTGTCGCGAAAAATGCCCACCGGGGTGGGCGTAAGTTATTAGTTTGGTGATACAACTCGAATACCACCACCTCCATTTCCGCCAATAGATGGCGTTGCAGGTGGTGCAACCGATGCGATACGCGATATACCTGCAGCTGTTGCCTCTGCAATTCTTGTTGGATCTATTCCCGCCAACAGGGCGGCTGTGGTTATGGTTTCATTCTCTACTTCATTGTCACGTGCCAGTTGTGCAATTTGTTCGGCAAACTCTGGCATCGACTCCATAGCAGCCTGAATTATTTGCTCTGCGTTGTTTAAATCGGCAGAAAGTAGCGATGTGAATTGTGATAATGCTTGTTCTGGATTTAGCTCCTGTAAGGGTAATTCCTGGGCTATTTCAAGAGTTTCATCTTGGAGTTCTAATGTGGGTTGTGGGGTTGTTAGGTTTTCAACTTGCAACATTGCAGTAGGCTGCAGCGTATTAAGGTTTTTGGCCTGTAGCATTTGTGCCGATTGTTCTGTTTTAAGGCTTTCAGCTTCCAATGTTTCTATTCGCTGTGTCACCTTTAAACCGACAGCTATGACTGTCGGTTCTACTTGAACAGTGGTTGCGAAAGCACTGGGTATTGCTGCGAGTGCAAACGCGATCACTGGCGGAATAATGTTCATTATTTCTATCCCTGAGTTGAACAGCAAATGAACGTAATAGCGCAAGTTCATCTGCCCTTTGAAGCTCAACGATGTTGAGCGAGTAACCTCCCTACTGGTTGCGCCAAATCATTGAGGAAGTATTTGCGAAGAGAACGCAAATTAGCTGTGTTCGTTTACTTAATAAATCGATATAGCGAATGTTATTGGCAAGAGGTGACCTGGATATTGTTGAATTTAAATAGGTTACACATTCGTTGAGCCGCCGGACTGTATTGGATCATATGATTGAGTTGAGACTTGTGCCGGTAGTTTTTATTAAACTTAAGTAACTGTATGGCGAGAGCAGCACGAGATTGTGGAAGGAGACTCTCCCAGCGCTCAAATCCATATTTTATCTGCATTAACTGTACTTTTGGATGCACAGGCCCATATTTAGCGGCCAAATCGATTTGTTGTTCGATCTCTTTATGGGGCGATTTTTCTAAGATGAGAATCTTGGCTTTCTCTACGTAAGTAATCGGCCAAGTTGGACGTCTTTGTGTGCTTTGTTCCAGCAACCAATTGCTTTCGATTACAGCCCCTACGCCTAAACTGAAGTTATTCCACTGTTGAAGTAAATGAATTAATTCATAGTGGTGAGCAGAACTTGGTTTGGAGTCAATCAGTTGTTGTGCCAAGACGTTTGCATTACTTAGAGCGTCATGGTGCTGGCTAGAGTTCATGTCATTTATTGTATTGAGGCTAGTTGAAATAGCATTAGCATAGAGTGATGCTGAGAACTGTTCATAGGCTGTATACCATGTCATGGTAGCAATAACAGTAATGAGCGAGACGCCAGTGATATTGGCGAACTTGTATCGAATAAAACTGAACATAACGTGATTACTTGTTTGTGGGAAAATTACGGCGTAACGCTGCAATGAACAAGTGTGAAAAAAACACCGGAATGCCAATCACGTATCGGTTAAACATACGCTTAGGTTCGACAAATAAACGGTAAAGCCACTCCATTCCATTTTCGCGCATAAATTTTGGTGCTCTGGATGTTTTCCCTGCTTGGAAGTCAATGATCGCACCGCCGCAGATGACGAGTGTGGCGGTTGTTTCATTTTCAACAATCAGTCTGGCGACTTTCTCTTGTTTCGGCATCCCCATGGCGAGTAATACGACTTTTAGAGACTCAGGGCAGGCGTTGTCTTGATAATGTGTTAAGTATTCTTGGTTGTCTTTGAAACCGTCTAACAGCGTCACTTTCTGGTTAGGTAATAGCTTTTCTGTTCCTTTTGATAACCAGGGTTCTTGTGTACCGTAAACAAAAAATTGAGTTTGTTTGTTTAAGTTCAACGCTGACGTCATTATTTGAGGGATCAGATCGGTGCCATTTAGGTTTGCTTTTGGCTGGAACCCTGTCATTAAGCTAGCGATTTTTATTCCGATACCATCTCTAAGTAAGTAGGATAGAGCGGAAAAGTCATTAAATAGCTGGTGGTTATCGATGATTAAGTTAAAACCATATTGGTTCAAAAATCCGAGAGAAATCGGCTTATTTGTTCTAAGAAGTTGTTGTATGAATCTACTCACATGATCATTTTCTAGATAATGAACTTGTCCTAAAATGTTATTTACCGTCATCATTGCTCTCCGCGGTCTGTTTTAATCCACTCTTTTTGACGTTTGTAGATGAAGCTTTTGTATAGGCTGAGCTTACTGAATACAAAGCCAAACAATTCCCCTGCGTCTTTACTGGAAATGATCGCTCGGCCATGTGAGTACCAACAGATGAAAAGCCCGACTAGCATTAGGCTGAAAGAGAGTGCGCATAGATAAAAAGGGGCGTAGTGACCTGCTAATGATATTATGGCGGTAAGTACGCAACTAGCACAAACAATCAGCAACCAAAGTACAGTGGGCGGCAACATGGCATCGAGAATTGAAAAAAAAGTGCTAATCTTCTTATTGAATAAAGTGCCGATTGCCATCTTTGAAAGTGAACGGATGGACGAGAGGTGACCGTGCTCCCATCGAGTTCGTTGGTCTTCACTCCCCTTTGTTGAGGTAGGGAAAAAGCTGGTAACTTCGGAAGAGGTATTGAGCCTGATGGATTCGTTGGTTGCCGTTAATTTCAGCCCCAGCTCTAAGTCTTCTACAATGCTGCCCGAAGCGAATGAAACCTGCTTGAATACGCGGCTAGGAAACGCCATACCCGAACCCTGAAGTTGGCAATTAATACCGAGTTGAGTCAATGCATTTGCGCGAATCTGATTTTTGACCAACCATGCGAATTCGGCAACCCTTGTTTTAACACTCCCACCATCGGGCGATTTCATGAGGTAAAGAGCCTGAATGACGCTGTCAGTTTGTTGGCTTGATAACACGAGTTGCGAAAAAGATCCGGGGGAAAAATAACAATCAGCATCAAGCACGACAATCGTCGTGGGAAGGTCATCAGAAATCGCAATGAAACCCGCATCAAGGGCATAACCTTTGCCTTTATGGTGTTCATCGAATCGCTCTATGACGGTTGAACCAAGTTCTCTAGCAATGTTTGCTGTATTGTCATTGCAATTATCCGCTATAACAATCACGTCGTTGAGTGAGCCTAATTCACGCTCAAGCTTCTCTAGTGTAGCGGCGATGATCGAGGCTTCGTTATGCGCAGGCATCAATACTTTGAAGGTATTAAGGGATCCTGTTCGGAGGTTTTTTCTATTAACTAGAGAACCAAAAACTAACTGAAAACTGAATAAAAGACAGGGAATTAGAATAATCAAAAACACGAGAACTTCTAACAATATGATGATGGTTCCCATTACATATAACCTCTAAACAGTTGAGCAAGTTTAGCGGCTTCGAGCGATACGTCATGAGAAGCAGCAACAGAAGAATAAGCGTTTTCTACCATTGCTTCTAGTTGGCCTTGAGGCATATTGGAAAAGTCGATAATGGCGTTAGCTATCGCGTTTACATCGCCTGCAGGAAAGAGTATGCCGTTGTGGTTATGAGTGATGAGCTCTGGAATACCAGCAATATAGGTGGTAAGTACTGGTCGCCCGATAGCCATGGCTTCCATGATGGCAACAGGCAATCCTTCGGCAAAACTGGGCAAAATCATAGCGTCAGACTCCAGCAGATGTTGTTTCACTTGTTCAGAGCTTATCCAGCCAGTAATGGTCACATGATTTTGTAATTGATTGGCTTGAACGTATCGTTCTACTTCCGGGCGCATGTCACCATCACCAGCAAGTATCAGTGAAATATGACTGCCATTATCAATGGCTTGCTTTAGGCCTTTTAATAACAGTAATTGGCCTTTTTGTTCACAAAGGCGCCCGATACACAAGAGTGTTCTATGATCGTTACTTTGTTTTATGCTAGGTGAACCTTGAAGGAAGTTGTCATCTAGGCCACAGCGAACGATTTGGATTTTTTCCCAGTCTGAAAATTCGGCCCAACGGAACAATTGTGAACGGCCAAATGAAGTTATAACCGCAACAAAACTCGCGTGTTTGATCTTTTCTTTTAGGTGTAAACTTAACGGTTTGTCGTACTCTTCTGGGCCATGTACGGTAAAGCTATAAGGTATGCCAGTCAGGATCTTAGCGAGCATGACCACCTCTGTAGAATTAGTTCCGAAATGTGCATGTACGTGTTGACTGTTTTCTGCTTGTGTCAGTTCAGCTAACTTACACGCTTCGATCAAGTAGATAAGGTGGTAAACGAAATTTCGTTCCGACATATAAACCATCTTCATCGCAAGTTTTGTAGCCTGAAATAGGTTTTTAGGGGACTTTTTTAATTGCGTTAACAGACTAGGAAGCAAAGATAATACGCCGCTCTTGAGAAGAAACGTGGTTTTCGTTTGTTCCTTTTTATCGGTTGAATCGACAATATCTGAGTCCCAACCTCGAAGTGACACCCTTTGAACCTCAATGCCTAGATTTTCAAGAGCTAAAATCTCGCGCCTGACGAAAGTGTGGCTGACGTGGGGGTATTGATTGATGAAATACGTTACTTTCATTTTAATGCCTTATTGAGTTGGGCTGAACACTGCTCTTTCAAAGCGGTACGCTTTTTCCATAATTGAGTAACAATAATTCCTACGATAAAAGCGAACACGACATTAACGATAGCGGGACTATTAAAAGGCAATTTTTTCATTAAAGAAAAACTCTGGAAGTGCGTCAGATAAATAAATAGAGATGACATTGCTGTTAGCGTGATTATCGGAATAATCGCCTTCGGAAGAACGATGGTGCGCAGCCAGATAGTGACGATGCTAGTAACAAGAAGAAAAGCAACGTTTTGGTTGAAGTCGAAGATGAAGAACTCGAGACTAATAAAAGATAAAGCCATCGTTGACAGTATTTTTTTATTTCTACTTGTACTCAGAGCGACCAGTGCGCCCCCTAGAAATACGTACATCATAAGGTGGGGCAGGCGATTGAGTAGATCAGAAGTATCCCAAAGGATTCTGCAAACTATCGATATAGCAAAGAAAGCGCAATACAAAACAAACATTGAGCTATAAGGATTGAATTTAAACCAGTAGTAGAAACGATTGGTATAGAAAATAAGTCCAAATATTAAGAGTATTTGCAATAGTATTTCGATGAACCAGAAACTGAGTCCTTCACCGTACATTGGTGCAATAAAATTGGAGATCATCAAAAGGCTAGCAGGATAAAATTGACCCAAATATACGAATAAAAAGCAAGTGTATAGAAATGTAGGGATAACTATTTTTTTGATATACCCAAAATAGACCTCTGTAAATACTTGGGAGTTAAAGGTCGAACGGCTAAGTGCTTTGTATTCTATTTTAGGCATTGTAAAGAGAACAAAATTAAACCCTGACAAAAATATCAGGTAAAGTGAGCCTCCAGGTAAGTTAAGAAACTCCAGATGCCCAGCCACAATAGCAAATATTGATAATGAGCGAAGAAATACAGAAAAATCCATATTGGCCATTTAGTTGTAACCCCGAACGTTTGATGATGTTTTTCTGTTTTTATTAGATATGGGTGGATTAGAGAAATAGAAGAAACCCATAACCAACCAGAAATACCAGTTATATGATAAGTAAAATAAAATATTATCAGAGTAGCCGACAACCAAGTACGATGTAGCAAGGCCAATAATGATGGTCGCCCCTTGTTTGTCGTCGTGGAAGTAGGCGAATAGACGTCTAAATATAGCGATGAAAATGATGAGGTAACCAGCCAGACCCAAAAAACCCATGTCGAATACGAGCTGAACGTAGGTATTGTGCGCATCAAATCCTCTGGATTCTTCCAGTGGGAAAAAATCGAGAAAATAATAGGAGAACGTATCATAGCCATGACCAAATAGCGGTTTGGCTAATATGTAATCCCATGAGGCCGCCCAGACAACCAGCCGCCAAGCATAAGAGTTGAGTGCTTCGCCGTCTTCAAGGCTTTCTATTGAGGTACCGCTAGTAAAAACATCCATTACTCGTTCTTGAACTGCTGGCACCATTAAAGCAACGAAAACCGCAGCGGTAAGATAATAGAGGTATCTACGTTCTGACAGAATGCCGTAAACGGCAATCACGATAGTAAATGCTCCCCACGCGCTACGAGTTTTAGTTAGGATTAGAAAAACCAGCGCGACAACAAACACCAGTTTCGATATTAAGATAAGCCCGTGATCAAATTGCAGTGTTTTTTGCTTGTTGACAAAAAAGCAGAGGCTAGCAATTAACACTAAATAGAAAGCATAAATATTAGGATGTGAGAAGCTACCAAATAAACGGAATCCATCTTTTGTTGTACTCGCTGAGGGATTTAGAAATTCGACAAACGTAAAAGTAAACTGAATGATTGATGATAATATGACGAGTTTGATCACGTAGACTAAGTCTTGTTTGCTTTTTATAAAATATGCAGATAGGCAAAATACCGACATATAAGTCAATACACCAAAAAAAGTACGTAAAGATCGAACTTTGTCTGGTGAACTGATGATAGATACTAGCCCTATGATGATAAATACTCCCCAGACAGAAACAAACGCTCTAGGAATCACCATGCGATTTTTAGCGCAGACATATAGGAAATATGCCACCATCATCAGGTTTAATACCGCTCCGAGTCCAATGCCTCCGACTTTTGTCAAATGCAACACTGGGTCCATTGATGCGCGAAATAGCAGTACATAAAACAGCACTGCAGACAGTTGATAGAGAGTTGAGTTACGCACTAAGTCATATCCTTAGTTGTGGTATTGTAAATATTCCCAATTCTCATGATTCAATCTGCCTCATTTCTTGAGTTGAACTAACCAGAACGCGATAGGCTATAACGAGAACCGCGACAACCAGAGTGATTTCAAGGGCAATGAAATTGACGATATACGGCACATGAGTGGCGCTTAATAGCCAGTTTGAGCATAAGTCAAAGGCTTGAAATACGAGCCAAACTAATAGGGTGGGAGCGGCTAGGCACAAGTAGTAACTTGATAGTGACAGACTAAGTTGCTTTGCCATAATCCATGGTACATACATAGCCCAAATCACCGTATGGGCACAAAGCAATGCGTAAGCGGCGCCTATGTTTCCGTATAGGTTCATTAGTATGGGCATCAAAACTAAAGTCAGAACCAGCTCCCCGATGGAGATGTAAGACATGATCTGATACTTATCCTTGGCAATCAGCATTGATGTGCAGGGCCCTTGCATGTTCACTAAACAAAAGCCAATCGCCAATAGTTGCAGCGACTCGATAGTGATCGGCGGATATTCTCCCAACCACACCCCCAAAAACCACTCAGAATGTTGAAAAATATTGAACAGAATGAGCGCTGATATCGACGAGGTAACCAGGAGACTAACTTTAAACTTGAGTATCACCTCTTGCTGTCTTTGATGAATAAATCGGCTGAAGTAGGGAGTCAGCAAGTAGTTGATCGACGATGTGATTTCAACGTAGATTTCCATCAGGCGTCCGACAATCCTCCAGGTGACCGCGGCACTGGGACCCAAGAGCGCACCAGAAAATAAGACGGCGCTGTTGTTCCGTACATAAAAAGCCATTTGCATGAAGAAATAACGGCTGGCTCGATGAGATATGTATATAGCCGCTTTTTTAGACAGGCTTTCAAGTGAGAGTAGCTCGCGAATTCCATTTTCGTAGGAATAAATGGCTCGACATAACAGTTCAAATAGCGCTGAACAAACAAATATGACAGCGATCATTTCAAGGCTTAGTTCGTAATGGATACTGGTCAAAACCGCTATCATGCGCATGATATTGGTCATCAGTCGTACAGCGTTGATAAACCTCATGTGGAACTTGGCAATAAGAAAGGCCTGAATTGCGCCGCTTATAAAATTAAGTGTGAAATTGAGTGACAATAAAAGGCAGACATAAAACAGTGAGTTATCTTTCATCTCGAACGAAAGAGCTTGATTGCTACTTGTATAAAGGGAAGCTCCCAGTACCGATGATATAAAAAATAGAGCCGAGACCGAGCAGATCATTACGTAACAAGTCGTCACTACGGATTTTTGTGAAACACCATCAAGATCATTTGACTGAGATACAACCCGGGAGATTAAGCCTCCGAGCCCGAATTCAAAGAGCGCTATGTGGGCGAGCATTGCCATCATCATCGACCAGAGACCGAAGTCTTGTGCACCGAAGTAGATCAGCATTTCTCGGAAAAGGTACAAGCCGAGCACGAGCTGAATCAATATATTCAGAATATTGAGTAACGCACCATTAAATAATTTAGCAAGCAAGGTAGGATCTCCAAATGTCCATTTATCAAACCGCTGCGATGGTTAGCTAGCGTATGCGTAATAAGCACTGTTATATTCATGCTTAAGGACTTTTGGCTTTACTTGATTGAGTATGACGCCATCAATAGCGATGCCATGTTTACTGACTAAATTTATGGCCATTTTATATTGATGCTCGGTTGTTGAATTTGCCTTTAAAACAAATAGAAGGCTGCCTGCTAAGCCACCAATAATTAGTGTGTCGTTAATGGGTAGCGTAGGAGGTGTATCAATAATGATCCGATCGTATTGTTGTTCAAGTTGGCTGATCAGCTGGTGGAACTTAGCTGAGCTTAACGCTTCTTGGGGGCTTGGTGATAACATCCCTACCGGTAATACAGCTAAAGCGCTGTCTTCTAAGCCATGGATACATTCTTCTATCGGTGTATTCATCAATAAATGGTTGTTAATGCCCATGCAATGTTCAGCAAACCCAAGCTTCTTTGCAATAGAAGGTTTTCGCATGTCACAATCAATGAGCAGCACTTTTTCAAGTTTAGAAAACGAATGTGCTAACTTTATCGCCGATGTGGATTTGCCCTCACTTGCCATTGCTGATGTCACTGCAATAATTTTACGTTGGTTACTTAACATGTTGATGTTTAATGAGGTTCTAATGGAATCAAACGACTCATTAAATAATCGTGTTTGCTGGTCTATTGCGTGATCATTACTTAAAGCGATGTTGGTTTTTTTATTTTTCATCGCAGGTATTACACCAATCGGTAGCAGGCCGAATTTCTTCTCAAAATCTGCTTGAGATTCTATGGTGTTCTTTAAAACATCGAGTAAAGCAACGACGAAGCAGGCAAAGACGATACTCATAACCATTGCAATGGCGACGATTAACTTTTTCTTAGGTTTACTTGGATGCTCGGGAATGAGCGCGAAATCTGAAAACGTTGTGTTGGTCGATGAGAAGTCACTGGTCGCCGACGTTTCTTTTTGGCGGGTTAAAAATAGATCGTACAGGTTTGCATTGGTATTGACCTCTCGTTTGAGCGCATCATATTCACCTTTTACGACAGCCAAACCTTGAAATTCCCCTTTTTTTGCATTTAATTCATCTTTCAGCAATTTTTCCTGTTGGCGAGCGCTTTGCAGTTCTTTATTGACTCCCCTGACAAGTTTAGCGACAACCAAGCCCGCTCGCTTTTGAATGGATTCTAGTTGGGCTTTGGCTTGGATCATTTTGTCGTGCTTAGCGCCATAGCGTTTCGACAGTTCACTGACGTGTTTCTCTGCTTGGATTTCTGCTAGTCGAATATCACGTACTTGAGGATGGTTTGAGATGACAGAAATAGAGCTTAGTGTCGTTAAGTTGGCATTTTGGTTTTGTTTGAGAGCGCTATAGAGTGCTTGGCTCTGGATTCTTTGCTCAGTGACCTTAGAGAGCCTTTCGGTTAAGTTTGTCAATTCGGTACTGGTTAATGCTGAAATACCGCTATCGTCAATCAGTTGGTTTTCATGTAAAAAATCTAACAGTGCTTGCTCAGATCTCTCCAGTTTCGTTTTTAGTTCGTTTACTCTGGTATTAATCCAGTCTGTCGCTTGGTGAGTTGCGGACAGTTTTGAATCCATATTGACTTCGATATACGCATAGCCAACTTGATTGGCTATGTTCGCTGCAAGAATGGGATCGTTTGACTCGAAATGAATTTTGACGAGCTGAGTTTTTTTAATGGGTTCTATAGTGAGTTTTTCTTTGAAAATCTGTAGTGCATTTCGTTGATCTACCGTGTGTTGCTGAGCATTTGTCAAAACCTTAATTTCAGGAGCGTAAGGTTTTAGTAGGGGTAACGAGTAAAGCTTGTTTTTCAATTGTTCTGATAACGTCGGTTCTAATTCAAGTGAAGGATTAAATTCAACCAGTTGTGTTAGCGCCAAATCTTCAATCACTCTCTGTGCGACGCGATTAGATTTCAATATTTCAAACTGCGTTTGATAATACTCTTTTGCGCGGGAGTCTATGCCCACAACCTGTTCAATGGAAACGGCTTTTCTCTGTGATGCTTCGATTAAAAGAGTCGCGGTAGCTTGATAAGTTGGGGTAATTGAAAATGAAATCAAAACAGATATTGCTGTGCATAACAGAGTGAATGTTGCTATTGAAAACCATCGATCTTTAAAGGTTTTGAGGTAGTGCCCAAAGTCGATGAGTGGCTCTATGTGTTGGAAATTGCGGGCTTCAGGTATCATAAAAAGTACTTCAGTTAGTGTGGCAAGTTGTTTAAAAGAAACTTTGCTCTATTACAATGATGTCGCCGGGTAAGATAGTTTGAGTCAGAGCGTATTTATTAGCTTTATCAGCACGGCCTGATTTAGTGACATAAATTTTGTTTCTCGCTGCGCGGTCGGTAAATCCTCCGGCTAGCGCAATGGCTTTATCTACGGTTAATCCCGGTTGGTATTCATAAGCACCTGGCTGTTTGACTTCACCATTAACATAGATACTTCGAAACTCCGTGACACTGACGCGCACTTTTGGGGCGATGAGATAATCACCTTTTAGACCAATAGAAATTTCATTTTTTAGCTGTTCAGGGGTTTTATTTAGGGCCGATAATCGGCCCAAATATGGATAGTCAAATCGACCACTAGTGTTGATGTTTAGTTCGTCTATCGACAGGTCTGGTTCGCCGTAGACGGATATTTCAATCTTGTCTCCGGCGCCTAGCCGGTAAGTGTTGTCGATTGAATCAGCGTATGCGACATTGAGCATTCTTATCAGTATAAGGAGCGGTATTAAAAAATGAGACCTAATCATAAATTCAACTAAAATAATAAGTTAGCGGAAATAGAGAACACATTTTGATCATATGTGTTTGCTTCGCGTGTGGAGTTTTTGTCTACTAAGTTCCAACTCGCTGCTAGCTCTACGGTGTCGGTTAATTCATAACCAAGTGAAAATCTGGAATCAAGAATTCGATCGGTTTGAGAATCACCACTGTACTCATCTCGTATAAATTCGGATCTGACATAGCTATATATCTGCTCTTGCCAGTAGTGTTTCCAAGCTACGTTAAGTAAGTGGGTTTTAATATCGACAAAGCTTTGATCTGAATCTTGAGTTCTTTGAGATGCGGAAAGCTCAACCGTAGAATGTTTTACTGGCTTCCACTCGAGCTCTAGATCCCAACTGAATCCGCCGAAGCTGTCTTTATTTGAATCTGAATAGCTTTTGTGTTGTTTACCAAGCCTCACTTTACCTGTTGTCTTTCCTGTCATATCCCATGTTGCACCGAGGTAATAGTAGCTATCGATATAGTCTTGTGACTGCAGAGTATTGGGGTTATTCCAATCATATTTTCGGCGATTATGGTCGACTTGAACCAACAGTTGGGTAGCAGGTAGATATTGATAGTAGAATGCCAAATCCGCACCATATTGGGCGTAGTCTTTGAATCGGGCGCTGACATTTGCTCCGCCAATATTCGTGAGCTCTCGGTAGTTTTTATAAGTCAGACTTTCGAAGTCCAAGGTAAGCTCGACGCGTCCCTTAGCATTGTCTGAACCGTAGACATAGGTGGTATTTGCATCGTGGCGATCATACTTGACAGGTTCTTTGATTGCCGACGAAATGTCGTCTCCGGCGGAAACACCGGTACCACGAGATTCATGTTGATTGCTAAATGTGTAATTGAGCCCTAACCCATGCCTGTTATTGACTCGAACAAAATTGTTGGTAGCAAAATAATGATCAAGGTAGTTATCATCATTACTATTCGTGTAATAGCCGTTTTCAATAATATAGGTGGCTGAATAGCTGTTGCCTCCACGGTCAGATTTAATCTCGACACCTGGTGCAGCGGTAATGATAGAAGATGATTCTGCGTCTAGCGCGTTAGAATATCTTCCGAGGTTGTCGTCATAGCTAAACGCAACTTCTAACAGTGGAAGAATGTTAATTCCAGACTCTGTGATATAGCCTCGTTCTTCAGCATGAACGGTTGTTGTCGTGAGTAACGCAACGCTTATCGCTATCTGTGTTTTTTTTAAAGCCGTCATCTTGTATCCCTCAGTAAGCAGTTTTGCCTACGAATCCTTTAAAAGCAGTTAGAAAGATTATTTTTATGTCTAGCGTGGTTGACCATGTGTTGATGTATTTAAGATCATATTCGACACGTTTTTCCATTTTCTCTAATGTGTCTGTTTCTCCGCGATAGCCGTTGATTTGAGCAAGCCCCGTAATTCCTGGTTTCACTTTGTGACGTAACATGTAGCGGTCAACGATTGAACGGTATTCTTCGTTGTGAGCCACAGCGTGAGGTCTTGGGCCAACGATCGACATCGATCCTTGCAGCACGTTAAAGAATTGAGGTAGTTCATCCAATGAGGTTCTACGGATGAAGGCACCACAAGGGGTGACTCTTGGGTCGTTTTTGGTGGCTTGTTTCACGACAGAGCCGTTTTCCATGCTTCGCATTGACCGAAATTTCCATACCTCTATTTTCCTGCCATCGAGGCCGTAACGAATTTGCTTGAAAATAATAGGCCCCGGAGAGGAAAGCTTGACGCCGAGTCCAACGGTTAATAGCACAGGGGAAATCAGAATCAATATTAACGTCGATGCAATAATATCTTGAGCGCGCTTTATCCACGTTGAAAATCCATAGAATGGGGTGTCGTGAACACTTAATGTTGGGATATTACCGATGGTAGAGAATCGAGATTGAATTAAGTTGTAGACGAAAAAGTCAGGAATGAGATAGGTATTTGCTGTGGTATCTGAGAACTGTTTTAAATATTCTACATTTCTTATTTCTGCCTTCATTGGTAAAGCAACATAGACTTGATCAACCTTATTGGCTTTGGTCAAATCCAAACCATCTTGAACTGGGCCCTTAAAGGAGCAGCTTAATGAATCGATATCAAGCCTCGAAGCCTTTCGGTCATCATAGAATCCGACAATATCGATACCAAGGTGTGCGTTTTTCTCAATTTGTTTTGCTAACGCAATACCGCTTTCAGTGACGCCAACTATGATCGCTTTCTGACGATTGTATCCGGCCTCTATAAGTAGTTTGGAGAATTGGTAACTGCAGACCCGCCACAAAACCATAATAATAGGGGTTAATGCGAACCAGCTTGCCGATACAATACGCGAGTACTGAATGCTAGTCTTAGAGAAAAAGCTGACAAATAGCAACAATGCCACCACAGTAGCCCAACTGGTAAAGAGCGACAGTATTTGCTCTCGGATGGAGGATGCTCTTAATGATCGATAGAGGCCAAGAGTTTCAGCCATAAACATGTAAAGAATGATGGCATAGCACGTCGCAATGAGATGGTGGTTGTATATATTTCCTTCGTATAGCTTGGCGCAAATAAGATGCGATAGAATAATAACAATAACATCGACTAGCCGATGCAGTATTGAGTGTTCAGATCCATGTAGATTTATTTTCATCTTGAATTTCCAAGTCTATAATTCAATGATTCATTTCGGTGTGTTAATGATTTAACCGCTGAGAGGAAACAGCCCCCCCACGCTACCGCCATTCGGTGTCTAGGACCAAATGGTGATGTAATTGATTGTTTTAATAATATTTACCAGTTAATAAATGCGACAATGTTGACGTAGTCATTGGTTTTATAAATTTAATAAATGTTAAGGTATGCATTTCCTTTATTTATTGAGAAATGATTCTATCTAAAGCGAATAATTAATCAAATTAGATTGTGTGATATGCATCGACTATATTTTATGTCCGTTTATTGGGCAGATCTTAGTTATGGGATTATTAATAAATAAAAATTAATATTGATTATTTTGTAGTTAGCGTCTTTATTAGACTTGAACTCTATATTTTAGTTAAAGGTCATGAAATAAATTGACATGTAATTTACTTTGTTATCGCATATTAATTATCTTCTAATTAATATAGTGTTATGTACGTATTAAGTAGTGAGAGGTTTGATGCTATCCATAGTACTTTTCGTTTCAAGAAGAGAACATTCCTTTGTTATACGTTAGATAAGCTATGGCACTGATGGTGTTGCATAAAAAATGACCGTCTGGCGCAGCCTTGTTACGTGGCTAAATGACTCTGCTTGCGTTATTACTCGCCGTTTGCTTCTTTTTGAGCGTCGGCGATAATAGCAAGCTAATGTCGGCAGAAAGTGTGGTTTTTAGTGCGCCTAGATAAGTTTATTTGTAAAAGTACCCAGCTAACCAAAGCTGAAGCCATAGAGCAGATCGTGATAGGGCATGTTGAAGTGAATGGGAATGTCGTGACGATAGAGCGATCGCAAGTACATGAAAGTAATTCGGTTACTTTGAATGGTGAACTTCTCACGCTTCGCCCATTTCGTTACTTAGTTATGAACAAGCCTGTTAATACCATTTGTTCCAATATAGATGAAGCTTACCCATCGCTATTTAATTATATCGAAGTAGAAAACAAGTCAGAGCTTCACATTGCGGGTAGGTTGGACGCGGATACTACGGGATTGGTATTGATAACAGACGATGGCGCTTGGTCATTCAATATCACAACCCCTTCTAAGCATTGTGAAAAAGTCTACCGTGTTGGCTTATCGAAACCTATAAAGGAAGATGTTGCTGCTAAGTTTAAGGTTGGAATTCAATTACAAGGCGAAGACAAACTCACAATGCCCGCTAAGTTATCGATTATTAGCCCACAAGAGGTGCTACTTACGATAACCGAGGGGAAATTCCACCAAGTCAAACGTATGTTCCAAGCCATAGGCAACCGAGTTGTTTCCCTGCACCGAGAGCAAATTGGTGATATTCACTTAGATTTAGAGTTGGGCCAATGGCGCTATCTTACCGCTGATGAAGTGCAAGCGTTTGGTAAGTAAATACGTCCTTTTAGTTCCTTCGCCTATTTATTTTCAGCACGCTGTTACGCCGTTACATCGAGAAGTTGATTGGTAATTTAAGAGTTAATTCATTATCTGGAATTATCTTGGGCGGCACGGGCAAAGGTTGGGCTCGGTAAGCTAAGTCTAGGGCTTCATTATCGAGTGATGCCGTTCCTGAACTTTTTACTAGACTCACAGCTAATACGTTGCCTTTTCTATCGAGTGTAAAGCGGATAACCGGAGAGCCTTGTTTTCGCATTCTTTTGGCTTTACGCGGGTAGCGTTTTTCACGCTCTAAATGAGCGTGCAGTACCTGTTTCCAGTTTAGTCTTGCTATTTTCCCCTGTTCACTTAGCTGTCCCGTTTGCAAGGCGCTGACTTGTCGACTTTGTTTACTCACCTCTATTGTTGGTATAGACGTCGCTTGTTTCGCGACGGATTGCACCGGGTCAGGTGTTTGATCTTCAGTTTTTTTGGGTAGGGGTTTAATTTTCTCAGCTTTTGTTTTTGGTTGCTTAGCTATTGGCTCAGGTTCTTGCTTCGGCTCTGTGGTTACTTTCTTTGGTTCTAGCTTGTCGATGGTTTTAAACTGAGAAGGTTTGTTTGCTTCAGCCGCGATCAGTTTTGGTTTTTGAACCACAATTTCTTGTTTCTCAGCTGGTGGCTCCATGGGCGTTGGAATGCGAGCAATCGTCGCTTGTTGATCTGGCTCTGGGGGAAGGTCATTGACCTTTTTATTCGGGGCCGATAAAGGGGCAACAAGGCTGACCGCGATCGGTGCGGCGGCTGGTGGTGGCTGGTAATTATGATTCGGCGTCCAAAAGTAAGCAATGGCAAAACCCACGTGCAACGCGAGACTGCTGGTCATGCCGACAAAAAACCAACGGCGGCTTCCATCGGTATTTACTTGACTCGTTCGTTGAGCAAAATGATTTTCGCGTTGATGAAAGTAACTCATGAATTGGAATCCGCAGGTTTCTCTTCGCCAACAAGGGCTATGTGTGAGTATCCGGCAGCAACCACCGTATTCATGACGGTCATTAAATCTTGGTACGTTAAGTTTTTATCTGCTCGTAGAAAAATACGTTTAGATTTGTCCATTAGCTGTGTATCTAACGCTAACGGTAGTTGGGCTAAGCTGACTTCTTTCTCTTCACCTAGGGTTAAAATCAGGCCTTGTTGCACCGTCAGATAAAAAGGCTCATCCGGTTGGGGTTGAGGCTTAGCTGAAGACGTAGGTAAATCGACGGGAACATTAACGGTTGCGAGCGGAGCTGCAACCATCACAATGATAAGAAGTACGAGCATGACATCGACTAAAGGTGTGATGTTGATGTCATGGTTTTCTACCATTTCATCACTATTGGAGTTGGGTCTGAATGCCATGAGTTATCCCGCTTTACCTAGAGTATTAGGCTTTCGATCTAAATCTCTGCTTACTAAAACCAATAATGCCGCATTAATGTCGGCCAAATAGGCCCGATAGCGGTTGCCAGCAAGGCTTCGGCTATCCCAGGGGCGACAACGTCTAACGTGGTCGATTGAGTTTTAGCAATGCCAATAAAAGCATTCATGATCCCCCAAACGGTACCGAACAGGCCAACAAATGGGCCAACGGAACCTATGGTTGCCAAGATGCCCGTCCCGGAAGTCATTTTGCTGTTGAGAGACGCTTGTGTTCTTTCTAAGCTGATCTGAACTCGTTCTTTGATGCCATCATTGCTAGCAGCCCCCATCGCTGAAAGTTCTAACTCGTGTAACGCCGAGTCGATTAAAGCCAAACCGCCGCCCTTTTTATCGAAACTACGCTGTTTTCCTTCTTTTAGATTCTCAGAAGCAATCAGTTCTCTTAATAATCTGGCCGCGTGCTTGCAAGCAAGAGAGAATTGAATCTGCTTAGAAACAAACAATGCCCAAGAAAGAACGGAAGCGAGCAGCAATAAAATCATCACAGACTTTACGACCCAATCAGCCGCGTGATACATCCCCATTGGTGTCATGTCGTGTTGGACTTTGCTAGCCGTTTTAATTGGGCGCTGTTGCTGTTGCTGTTGCTCTTGTCCTAGAGCATTAAGCGCAGCGGTTGGCTTGACCGTGTTATCGGCGGTATGGATTTTTTCTGAAACGACAGAGGGAACAGCAGAACTGCGAGCAGTCAGGGTATTATTATCTAGGTTAACGTTCTGATCGAGTGCATAGGCACTGCCGACGAGAGCGAGCCAAACAAGCAGTGTTTTTGGGAATAAAGTCATCATTGAAATTTCGATTTATGGGAAAACATAATAAAGGCACAACCCATAAAATAGGCTTGTGCCTTTGTCCTACCTTCTATACCGAATCAGAGAACAAAACCCGTAAAGAAAAATGAATATATTTAGAATCTTTTTTCTAACTTGAGCGAAACTTCGTTTTGTTGGTAAGTATAGAGCCAGTCCACATTGCTCGTTACCCGCTTATGAGTCCAGGTGAACAGCGGCGTAACACCGTAAAATGAGAGGGATTTTGATGACAACATCAGTGTGTAACTCTGTTCATTATCTGTTCTTCTTTCGTTTAACAGAGAACTAAAATCGCCATACTTTCTTTGCCTAAATGACGTAAACAGGTTGACGTCTACGGCGTCGCCCCATGCTCGGTTAACGCCTAACCTTCCGCCAAATAGTTGATAAGCATGTACCTTTTGGTCATTGTCCTTTTGAGTCCAATCTAATCCGCCAAACAGCAACCACTTGTTGGGTAATTGGTGCCAGTAGCTGAAGTAAGATGACCATTGCCAATCGGACTGATAGTCAAGATGTGCTGGGCGGTAGTCCTGATATTCAGCCTCGATCTCGAGCTTCATAGCACTCGATGATGTTAAGCTTTTGAACCAATCAAACTTCAAACCACTCGCAAGGTAGAGGGCTTTATTGCCCGAAGCGCTGTATTCTAGCTGCGGAGACAAAGTGAACTTGTCGCGGGCGTTTTGATAGCTGTATCCGAGGCTGGTGAGTAATGTTTGCTCATTGAACTTATCGTCATTCAGATAGCTCGACCCGTAGGCGAGGCCAGTAAAAGCAATGCCATGATGACCGACCAGAGAAGTACGTTTGTTGAGGCTGGCATTAAAATCGAAGCCTGATCCTTTTACCGCATCTGGAGTACTGCGTTCGACTCGGCATTGCCCTGATGGAAGCCTTGCTAAGCACGTGTACGATTCTGATGATTGGTTTAGGTTATCGTTGTAAGAAGGGCCAAAGCTAAATGATCCTTTCCAAGCGTCTCTATTTTTAGCCGCGGTCATAAAACTGTTTACGGTATTCCTGATCCCTTGTGAACGCGGGTTATCGGAGGGTAAATTTTGATCGATGAGAGAAAACAGCTCATAGGCGTCGGCGTTTTTTTGATTTTCAAACTGGACTCTTGCCAGTTCTAGTTGTGCGGGCAAAAAATCGGGTTGCAAGGCTAACAGTTGTGAGTATTCATGTTCTGCTCGTGATAGCTCACCCTTGATACGATACAGCGCAGCTTTGGCGTAGTGAACCAATAAAGGATCGAAACCTTCAAGAGACTGATATCTAGTGAGAAACTGAGATACGAGTGCCCATTGGCGAGATTGGACTGATAAGTACAACGCTTGCCCAAGCTCTGGAACGGTGTCGTTTACTTGATATGTTTCCCCGTCAATGATGATGGATGACGCTTGCTCATTTTTTTGCTGTTCCTTTTTTGTCTCTTCTGCGAGTAGGGCTTGTTCTGTTTCACGAGCGGTTAACTCATCGCGTTGTTGAATTTGAATTTTGGTGTCTTGATCAGCGAGCGAATAAAATGAAAAGCCGAATAACAAACACACCAAAACGGATGACTTTGAAGGGGGGATTAGGTTCATGTTTAGCTCTGCCGCGATAAAAAACAGAAGTAGCCGAAGCTACTTCTGAGAGGTGCTGTTTAATCTAACGTAATTAGATTATTGCTTTTCACCACCGAACGCGGTGTCTAGTTGGCTGTTTGTATCGAACTTAGCAAAGCCTGCAAGGGAAGCCGCATCGGCACCAAAGAAGTGACCTTGAGAAGTACCCGCTGTAGTGACGGCGTTTTGAGTTGCGGTTGCGTCACCGGTAAAGGCGGCAGTCGCGGCATTGATTTGTGCAGTAACATTGACGTTGAGTGAACCGTTTGAAATGTCGCCAGACAAGGTTTGTGCACCGAAGTCCGCATCAATCGTACCCGTTAACTTGTTGTTGCCAGAAAACTTGTTGATACCTGTGATCTTGTATGTGGCAGTGCCACTGGTTGGGACGGTTGTACCCGCATCGTTACCAATGTAGTACACGGTACGGTTGTTGAAGTCTTGATCTTGAGAACCTTCGTACCACTCGCCGAACCAAATGTCGCTATTGGCTACTTGGGCAAAGTTGTAATGAGAGTTACCAAAGTGCTTGCTGCCCGATGTATGAATGCCTTTTTCAGTCTTGTTGTTGTAATCACGATAGTCACTTGAGAATACATTACCCGCTAGGCCATCGAAATCGACACGTTTACCGGTAGCGCTACCAATACCCGCTTTACCTTTTGAGTGGAAAAACGGTACCCATACTTCAGATTCGCCAACTTGGCGTAAAGAGTTGTCGCTGATCGCGCCATCAAAGCCTGCGTGTGCCAATGAGCTTAGGCCAAGCATCGCTGCGGTAATCCATGAAAGTTGAACTGGTTTCATTATTTCTTCCTTCTATTGAACTGCATCATTACTGCAGATCAGGTTCAAGCTGTAGTGGTCATAAAAGACCGTTCGTAAGACTCATCGGCGGCCATTACGCGCGATAGGCAGCGTTGATAAGTCTCATTTAATACTCCGAACCAAGTCGCAAAATCCGTAATAGTTTTTGACTTTTTTGTAAGTAAAAAAGAAAAAGCTCGGTAATAAACCGAGCGACAAATCTACTTAACGGCTCTTGAACTGATACCCAGCCCAGAATCGTTCTTGAGCGCTAAAATCGCCGTAGCCGTTTAGGCTCCATGAAAAACCAAATCCTAATCGTACTGATTGGCCGCTAGTGGGAGGTGTTGCTAACTGGAAGGTAACGCGTTCCCCCTTTTTAACCGTAACGATTTCGCCTTCTGCTAGGCCAATAAAGTAGGGAGTCACTTCAGACTCACTGTAGTTTTTGGCGCTGATCCCACTGATCGTGACATCTTTACCCACGGCTTCAATGGTGTAGCTTCCCAATATGTACTCGGTGGGAATATCTCCAGTTTCTATGCTTTTATCGACCACAAATTCTTGTTTATAAGGGAGAATCTGCATTTCCGTGTCGTCACCTACAAGTAGCTTTGTATGCATTTGTAGCCCAAATACTTTCACATAAAATGGCTTGTATGGCTCATCAGTAAACTCGCCATCACTAACGGTTAAACCAACAGCATAGATGCCTGGTGCATCGGCATAGAATTCACTGATTTTTGCGCTCGGATCAACAATGACGGTATTTGAATTGGCTGGTTTAGAAACAAAATGCCATTGGTAAGTGATGGGGTCGCCATTTGGGTCTTTGCTCATGCTCGCATCAAGAGGAATAGTCATCCCTTCGGTTGCGTAGATTGCAGATCCCGTTTCAGCTGACGGCGGGACGTTGGCGTAGTAATAACTCAAAGTGAAAGTTTCGGTGCTGATGGCTTTCCCGTCCGATACGGTCACTTGGATAATGTAGTCTCCAGCGGTATCGGTCTTGAATCGAACAGAGTTTTTTTTGCCACCATGGTTCCTGTAAAGTAATTCAGGTTGGCTATTATTTGGTCGCTCAATGATTTCCCATTGGTAAAATAACTCATCTTTGTCTGCATCACTTGCGCTGGCAAACAAGTGTGCAGTGGTGACCAAGTTGAGTTTTCTATCGTTCATTTTTCTGATTGTCGGAGGCGAATTGGTGGTCGTGGAAGCCACAATGATCCGTACTGAATTTGGCCTACTGTTGGTTTTGCCGTCATTGACGATCAAATTGACGATGTAAGTACCTTCTATGTCTGCTGTAAATTCAGAAAGGGCGCTGGCACTGTCTTGGATTGTGGATTGTGGCTTGGCTATTTTGAGGTTTTGATTCAAATTGCCATTGATACGTGATGAGGTCGTGGTCTTTATCAACGCTGCCAGTGCCATCTAGTTTGACTCTAGTGGCTACTTTTACATTTTGATTCACACCGGCAATCGCGATGGGGGCTTGATTGTTCAGTTTGCTCGGGTCGATATCGGGACTGTCGCCGCTACCGCCTCCGTTGCAGCCCAGTAAGAGAGATAATGTCGCCACGCTGGCAAACCACTTAAATCTGTTTTTCATTGCGTCTTCCTGAAGAGGTTACATTGAGTCCTATCGTGTATACCGAACCAAATGGAAAAACCCGTAATCAAGAGCTGATTTATTTTATTGCTAATTAATGAAACAGCGAAAGTACGGTACGCCGCACTTTCGCTGAAGAGGCAGGATCAGAAGATGCTGATATTGCGGTTAGTTAGTTGTGAAAAGGTAAGTAGCGGCAACCATATAGTTACTAATGTCTTCTGCAATGATAACGCTAAATGAAAGCATCGCTTGCTGGCCGCCTGTTAGCGGGGACAGAAGCTCAATTTCGACCGTTTCTCCTGCTTTAATTACTTGTCCTTCTACCACTCCTTTTATTATTGGCTGTACAACACCCATTAGTCCCCATGCGGTAACTTCTTTTAACGTGTAGTCTTGGCCAACCGCTTCTAGACTGAAACTGGCAATTTTGTAAGTAGCAGGTTTTGGATCTGCGAATGTTTTGTTGATGGTGATGGGTTCAAAGACATAAGGCAATACATTCAGAGCTGGATCTCGATCATGAAAAACAATTTTCAGCTCATTTTTAACCGCTTCCGTGACCGTCACTTTGACGTTCGATGCGGTGCTCTTCAAGTGCCCATCGCTTGCAGTCAACGACACAACATATTCACCTACTAAGTCGGCCGTAAAGCTTGGCGTGGCCGTATTCGCACCGGTTAGGTTGGCAACACTATTGGCTGGTTTAGAGACAAACGCCCATTCGTAGAGTATTGCGTCGTTGTTGGCGTCTGAACTTCCGCTGCCATCTAAGTTGACGACGGCGGTTTTAGCCACGGTTTGATCTGCTCCTGCTTTTGCAACGGGTGCAACGTTTGCCGGTTCTAAGGTTACGGTTACTGAGTCTTTTACTGTGTCTTTACCATCCGATACCGACAATTGCAGTGTGTAGTCGCCTTGGGTATTCGCATTTAAAGTGACGGTTTTTGTGTCGCCATTGGTCAGGGTTGGCGTGCTGTTAGCGGCTTGGGTTTGAATTGACCAAGCGTAAGTTAAGGCATCGTTATCTGCATCGGTTGCCGTTGCGGTAATAGACACAGGGCTACCGATAGCGTGCGTCTTATCGGCGCCAGCGTTAACCACAGGTAAAGAATTGATCGCTTTAGGTGCGACAACAATGGTCACATCAACGGCTTTGCTGTCTACTTTTCCGTCGTTGACCATTAGGCTTACGACATACGTCCCCGCTTTGTCTGGGGTAAACTGTGGAGCCACCACATCTGTCGCACTTAAGGTGGCCGCACTGCCTGCGGGTTTAGCTTTTAATGACCATTTATAGGTTAATAGTTGTTTGTCTTTGTCGGTACTGTTTTTGCCATCAAGTTTGACGAGTGAGCCAAAAGCGACGTTTTGATCTTGCCCAGCAACTGCGATTGGCACTTGGTTCTTAGTGGCATCAACGTCTTTGTTTGCATCTGAACCTCCACCATTACATGCCGCTAATGCGGGGATGGCGAATGATATCAATATCCATTTCAAACTTGTTTTCATTTCATTTGTCCTAAATTTGTGGGAGCTATTCCGTTAATTGATCAGTGGTGCTTGATCTAACATGTCACCTATAACACCGAACAGGATGAGCAAATCCGTAACGTTTTTTTGCAGTATTTTTATCGGAAAGATAAATGAAAAACCGCCCTTGAAGAGTGACTTCAAAAAGCGGTTTGTATTTTGTTAGGATTCGGTAATGCTAATTAAAATCGGCCATGGAGCTTTAGACTAACCGTTCGGCCAGGGGCCGGCATGCCAGAGACAGAGCCGGTTTCCAAGTAATAAAGGTCGGTTAAATTGGTGCCTATTAACTTAATGCCACTCGCTTAAGAGCGAGTGGCATGTTTATTGGGGTATCGGGCTGGCTTTTTTAAAACCGCTCTGGGGTATGGTTTCCTTTTCCGTTTCTTGGGGAGAATAAGCCGCTTCCCATTGTCCCTGAGAGCTTTTAAGTTTTTTGGTATCGCTCCTGGACTTCGAGTGTCGCTCGCCCAAATCATCTCATCCATAATCAAAAATAAGGCATTAATGAAGCTGATCCGTAGAGGCTCAACTTCATGTTGTTTAGCCATCTCAGCCATTTCCAGCCTCACGATGTTATAGCTGGTTAATATTCCCCATAGCTCCTGATATATCCCGACTTTTTTCTTACTTCGTAATGTTGGTTTGTTTTGTAACTGATACTGCTTTAGTTCGCCGTAACTGCGTTCGATTTCCCAACGCTCCCAATACACTTTAACTAAGTCATCAAACAGATAGCGCTCAGGGCATAAGCACGAAGTAATGAAGCCTTTGATTTCACCTTTAGGGGTTGGAATTAGAATAAGGCGTGCTTGCCATCTCTTGCCAAGATAGGGAGTCTGCTTTTGAGCTTGTGGTGAAACAGGCATCTCAATGAGATGATCATAATCAGTATAACTCTCGATTATGTCATAGCGCATTTTGGTTTTGATTGGTGTTAACCAGTGGCTGTTACTGCTAGCACCCTGCCAGCTGGTAAATAACTCCGCAGAAGTGAACCCTCTATCAAAAAGTGTTAATGAGTCATCTGGTGCTGACCCCACAAGTTGTTGGGCATATGATATTTCACTGTTTGTTACTGGTCCAAAAGCAGCATCGGACACAAGGTGGCTACGTGTAGACATTAATGTTACTGCCAACACGCTTGGAAATGATGCACCTTTTTGAGCAAACCCAAAATGCTGATTTTCTTCGGTATTGTGAGTTTTGAAATACGTTCCATCGACACTAAGAAGCTTTAAGCCACAAACTTCGTCAAAGTCTGATTGTTGCTCCCACTGTTGGGCTGTAGTTTTAAATAAGTAAC
The DNA here is from genome assembly GCF_900233005.1 of Vibrio tapetis subsp. tapetis. NCBI lineage: Bacteria > Pseudomonadati > Pseudomonadota > Gammaproteobacteria > Vibrionales > Vibrionaceae > Vibrio > Vibrio tapetis. The sequence goes on from NZ_LT960612.1 coordinate 1,227,541, forward strand.
GCATAGGTTTATCGCCGAGGCGTTCTTTCCCCTTGATAATACTGCTTGTTGCCATAGGTGTGAGTTCACCATCTACATCAGGGAATGCTAACTCCAACTTGTCGCAGACATCTTGAATGGAGCGATTACGTTGGAGCCCAATCCCTAATACTAACCAAACAGCTTGCTCTGCGGGGAGGCGTCGCTTTCTGAGCGATACTCGTCCAGTTTGTTGAACAGCTTCTTCAACCCATTCCCAAGGAATGTGTTTATTAAACACATCGATTGGACGTTCGTGGCAAAACTCTGCGGTAACCTGTAACTCTTTTGAAAACTCAGACATAAAAAATCGGCCGTAACTTACGTTACGACCGATTATGAGGCCTCTGGAGGATCGTTCAAGTAGCTAAACGATCGGCATTATGCCTATTAACTCGGCTTCAAATTGTTTATTGAAAATGTATTTGATGTACGCATCATACTTCGTGACATTGGTGCGCTTGATGACTTCATCTTTGTGGCTGCCCGACACATAGTTTCCTCGCAAACCGGTTTCCAAGTCTTGATTAAAGAAGCGAGCGCCGAGCATTATGCTCGCCGAATATTCAGGCGCGGCATGGGCTGCGAGGTAGCTGGTTTGGGTATAACCACCTCGGACGCAGGTCTCATCCGATGAATCTGTGCCGTTGCTGATATCTAATATTTGCCCACGAGCTGCCGAGTTTTCATCGCAAACTTCGTTTCTGAAATTGTATGCGACAGAAGCATCACCGAAGTAGGCGTCATTGTCGAACATGCCTTGCAGTTCGATACCGCTGGTGCGTTGGCTATCGAGGTTTGCAAACGAGAAGCTGTCTCTGTCTCGATCCATGACATCTTCAATAACTTGATCGAAGTAAGTGAGTTTTGCACTCGCCGTATCAAAGTAACGAATGTAGGCAACTTCAAATAACTTTGCTCGTTCAGGTTCTAGTGGCGCTGAAAAGCTGGGGTTACCAGAGAACCCGCTGGTGCTTTCAAATAGGCTAGGGAAGCGAAGAGTTTCAGCATAGCGCGCGTAGGTACGGCTCGAATCATCGATTAACCAAGTGGTTGATAAAGAAGGAACCCAACCACTGCCACTGTTTTTATAGCGAGTATTGGTTTCTCTTGATTGGCTTTTGCTCGAGGCTTTACAACTACCACTAACGTAATTGGCTTGTTTCATTGCGTTGGCGCAAGCGTTCCCCGCTAGTTTTAGCTCATTCTTGGCGTTAAACATCCAATCGGCTTGATGATCCACCGTATAGGTGGTTTCGTTTTGAGCCGCGGTGACTTTCGTTTGTACTTTAGAGGCGAGCAAGTTATCAAAGTTGGCTAACTCGCTTTGATGTTGTTGTATTTGTTGTTGAAATTCGTCTTTTCTATCGGGGAACATCACCATCAAGTTTTGGTAGCGGTTGATGTTCTTAGCGATATTATCTTTGGTAAATGTGGCGCGAACGCCTTGCTCGGCGTTGGCAACATTTTGAGCGATTTCTTCAGCCGCAAACGTTTCGATGGTTTGATAGCGGAGTGTGTAGCCGTCTCGTTGCAACGTTTCTAAACTTTTTGTATCACCCGCATCTAACCGGTTTTTGATGTAATGATCTTCAGATTGGTATTGCGAATAGCGGACGCCAGCATTGAAAATAACCGACTCCAATGGTCGCCATTCCATCGTAATTGCGCCGTTATACTCCTCGCGTTCTCCTGCTCTTACCGGACCTTCATATAGGTCAATCATGTATTGAAGCCCTTCTTTTGGGGCTAACTTATGCTGCTGGTAATTGCCTGAAAACGTTAGGTCTAACTCTTCGGTTAACGTCATGGCATTTTTAAAATTAAATCCGACCCGGCTCTCTTCCCGATTTACGGTTGCGGTGTTGATGATTTTATTTGGAGTATCACTTTTTTGGTGAGTGAAGTTTGGAAATCCATACCCTGTGTTGGTTCGAGAGTCGGTTAGCGTTGTCCATAAATTGGTGCTGAGATCTAAGTACGGGTTTGCCGGGTTGGCTCTGAATTTTAGGCTGTAAGCTTGCATTTTTACGTTGGCAAGTGGCCATTGAGGTAGGCCGTCTTGGTTGCGATAATCCGAACGACTCGCCAAGATTTCGCCGTGGGTGCTCTCGGTGAAGCGAGCACTGAACTGCAGTTTATGAAAGTCGGTCATGTTGAACGTGGTTTTGAGTAGAAACGACTCCATTTCAGATGAGGTATTGGGTACTTCATGGCCGGGAAGATGATTGAGAGCCACGTGTTCTGGTTGTAAGTAGGGGATACGGCCAGCGACCCCATCACGATCCCCGGTTTTGTACGGCTGCGCATAAAAACCAGAATCTTTTGTACCAGAATAATAATTTCCTCGATTGCGATAAGCGTAAGCACCTAGCCATTCAAATTTTGGGCTGATGCCAGAAATGGCTAATCGATAGGCCACATCTTCACCGTTAACTGGGTTGTCATTTTTATCACTTCGAGTCTGGAATCGGAGCTCTGGATCATCATAGAGCGGCACGCCACCCAGTTCAGCGTAAGCCGGAACATCTTGCCAGTTTTTACCTGTGTGTAAGCGGGCAACATTGGGTTCAATGGAATTGCTGCTGCTTTCAGCGACAAACTCGAGTCCAAACGTTTCGCCTTCTGGCACAATGTCTTGAGGTGTCAGTGTCGTAACTTCTACCGCGCCACCGACTGATGTGTTGATGTCTGAATTTATTTGCGCGCCTTTGTGGACCTTCATTCCGCCGATTAAGTTTGGATCGATATAGTTTCGGTTGGATGCGCCGCGATAGCCGTTATAAACAGAAATACCTTGTTCAGTTCCATCAATCACGACAGGTACGCGACCAGGCCCTTGCACTCCTCGAATGTTTGGGTCAATACTGCCGCCTCCATTTCTCGCTTCACCACTGTGGGTGTTGGCCATACCTGTAAATAAGTCGGCTGCGCTGGTGCCTTTAAAGCGTTCGATTTCTTCTTTGCTTAAGTATGTGCTGGATACGTCGTTGTCATAAATTTCATATTCGCCTTCTTCATCTCGATGAGTACCGTCATCTAATGACGTGCGTACTTGAATGGGCGCGAGTGTCATGCCTGCTTGCTCTGAAGCCACGCGATAAGCACCGTCGGGTTGAAGCTGGGCTCGTAACCCAGTGTTGGATAGCAGTAAACTAAGGGCATCATCAACATTATATTGCCCGTTAATACCTGGGCTATATAAGTCATTGGAAAGTGCTGAATTAAGGTGGAACTCAATCCCTGCTTTTATTGCGAATTCGTTAAGTACGGTATCGAGTGTACCTGCCGGGATATTGAATTCGGAGGCTTCGTTGGCCTGTACGGACGTAGAAACGAATGCAGATGCAACGCCCAGTTGAGCGCTGAGTAGCACGAGCAATAATTTATGATGAGAACAAGAGTACAACTTGAATTCCTTTTCGATTTACTGATTTCTAGTCAGTACACCGAGTGAAGCCTGAAAAACCGTAATAGGAATTTATTTTTTTGCTGAGACTCTCACCCACAAAGGCGTTCGGTATTGGATTTCAACGGGCAGAATTTGACTAATATTGAACAGAGTTTCGTCGGTATCAAGGGTTGAAAAAACGCCAGTCAGCTTAAGTTCATTAAGGTTATTATCTACGTTTAATACGCCTTTTCTATATCTCGAAAGTTCTTCCATGAATTGCGGTAACGGCGTATTTTGAGCCATGATTTTTTGTTCTAGCCACAACGCATCAGCGGAAGGGTTTTTATCTTTGGTGAGCAAGTCGATGCGACTAAAGGTGGCATTTTCTCCAGCGAGTAGGTGTTGAGCCATTTGTTTGCGTTCAGGTTGGAGGGCAACTTCACCTTCATATACCGTTACTAAGGTGTCTTCTGCTCGCTGTTGGACAGAGAATCGAGTTCCAATCGGCGTAACTTTGCCTTGTTTTGTTGTGACGAAAAAGGGCGTGAGATGATGAGAGCTGGTGATCAATATTTCTCCTTCCAGCAAATGGAGCCGTCTTTCGTATTGATTGAAATCTACAAAGACTCGTGTGGCAGTATTCATGACCATTTGAGTGCCATCAGACAAAGTAATCTCCCTCACTTCGCCTACCGACGTGACATATTCAGCCCCATGTGGTCGTTCGGCTCGGCTGTTGAGCACGAGACCAAGAGTCCCTAAAGAAATCCCGCCGATTAACAAGACTTGGCGGCGAGATATACCGCGTAAAGGCGCGCTGTTTGAAGGCATTTCTCTAGACTTAGACAGGACTTTCCGACTAAGAGCAGGTTGAGGGATGGCGTTGAACTTACTTTGAATTTGTTCGAGTTGTTGCCATGCAAATTCGTTATCAGGGTTGGCGGTGCGCCATGTTTGAAAAGCTTGCTTATCATGTTCGGCAACATCATCCGCCCATAGGCGAGCCATCCAAATAGAAGCTTGTTCAATAGAGTCTCTTGATACTTGTTTCATGTTAATTTTGCTCTTCAAGCGCAATGAGTAAGCAACCTTGAAGTGCTTTTGCGACGTACTTTTCAACCGACGAAATAGAAACGTCCAATTCTAGGGCGATTTGTTTATAACTCATGCCTTCCAATTGGCGCATTAATAGTGCTTGTCGCGCCTTATTAGGGAGGCGGTGAAGGAGGGCGTCTACTTCAACCAAAGCTTCGACGACAATGAGTTGAGATTCGGGAGACCCCGAAGTTTTATCGGGTTCCTGCTCTAAGAGTTCTAAATACGCGGCTTCAATATTACGACGTCGATACAGGTCGATAACTAAACCTTTGGCGATATGAGTTAAGTATCTGCGGGAGTCTTTCTGTTCAGGCAGTTTACCTCTCACTAACAAACGTAAGTAGGTGTCTTGGACTAGATCGGCTGTGGTTTCTGGGCAGCTCAATCGGCGCTGAATAAACAACGAAAGCCAGCTACGGTGCTCTTGATACATGTGATCAATGCTTGCCATATTTACCGTACAGATAGCTGCCATTGGTTGTTACTCCCTCGTTTCAATTTGTCTTTTGATGTAAATGATAATAATTATCATTATAATCAATTAAAGATGACAAAAAAACCATATGAAAACGTACAAGGGGCTGGAATTCGGTTGGATTGTAGGCAGAAGGGCTTGTTTACTGCATCAGTATAGGAAGGGAGGACTATCTGTATTAAAACTGCTGTTGCTCCTCGCTATAACATTGATAAAGATGCTCAATAAAGAGCCTAACTTTGGTTGGTTGATGTTTGGTATAAGGATATATAGCGTAAATACCAAGACTCTTGCCGACTTGTGCTTCTAATACTTGTACCAGTTGACCTGCGATTAAGTCGTCCGCGACCAGAACTTTAGGTACATAGATTAACCCCTGGCCGTATAACGCGGCTTTACGCAGTGCCGATGCGTTATTGCATGTAAGGTTGCCAGATACCTTTACTGTGAACGGTTCACCATTTCGTTGAAATAGCCAATCGTGCGCTCCGGTTTCTTGATAAGAGTAGGTAAGGCAGTTGTGTTTGTGTAGCTCGGTGTAGCTTTTGGGTGGAGTATGATGATCAAAATATTCGGGTGAACCACAAATTACCCATCTTGCTTCTAATAATTTGCGAGCAATAAAGCTGGAATCAGGCAGGATGCCAGTACGTATTGCGAGGTCGTAACCGTGCTCGACAATATCTATAAATCGATTATCGAGATCCATTTGGATGTTAATTTCGGGGTATTTTTTGCTAAATCGAGCGATCACTTTAGGTAAGAACAACTCGCCGGAAATCGTAGGAACCGTGATTCTAATATTGCCGGTCAAGCGCTCGCCCAATCCACTCATGGCATCCTGAGCATTTTGAATGGATTGAAACACCTCTCGGGCATGCTGAAAAAAGACGTCTCCCGCCTCTGTTAAGGTGAGTTTTCGCGTTGTTCTATACAAAAGTTGTACGCCCAACTCTTCTTCTAATCGGGTTACACGCTTACTGACGACAGACTTAGTTAACCCGATGCATTCTGCCGCTTTACTAAACGAACCATGCTCGACAAGATGGTAAAAAATAATGAAGTCGTCGCTGTTTCGCATTATAGGCCTTCTTTACAAAGCTGAGTTGTTAACACAGGAGCTAAAGCATCAAGCCAGATTTGATAAGCTCTGGCATTGAGGTGTAAATCGTCACAGCTAAAAGTATTGGACAATATCTTGTTGGGTGCGAGTGTTTTGTTGATATCTAGAAAGTAAAAGTCGTAATGAGTGCAATAGTCTTCTAATTGCTGGTTAAGTTTGCTGACTTTAGCGTTGAGTTCGTCAAGAGCGATACCAACATGAAGCGTCGATTGCACGATGACAGGGATGTTGCGAGTTTTCCATGTTTCAAGCATACGAGTGTAGTTTTCGAAGACTTCAGAAACCGCATAACCCTGAGCCAAATCGTTAATACCCGCCATGATGCAAACTAATTTAGGTTCAACGTTAGTGGTGGTATCTATTCTGCCAAGCATGCCTCTAGTCGTGTCACCTGCTAGTCCGCGATTGGCGACTTTCGTTTGGGGAAGTGCGTCGGCCCAAGGTCCCCATTCGGTAATTGAATCGCCAAACATGACCAATTCCATTTGCGGAGTAAAGTGCCGGTGGTTATCAGACAGTTGGATGTAACGGCTCATGCTATGTGCCCTTTGTTGGAGGTCAAGCTCTTGGCCGATTATCTTCAAGTTTTCTTCCGCGCTCTTGCTGGCGTCGGCGTCGGCGAAGGCTTTTTCAGCTTGCGTCACTTGATGACTTAATTTAGTTGAGAGTTGATTCTCTTGTTTGAGTTTTTGTAGTTCGGAAAGAAGCTGGTGGACGGGAGTGGGATGAAACGTAAGGTAGAGTTGGTATAAATCTAGAGTACCACCAGCTTGAAGTTGTTTGAGTAATGCTGAGTTGTTCATTTCAATCCCTTTTTCAATGAGCGGTTATTATGCCTAAAACCTGCAACTTGAATAGACAATTCAAAGCAAAGTTTGGCATTAAGCATATTTCGTTTTTCTGCCCTGATCTTTTTATGATCGCCAAGTGGTGAATTTTCAATTAATAGGTTGTAAATTTAACCGGTTGAATCAAAATGCAAAATTTATTGTTGACGGATTTTCTTAATCCGTTAAAGTACATCTCGTTCTCAGGGCAAAGCCCATATGGAAGTTAACGCTCCTTTAAGAACAAGGCGATACTAGCTCAGTTGGTAGAGCGCAACCTTGCCAAGGTTGAGGTCATCGGTTCGAACCCGATGTATCGCTCCAAATTATAAGATATGGCGAAAGCGGTATCGAAGATGGTGTCTAACCGTTCTCATAGAGAACACATTGGTTAGGAGCATCGCAACAAGTTTGCGTGCCCTGGTGGTGGAATTGGTAGACACAAGGGATTTAAAATCCCTCGGCGTTCGCGCTGTGCCGGTTCAAGTCCGGCCCGGGGCACCATCTATTTTCTACTCAAGCAGTGGAAGTAAAACTAAGCTCATTATTAGCAATAAAAGATGAGCACAAAAAGAATAATGGCGCCTTGGCAGAGTGGCTATGCAGCGGATTGCAAATCCGTGGACCTCGGTTCGACTCCGGGAGGCGCCTCCATTATTTGATTAAGCCCTAGCAGAAATGCTGGGGCTTTTTTGTATCTTGTCGCTTTAATTCCCAGATTTTCAAACCGTCTTTTCTTGCACTAAACAGCCGCCTTCAGGTTGAATTGATGCTTAATAATAGAAATTACTTACAAAAAGGTGCTGTTTTTATAAGCAGTAATGGCGGATTTGCAACGATTCGTGACTTAGACAGCAAAGATCCAATGTTTTGGCGATAGCAGTATGAATAGACTCGATAACTTACTGATTTTATGCAGGTAGAAGAGTAGTATTACAAAATATTTTCAGAACTATGTTGTTGTATTTTAGGTGAAATAGGCGGCGATGATCTGTACATAAAGCGTTATACAGCTTATTGAACCCTTCATAGTTAACAGAATCATATTTGTAGGTTTAGTATTTTGCAATCAATGCCTTATAGAGTAGTATTATACTCATATAATATGGATCCTTGAGGTGAATTTTGAGTGTAACGATTTTTGATAAAGCTGATGATGGTGTTATTAATAGTGTTGTTGCTACAGGTAAAGTAACGTATCAGTACGCAATTGATAACTTATTCCCATTAATTGATCGGTTCTCAGCACAGCGAAAAACACAAGATAAAAAGTTTTATGGGCGCCTAGAAAGGGATATTCTCGATTATTGCTTGATGCCCCCAATTACAATCGCATTTGTTGATCCAGATTTTTGTCTTACAGAGCAATCAGAAATAGCAGAGTATATTTCTAATAATATTCACTCTGGTTATGTTTTGGATGGTATTCAACGTTTAAACACTTTAAATAGAGCTAGTCAGAATGAAAGGTTTGATGGTTCGCAAGCTCTCTATATCAATGCAATTATCTCTCCATCCGAAGATAAGTTACTTTATCGAATGATTACCTTGAATAATGGTCAAAAGCCAATGACTCCAAGGCATCAAATAGAGATTTTAACTCAAGAACTTTTTGATTTTTCAGAAGTTAATATTTCAGTTCAAACTGAAAAAGAACGTGCGGAAAATGTTGTAAAAGGCTCATTTGATTTAGGTGATTTGTCCAAAGCATACTTAGCTTTTTTAACTGGTACAGTAAATAACGACAATAATAAAATTATTGGCGAAAAAATGGACCAGATTATTGTTGGCAGGATAATGGATAAGCAACCTGTAAGTGATGAGATCGACTTTAAAACAGTTATACGTGAAATTGACCGTTTGTGTGAAAGTTCAACAGTTCATAAATGGTTAAAGGTTGGTAATAATTTAATCGGGTTTTCTGTGGGTATCAAATCTTCGCATGAAATTATTGAAAATGTAACAACTGAGCAGTTTTCTGTAGCAGTTGAACTATTTGAAGCAGCGTTTAAATCTATTAACCCATCAAAGGTAAATTTAGGTAAATTTAGACGTGAATTATCTCAAAATTTTATTGAAAATTATGGTCGATACTGTGATTTTGATGAGATGGAATTAATTGAAAAATTTATGGAGATTACTTCTTAATGCCAAGGTATGTAACATTTAGTTATTCAGATAATTTGCCGAGAAATATTAACATTCAATTACCTGAAGAACTTAAAATATCAGGTAGTAGAGATCCTGAAATATTAATCATATTACGCTTATTGTCTGGAAATATTGAATTAACACATACTTATTCTAATACTATAATAAAAAGTCGTATTAATTATTTCTCTGGGGATTTTACTCGATTTAGGAACTGGAAGCGGGAGTTTCCAGTGCTGTTTTCAGAAGATACAACAGCTACTGATATAGCTGTATTTATTGAAAATACTAAATATGTAAACCGCTCTTTTTATGCTGCAATTTTATCGGAAATATCTCAGTTTATTTTGCATACAAAAAGGGGAGCGCATACATCTGCTTTTATTTATATTTATCGTATTTTAGAGAAGATCTCTTATGCATTTCCATTGATCTACGCCTCTAAAACGCAGGACTTTTTAAGGTCTTTTGGTCAATTAAAAGAACTAATGGTCGGAGATAGTGAAAAAAAAGAACTAGGTTTCTTTAAAGCATTTATACAAATGCTGTACAGAGGTGATAGTATTTCTGATACATCTATTGATATTGCATTTAGTACAACAAATTCAGATGTAGGTGAACAGATGTTTAAATCTATAAGAGAAACGGTTGGCAATGCAGTTATTCATGAAGATACCAGTGAGTTTGATACTCTTTCAGTTAAGTATTGTGAAATGAGCAGCTTTATTATTAATATTCGTAACCGTTTTTTTCATAATTTGAATGGGGGGGCTACTAATATAGAAAGTGACAGGATTGTAGATTCTGATGAATTATTTAGTTTTATTAATCCAATGGCTATGCATTGGCTATCCATGGTTTTTTTACAAGTAACGGCTTACAGCTTATCAGAGTTTCAAACGCACAGACGAAATGCAGCTGTATAACAAATGCATCAACACGATTTACTACACTCGGCATCCTCAGGTTGTCGGGTTTTTCTCGTTTTAGGGCGTCAATTTTAAGTATAATTGCTTAGTAGTAAACGTGTTATGCAGGCGTTATATTCACAGAGCTTAAAAAATCAATCCGTATTAGTTCCGTACAAGTTGTACTTTGATTGTTTAAATCTTATACTCAGGTTAATTACGGAACTACTCCGTACGATTGGAGGTTTTATGGCGACTGCAAGACTTGATATCCGTTTGGATGAAGAAATCAAAGCTAAGGCTGAGAAAGCTTCAGCTTTACTTGGTTTAAAAAGCTTAACTGAATACGTTGTTCGTTTAATGGACGAAGATTCAACTCAGGTGATTTCAGAACATGAAAGCATCACTGTTGAAGCAAATGTATTTGACCAATTCATGATTGCTTGTGACGAGGCTAAGGCTCCGAATAAAGCATTACTTGAAGCGGCTGCATTTACTAAAAGTGGTGAGTTTAAGTGAGTTATTCCAAAGCTTTTAAAGAATTGGATAAATCACAACACGATAGAGCATCATTTGACTGCGGTGAAAAAGAGTTAAATGGTTTTATCCAAACTCAAGCCGCTAAACATATGCAAGCAGGTATTAGCCGAACCATGGTTTTACCTGCTTCAGTGCCATTACCAAATCAAAAATATCCAATTTGTTCATTTTATAGTATCGCGCCAAGCTCAATTAGCCGTGATACGTTGCCAAAAGCAATGGCTAAAAAATTACCACGCTATCCAATTCCTGTTTTTCTTTTAGCTCAGCTTGCAGTTCATAAGGAATTTCATGGCAGTGGGTTAGGTAAAGTTAGCTTAATCAAAGCCCTAGAATATCTTTGGGAAATTAACTCTCACATGAGAGCTTATGCCATTGTTGTTGATTGTTTTACCGAACAAGCAGAGTCATTTTACGCAAAATATGGTTTCGAGGTTCTTTGCGAAATCAATGGTCGTGCAAGAATGTTCATTCCAATGAAAACAGTCGGTCAGTTATTCACTTAGACGTAAGAGTGAATATAACAGATCAGGATTAAGCGCTGCGCAGCCAGCGTTAAATCCCGAGTGTTGAACAAGCCCGTAACCACTTCTTATAGTAAATTGTGCGATCTGGTGTGGTGGGCGCATCGCCTTGAGACTTTTCTCAAGGCGATCGAGGCTTAGATAAGGTTGCTGGTTACTTGGATGCGGTGATCAGCGCTCGAGACTGTAACCCCGCATTGAGGCTAACTTGGTATATTTGTACAGGCTCAGGTGTGAGCTTTTCTCCTGTCCAGTAGTCGTACCAAAATACCGGCTGATTGGCCGTTAAGGTGTGTTCTTGATTTTCTTGGTTGAAGTTGAACAAACAATGCAGATCATTGTGCTCAGTCAGTGCTAAGAAGGCATGATTCAATGCCAGTGACGTAAATTTCGCGGCATGTTGATTGTGTTTTTGTCTGGTGATGAGCTTACAAAAGCTACTTTGGGCAAACGCAGTTATGTCTGGTAGTGGATCGCCAGACAGCAGTAGTCCACCACAGGCAAGCATAGCGGTTCGATGGAATTCATAGCTGGCTCTGTCGGTGGCTTGGTTTGCCAGCGACGTCAGAGTGACGCAATCTGGGTCGATTTGCCATAATTGGCGGTGCTGCCAAGAGCGATAAAAGGTTTCTTTAGCGATCTGCTCAAATCGGTGCGGTTGACGCTCGACATCATCGGAGACTCGCATCGCATCCACTAGTCCGAGTGATGGCCACATCGGCGCATTGCAGCCGAGTAGCCACGCATCGCCTGCGCCTTTTGCTATCGCTTCCATTCCCATTCGGTAAGATTGAACACCCGTAACACCCAGTTGATGGCGAACACCCTTTAAGGTGCCCCAATAATTGGCGTCCAATTTAAATAACTCGACGCCCCAATCTTCTCTCATGGTTTTTACCACGTGAGTAAGGTGAGCTTGTACTTCAGGATGAGACGTATCCAAAATATACCAAGGTGTGCAGCGCCAACCTCCGTAGGTGATATCTTCAGCTTTGAGAAGTGAGCCGTCAGCGTGTTTTACAAACCAGTCGGGGTGCTGCTTAAAGACTTCTGACTCTGGTTGAGCAATAAACGGTGCCATCCAAATGGCGGGCTTTTTTCCTTTATCTTTGATGGTTTGGATAAGCTCTTTGACGCCACCAGAAAATTTGTCAGAAGGGGAGAGCCAATCACCCATGAAGGCTTGATAGCCATCATCAAGCAAGACCAATTCTAGATCGTCAAGCGTCTCTTGCATCTGGTCTACGTTGAGCTTGATATTGTCTTCGGTGACATCGGCGTAGTAGGCGTACCAAGAGCACCAACCGATTGGCGCACTCTGCTTCACGCCGGAACGCAGCCCGTGACGCTGTTTGATAAGTGTTGAGTATTCAGCATAGAGTGCAGACAGTGACTCACCGTGAAGCGCACAAAAGCTTTCGAGTTGGTTAGTGTCCCAGTTTCCTGGTTGGCTGTTTTCACCATCAAGATAAACGTCAATATCAAACCCGGTTGAGATTGAGGATATTTCGAAGTATCCCGCGAAACGATGGCATGAAGTAAAGCCAAATAGATGGTAGCCATCTGCCTGCTCGAATACCAAGTAATTGTAGAAACGCTTCGCGGCGTCATTCGGGTAGATGCGATAGCTTTCGTTGTTATCTGGGCAGCGTCCGATATCGATAAGCTGGTCAAAGGTACCGCCCGTTTGGGCTAGCATTTGGAAGCCATCGCCAAGTAATTTGGCGTGATGTTCACAGGCTAAAAAAGTGCGGGCGACTAAATAGGACTCTGGAATCGCTTCATTGTGAATGCCTTGAAACTCGAGTTCGACTTCGTTACGTACAAGGGTATGGGATACATTAGGCTGAAGTAAATCTAGGTTACAGCCATTCTCTAACATCACAGATTGAATCATGGTTTACTCTACAATCGAAAACACATAGCGTGTTATTCGAATTACAGCATGGAGATTGGGAGCTGTCTATTTTATCAATAGTATCAAGATCACGATGTGAGATTTTTTGTGACTAGATAGGGATGTGTTGATTAAGCCTAACGGCAAGTCGTCGTCAATAAATCAAAGTCACAATTAAGCATAATGCTCAATTTGTTTCATGGTTTTTAGGAGTAACCCTAATTAAATCATGTGTATGGGTGATAGGATTTCTCTTTATATTTGTTTAACTGTTCTATAAGAGGTCCTTGATATGCAATTTAGTCTAAAGAGAAAAATGGTTTTCTCTGTAGTTTTGGCGATTGCTGTTACATCTGCCATTCTCCTTTTCATGGGTTATAAGACCTTTCAAAATAACAGCTGGCGGGCGATTGAGAGTGAAAGCCGTAATACACTCCAAGCACATGCAAAAGGAATTGGTGATTGGTTCTATGATAAGAAACAAGCAGTACACGGACTTAAACAGCAAGTTCAACTTAACCCTTCAATAGATATTGTTCCTCATTTACGTCAAACCCTTGTTTCTGGTGGGTTTGGACTGAGTTATTACGGGAATAAAGAAGGTGAGATGTTCCGCCATGATCCTTTACTTAATAAACCGGGCTATGACCCAAGAGTGCGAGGTTGGTATAAACAAACATTGGCTGAGAATCGTGCCATTACTACTAAGCCCTATGTAAGTGTCACAATGCAAACCTTGGTGGTTACGCTGACTGACCCAGTCATAGAAAATGGTTCGATCATTGGTGTGGCGGCATCAAATCTAGCGTTGGACAAACTTATTCAAGATGTATTGGCAATTGAGGTTCCAGGTAATGGGCGTGCGATTCTAATTGATAAGCAAGGCACGGTCGTTGCTCATAAGAATAAAGACTTCATTCTTAAGCAAGTCAACGAGATTGCACCTGAGCTGAGCGTCTCTGGTTTAAATAGTGCCGCACAAAACCTCAAGACAATCTTCACTCAAGTTGATGGTGCTGAACGCGTCATCATGGCAGAACCCATTAAAGGGACTGATTGGCTCCTTGTGATTGAAATGGACAAAGAGGTGTTAGAACAACCGTTGTTCGATATGCTGGTCAGTCAGATAACAACAGGTTTGATTGTATTGATCGTTATGGCGGCGGCTACGTCGTGGTTTGTGGCTCGTCAATTAGTTGAACTTGGCCGAGTGAGTGAAGCACTGGCTGATATTGCGGAAGGGGATGGTGATTTAACACAGCGTCTTCAAGTGTCGAGTAAAGATGAAGTAGGGCAACTTGCCGATAAGTTTAATGTGTTTGTAGACCGACTCCATGGAATGATGGAAAACGTCACTCAAGTTTCAACGGCAATGAACAACGGTGCTGATCAAGCCAACAGTAGCGCATTAAAACGCAGTGAAAGTGTCAGTAGACAGCAAGATGAAATCGCTATGGTAGCGACTGCTGTGACTGAAATGGCGACAGCGACGTCTGAAATTGCGTCTAATGCGGACAACACAGCGAAAAGTGCGACTCACTCTGTGGAATTGAGTGAACAAGGTTTCCAGCAGATGGCTAAGAGCCAATCATCCATTAACGAGTTAGCAACTGAACTTACTAGCGCTGTTTCTATCATCAGTGAGTTGGAAGAGCATGGCCAACAAATTGCTTCTATCTTGGCAACTATTCGCGAAATAGCCGAGCAAACTAACTTGCTTGCGCTTAATGCGGCAATCGAAGCTGCAAGGGCGGGTGAACAAGGCCGCGGCTTTGCGGTAGTTGCCGATGAAGTTCGAGTGCTTTCTCAACGTACTCATGCTTCAACAGAAGAGATTGAAGACAAGATAAAACGCTTGCAACAAGCAACCAACGGCGCTGTCAAAGTGATGACACAAAGCCATGATATGGCGAAAACAAGCGTACACGATGTTGATATGGCAGGAGAAAGCTTGGCTCAAATCCGCGAAGCGATTCAGATGATCAGCGATATGGCTACCCAAATAGCCTCTGCGGCAGAAGAGCAGTCATTAGTGACGGCAGAAATAAACGCAAACACAGAGTCGGTTCGTGAAGTCAGCGATGTGATGGCGCTAGATGCGACAGATGCAGTTTCTCAGGCTGACCAACTGAGTCATTTGGCAAGTGATTTGAAACAAGAACTATCTCGATTCAAGCTTTAGTTTCGTGACCGATATTTGTTAGAACTTAAAAAGAGCACAAGCGATAACAAGCTTGTGCTCTTTGATTTATTATTCATAGTGCATTCTTAATGTCGTCTTTTTAATATTACTTAATTAGCAATATCTTATTTAAAATACTAACCTACATTAATTAGCAAAAGCTAACTAATATCAATTATTTCGTTTTATATTTGGCTCATAATGCGAGTAATAAGAAAGCGTAGTAAAATAATATTTTGTTCTATTTTTATTGAAAATGAGTTAAATGCTATTTATATTAATGACTTATTGTTGAGTTTTTGCTCTATGCGGGGTTCGGGTTAGTATTTTGTTCTTGGCTCTCCGGTTAGTAGGTGGTAGTGTGCTGTTTTTCTTGCAGATACAGTCACATACACTTTGATTACTCAAGTGTATGTATAAGCTTTTCTGCCTTCGTAAGACAAACTAATAAAGGTAAACCAAGATGGTATTTCTAACCGTTGTGTTAGCGATGTTTCTATGTGTGTTTGTTATTGCCTATTTAAAACTATCAATAGGCTCGCTTAAACACAGTGAGAATAGAAGTACTGACTTTCGATATGGGCAAGTGTTAAATAGTGAAGAATATTTTCAATCGTTAAAAAAAGATATCTTTGGTTTCGAGTATTTTTCTTCCCTAATGAAGCAAATTGAAGCTAGGAAAATGACCGTGTATTACCACCTTTCTTTAGTTAAGATTGGGCGATCTGAGCAGTCATTATACCGTTTGACACGAAAAGATAAGCTTCGCCAGAAACTGTATAAAGAGATAAACCAAAGTGTCTGCCCGACTTTTTTGAAAGTGTATAGTGATGAATATTTGGTTGTTGCATTCGCTGTTTATAAACCACTCGATAGTAAAGATGTAAAAGAAAAACAAAAGAAACTCATTGAACGATTACCTAATGAATTAGTGTTTGATGGAGGCTTGGTCGCAATGGATTACGCGATTTCATCCCTGTATATGTCGAGTAAATCGGTATTGGCCGATCTCGATAAGATGGAACGCCGACTCTCCTTTGGGATGAAAAAAGCGCTGAGCACTGTTGAAGGGTTGTACATTCACCAAGAAGAAAGCTATTGCTCTGCAATGAAGGAAAAATACTTAACTCGAGAGCTCTATCGATCAATTTGCTATGAAGAGCAGAGTTTTCATGTGGTTTACCAACCAATTTATGATGCTTTAAGTGATGAAAAGCCTTCTGCCTACGAAGCGCTGGTACGCTGGAACAATGAGCTGAACATTGGACCTGCTGATTTTGTCCCTGTATTAGAGCAACATGAGCACCTGCATTATCAATTTACCTTTATCGTATTGAAAAATGTCATTGGCGATCTTAAAGCTCGTTTATCGAGAAACCAGCTGATACCCCCAGTATCTGTAAATATTTCGACTAATGATCTATGCGCGCCTAATTTTGTCTCAGATGTTCTGGCTTTAACACTAACCTGCGAACCATTGCGTGAACGGTTGATATTTGAGATTACTGAAAACAATCAACTGATCTACAGTGATCAGTTAAAAGCCGTAGTTGAGTCGTTGACCAGTTTGGGTTTTAGGTTTTCTCTAGATGATTTTGGCAGCGGCTATGCAAATTTAGATGCGTTGAACTTACATTTTGTTTCCACCGTTAAAATTGATAAGCGTTATGTCGATGATATCGAAATAGACTCGCATAAGAAGCAAACACTGTTTCAAGTGCTTGAATTGTGTGCGCACTTTGGTCGACTTGTCGTGATTGAAGGCGTTGAAAACATTAGACAAGTTGAGATTATTAAAGCGCTTAAAAAGAGTAATATTTATATTCAGGGTTATTATTACGCGAAACCATGCGAAAAAACCAAGGCGTTTGCTTTGCTAGGTGCGTAGTGCCAACGGCCTGGATAGATAGGTTATCGATGGGATGACCGCTGCAATCCTATGACTTAGCGAGCAGCGTGACAAAGCGTAGCGCAATCGTCATCAATATTGACCACCGCGATACTATTTTTTCCATTTTTCTTTACTTGATACATGGCTGAATCGGCACGCTGGTAGACGTCTTCAAAGCGATGTTGATTACCTGTAAACAAGCATATACCGATACTAAATCCTAAGGTCAATGTAGCTTGCGAATGTTGGAGTGATACGGCTGAAAATGAGAGGAGTCGGTGACACAACTTCATTAGCTCAGTACGGTGCGAGTAGCTACAGAGTATGACGAATTCGTCTCCACCTAGTCTGCCAATTCTGCAGTTTTCCATCGCATTATTTTTGAGCCAAGCTGCAATCTCGAGCAGTAGGTCGTCTCCGGCTTTGTGTCCGAGCTCGTCATTGACGGCTTTGAAGTTATCTACATCAATGAATATCAACGCAGAGCCACTATCGCGGTGTGTTGCTAAGTGGTTTTGATAGCTCTCTAACATGGCTTTTCTGTTTAATAAGCCAGTAAGAGGATCACTGTTTGCTAAGGTTGCGAGTTGGATTTCGTAGCGCTTTTCTTGCGTAATGTCGGTATGTGTACCCATCATGCGAAGTGGCAGCCCATTGTCGTCATATTCCACAACGCGGCCACGGTCTGATACCCAGCTGTCTGTTCCGTCTTTGTGGATCATTCGGTGCATGATTTGATAGAAATCGGTTTTGCCATTGATATGGTCTTCAAATGCTCTCACGGTAAAGTCATAATCTTCAGGGTGTAATTTGCTTTTCCACATGTCGACCGTTGCACTTAGTTCATTCGCCTGATAGCCAAGCATCTTACCCCACTCAACGTTGAATATGGTCAATGAACCACTAGGGACATGCTGCTCCCATAGACAAAGGCCAGTGCCATCTAGTGTCACGCTGAGTTTCTCTTGTAAGCGGGCGTTTTCTTGTTTTAATCGTTTATTTTCCGCTTCAAGCTGTTTGATTTTATTTAAGTATTCATCCATGAAGTACGCCTTAAGCCCGCAGATTCCGTGCAGGATCTTTTTAATCTACGGCTAACAATAACCTAAGATTCATGCTTTATAAAATTCTGAGTGTTAAGGCGCAACAAAATAAATGATAGTGATAATTGATATCGGTGATTCGTGTTCACTTCTCGACATAAATCTAGCCCTGTATCAGAGAAAGATGTGACGATCTTGTGAGCAAGTAGAGGTAAATGATTAGAAATAGGTTGCCAAAAATT
Source organism: Vibrio tapetis subsp. tapetis (assembly GCF_900233005.1). NCBI lineage: Bacteria > Pseudomonadati > Pseudomonadota > Gammaproteobacteria > Vibrionales > Vibrionaceae > Vibrio > Vibrio tapetis. Next base: position 1,245,854 of record NZ_LT960612.1, read on the forward strand.
ATAACTTATATACAAATGTAATAATTCGCAGAACAGGATGTAGGAGTTCAGCAGGATGCGAGCGGCAAATTCAGAATATCTATTAGCAGCACTTAGAAGTGTGATTAAAACAAAAGGGCGGACTTATCGCGATCTCGCAGATGAAGTAGGTGTGCCTCTTTCAACGTTTAAGCGTCATCTATATAGCCCCAATATTACGTTGGAGAGGTTACTCGATTATTGCCGTGAGATAGACACCACATTAGAAGAACTGCAAAAATTGGCCGTCAAGCTTCAGCATGACAATGAGAGTTTTTTTAATAACACTCAAGATGAGATCTTTTTTCAGTTTCCTCACTTGTATGATTTCTATCGAGAACTTAGGCATATTAGGCATCGCGACAGTCATGACCACATGAAAAAGAAATACGGTTTGGACGAGGCATCGACGTACGCGTACTTCAGAGCGCTTGAGTTGCTTGGATTAGTCAAGCTAACGGATGACAATAAAACGCAGCTCAATGGCCCCTTGTATTACCGCTTTTCTGAAGACTCGAAATTGAGCCTGAAGTACAAAGATATCCTTAAAGCGCAAGCACTGGAAAACCCTAACTGTGTTCGAGTGGGGTTTTCGCGTATGAATCTCAAAGAATCTCAACTTGATGCCTTGAATAAGATGCTCACTCAAGAGGTGCTTAAATATCATACGGAGAACATGAAGAAAGATGACGATGGTGAAGGCGCTCTGTGTAACGTTTTATTGTTTGTCACACCACACGAAACGTTACGGTTCTCAGAGGGAATACGAACGCTTCCCAACGATTTCTTGTCTCAAGTTCGGTCGCAAATCGCGCGGATTGAAGCTTAAAAAGAACAATAAAAAACCAGACTTGATGTCTGGTTTTTTATTGTTTTAGTTTCAGGCTATTAAGTCGTTTCAATTCTGTGGCATGCGACATAATGATGGTTGTCGACGTGCTTTAACTGAGGGTAGTCGGTTTTGCACTGCTCTGTCGCAGAATGGCATCTTGATTCAAAATGACATCCTTTGGGAGGAGAGATAGGAGAGGGTACATCGCCTTTAAGCGGCTCTCGTTTTTTTCTCGATCGCGGATCGGGTAATGGGATGGCAGAGATCAACGCTTGGGTGTAAGGATGCTGCGGGCGGGCAAAAAGCGAGTCGGTATCACTCATTTCAACAATGCGGCCAAGGTACATGACCGCTATATTGTCAGAGATGTGCCTCACAACGGATAAATCATGAGCAATGAATACTAACGCGAGGTTCATCGTCGCCTGCAGATCAAGAAGAAGATTGATGATTTGTGATTGGACGGAAACATCGAGCGCTGATACGGCTTCGTCGCAGACGATGAGTTTCGGGTTCAACGCAATAGCACGAGCGATCCCAATGCGTTGACGTTGCCCTCCAGAGAATTCATGAGGGTATCGCTCTGCCGCTGATTCTGGTAACCCAACTTTAATGAGCAATTCTTTGACCTTTTGAGTTCGCTCTACTTGGGTCCCTATTTTATGAATGTCGAAGGGCTCTTGCAAAATCCGCCCAATGGTATGGCGGCTATTGAGGCTTTCCATCGGGTCTTGGAAAATGATTTGAATTTCTTTACGCAACGAAACCATTTGCCTAGCGGTAAAATGGGTGATGTCTTGGCCGTCGTAAATGATCTGCCCTGAGGTCGGCTCATTGAGTTTAAGCAGTGAGCGGCCAAGTGAACTTTTTCCGCACCCTGATTCGCCAACCAGCCCGAGTGTTTCCCCTGCTTTGACGGTGAATGAAACACCGTCAACCGCGTAGGTATAAACATTGTCGCTAAATAGCCCTTTGCGAATCAAATAATGTTGTTTGAGATTGCGTACTTCTAAGAGAGTGTTAGCCATTTACGTTTCCTTCCTCTGACATAAGAAAGCAGCTGACGGAGTGATGATGACCAATAGACATCAGTTTCGGTATTCGGGTGGCACATTGCGGCATTTGGTATTGGCACCGGCTTCGAAATCGGCAGCCAGATGGCATCTCGTGCAAGCTGGGTACTGAACCCGGAATGGTGCCAAGTTGTGATTTTGGTTCGCCATCCATTCTTGGAATTGACTGAAGTAGTCCTTGCGTATATGGGTGGCGTGGAGAATCAAATAAGGTATAGACGTCGGCTTTTTCAACGACATTACCTGCGTACATAACCACCACTTCGTCACAACTTTGAGCGACGACCCCCATATCATGAGTGATCAACACAATGGCCATGTTGCTCTTGTCTTGCATCTCGCTCATCAAATCGAGTATTTGAGCCTGCACCGTAACGTCTAATGCGGTTGTTGGTTCATCGGCAATCAAGACATCAGGGTTGCAAGCTAGTGCGATCGCGATCATCACACGTTGACGCATGCCTCCTGATAGCTCGTGAGGGTAGTTATTGATTCTTTGTTCGGCGGCAGGAATGCCGACTTGTTTTAACATCTCTATCGCTGCCTGTTTTTGCTGTTTGCGCGATAGGTCAGGTTTGTGCAGTTCATACACCTCGCAAAGTTGTTTCCCGATAGTATGAACAGGGTTTAACGCCGTCATAGGATCTTGGAAAATCATCGAGATTTCATTACCACGAGTTTGGTACAGTGCTTCTGCTGGCATTTGTACAAGATCTTTGCCCTTGTAAAGAATTGAGCCCGCCGTTATTTTTCCGTATGGATGAGGGAGTAGCCCCATGATGGATGCGGCGGTCACACTTTTACCACACCCAGACTCACCAACAATACCAATGGTTTTTCCCTTAGAGACATCAAAAGAAACCTCATTGAGAACGGTGATATCACCATCATCCGTTGTAAAGGTTGTTTCAAGGCCTTCCACTGACAAAATACAATCATTTTTCATGCTTACAGGATCCATTACTTCTGAGCGAAACGCTTTTCTATTCGCGTTACTGAAGGATACGACTGGCCAGATTTAAGAGCTTTCATGGTGGTTTTTTTCTCTTCCAAATCTATCCAGAACAAGCCGTACTCCATGCTTTTTGCATCTAGAATATCGCGAGACAAGGCGGTACCGATGTTTTTGGAAGCTTGACGTAACGCCAATGCGCCGCTCTTGAAAATGGCACTGAATAGGTAGGAATAACACAATCGCACTGGGCTATTTTTTCTTGAATTAGACGAGACAACGTCGCCTTCTTGTCGACGTTAAATTCAGAGTCGTATTGTTCGATTAGGCTATCCATCGCGGGATCGGCAAAGTTGGTAAAGTTGTTAGTTTGTGGCTTGGCGTTCGAAGAGTGAAAATACTGCCAATACACGGGCATTTGTGGGGCGCCCATGCCCAAAAATGCGGCTTGGTGTTTTTTCTCAAGTAATGATTTGAAGCCTGTTGCCCCGTCTACCAACTTGAGCTCAATTTCTAGCCCCGCTTTTTTCGCTTCCTCTTTCAAAACGATCACGCGAGGTGAGTGCATTTTGGATAAATAGGTTAGCGTGATGCTCAAGCGCTCACCTGCTTGGTTTATGCGAATGCCGTCTTTGTCTAAAGCGCTGTACCCGGCCATGTCAAAGTACTTGTCTGCCAGTGCCAAGTCGAACGCTTTGGCTTGGATTTGCTTGTTGTCGTAGTCGCCAAAACCTGAACCAAAACTTTGCTGATGGGTATAGTCACCACGCAGCGCAATGTCGATCATTTTCGGTACATTCATAGAGTGGGCGATACCACGTCGTAGATCCGAATTTCCCATTTTGTCTGCATTTAGGTTAAGCCAAACGCCTGCCGCTCCTTGAGGGGATTGGTTAAAAAACCATTCTTTGACGAGAAAGCCGCGGTCGTACAAATCGCCTTTCGCTTTTTCGTGCCAGATGGAAGGGAAGACCATGTAATAGGCATCAAGCTCGCCTTTTTCAAAGTACTTAATGGAAATGTCCGAGTCACGGATGACTTTTAGCATGATGTGGTTAACGTTGTAGCGATGCTGATAGTATTTATTGCCGTAGCCCCACCAGTTATCGACTTTCGACAGCTTAACGTACTTGCCTTTCTTGATTTTGGCGACCTCGTACGGCCCCGTTACGGGTTCTGCTTTCCAGTTGTAACGTTTGACAAAATTATTTGGGATGCCCTTAGGGTAAAAGTGAGCGGGTTTTGGCAAAATATTCAGACGCATGAGCAATTCGTCGTTAGCCAGCTCGTTGGCTGAATGCAGGGCAAAGGTATGCTTATCAAAGATGGTGATCCCTGCGATTTTATTGGTATAGAAGTCTTGATACCAAGGGGCTTTGGTGTGTTTACTTCGCATGTAATCAAACACAAAACCAAAGTCCTTGCTGGTGACGGGCTTACCATCCGTCCAGCGTGCATTTTCATCCAGTTTAAAATAGACGGTTTTGTGGTCGTCGCCTATGGCCCACTGTTTTGCAAGCGCTGGTAGGTATTGACGGGTGTTTGGATGTTGCTGAATGAGAGAAGGATTACCATCCATAATAAACGCACGAAAGCTACCATTTGAATCTGGCCCAACGGTACGCATGGTCAGTGGAAAGCTGTTGATGTGAATACGATAAGTGCCACCTTGTTTGGCGTTGCTATCTGCGAAGGTTGGCTGTTCGTTGTTAGAAACCCAATTTAACCCTTGCGGCACAGAGTCAGCGCTCGCAATGGATGGAAAAAACGTGCCGAGTATTAACAGCAATAACGATGTAAACAGTGTTTTCATAGTGTCTCCAAACTCTTTGTAATAGGGTGCTACCTTGCACTCTTGTTTTATTGTGTATTTGAGATAATCAGACGTATCGGGTGTATTTTTTCGGGTCAAAGGCTTCTCGAACTCCTTCGCCAATAAACGTCACCATGGTTAAAACCAGAACGATGGCACATACGACGGAGCTTATGATCCAATAGGCGTCCAAATTAGACTTACCTTGTTGCAGCAAGTCGCCCCAACTTGGTGTCGGTGGCATCAGCCCAAGTCCGAGGTAATCTAATGCGGTTAAGGTGGTGATATTGGCGACAATGCCAAAGGGCGCGAGCGTGACAATCATGACCATGGTGTTAGGCAGAATGTGTTTGATGATCACCCTGAACGTACCAGCGCCTTGAGCGCGCGCTGCCGTGACATATTCACGTGCTTTTTCTTTATAGGTCATGGTCCGCATATACCAGGTGATGCTGATCCAACCGAATAGAACATTGATAAAGACAAAAAGGAGAAAACTTGGCTGAATGATCGACACCATGATCATGATGACGTACAAAAACGGTACCATTGACCACACTTCGATAAACCTCTGCATGATCAGGTCAAATCGACCGCCGAGATATCCCATAAGTGAGCCGACAAGCACCCCAATGGTGTATGAGATAGCAAGCGTTAACATGGCAAACCAAATGGCAATCCTAAAGCCATATACCAAACGCGCCAGAACATCTCGGCCAGATTGGTCGGTACCCAAGTAATGTTTTTCTGTCACGGATGGCGCAGTAGGAGGGTAATTCGTGCCATCGAAGTCTTGTTCGTACGGGTCCCAAGGTACGAGAGGCATTAAGACCCAATTCCCTTGATTTTGGTTTTTAAAAAGGTGTTCAAGTTCGCGATAGTCCGCCTCATATTCATAATCTTGCCCGAATGTTCGGCCACTTATTACGTGAGTGTAAGTTGGGAAATGCCATTCTCCCTGATACGAAACCATTAGCGCCTTATTGTTGACTAATAATTCAGCGACAGAAGACAGCAAAACCAAAGTGGTTAGGATAAGAAAAGAGAAATAACTGCGTTTTATCGAACGAAATCGTTTCAGTTTTTTCTTAGTTAGTGGGTCAATTTGCATACATTAATGTCCAAATTTCACTCGAGGATCGACGGCTGCAACACAGAGATCAGATAAGATATTGCCAAACATCAGCAGTAGAGATGAAATGGTTAAGATACCCATCACAACGGGGTAATCTCGCTCGATGATGGATTCATAGCCGAGAAGCCCAATACCATCGATGTTAAATACCACTTCGATAAGAAAAGAGCCGGCCACGAATACAGAAACGACATTCCCTAGATGGCTCGCAATCGGGATCAGGCTGTTTCTTAATGCGTGCTTTCTTACCGCTTTGTTAAATGGCAAGCCCTTGGCGATGGCGGTTTTGACGTAATCCGCAGCAAGGTTCTCTAGCAAGTTATTCTTCATCGTCATGGTCAAGATGGCGAAATCCCCAATGATGTAACAAATCAAAGGCAACAAAGCGTGGGAGAAGAGGTCATAAAGCTGCTGAGAAAATTGAAGGTCTTCGAAATCGTCGCTGACGAACTCGCCCATTGGGAACCAACCTAAGTGGAAGGCAAAAAAAGAAATCAGAAAAACGCCGACAACATAGTTAGGGAGCGCATAGCCAATAAACACCATGACGGAGCTAACGTTATCAAATTTGGAACCGTGCTTAATGGCTTTGAGGATTCCCAGAGGGATTGAGACCAAGTAACTGATCACGAATGTCCAAAAGCCGAAGAACATTGAGACAGGCAGCCTTTCTTGAATCATGTCCCACACGGGTTCGTAATAACGGGTGGACTCACCAAGATCAAATTGAATCAATTTCATCAACCATTCTGAATAGGCTTCAAAAATCGGTTTATCTAACCCGTAAAAGGCATTTAACTCTGCGATCTGATCTTCAGATAAAGACTGAGAGCCTTGCTGTTGACCGGCACTGCCACCATCTATCGATTGGCTTTGCATTTGCGAGATCATTCTTTCTACTGGGCCACCAGGCACAAACCGTGTAAGAGCAAATACCAATAAGGTAACGCCAATAAAGGTAGGAATAATCAACAACAACCGCCGACTAAAATAGGCTAACAATTCAAACTCCTTAATTGAATTTTATGGAAATAGAGGCAAAGAAAGACTGACTCGATATGAGCCAGTCTTGAGGGTTGCAACTACGTTAGGTATTTATAGAACAGGCAGTTGTTCTAATGCATAGCGATATTGGATGTATTCTCTCGAACTCCAAAGCCAAATTGATTCTGGGTTGATATCGTAAATCTCAGTGTTTTGAGGGTTACGTTTTAACTCTTCAGCAATGAGATCTTTGTATTGGTCAGCCCAATTAAGCAATGCAGTCAGATAGGTTTCGTCATCTTCATTGGCTTGCAGTGATTTCCACGCAGCATGCAAGTTGTCTTTGCTGTTACAGCGTGTTGGCTCCGCGGTAACGGTATAGCATTTTTTGTCTTTATCTAGGGTGAATTTTGCTGGTGAAAACGGTGTCGCTCTGAACATACCTTCGAAGTAAGACGTCTTCTTCAGCAATCCAACGGCAGCCGTATCACGTAACATCACCAACTTAAAGTCATTCAGTGTTTTAACACCATTAGCTTTCAGGTTCTGTTTTGTTATGTAATTAGTGTCATCCAGTTTGAGCAAGTCATCCTGACGGCCGTTAATTAACAAGGCCTTTTCAGCCATGTTTTTTGCCAAGCCATTTCGACGCGTTACTACGTAATTTCTGGCTTTTAAGCTGAAGGTAACACTGCCCTTATCATCAACACTGTCGTTTGGACGCGTAAGCGTTATGTCGTCCAACAAGTCTTGCGAGCTGTCAGCTAGGCCGTACTCTTCGGCATACCCGAATGCCACTAAGTTATTAAGGAGCGCGGTAAACATTGGCGTAACTGTATTTTGTGATAATTGAAAAAACGATTTCAAATTGAACAAATACGGCGGTACGTCTATCGCTCTCTTAATATCTGGCTGGTAAGGCGTTACCGTTGTTGCACGTTCACCATCTTTATTGACAAAGATTGGGTCAGCAAACGAATCCATACCGTAACCTAAGTAACCAAGATAAGTTTTGATTTTTTGCGGTGTACCTTGAACACTACTGTGGATGCTCGATACATCTAGCAGGGCGATGTTTGATTTGTCTCTTGCGCTGGAGTAATCAGTACGCTTAACAAGCATTTGCGCGGCGACTAATTTGTCTGGCCAAATACCGAATTGGTCAACGGCAGTCGAAGACGTATTGTAAGGGTTGTTAGCTCGCATGTTGGCATAAGGGCGGCCATCACGAGTTTCAGACAATACGGTGATGTTATCACGGCTTGACGCCATTTCTGCGACCAGATCTTTATCGAAACATGATTCAGGCAAGGTGGTTTTGTCTTGTATGCCTGGTCCATAAGAGCTCCATAAGTCAGACAGCGGCACGAAACGCGTGATCTGTCCTGAATTGGTAGACACTCTTATCTCACAGACACGATCAGGCTTACTCATTACTTCGACAAAAAAGTTTGCGGCGAGTAATGAAGCATCAAAGGTGTCGCACACCATTTTTGCACCTTCAGGTAAGCCTCTGCGGACATATGCGCGTTGACAGTTATCGGTATAGTAATTGGCGACGCTCTTACCATAGCTGTCTTCCGAGCCTCTCAGCTTAGATAGTTGGTAATCGATATCACCAAGATCATCCACGACTGAACGAATTTCATTGAACTCATACCAGCGAGAGTAGGCGTAGCTCTGTACTTGATACTCGTAAAATTGTTCACGGTCGTCACGTCGGTTCCTTAGGCCGTAGCTATCCCAGTATTTTTGAATACGGAATTTAGTTTGCTCAAGGATGTTTGAACCTTCATCAAAGCGGTTACACGTGCTGTTACTTCTAACGTGTTCGTCAGTACAGTAATCAAAGTTGGTAAACTTAGCTTCAGAATCATTTTTGAAGACGGTCTCTTTTAGCTGTTTGACTGAACCTAGTAGGTATGCCTGTTCATTTAGGTTTAACTCGGCGTCAATGTCTTTGAAGTTGGCATATTTGGTCACGTCGACTTTTTCGATAAGCCCTGTCTCTGGGTTCACCTTGTCGACTTTTGTTGTGTATTGCAATTCGCGTCCGTAGCCGAAACGTAATGCCGCGACGTCGTATTTCCCGTAGATAGGTAATTCGTCGAAAATTGAGGCGCCGTAGTCCATTGCAGAACTGTGGGCCGGTATTTTGGTGTAGTTAAGAGCACTAATTTCTTCTTGCGTATAGAAATTGTCTTTATCTGCCGATCCCATGAAGTTATGGCGTAAGCCTAGGTTGTGCCCAAGTTCATGAACCAAGGTTGAACGATACATGTGCTTTGAAATCTGATTACTGACGATTTTTTGTTGTTCCGCAGACAGTTTCGACCATTTTTTAAGTTTGGTGTTGACCTTGTCTTGGTAGTCGGACGCAGAAGGGTCAAGATCAGAGTTATCAAAGTAATCACCTTGTAGGTAATCAATGCCCGCGACTAACCCCTTAGAGCGAGTGCTGACCCACATGAACTCCTCTGAATACATGTTGTTCTCAGCCATTCTATCTAATTCCAATTGGCGCTGTGCGACCTGCTTACTAAAGCTCTTTGTTGGTTGCTGCCCTGGCGTTAACCATTGTGTGTAACCGTTAGCAAAATTGGGTTCATTTGGAACGGTGAAAGGAGTCGAGTCTGACAGTGCCGTTGTTTTATTGGCGACTAAGCTGTCTTCTACGCCAGCAAAACCAGTATTGGTTGCAACATTACCTATTGTGTCTGCTGGTGGTTGAGGCGCAGGCACAGGTGCTGGAGCGATAGGTTTATCGATTTCGCCACGGTTATAGTGCATGGTGAGTTGATTCCACATGCGACGCGAAGACGCTCGGATCACCCCGGCGTACTGGTTCACGTGTGCATGTACTATTTCACCAGTTAGCGGGTTAGTTGCTGACGGGCCGTAACCCAGCAGACCGCTGTCTACAGGATCTGTGATCAAGTTAAGTACGTTGTAACGAAGATCACCGGTGTGGATGCCTTTAGGAGTGTCTTCGTTCACAATTTTGATTGATGGGACACCCGTTTTACCCGCTTCCAATACCTCGTTAATTTCTTTAATAGTTTCAAGCGTGGTTTCAAGAAATAGCTCACTGCCTTTTTCGAAATAGCTGTCGCTTAAGTAGTACTTTATTTCTTTTTTTGGATTAAAGCGGTTCAGCAAACGGAATTTTTGACCTTGTAGCCCAATTTCGCCTGTTGAGGAACGTTCGACTTTCTCATCATTAAAGAAACCGTAACGGGAAGAGTCTCTACCTGGGTAAAGTACTTTCTCGTAGTCTTTACTTGCGATGGAATCGAGTTTTACTAAGGAATAGAAGAAGCGCGTTTTGAACGATAAGTTGTCTAAGTCGTAACCAAACTTGTAGGCGTCGTCAGAGTCGGCGGTAAATGTACGCTCAACTTCAACATTGATGGTGCCAGATTTTGGATCGTACTCCCAGTGCGTAAGTCTTGGCTCTGCCGTTTCTTTAACATCGGTAGAGGTGTACCACGCATCGACGGAATCAACCGCTAGCGATTTGATTTCTGCGAAATCAGGGGTGAAATGGGAAGCGGTATTCCAAGTTGCGTCCGCGTCTTTGTTTAATTCTTCTTTGTTGGTACATTCATCGAAATCGTTTTCAGCACATCGGTATTGCTGGAATGTACCAGGAATTTTCAGAACAGGGGCTTGGTTAATGACGTCTGCGTAACGCGAACTCTTACCTGCTCGTATTGTATCGCGGTCGACTTCTTCAGCCACAATACCATTGGCATCGTCAAAGCGAAGTTTAACCAGTTTTGGTGTTCCTTGGAAAAAGCCACGTTGGCTTGTAGCGTAACGCGGTGTTGCCCCCGTTGAAGGCATATATAACCAAAGAGATTCGGTATCTAGAGATTGTGTTGTGATTTGCTCTTGAGCGCGAGCTACAGTTTCATAGGTGCGCTCTTCTGCGCCACACCCATAGAGAGCGATGCTCACCACAGATGCAATGGCCAGTTGCTTAAACATATTATTCACCTTGCAATATGATTAGTAGTTATAATTTAGTGTGATGTAATAGGTTGGTTTTTTTAGATCAAACAATGTACTTAGCGGGCTAGGGCCTCTATCAGGATCGTAATAAGTTGCGCTGTTGGTCATGCCAATAGCCGAACTGAACTGATCGGTGAATTGATACCCTATTTCTTCTGCGTGAGTGAGTTTTGGCGAATAGCTTGTGCCCCTATAACTCCAAGAAGTGGAACTATCAAACATGATATTGAAGAACCACTTGTTTGGTTTATAGTTAATGGACAGTGCATTGCTAAGCCTATACTCCTCTAAAGGTAAGGTGCCGACTGTAGTATATTTATGGAAGTTCTTACGTAATCGAGCGGCATCGATTATATTAAGTCCTTCTAAAATACCACCCAAATCGAAGGCCAAAATAACGTCACCTCGAATGGCGGATTGCAGATCTGTTTTTTTGGAAAGTTCTGAAACCGGAATAAGAGCACGTGCTCCAACAGACATCGCTATATAATCTGTTGGGTTCCATAGATCTTTCTTATTCGCTGTTAGCCAAACATCTTCCCAATAATCCCCTAGAAAAGCATCGTAACTGTGGTATCCGGAAAAGTTAGCTGTAAAGTTAATATCGGAACTGTAGTTATATATAATCGATGCCTTGGCAGACAAATTTCGTTCAGCAAGGTGGTGGCTATCTTTATAACCATTTCTGCTGTAATCCAGACCCAGCGAGAGTCCCCAAGTTTTTACTTGTTCGCTCGACGTGTCCGGTGCTGGTGTTTCTTCTGCTTGAAGGGGGGCTGACATTAATGCAAATGCAATAATGCAACTAATTGTACTGAGTTTCATGATATGCCCATTCCCTGTGTGGATCTTACTGTTCGTTTCCGCTCCATGCGTCACGAAGTGTTGGTATTACTATTCTAATTAGACTTATCAATAATAATCGACATGCGCTTTACAAGGTATTCCTATTTATAAAGTACCGTTTGGTTGAGCTTATGGTCTTATTAGATGAAACCAGTTAAAAGGACCTGATATTTTTAATACTTTGATATTCTTCTCTATATTGGGTTTAAGTTCTTATTTGCATGTAGTTTAGGGTCATATATGTTGGGTTTTGTTTATCATTTGGCGTATATGCCTAGTTTTGATGTGTGAGGCTATGACTGCAACACAAACGTTTTCGTCTGTGCAAATAATACGAATAGTATCAGTGAATTTATTTCAAAACATATTAGTCTGCCGTTACATTAGCCCATTCTAAATATGTAACCTGTTTAAAGTTTAATATCGGAGTTAGAACATATGAGCGTATGAATATGACTAAATAATAGGATTGCATCTTTCTAGTATATTTCAGTGATTTTCATCACTGGCATTTAAATCGATGACTGTAAAGCGGTCATGATCTAAACCATTGTTTTAGTGGATCCAGTACCACGGGAGCAAAGGGTTCAGGTGAGTGTCAGAATAGATTGAGAACATCCAAGCATGGTAATCAATTGATAGCAATTATCGTTTGCAAATGATAATCAATTGCAATAATGTTGGTGTCGACATAAAAAGGAGAAAGTCATGTCTCATCAATTTCCAGAATTACCCTATGGATATAGTGCCTTAGAACCATACATCGATGCTAAAACGATGGAAGTTCATTACAGTAAACACCACCGCACTTATTTCGATAAGTTTACGGCGGCTATCGCTGGCAGCGAGCTAGAAAGTCAATCTTTAACCGATATTTTTGCCAACATCAGTAAGCATTCTCCCGCGGTCAGAAATAATGGAGGCGGCTATTACAATCACATTCTATATTGGAACTGTATGTCTGCTTCGCCTCAATCTGAACCATCTGGCAAGTTGGCGTCTGAGATTGAGCGTACCTTTGGTGAGCTTGAAGCATTTAAACGACAGTTTAGCGATGCCGCAATCAATACCTTTGGCTCTGGGTTTGCTTGGTTAGTCGTTGTTGACGGCGAGTTACAAATCACTTCAACAAGCAACCAAGATAATCCTTTGATGGACGTTGCGGCCGTTAAGGGTACGCCTATTCTCGCGTTGGATGTGTGGGAGCATGCTTACTACATTAGCTACCAAAACCGCCGTCCTGACTATATAAACGCGTGGTGGCAAGTGGTGGACTGGAAAGCGGTCGAAGCGCACTATCAAGCAGCGCTATAATTGAATAGTAAAATGGCTGAATGCATAAGCAATCAGCCATTTTTATATCGAAGCGGAGACGTTGGAACCACTCGTTCAGGTTAAGCCACAACCTCTGTTGGCTCGCTTAGTGCTTCTAAATCGAAAGAAGCATTAATGAGTTTTTTGGTGTAGTCATGCTTAGGAAAGCGGAAGATGTTTTCGGCAGTACCTTCTTCCATTACTTGTCCTTTTTGCATCACCATAACTCGGTCAGATAGGGCCTTTACGACACTGAGATCATGACTGATAAACAAAAAGCCAATTTGACGGCGTTTTTGAATGTCCTTTAGAAGATCGATAACCGTCAATTGCACAGAACGATCTAACGCTGAGGTTGGCTCATCTAATAGCATAAAAGAGGGCTCAAGGATTAACGCGCGCGCAATGGCAATACGTTGACGTTGGCCGCCTGAAAACTCATGAGGGTATCGGTTGATAGAACTCGGCTCTAAACGCACTTCTTCTAACGCGACACGTGCTCTTTGTAGTCTTTCCTGTTTACTCAGGTGAGGTTGATGAACAGTGAGACCTTCAGTAATGATATCGCCTACGGTCATTCTTGGTGAAAGGGAACCATAAGGGTCTTGAAACACCATTTGTATGTCTTTTTTAAGGGTAAACCGCTCTTTATTCGACAAAGTAGCCAGGTCTTGCCCTTTAAACTGGATGTTGCCACTGGATGGCAATAAGCCGATTAACGCTCGACCCAGTGTGGATTTCCCAGAGCCAGATTCACCGACAATACCCAAAGTTTCACCTTGTTTTAAGTCGAGTGAAATGCCTTTTACGGCCTCAAAGTGTACGGCTTTTTTGTGCAAAAATGCAGGCTTGATTAAGAACTTAACGCGAATGTCCTGTGCGGATAATAACGGTTTGTCAGTAGTGACTGCAGGGTCTTTACCGCCTTTCGGAATTGAGTTAATCAACATCTCAGTATATTCATGCTGAGGGGCCGAGAATAGAGCTTGAGTCTCCCCGGTTTCCACTACATCGCCTTTACACATAACGATGACGCGGTCGGCAAAGTGTTTTACCACACTTAAGTCATGAGTGATAAATAGAATGGCCATGCCCATTTTTTGTTGTATTTCTTTGATGAGATTGAGAACCTCACCTTGTACCGTTACGTCTAACGCCGTAGTCGGTTCGTCAGCGACCAGAATATCGGGTTCATTCATTAACGCCATGGCGATCATGATACGTTGCAACTGGCCGCCAGAAAATTCATGCGGGTATTTCGTATAGGCTTGTTCAGGTTCCGGTAAATGCACTAAATCAAACAATTCAAGCACGCGTTTTTTTGCTTGTGAATTAGACACTTTTTTATGACAAGTTAATGCTTCAGCAACTTGAACACCAACGCGCATATAGGGATTCAATGACGTCATCGGTTCTTGGAATATCATACCAATGCGATTGCCACGAAAATCTCGCATTTTGTTCTCAGGAAGATCAAGCAAAGAGGTGTCGTTAAAGTGAACTGACGAGCGCTCGGATACGATGGCATTATGCGGTAACAGACGCATTACCGCACTGGTAGAGACTGATTTACCTGACCCCGATTCACCAACAATTGCCAGTGTTTCGCCTTTATTCAGAGTGAAATTAACGTTTTTTACAGCATCAACTTGTCCATCGTTGGTAGAAAACGAAATCGACAAATCCTTTACAGTCAATATAGGAGACATGAATAACCTTATGAATTAGTTGAGTCTAAGAGACGGCTCAATGGGGCTGGTGTGTTGTAATTGATAAAAATGGTGGTGTGCTTTTTGAATGTTTTCCATTTCAAGCATCCAACTTGCCGATCTTTGTGCGGCGCAGAAGGCGGCAAGATGACGGAAAAGATCTTCGCAGTGTTTGTGCAGTACGTTTTGGAGTGCTTTTAGTAAGTCTGCTGATTCTAACGTCAGAAATTGGAAGTACGCATAGGTTTGGTTGAGCAGTTCGAATGCTTCCTTGCGTTTGCCTAGATTGTTTAGGATTTCTGACTGATTCACTGTCGCCGTCCGAAAACCATCTAACAAACAGGCTAGCTGACAGGGTTTTGTGTTGTTACACATAACGGCGATTTGAATATTATCGGGTAGGCTGGATAGCACATCATCATACAGGTGATAAGCTTCAGGCCAGTGGCCTTGTTGGTTAAGCTCTTCCGCTTTTAAGTAATGAGACCAGCACTGTTCGATATCCATTTAAACTACCTGTTCGTTCGAAGAATACGTAATTTAAATGAAATAGACTATCAATTGCAAATAATTATCATTTATATTTGTGTTTTTTGAGCAATTTCATCCTGCCTTTCCAAAATTCGCTGTAGTTTAGGTCTACTAATCTTAAGAATTTCACAGGCTTTGCCTTTGTGGCCATCTACATTTTTGAGGACGCTATTAACATGATTGTATTCAATGTCTTGTAAGCTTAGGTTTGAAGCATCAGCATTTGAGTTTAATGGCTCTTTCTCTTCTATTCGTAAAGAATCAAATAGCTCAGCTGTTAATGTATCGCCAGGGCATAAAGCAACGGCTTTGGTGAGTGTATTTTCAAGCTCTCGTACGTTACCTGGCCAGTGATAATCGCAGAGCTTTTTCATGGCGTCTAATGAGACTTTAGATACTTGTGTCCCCAGCTCTTTGTTTGCACGAGAAAGCAGTGCAGGAATTAAGTCTTCTAGATCTTCTTTACGTTCTCTAAGTGGAGGAATATGAACCTGAACCACCTGAAGACGGTAAAATAAATCTTCTCGAAAAGCTTTGTCTACAATGGCTTGCTCTAGATTGACGTTGGTAGCCGAAATGATGCGAGCACTGGATGTATGTGGGATTTTACTTCCAAGGGGTGTGAATTCCTTTTCCTGCAATACTCGCAATAATTTGGCTTGGATTTGCGGTGCAAGCTCTCCGACTTCGTCTAGAAATAAAGTGCCATCGCTGGCTAACTCAAATTTTCCTACTTGATCAGAGAGGGCGCCAGTAAACGCTCCTTTCTTGTGACCGAACATTTCAGATTCAAGTAAGTTTTCTACCAGCGCGGCACAGTTAATCGCAACAAATGGTGCGGTTTTAGGTCGGCCTGCGTTATGAATGGCGCGAGCGACCATTTCTTTACCTGTGCCAGATTCACCAGTGATCATAATGGACGCGTTAGTCAGTGCAACTCGGCCAATCGTTTTGTAAATCTCTTTCATCGCATGGGAAGACCCGACCATGGAGTGGCCAAAAGTATCGGGAATTGAAATGCCTTCTTGCGCATTGGTTGCTTGATATTCCAATGCAGTGTTGACCGCATCGTCTAGCTCGTCAATGTCGATCGGTTTATGGATGTATTCATCCGCCCCTTGTTGCATTGCGGCGATGGTGCTATCCATGTCATGAAAAGCGGTGATCATGATAATGCGGCAATCCTTACAGCATTGTTTAAACTCAGGAATGCCTTCCAAACCAGATTTTCCTTCCATACGGATGTCTAAGATGATGACATCTGGTTGAAAATTACGGGCGAGTTCAACACCATCATCTACGCAATTTGCAACTTCAACTTGATGAGACATTGATTGAAAGTGCAATTGCAAAGTACGGCTGATGCCATGATCGTCATCTACGATTAACAACTTGCTCATAGAGAAATAACTTCCTGTTTTTCTGTGTGCGCATGAGGCGCAGTGGGGATACGGATTTTTGCCAATGTGCCATCTGGTAGGGAGTGCAGTTGAATCTGTCCATGGTGAGAATCAATAATCCGTTTCACGATGGCCAACCCTAATCCGGTGCCCTTAGCCTTAGTGGTAAAAAATGGTTCGAAGACTTTATTAGTTAAACATGGATCAATAGATTTGCCGTTATTTTCAATCTCAATAAGAAGTTCGGTGTTGGAATCTGTGATCATGATGTTTGAAGCGATGGATACGCGAGCTAGCGACGTGTCTTTCGTGTTTGCTGCTTGCATGGCATTGTGCAGTATATTTTGCAGCGCTTGACGTAACTTGACTGGGTCCGCGTAGACAGTAGGCAAGTTAGGCTGCATAGCCGTAACTAATTGAATGCCTTCTTTGTTCGCCACTTTTTGTTGGCTTGCGATAATCGTTTCCAAGAGTTTGTTAATGTCGAGCCACTCAGGTTGAAAGAGTTCAGGTTTTGAGTATGACAATAGGTCCTCCATGATGGCTTCCATATAACGCACTTGTTCTAACGAAATGGCAAACATCTCATCATCGGATTTTCTAGCGTTGATTTGTAATACCATTTTTATCGAACTTAGTGGGTTTCGTAAGTCGTGAGCAATCATGTTTACAACCTTACCTACCGCCGCTAACTTTTCATGTTGCAAGCGCCGTTGAGTTTGTTTATCTACTTCTTTTAATAGGCGTTTTTCTTCACTGATATCTTGTTTAACTGCGACATAATATAAGGTGTTGTTTTCCGAATCTTTTACCGGGGAAATATGAGCTCGTTCCCAATAGAGCTGACCATTTTTTTTTCGGTTATGAAACTCGCCTCGCCACTCCTTGCCTTGTTCCAGGTTATGCCACAACTTCTGGTATTCATTTTCGTCCATTTCACCGGACTGAAGAAATTTAGGAGTAAGCCCCATCACTTCTTGATGGCTATAGCCTGTCAGCTGGCAAAAAACTGGGTTTACATAAACAATCTTGCCACTAAGGTCGGTGATCATGACGGAGTTTTGGCTTTGTTCCACCGCATGACTGAGCTGCTGAAGTTGATCTTGAGCCATTTTTTGTTCGGTAACGTCTTGGCCAAGTAAGGTTAGATTGATTACGTTATCGTTCGATTCAGTGAAGGTTGATGTCCAAGAAACAAGGTGGATTTCGCCAGACTTGCTGACGACAACACTTTCACTATGAGGTTGATGAGTTTGTCTTTTTATTGCCTCGCTTAGTGCTTCTGATGCTTGAACTTGCAGTTCTTTAGGAATAAATCGCTCTATCCAGTTGTGGCCAATGACTTCATGACGTTCGAAGCCAACCATTTGAAGGAAAAAGTCGTTACAAAAAGTGATCGTGCTGTCTGTATTTATGCTCACGGCAGCCAAGTGGATGTTTTCTAGTGTATGTCTAAATTGTTGTTCATAGCGCCGTTGCTGGCGCAGCACGCGGGTTTGTACTCTGTAACGACTAAACACGGTTGCTGCGATAGAAATGAAAATTAACAAGGTGATGTAAAACCACGTGTATTTTTTTGAAAATGCCAATCGAGAGAGGTTAAAACGATCAATTGGAAAGGTCGAAATTACGATCCATTCGCCATTGTTGGGTGCGTTTACTTTCGTAAAAGTGTAGTAATTATCGCCTCGTAGGAATTGCCCATCATGGCTGGCTTTAATGGTTGATAAACTGCCAGAGTCGATCTCTTGGTTGGTCGTAAACTGAAAATCGGAATTGATGTTATCTGATGGATGAATGACAGCCAAACCCTGAGGGTTAATTAGGTAGAGGTGGTTGATAAAGCTCGGTGCAATTGTGAATAACTTATTGATTAATTGGCGGCCTTTATAGTTGAGGATGATCGCACCTGTTAGCTTGCCAGTGCCACTGAACACAGGTGTCCCAACACGAATGGTTGGATTAAGCGGCTGCTCAACAATACCGCCTTCGATATTCAAGTCCATCGGTGATATGTACACCATACCGTCTTCGAGATTTTTGGTGCGCTGCCAATAATAACGGTGAGATTTATTCTGCAATTGACTTTGTTCCACAACAGACACGTTTCCGTTGATGTTGTTAATACGTAAACGTTCCATGCCATGGGCATCAATGTATCTAATTTGATCGTAGCTCGCGTTGTTTTCGCTCAGTTGCTTAAAGTACGCAACCAGCGAGTGGGGAGAGTCACCATGTAGTTCCTGAATTTGTCGCGTAACATAGGATAAGTTCTTTGCATCAGATGACATGCGAGTAAGTGTTTCACCTAGTACTTCTTCGATTAAATTGACGATGACTTGCTCATTCCTCAAGGCGAACTGCTGATCGTTTTGCACACTGAGCAGATAGTGGCCCGTGATGATAATCGCTAGAGCAATATAGGCAGGAAGAAGCCAAAGTAAAAGCTCGTTAATATATACTCTTGCCGTAGGTTTATGTGTTTTTGCACTCATGCGCTTACCATATTGCTCGTATTCCTTGCTGCTTTGTAGCAACGCTTATGGTTCGATTGTTAGTGTAACGAAAATCGCGGCGACCGTTTGTGCCACCGCAAGGGTTATGAGAAGTTCGAATAAAGCAACTAAAGTACTGCTCCTATGAGGCGTAATGCAAAAGGTTGATTGTGCTCACTTAAGTTACTGAGCTTGGGCGCAAGATAGCTCAATATTTGAGAGCGAAATGGTTTTAATACTTGGCTGGCGAGTACGTTGCATTCGTCGTCATCTATGGCAAGTTTAATTAAGGTGTTTATGTCATTTTCGTTGTAAGAGTTGAGATTGATTTTGGTTAGTAATAGTAAAGCCTGGCGACGCACGCCTCCCGCGGTGTCCAGCAACGACGTAAGTGCGCATTCTCGTATTATGTGTATTTTTTCTGCACTTCTAATTCCTTTATTTAACAGAGTCTCAAGGGCCGATAAACAGCAATAACGAACGTGTTCGTTAGGATCTGTTACGCCCAATGTTAGCATTGGAACGGCTTTGTTTACTGGCATATGAGCGAGAAAGTGGGCTGCGGCTTGTTTTGCTAGGTCATCACCGTAGTGCATGGCATTTCCAGCTGCTCCTATGCCATTATTTGGCGATTTAAGTTTAGGATGGCGAGCTTTCAATTGGGTGAGTGCTTGGAAAATCTCTCGTATTTCGTGATGACTCGCGCCGAGTAAACCTTCAATGAGTAAGTCGGCATTGTTTTCTTCATCTCCTTTTCCTAATGCTCTGATTGCTAGCGTTTTATTACTCGCTTGAGGCAGGCGAGCAATTTTTTTCCGATTCAAGTTGAGGTTGTCGGCACTCTCAAAATTGGCTTTTACCATGTCACCATAAGACTGTAGTTGTTCATCCATGCCTTCTACCATTTCCATGATACTTGTGGATGGGTCATCTTGCTGAGGTTGAGTGCCACCTTGTAGCATGGCTTCAATATTCGCTTTAGATATTGCGCCTAGCGTTGAGGTTTGTATTTGTGTCTCGGTAATTTCCAGTTCATTAGGCTCAGAATCTAAGATGATATGGTCGCTATTTGGCTGCGTGATAGCATCAGTGTCGTAGTTTGCTAAGATATTCGCCAAATCGTCTTGGCTGTTTACTTCATCGGTATGTTCTTCAAGAGTGTTGCGTGGTTGGGCGTTGTCTTGAGGTGAATTAAGCTGAGTAACCTCTATCTGATTTGAAAAGGCTTGTTTACCAAGCAGCAAACGACGAAATATCTGTTGAAAGCTTTGATGCTTAGTATGAGCAATGACCTCTAGGCAGGCTTGTCTCAAGCTTGGGTCTTGTTCTAGTTTTCGGTCTGCTTGATCATACGATTCCACAATGGATTGAAGCATCGACAAAGACACTTGATGATGCAATGGGAAACGAGGAAGAAGCCTGATGGCGTCGCATCGGGTTAGTAACGGCGTAGTCCGCTTTTTTGCTCGATTTATCAAGACTTCAATGACGTCGAGTTGGTTATGGGGTTCCAAGTTTAGCTTTGATAATAAAGTCATAGCGGCAATGGCACTCTCGTGGTGTTCACCAGAGCAGAGGTCGATGAGCCATTGAAGGTCGTTTGCTGGCAGTAACTCTGCCAAGGGTAACAGTAATTGAATGATGGCTGGTTTGGCGGTTTCTGGCGCTTGCTTTGCCAATTGAACGAGACGTTGATAATCAAGTGACGATGAACAGTTTAACGCTTCAATGGCAGTCAATGCTTGTTTTTGTACGCTTGGGTGAGGATCCGTTAAGCATTGGATGATATCCCATAGATATTCTTTCGCATTTTTATTTGCGAGATTTTCGATGGCTATTTTCTTGAGCTCTGAATCATCGGATTTCAATTGTTTAAATAAGAATGCACGGGCCATTTGGCTATCGTTGTGAGCGAGTGATTTAACTAATTTACGCTTAGTGACCAAACCAACTTGAGGCAGTTTGTCAACAATCCAGTTTACATCTATTCGAGCAATCCCATTATAAATAAGTGAAGTGAGCTCAGGTTCAGGATCTTGCTCCAGAATGGTGAGTAACAAGGGAAGGTTGTTAATGTCAGAAGTCGTCACAAGTACTTCTACGGCTTTCAACTGAATGTCCCACCATTCGTCCCAGTCAGAGCTTAACCCCCAATCATCTTCTTGTCGGCCAAGCGCTAATTCCCTAAATAGAGTTGCGACGCGAGGATTTGAAATCCGATCCGATAATGCAGTCAAGGCTGCCAGTCTTGCATCACCGTCTGGGTGGTGACGCGCTACTTCTTCCAATTGCTCAATGTGTGAATGTTCTATTTTCCCTAACGCACTCGCGGAATCGATAACGACATCGGGATCAGGATGATACAGGTTGTCGGCCAAAGCTTGGTGGGCCGTAGACAACTGAGACGACGTTATTGTTTGAGCACTGTAGCAGCGCTGTGCTTCATCACCTTGTTTAAGGAGATTAATGAGTTGCTGCTCTATTTTTTGTTCGGCCTCATGTTGGGGCAGAGGGTTGAATGTTGTGGTCTTGTCGAGTTCCAGCATGACGGCTCCATATCATTTAATAAGTACGTTTAGCACGCATAGATTATGAGTAAGCATTTTTTGTGCCTACTCAGATCACATTGCGAAGCTTAATAAAATCAATGAGATACGAATAAGTTCCTAATGGTAGGGGAAAGGTTCAGTGCAAGATTTAATGTATTGTTCAATCGAAAATCTCGAAATTGAACGATACGTTAAAAATTTGATGATTTGATCGAGTTCACATTAATCTTAACCTATTGTATTTATTTGATTATTTTTAGTTTTTAAAGTTGGCTCAATTTATGCTCAGAGGGAGGTGGGAACAAATATAAAACACCTTGTATTCGCTGCGATTGACAAGCAGCAATGCAACATTAGCTGGAAGCTAAGGAGCATAACAATGAGAACAATGTTGATCCTTGCTGCGACAGTGGGGCTTTCATTTTCAGTCATGAGCCAAGCGGACGAGAACCAATTCGGCCCGCTACCTGACGTGAAAATTAACGCCGCAAAAGCAGAACTGGGAAAACGTCTATTTTTTGATACTCGTTTATCGGGTAATACGGCGCTGTCATGCGCCTCGTGCCATATGCCTGAAAATGGATATTCGTATCCAGAAGCGTTAGGACCTGCATATACAGGCAGTAAAGGCTTTAGAAACGTTCCAACATTAATCAATACGGTTTATAAGAAAGTGTGGTTTCACGACGGCCGTATTGGGACTAATTTGAATGACGTCACTCGTGAAAATATTACTGAAGATTGGTTGATGAATATGGATATGCGCTTAATGCAAGAGCGCCTAAAACAAGATCCTATTTACGTTGCTATGTTCAAAGAGGCAGGGTACGGAGAACCTTCGAATGGTTCAGTTAGAAAAGCCATCCCTGAGTATTTAAAAACACTTACTTCCAATCAAACTCCTTTCGATAAAGATGAGTTAAACGCAGCGCAACAACAAGGTTTTGATCTATTTAAAGGCAAGGCGGGTTGCTCTTCTTGCCACAATGGGCCTTTGTTTAGTGATGGTAAACCATACAACACCGGTGTGCCGGAGAACCTCGACATATTTCGTGATCCTATGCGCCACCAAACCTTTATCGCGTTCAATATGTTCATGGGTAATGAAAATTACATGAACCTCAAGCGTGATGTTGGTGCGCATGTACAAACCCATAAAGCAGACGGTACCGACAGGGGGAAATTTATTACGCCAACCTTGCGCGAACTTAATCAAACGGCCCCTTATATGCACAACGGTATGATTTCGACGTTAACTGATGTAGTGGCTTTTTATAATCAAGGCGGTGGCGAAGACTCCAACAAAGATGAGCGCATTACGCCGTTAAATCTTACTTGGCAGGAGCAGAAAGCGCTGGTGGCATTCTTAGAATCGCTGTCTAGCCAACCGTTGACTTCAGAGCAGCACGTTTGGAAGAAGTCTGATTACAACTATGAGCTGATTTCTGATTGGCGCAATGCGAAAAACTAAGGAGGGCGAGATGAATATTAAAGCAATCAACTTGTCTGCAATAGCGGCGATGGTCGTAACACTTACCGCACTGCCAGCTTGCGCGAAACAAGAAGATAAGAACGTTGAAATCAATGCTAAAGAAGTGGCTGAAGCACTAGCGCCGATAGAGTTAAACGGTGTGTTTTACCCAGCACTCGCTCCTTTAGGTGATGTACCGACGCCAGCAGATAACCCGACTACGCCTGAAAAAGTGGCGTTAGGTAAGCAGTTATTCTTTGATGGCCGACTAGGAGGAGATACGTCAACACCTTGCAGTGCTTGTCACAACCCTGCATTGGGTTGGGATTTTCCTGCGGATCTTTCGCTAGGTTACCCGGGAACGGTTCACTGGCGAAATAGCCAGACCATTATCAATTCAGCCTATTACCAAAAACTGTTCTGGGCAGGTTCCTCTAAATCTTTAGAAGGTCAGGCAAAAAGCGCTGCAAAAGGAGGAGTTGCGGGTAATGGTGAAGATGATTTGATGGAAGCTCGTTTGGCCTTGGTACCTGAATATGTCGAGCAGTTTAATTCGATATTTGGAGATAACTATCCAAAAGTGAGCAATGCATGGAAAGCCATAGCGGCGTTTGAACGAACCTTAGTGCAAAAGGATACGCCATTAGATAAGTATTTGTTGGGAGATAAAACTGCGTTAACCGAGCAACAGTTAAAAGGTAAGACTCTATTTGAAGGTAAGGCGAATTGTATTGCTTGTCACAATGGAGCATTAGCGTCAGATCAGAAAAACTACAACGTAGGAGTACCAACAAATTTACGTTGGGAGAATGATCCACTTGCTCAAATTACGTTTCGTTATGAGCTGTACGCAAAAGGTTCAAACGAGAAAATGTACAGAGCCACCAAAGCCGATCTTGGCGTGTATTTCCGTGGTAAACGTAAAGAGATGAAAGGTAAGTTCCGCACGCCAAGTATTCGTTACACCAAATATACCGCTCCTTACATGCATAACGGAACCATCGCAACACTGGCCGACGTGGTGGACTTCTATGACCGTGGTGGTGTAGCCAAAGATGGGCGAACAACAGGCTTCCCACAGACGAAAAGCCCGATGGTTAAGCCGCTAGGGTTAACCGCTGATGAGAAAGCCAATTTGCTTGCTTTCTTAGATGCGTTTACGGGCGAAAAAATGATGATGGATTATCCAAAAATACCAGAGTACCAACGCCTATTTAGTGAAGAAGAGCTTGCGGAGGTGAAAAAATGATTGTCGATAATAATAAGCGCCAGCCTGAACAGTCAAAAAGTGACAAAAAAGAAAGCGCTCAGGAACATCGTAAATGCATGATGTCGCGTCGTAATTTCTTGATGTACTCAGGTGCAACGGTTGGGGCGGCGAGCGTAATGTCAGTAACCCTATTTCCTGGTACCGCGCAAGCCAAACAAACTCAAGCTCGAGTTGTGGGCTATCCGCGCAAGCTTCTTGGTAAGTTGAGTGAATTAAAACTCAATGATCCGCTTTATTTTAACTACCCAGATGATGGGCCAAATTCACAAGGTTTGCTGGTAAGAATGGGTGTTCCAGCTGGAGGTGGTTTGGGGCCAAAACAAGATGTAGTTGGATTTTCCTTGATGTGTACGCATCAAGGCGGACCATTAAATGGCCAATATAAGGTGGTCGATGAGCATCGTGTGTTGGGGCAATGTCCATTCCATTTGTCGACGTTTGATATGCGCCGCCACGGTATTATTGTCTCAGGTCAGGCGTATGAAAGCTTACCACAAGTGTTGCTTGAATTGGATGGCGACGAGATCTACGCGGTGGGCATTATGGGCTTACTATTTGGTCGAACCGATAACGTGATCGCGATGCAGGAGGCATAATCATGACAACCAATTTCTATATTCCCGAAGATAATGCGCCATTGCCGCCAACTAATGCAGAGATGATCACCACAGCTTGTGACTACTGTATTGTTGCATGTGGTTATAAGGTCTATCGTTGGCCACTTGAGCAGGCTAATGGTGGCATGAAAGCACATGAGAATGCCTTTGGAATTAATTTCCCCAGTGCACCTTTACAAGCGTGGGTCGCACCATCACAACATAACGTGATCATGCATAAAGGCAAGCCTCATAATGTCATCGTTGTGCCAGACAAAGATGCAAAATCGGTCAACAAAATGGGCGATTCATCCATGCGTGGTGGCTTGCTTGCTCAGAAACTCTATAACCCATCAAAAGGAACGCGTGACCGTTTAACACAGCCATTGGTTCGTATTGGTGGTAGTTTACAACCGGTGCCGTGGGACTTCGCATTAGATATTGCAGCGGAGGTGGGGCGTCATGTTATTGATACTCATGGTACCAACGCATATGGCGTAAAAACGTATTCTTATCAATATATTGAAAATACCTATGCCATTACGAAGTACGCGCTTCGTCATGTTAATACAGCTAACTTCTCATTTCATGATACGCCATCCGATGTGACGTCAACACCAGGATTTAGAGACGCAGGTTTTGATAATTTTGGCCCGAGTTACGATGATTGGGGGGCGGCCGATACGTTAATGATTTGTGGTACAGATCCGTATGAAACCAAAACTATTATTTTCACTCAATACATTATGCCAGCAGTTCAACGTGGGATGAAGACCGTCATGTTGAACCCTCGTGAAACTGCGGGTATAGCTTGGTTAAAGAAACAGGGAGGTTTACATATCGATCTCAATCCGGGATCAGATAACTTAGTCGTTGGGGCGATCATCCGAGTTATTTTGGAAAACGGATGGGAAGACAGCGAGTGGATTCAAAATTGGGTTAATAACAAATGGGAATCTAGCTCTGGCTTTGGTCAAGGAACACGTAACACACCTTGGCAGTGGCGTACAACGTGGGGCAAGTTCCAAACAGACGGTTTTGAAGGCTATAAAAAATGGAACATGGAGCAAAAAGAGTACGCTCCAGACTACGCAGCAAAACTTGCCGGTATTGATGTAAAGAAAATCTATCAAGCTGCAGAAATGTTAGCGAAACCAGTGGATGGTAAACGACCTAAAACGTCGATAGGTATTGAAAAAGGCTTCTATTGGTCGAATAACACCGGTAACACTAATGCCATTTCGTCACTTGCAACCATTGTTGGGGCGGGTGGCCGAGAAGGGCAGGTTGTCGGACGTTTTGGGGGGCACCAGCGTGGGGGCCAATCTGGTGGTAAATTACCTCGAAATAAATCGCCAGAGAAAGTGCCTGGCCGCCGTCGTAGAGCAATAGATACTGACCGCTACCTGTACTCCGGTCACACACGAATGGCTCATGTTATCGGTACTACGTGGATTCAAGCTATGTGTGGTAGTCAAGGTTTACAGAAGAAATTCTGGGAGCTAGTAACGGCAAACCCACACCAAGTGTATAGCTACGATAAGCAAGATATTATCAATACGCTTAAAAAACGGGCCGATTCTGGTGGCATGGTGGTCATCAATCAAGACATCTATTTACGAGATCCAATCGGAGCAAAATTTGCTGATATTGTCTTCCCGGCGGCAACATGGGGGGAAGTGGATTTCATGCGAGCCAATGGTGAGCGTCGATTGCGTCTGTACCAAAAATTTGCCGATGCTCCAGGGCATGCACAACCGGATTGGTGGATCATTTCCCAACTGGCTAAGCGTATGGGGTACGACGGATTTGATTGGCAAAATTCTAATGAAGTCGCAGAAGAGGCTTCGCGTTTTAGCCGTGGTAGTCGTAAAGACTTCAATATGATCAAAGTAGCCGCTCATGCCGAGGGTAAAACTTTACATGAAAAACTGCGTGAATATGGGACAGAAGGGATTCAAGGCCCCGTTTTCTACAACTATGATACTAAGCAACTTGTCGGCACTAAGCGTCTACATGACACGGAAATGACGTTAGAAACGTTGGCTGAAAAAGGACTTACAGATGGACCGCAAGGGGCGAATGTACTTAAGAAGCAATTGACTGCGTTTAACAGCCAAACGGGTAAGGTCAATATTCAGAAGCACCCATGGGATTTGTTCAGTGATTTCTATGAGTGGCTGCAGCCAAAAGATGACGAACTTTGGTTCTCTAATGGTCGTATCAATGAAATCTGGCAATCAGGTTTTGATGATGTTGAGCGTAGAGCTTATGTAATCCAACGTTGGCCTGAGAATTGGGTAGAAATTAACCCAGAAGATGCTAAAAAACGCGGCATTGAATCGGGTGATCAAGTCATGATGTATTCAGATCGAGTCGCGAACTTTAAAGACACGATTTTGGGTATTCACGGAGATGATTTTCAGTTCAGTAAGTTAATGGAAAACGGCCATATCAAGTTGGATAAAGCGGCGGTGACTGCAGTTGCCATTGTGACACCGGCGGTTAAAAAGGGTGCGTTATACGCAAATATGATTGATATGCGTCAGCCATCTAATGCTTTGACGACAAGGGTTGTCGATCAAATTAGTGGAAACTACAACTACAAAATGGGCGTTGCTAACATTAAGAAAATTGGAGAATCAAAATATAAGAACGAGTTTAGAGCGTTCTCATTTGCTCCGAGAAATATCGTTTAACTCGGGTTGTGGAGCCTTTATTGGCTCCATTTTTTATGCCTGATAAACAAAAGAACGAGTAAAACTGACGAATAAAGGAGTTGAGATGAATAAAAATCTTTGGGTATTAGCGGTATCAGCGTTGAGTGTCTTTGGTGCAAGTTCGGTATTAGCTGCCGATGTGGCCGCAGGAAAAGCAAAAACCATGACGTGTGTAGCTTGTCATGGCGCTAATGGTGTGTCCATGGTGGATTTGTACCCGAACTTAGCAGGGCAAAAGGCTGCGTATTTAGTTAAGCAGATGAAAGCGTTTAAAGACGGAGATAGAAAAGATCCAACCATGGGCGCGATGGTTATGCCATTGTCGCCACAAGATATGGAAAACATTGCAGCGTATTACGCCAGTTTGAAATAGCGTATTAACAGTAAAATTTACCCTCCCTCGGGGTATGGCAGCTCACTGAGAGCTGCCTTTTTTGTTTGCCCAGCGAAGCTGGCAAACCCATTAGGCTGAAAGAAGCCTAAATCACCCTGATTGAGGGGAAGATAATCCGAATCGCAAGGGCGTTGCTGGCCAACGGCAGGGTTTGAAGGAAGCGATAGGAAGTTAACACGTACACAACGAAAGTGAACCTGATTCGGCAATTTAGGTGGGTAAGCGTGCAAAATAGCGTGAAGCCCGATACTCAATCAGACCTAGATTGTGCTTGAGGGTGGCATTGTTAACAGGGAGCCAGTGCAGTAACTGGGGAAGCCTGACATCACATCCGAGCAAACGTCGGAAGCATAAACTCAAGGCGAGAGCCAAGATCTATGTTGGTGCGAGGTGGCAGATGAATCCGTAGTAGTGAGTAAAGCTCGGCCGGTGAAGCCCAGTAATGGTGTGGAGGATAAAACTGAGCTGACCATCAGTAACACGTCTGATGGGACAACATTTTGCCAAAAGCAATCTGGTGTTGCGAAGGGATGAAGTACATTTTAAGTCTGTGATGAGCAGATGTTTTTTTTTTTCAGTGGTATACAAGTTGATTAGCTATCGAGGTATTCCGTCTCGGTCTTTGTGAAAGCAAAGCACTGAAGCGAGAAACCGTACAAGGGAGTAACTCTGACTCACTCTAGTAAATTGCCATTGAGCTAGAAGGCTAGAGAGTGGAGTGAAATACACCAACACTGTGAGAGAGCATTTGTCCCCACACGGCACACAATCTAAAGGAAAAAGTTGAGAGTTTACTACAGTTTATATGGTCACTTGCTCCACAAAGAGCGACTCTATAAAGGATTTAAAAAAGTGTGGAAAGCGAAAGGCGCGGCCGGAATAGATAGGCAGAGCCTAAGCGATTACGCCCAAAATCTGAGTGATAACCTAGATCAACTTCTTCTGGAACTCAAAACCAAGCGATACACCCCTCAACCCGTCAGACGGGTAGAAATACCGAAAGATGATGGTGGGGTGCGATTACTTGGGATCCCAACAGTACGGGATAGAGTTGTCCAACAAGCTCTAAATGATCTATTAACCCCAATCTTCGAAGAGCAGTTTCACCCATCCAGCTTTGGGTATAGACTGAATCGAAGTTGTCACGATGCTATAAACAAAGCGACGATGTTCATCCGTCGATACGGAATGCAACACGTCGTAGATATGGACTTATCGAAGTGCTTCGATAAGCTCGATCATGAGCTTATTCTAAAAAGCATTAAGAAACGAGTCACAGACAGTAGCGTACTGGAGCTCATCAAACAGTTCCTGAAAAGTGGCGTAATGGTTGATGGAGAGTGGCAGCATACCGAGATAGGTAGTCCGCAAGGTGGAGTAATAAGCCCACTGATAGCGAACATCTATCTGGATGCGTTTGATCAAGAGATGCGAAAGCGAGGACATCGAATAGTCCGTTATGCCGACGACATACTGATCTTCTGTCGCAGCCGTAAAGGTGCAGAAAATGCGCAAGTACAGGCAACGAAGGTCCTGGAAAAACAGCTCAAGTTAACGGTGAACGAAACCAAATCACACATAGCGCACAGCGGCGAAGGTGTGAAATTCCTTGGAATAGAAATCGGTAGCCATTATAGCCGTATTCAGCCAAAGAAAATGTCGACGTTCAAAGGAAAGTTGAAGCGAGTGACAAGACGCAATGGCGGTAAGCCATTGTTAGAAGTCATTAAACAACTGAATCCACTTCTGAGAGGGTTCAGCCAGTACTTTCGAATAGCGAATGCCAACAGGGAGTTTAAGAAACTGGCCGCGTGGTTAAGGCGAAGACTTCGCAGCGTCCAATTACGATTATGGAAAAAACCGACCCGACTCCACCGCAGGCTAAGACAGCTAGGTTACGAAGGGTCATTCAGGTATATCTGTATGGATAGTTGGAGAAATGCTGCGAGTCCATTAGCCAGTTACTCGATGCCAAATCAATGGTTTAACGACCTTGGATTAGTGAATCTTGAACACGTTAGGACAGGATATGTGTTCAGCCATTATGCTGAATGGAAATGTGCATGAGCCGTATACGAGGTCCGTACGTACGGTTCTGTGAGAGGGATGAGGCGGAGACGCCTCACCCTACTCGATGATTCTATTTTTTGAAATGTGTAGGCGTCAATGGAAGGGTGATTTTCATTTCTTTAGACGGTTCTTCGGCCATTGCTTGTTGTTCACCATGAACCCAATACGTAACCTCTACTGAGTTCGTTACATCAAAAGGTTCGTAGGGTATGACGGTTACATTCTTTAAGCGATCACCTAGGAAGAACGTATCGAGTTGTTGGATGCGTTGTTCATCTTGGTAGACCTCAAACAATCCAAGGTAGTGGAAAGTTCCTGAACCTTGGTTACTCACCGTATAAGGCGCAACATAAATCATGTTATCTGTTGGTTCATGAAAATTGAGCATGGCCGTTTGGAAGAAGTCGTAAGCTAATTCACCACGCTCTGCGTCATGATTAAATTCCCCAACCGCCCGACGATTCGTGCCACTGCCGACAAAGTGTGTTAACGCCACCGTTAGATTGCTGTCTGGGAGAATGAGCTTGAGAGGTTTGCCGTTTTTATATGAGAAAAGGTTGAGCATTACTTCATCAGGTTTAATGGTTATCCAGCCCTGTTTTTGGCCGATTTCTTCGTCCGTCATACTAAAGCGGTAGACTCCTGCAATAATCACAATGGCGAGTAATACAATCGGAATCAGTAAGATCAATGGAATGGGTAAGCGGCGCTTAGACATGAATTTCTCGGTAGCATTTAGGTTTGGCTAAAGTGTATCGAAGGCGCATTCATTTTAATAGCCGAATTGTGTCATTTTGTGTGACGCAAGCCTCTGCTTTATAGGGAATTACAAACGTACTTTGAATGAAAGAAGTGAGCATCCTTGCCACGTTAAACGATGAATGATTGTTAATTTCGGTTAATGGTAATGTCGGAAACATAACCATGCTCCGTGCTTGTTAGGGCGCTTTTTAGCATACTTGCTGCTTCGTCTGCCGTCATAAATTCAGAGCTATCCAAATCTTTACCGCTCGTCGACCAAAAGTCCGTTGCCATTCCGCCTGGGTAAACGGCGATTAACTTCATTGGGTAACCTTTAAGCTCTAGTCGC
The DNA here is from genome assembly GCF_900233005.1 of Vibrio tapetis subsp. tapetis. Classification (NCBI taxonomy): domain Bacteria; kingdom Pseudomonadati; phylum Pseudomonadota; class Gammaproteobacteria; order Vibrionales; family Vibrionaceae; genus Vibrio; species Vibrio tapetis. The sequence continues at coordinate 1,277,130 of NZ_LT960612.1, forward strand.
GTAGATTCGAGTAAGCCTTTCACTCCCCACTTGACCGCGCAATAGGTAGTTTCACCTGCCTTGGCCGACTGCGCAGCGGTAGACATCACAATGGCAACCGTGGTGTTACAGTGCTTGTATCTTGCGACGAGCTGCTTTAATAGGTACATGGTTGATATCAGGTTATTTTCCACTAGGCGAGCCATGGCGTCAGGATCCTGATCTTCAAGCGGACCAAAGTAACCACTTCCCGCACAATGGATGACCAAAGACGGTGGAGAAGTGAACTGTTCGAATAGCTGCTCAACGTGCTGGTGGTTAGAAAGCGAAGCTGCAATGGTGTTGACATGCTCACCGCAATCAAGGGCAACATCATGTAGCCTTTGTTTATTACGTCCCGTCAAAGTCATTGGGTGTTTTTCTTTACCGTAAAGTCGCCCAAGTGCTGCGCCTAAACCACTGCTTGCGCCAGTTATTAATATCATTGTTGTGCCTTCACTGTATTAAGATCTTCGGAATCATAACGATGAAACACCCGAATGGATGTGACTTGTAAAACAAAAATAGCACGCCAAGTGAATTTCAAATCGGTGAGTACAAATTCTGTTTAAACCGATAAACTAACGGCAAATCCAATTAACGATTAAGAAATAAGATGCTAGAACCAGAAAATATGATCAAATTGGCCAATATGAAAATGCCCTTTGGAAAATATGCGGGACGTTGCTTGATAGATCTACCGGAAGAGTACCTATTGTGGTTCGATAAGAAAGGCTTCCCTAAAGGAGAGTTAGGTAAGTTATTACAACTTTGCTTAGCGTTGAAAGTGGAAGGTTTAGAAGAAGTCATCAGGCCGCTGAAGAGAATGTAAATTATATTTGCCATAACCTGTACAAATCTAAGTAAACTTAATTTTATGAAATAGTGATAACAGCTTGAAAATATTAATGGTTATTATTACCGTATTGGCCATTAATTGTTAGTAGTAAGGGATATCAATGAGTACGGAAATCAATGAAGGACATTCAGTAAAAGCTTGGAAGGCACCGATGCCTAAAGCTCAGTTTGAATTCATGTCAGCAGTATTGGCGTCACCGTCACCAATTGGGTTTGAAGCGGCAATGAGCTACGGTGTGATCAAGCCAGAGTTTGAATCCTTCATGCCTGAAGGTTGGGGCGTTCATCAGTTTAAAGCCAATGCGAGCTTGGTGTTTGACTCTCATCCTGGTCGTGATGACCTTACTAGTGTCATGATTGTTGGCCATGCAGATAAAATTCGCATGCAAGTTCGCAAGATAGATGAAGACGGAAAAGTATGGATTAACACGGATTCGTTCCTGCCAACAACGCTGATTGGTCACGAAGTTCAAGTATTCTGCCAAGATCCAGAAAAAGTCGGCGCTTATAAAGTGATTCAAGGTTGTACAGTGGAAGCATTGGGTGCCATTCACTTCTCGACGCCGGGCCAACGTTCAGGTGAGCAGGGCATTAAACCTGAATCTATTTATCTAGAACTTCACATGCATGGCGATGAGCGAAAAGCTCAGGTTGAGGCGTTAGGCTTGCGTGCAGGTGATCCAATCTTACTTGATCGCCCCATTAAACGCGGCGTTGCACCAGATACCTTTTATGGCGCGTATTTAGACAACGGGTTAGGTTGTTTCTCGGTGACTGAAATTGCTCGCACGCTTGCAAATGAAGGTCTTGATAATGTACGCGTGCTTTATACGATTGCCACTCACGAAGAGATTGGCCGTTTTGGCTCAACTCAAGTTGTGGGTGAGCTAAAACCTGACGTGCTTATTGCAACGGACGTTAATCATGATTACGAAGCGGCTCCGGGTATCGGTAGCAGAAATATGAACCCGCTTAAAATGGGCGACGGTTTTACCATTGGTCGCGGCTCTGTTGCGTCTGAATACCTGGTTCAAACGCTGGTGAATCTATGCGCTGAAAAAGAGATACCACATCAGTTGGACTTCTCTGGCCGTGATATGGGCACCGACGGAATGGCAGCAGCGCTTGCTGGTGTTGATAGTGCCGCAATTACTATTGGTTACCCAATTCGTAATATGCATACGTCATCGGAATCCGCTCATACTGGTGACCTATTGGCTTCTATTGAAGCGATCACGGAACTATTGCGTCATTTCAACAGCTTCAATGATGGTGCGGGTATTAAGCGAGATGATCTTAAAAACAGTCATATTCGTCTAGATAATTTGTAATCAGACGTTTTCGGTTTTATTGAGACATAGAGCACTCAGTTAGAATGAGTGCTCTTTTTTATCGGCTTCTCTATTTTGTTTTATTTTCATTAAGCGCTAAGATCTGGTGTTTTATCTGCCAGTGTTTGATTCCATAGCAGGCCAATCCTAAGCACAATCCCCAAAATGCACTCCCGATACCAATGAAGTTGATGCCAGAAGCCGTCAATAAAAAGGTTAAAAGAGCCGCTTCTCTATGAGTTTCATCCACAAGGGCGTTGTGGAGACTGTTCGCGAGTGTAGGCAGTAATGCCAGCCCCGCAATCGTAATGATGACTGCCTGTGGGACCGAAGCGAATAAAGAAACGAAAGTTGTGCCTAATAACCCGGCGAGTAAATAAAAACCACCCATGGCGATTGCGGCTCGATATCGATTATCTGGGTTTGGATCGGCATTCGGGCTCATGCAGATAGCCCCTGTTAGCGCCGCTAAATTGAAAGCGAAGCCACCAAAAGGGGCTAACAATAAACCAGTAACCCCCGTCGCGGTGATAATACGAGATGCTGGCGGGTGATAGCCATTTGCTTTCAAAATGGCAAATCCGGGTAAGTTTTGGGAAGCCATGGTAACTACAAACAGAGGAATACCAACACTTAGCATCGAGGCAAGGTCAAATTCTGGGGTGATAAAAAGCGGCAGAGTGAGCGTTAAACTAACGGCGGACAGATCTAATTTTCCGGCTAGGCCACTCATTAAAACTGCAAGCATTAAAATAATAGGGATGAGAAAATTACCAAGCTTAGGTTTGGCGATGACAAACGCAGCCAACATGGTCGCGATAATGATGCCCTCTTGTTCGAGTGACGTAAAAATACCGATACCAAATGACCATAGCACGCCAGCCAGCATGGCCGAAGCAATGGATGTTGGGATCATCTTTAACAGTCTATCGAACAGTCCGGTTAGGCCAACAATGGTAATTAACAGCGAGCTAAACAAAAATACCGCGATGGCTTGATGTACGTTTAGACCCTCAAGTGACGTTATGAGTAGCGCAGCACCAGGTGTAGACCACGCTGTGACAATAGGCTGTCTATAGCGCCAAGAGAGCACAATGGTAGACAACCCCATGCCGATTCCAAGCGCCCAAAACCAAGAAGCAATTTGTTGTTCGCTTGCACCAGTGTTACTGGCCGCTTGATAGATAATGGCCGCAGCACTGGCATAGCCAATGAATACGGCAATAAAACCGGTACTGATGTGAGAAAGTTTTACGTTGGTCATGTTAGTTACTCTTCTTGTGCGTTATAACATACATTGAATTTAACTTATCACCTGTGCGTTATAGCGCACAAGGGTTTTTGTAGAAATAATATGCAAAAAGAACTAAAAGTAAGCGAAAACTTAAAACGCTTTCGGAAGGAAAAAGGCTGGAGCTTAGATAAAACCGCTCTGATGACGGGGGTCAGTAAGGCAATGTTAGGCCAGATTGAGCGTGGGGAGTCGAGCCCGACAGTGGCCAAATTATGGCAAATAGCGACAGGGCTCGAGGTGTCATTTTCCAGCCTAATTTCGGAACATACTGATTCAGATCTAGTGAGTTTATTTCGAGATGCCAATACGCTTCGTGACGAAAGCTTGAATGAGGGCTTTTCCGTGAGTGTGGTATTCCCCTTTGAGCCCTCACTCGGTTTTGAGGTTTATGAACTGGGTCTAGCGGAGCATTATCAACACCTTTCTGAACCGCATAACTTAGGTGTAATGGAACACATATTGTGTATTTCTGGCCAAATGGCCGTGTTGTTTGATGGTCGTTGGCATGAATTGACCCAAGGGCAGGCTGTTCGTTTCAATGCTGCTCAGCCTCATGGTTATAAGAATATCGGCAGCGAAAAAGCCGTGTTTCACGACATCATCCACTACCCAGAAAAGTGGCAAAGATCGTAAAGAACGATAAAACAGGCCTTGGCTAGTGAACACATTGTCTTAGTCGCACTACTTAGGCCTAACAGAAGCATAGAGACTCGCTGCTATCGGTAAATTGGCAGTGATTTTTTCGTGACCACTTGTCTTACCGATAGGTGGGTACGAATGTCTTTGAGGCTTGTAATTTTGTGGAGTTTTCTAGTAAAGGCTTCATATTCCGCTAAGTTTGGGCTGACAACTTCTAATAAGTAATCATAACCACCTGAAACGATGTGGCCGTTGATGACTTCTTTCATTTCCGACAACGCTTGTTCAAAATTCGCAATCGATTCTTCTTGGTGGTTATTAAGGCTCACTTCAACAAAAAATGTCATCGCGATGCCGGCTCGTTCTTTACTCAAATTCGCTTGATAATCTTCAATGTAGTTTTCGTCTTCAAGACGTTTTAAGCGTCTTGCGCAAGGCGACGGCGATAATCCCACTCGTTCAGACAAGTCAGCCGTGGAAATGCGTCCCTCTTTTTGAAGAACCTCTAGAATACGACGATCTATGTTATCCATAACTTCCTTTTGGCGATTTCCGTTAAATAATACTAAAAAGTTAATCTTTTCCACTGCCAATTGCAAGTAATGGCGTTAATTTTGCCAGCTAAATGCGCCTGTATTGATGAATAATATTAGATAGGATAGAAGGCATAGGAAGTCATTAGATGGAAAAGACAAGTAAAGCGCTCACAACTAACGTGCTCACAACTAACGTGCTCACAACTAACGTGCTCACAACTAAAGTGAATCGAAGTGCGATAACCCCTTTGATGAATGGGTATATGGTAATGGCGGCCGTTTTGCTCGTTTGGTCTGGTTTTGCTCTTTCTGTGCGCGCCATCGGTTCTTCGCCGCTTGCAATCGCAGACGTAGCGTTAATTCGCTTTTCTGTGCCTATGATTCTCTTAACGCCTTTTGTTTTCGCCAACATCCATGAATTAAAGAGAGTTCGTGTATCTGATGCGTTATTGCTTTTAGTGGGTGGGGTTCCATTTTTATTTTTAGCTTCGCTAGGGGCAAAAAGTGCGCCTACCGCCTATGTAGGCACAATATTAGCGGGCACACCGCCGCTGTTTGTCGCAATGATCGGCCATTTCTTTTTGAGTCAGAAAGTTTCTAAAAAACGGGCCTTCACTTTGTCGCTGATATTACTTGGTGTTGTAACTATGGTGATAGGTAACTCGAGCGATGGATCTGCGGAAATGCTCACTGGTGTTGGCTTATTGCTCAGTGCGAGCGTTCTATGGGCTATTTATACGGTAGGGATCAAACGAGCGGGAATAAGTGCATTTTCGGTTGCTATTATCCTGTCGTACTCATCTTTTTTTATCACATTAGCATTAATCTTGACTGATACCGTGGCGACTCATTGGGGAAGCTTCTCGGTACAAGAAGCGATGCCATTTGTTTTAGTTCAGGGTGTGGGGGTTGGTGTGCTGGCAACGATTGGATATTCCTATGCGGTGGGTCTACTCGGATCAGCACGCGCTTCAATTATGGGGTCTATTTCTCCGTGTCTTACGGCGATGTTAGCGATTCCGGTTTTTGATGAACCTCTATCGATTGCCATTGTGTGCGGAGTGAGCCTAACCATTACAGGGGTTATTTGGTCAAATAAAACATGACGTGTCATTCATGAGGCGCTTGTATTTTGATATCAATGTCATGTCTGTGAGTAAAATGACTTAAAATTAGAATGTCACCTCTTTTGGTGTGGTTACAAAACGATATACTCGGCTTTACGATTATGTTTTGTATGACTCTAACCTCAAGAAGTGAATCATGAACGAAAAACAAAAAATGTTGGCTGGCCTAAACTATGACCCTTCGGATTGCACTCTTAGTGCCGATAGATCAAGTGCGGAAAGTGCGTGCTATGAGTTAAACCAGAGCCACCCAATAAACAGCAATCGCGGAGCGATAATAAGCCGATTGCTGGGATACGAGACCAATGCCAGCCTAAACGTGCCTTTTTATTGTGATTATGGCTACAACATTCATTTAGGTCAGAACTTTTATGCCAATCACGGCTGTACGTTTTTAGACTGCAATACCATCTCCATTGGTGATAATTGTCTATTAGGCCCAGGAGTCGTGATAGCAACCGCCACTCACCCGTTAGATCCTACGGAGCGCTCTAGTGGGCTTGAGTCCGCATTACCGATCCGCTTAGGTCATGATGTTTGGCTGGGCGCGAATGTCACTGTGTGTCCCGGTGTCACCATTGGTGATAATGTCGTAGTAGGGGCAGGAAGCGTTGTCGTTAAAGATTTACCATCCAATACCATTTGCGTAGGAAACCCGGCTAAGGTCTTACGCGAGAACCCGCCTAAAACCTCTAAATAGTGAGTTTGGCCATTCTCTATGTTTGGCCTTCGCTATGTTTGCATGCTGACTAGGTTTGACTGATGAAACGCAGAAAACTGCTGAATAAACCATTCTAGCTTTGGTGATTTTGACAAGGTTCTGTGCCAGTAAAGCATCAATTGGTAATTAGGTACTTGCAAAGGCAGTGCGACGTGACTCTAAAGATATTCAACCATATGATTATCTTTCTTTACCTTTAGCCAGTAGACGGTATTTTCATCACTGAATAGTATTATTGGGTGGATGAAAGAATGAAAATTGTATTTAGTATTGGAAATGGCAAATTGTCTTTAGTTACACCTTGTTTGTCTATTGTTGTTAATGCGACAAGTGGGCGTGGTGAATGTTTGGGTAAGGGTTCGAAAGCTTGTCAGGCTAAGTCATTTGAAGGGCCTCTTCCGATAGGAGTATACTACATCAAACCGGAAGAAGTGAGTGACCCGAACTTGATTGGTGATTTGGCGAGGCGTTCGAAAGGAGATTGGGGGGATTGGCGTGTACGACTTCATCCCAAACCAGCAACTAAAACGTATGGAAGGGACAACTTTTTCTTGCATGGTGGCGATATGAAAGGTTCTGCAGGCTGTATCGACATCGGGGGAGGAGTTTTTGGTAACACGCAAACTGATAAAATACTTAGCTATATTAAGTCTAGTCAAATCAAAATTGAATTGGAAGTAGTGGAATGAGGGAGGTTATCTGTCTTTTGTTAGTTATCGTTCCCAGTATTTGTCATGCAGAAATGGCGGATAAGATCCCATCATATGGGAACTTTTGGATCACGAGTATCGTCATTGGTTTAGTTTTTTTTCTTCTTTCATATAAAGTCCGTTTTATTAATTATATTAGTTTGATTGTTGCTTTGTTTATGGCTTTTGGGGTTTACGACATGTATTCAGATCCATCTTTTAGGGGTGGAGTAATAGATGAAAAAGGAGAGGGATATTTTTATCATGGATTTTTTTCATCACTTCTTATTTTTGTTCTTTCGGTCATTGGTAGTTGGTTGAGACATTTTAAAGCCAAACAATAGCTAAGTGGGAGTACTTTACAAGTCGCATACAACAAAAACATCAAGTTGATGTGTTTACTCAATATTTTTGTATAGCTTGCTGAAATATCTGAAGATAGCACGTCGCTTGTCTATTTGATTGGAGTGAGTATTTGGTGATATCTGTCGTGGAGGTTAAGATTGCATAGGACTTCTGTTTTATTTGTGGCTAAGCTCAGTTTATTATTAAATTGTCTTAATTTTGGTCGGTAATATAACGATGAGGAAATGCCCAGCGATAGGGAGTGTTACGTTTTGTAAAGAAATCTCAAAGGGAATCAGGCAGATCCAAGATACTGTAGGTATAAATGTAATAGAAGCACTTAAACAAGTAGTAAAGTATCAAGGTAGTCCAAAAGAATACACATTCTGTAAATCGATATATATGGGGTGAAAAATATGATGAGGTTGATATTTTTTATTATCACTTGCTTTTCATTTTTTGTCTCTTTACCAACATTGAGCTCTGATGATTTCCATTTTACGTACTTAAATGAAAAAATAGTAACGTACTCAGAAAAAATTACTATTTGTAATAGCAAAAAAGAGATGCCTTTACTTTCAGGAAAGGATCTAAAGCACTTAAAGGAGATTCTGGGTAGAAAACCCTTGATATTATCATATTTGAGTATGAAGTCTTTCAATAACTGTTTGCAGCCTGAGAGAGGCGAGTTAGCTGAATTACTATTATCATATGATTATGTGGATATTTCTTCATATACAAGGAAATTAGCTAATTCAACTAAAAAACTAGTTTTTTTAAGTGATTTTGACGAGTTAGCAGAATACACATCACTGAACCATGAGGAAAAAAGAGTCATTAGCACTATAGAAGAACTTAAAGCGCCATTTGATGAGCTCGGTACATTTGAATTCATCATGGAAATGTAGGCCGGCAGTGGAGGGTATCTAACTCTCAGGCCTACACCCCTCAGGTAATTGGAACAGGCATCCCAAGTGACTTGAGAAGCGTTGTAGTTAAAGATTTACCATCCAATACCATTTGCGTAGGAAACCCGGCTAAGGTCTTACGCGAGAACCCGCCTAAAACCTTGAAATAGCGAGTTTGGCCATTCTCTATGTTTGGCCTTCGCTATGTTTGCATGCTGACTAGGTTTGACTGATGAAACGCAGAAAACTGCTGAATAAACCATTCTAGCTTTGGTGACTTTGACAAGGTTCTGTGCCAGTAAAGCATCAATTGGTAGTTAGGTACTGGTAAAGGCAGTACATCAGTAATCAGTGGCAGTGTTTGGCAAACGTGATCTGCGTATCGGCTCGGTATCGATAATAAATTAGGGGTATCAATGACGAAATGAGGAGCGGCTAATACGCTGGCTGTTTTGAGTCCGATACGTCGTTTCTTTTTTATCTGAGCCAATGAAAAGTCAATGATGCCACGGGGCTCATTCCATGGCGTAATCAAAACGTGCGGGAAAACTAAAAACTGCTCTAACGTTAGTGCATCTTGAACTGGGTGTTGCTGACAGCGAACATTTACGTATTTATCCTCAAACCAAATGAGATGCTCTAACGCTTCGTTCGATTCTTCTTGATGAGAGAAACCACACACCAAATCAATATCACCTTGCTTTAATTCCTCTACGGGCAAGCGTTGCTCTAGCTGAAGAAACTCAATATCAATGTTCGGGTAATGTTGGCTTATTGACGAGAGAAAGGGTTGCATACACCACGATGTGTAATCCGTGGCGGCAATTCGAAATACGTGTCTGTCTTGAGCACAAAACGGCCGTGAAGATTCGAGCCCTTGGTTGAGTTGAACCAAGGCTGGCAAAATATTTGGAGCTAGATGACGAGCATACTCGGTCGGCAGCATTTTATTTTCCACTCGAATGAACAGCTCATCATTTAGTCGCTCTCTTAATCGGGTGAGAGCATGGCTGCAAGCGGACTGACTTAGGTTTAGTTGATCTGCGCTTTGCGTAACCGAGCCTGTTTGATAGATAGCAGCAAAGACTTTAAGTAAGTTAAGGTCGAGATTATTAAAACTACCCATGCATCACCTTCATTTAGCACTTCAATACAATGCATTTCATTCATTAGTTTATTCAGCTTACACTGGACGCTCAATCAGTCAAGAACAGAGGGAAATATGACGATTAAGATTCGCGGCGCTGTAAAGGCGGATGCAAGCGCTATTCTACAGTTTATTAATGATTTGGCCGTGTATGAAAAAGAACCTGATGCCGTACTTAATAGTGTTAAAGAAATAGAAGATAAGCTGTTTGGTGAAGAAACTCACGCCGAGGCGCTGATTTGTGAGCATGATGGTGAAGCCATCGGATTTGCAGTCTACTTTTTTAACTACTCTACATGGTTGGGTAAATATGGCTTATACCTAGAAGATCTGTATGTGGCTGAAAACAAACGTGGGGTAGGGGCAGGAAAAGCAATCATGAAGCACTTAGCCAAAATAGCGGTAGCACGTGATTGTGGAAGATTTGAATGGACGGTGCTTGATTGGAATCAGAAGTCGATTGAGTTTTATGAATCGATCGGTGCCAAAGCGCAAAGCGAATGGATTATCTACCGAATGACTGGAGATGAACTTCAGCAGTTTGCACAAAGTTGATGTTTGGCTAACAGAGGGGCGGGATGCCTCTCTTTGCTGATTTTATCCACTCAATGTCAATAAGGAAGAGACATGACATTTAGCGTAATGATTGCCCTAGGCAGCGCGATGGCCATATCCGCATTTATCCCAGGCCCCAGTGTGTTTGCTGTGACCTCGCGCTCAATACTTTTAGGCGCTAAACATGGTTTGCTGACCACTTTTGGTGTGTTATTCGCGGATTATGTATTTATCCTGTTTGCGATTTCCGGTTTGGCAATGGTGTCTTCAATGATCGGCCAAGGGTCGGTTGCTCTTAGGTATGCAGGTGTCGCCTATTTGTTTTGGATGGCATATAAAGCGTGGCAGCAACCCATCACTAAAGGTGAAAAAGCCAATTCTACACAAGGGGCGTGGTCATCCAGTTTGTTAATGGGGTTCGCTATTGCTATTGCCAACCCGAAAGCCATTTTGTTCTACATGGTGTTCTTTCCAATTTTTATTGATGTGCCTTCACTCAGCCAGTCGGATGTCATGTTGGTTATTCTGACTTCAACGGTGTCCGTCGGCGGGGTGCTGGCGATGTACGCTATCTTAGGCGCAAAAATAGGCCGAGTCGTGACCAGTAAAAATGCGAGCCGAAGATTCAACCAATTCTCCAGCGTGTTACTTGCCTGTTTTGGTATTTTACTCGCTTTTGGTGGGAGTGTTGGTTGATAGAAAAGTAAGCTCACAATGTTCGAGCTTACTTTTTGCGAGCTTACCATATTAGGCGGATACTAATTTCTGGAGTGAGGAATATCCAACTTATCAAGCAGAGAGGGGAAGCCCCATCCGTTTTCTCCGGAGATGACGGTTTCTCCTGTTAGGTACTCAAACAGTGTCGGTGCTAGTGAACCGTTTTCTTCTATGGTTAGCGGTGTTGAATTAACGCCAATCGGTGCTCCCCAGAACCCTAAGAATGCATCTTTTTCTAAATAATCTTCCCCAGCGTGACGCCCTGGCACCTTGGTATTAAAACCTATGCCTGCTTTGGGAAATAGATTGACCGTACCGGCACGATCTTCCAAATAAATATTGGCCAGCTGATTGACGGAGTCAGGTCTTGGCGTTAACCGAGTGACTTGTTTCCATTCCTGAGTACTACACCAAGAGTAGATATCGGACTTGGTCGCGCGGTTAATGCACTTATCGATCAGAGCTGAGTATTGTGCAAAATCTGCATCGCTTGGTTTGGGTAAGTAAGGGTTAAGCTGTTGTAGGCTGAGTAGCTCAGTGTGTTGGTTATTTTGAGCCGATTCATAGAACAACTTATCACCGTTTCGTGTGATCAGTTCATCGATACGTTGGGTATCGCGGTTACCAATAATTCGTACTTCACAATTGTCGGCGTCACAGCGACTTTCCCTTACGACCATGTAATCCAGTGAATCGGGCAAACGAGCGCTGATTTGGTCAATAATATCGATACGTTGACCTTCAGGTGCCGCGATAGGAGACCAATTTGTTAACTCGTGATACACAGGTTGAACTTTCCAGCCGCTTTCAGAATTAAAGAAATCCATCATAAAGTTACCACCTGCCGTTGAAGCGACAACCACGTCTACGTGTTTTAAACTTGGGTAGTCTAACGCGTTGGTGATTTTAGGGCCTTCTCCTTCATCAGATGAAATTTTTTGTACCACGATTGGATAATCTAGCTCCGCTTGAAGTTGGGTGAGCACTTCTTTTTCTGGATTAAGGGCATAGAACACGGGAGTTAACCCATGATCTCCGGCCATTCCCCACAGAGTTGTATTGTATACACCCGCATCGCGATAGGTTTGCTCTATTTGCGTTAGCCAGTAATCGAGCCGATTAAGTTCACCGGTTGGCATTAATATCTCATCGCTAAATGGCCCTGTAAAATGCGCAAAATGGTCAGGCCAAGGATTGTAGATTAAAGTGAAGTCTGGCATGCCATGGCCATCTCGCTCGGCATAGCGCTTAATAGATTGTTCAATTTCTGCTTTTTTAGCGAATTTAGTGAACAGATCGAACCCAGAAATAGACTGATAGGTTTGAATGTCACTGATTAATGCAGAGCGCATTTGCTTCAATGCTTGTTCAACTTTAGCCCGTTGCTGTAGTTCTTTAACACAGCGCTTCTCACCATAGTCTCGCAGCGACTCTCCAAGCCCTAGATTGACCAAGCCATCATAAGTGGTGTGCGCATTCCAGTCGTATTGTCCGTTACAGTTCAGCGTTTTTAGATAATCCAATCGTTCAAACATAGTTTGGACTTGGTTATCAGCCATTAATACATCGAGCTGCAGGGCATCGTTGCCGAAGAAATAGTAAGCGCGGTCAATTTCACGGTCGACAAAGTGGAAGTTAGGAATGCCAGTGCCCCCTTTGCCAGACACGTTTGCTCCTGTCTTAATTATGGGTAGGTTGCGCACGCTAATGGTTGGCGTTGATGAAATTCCAACGCGAGAAATGTTGGCTTTGTGGTCACGGTAAAGGCGTTTCAAATAGGGTAAATAGTGTGGGTCGTTATACGTTTGCTCCGCTAAAATTCCCATGAAGCGAACTTGCTGTTCATGTTGAGGTTCGATGACGTTCTCGTGTTTTGGTTTGGTGTTATGCCTTTGCTGATGATTCTGATTTGCCAGCGATATAAAAGGTGCGCTTGGATCAACCAGACCTTCGATGAGACCCTGCTGTAGACCATCGACGGTTATCTGCACCGCAAAACGTCTGTTTTGTTGAGAGCGTAAAAACCCAACAAGGGTGTCTGGTGTCTCGTCAAAAGCATCTTGCATCCATTGGTTAAGCGCAGTTTCTCGCTCATCTTGGAATACGAATTGGCGATAGGCCTTTAGCAAGTTTAATCGAACGAAGTCAATTAAGGTGACCGTTAGCGCTTGCGCTTTGTTATTCGGTTTGTTGGCGTTTTCCTTTTTGCCGTCTTCGGCAATGGCAAGAAGGGCATGCTTCATGTCCCCCTCATCCATACTCTGAGCCTGTTTATTGATGAGCCCGACAATAATAGGTTGAATCTTGTTAATGATGTCAAGGTCGTGAGGGCTAGTGGTCAAGTAGGTATAGGACTCGGGTAAGGCATCCATATCTTGCCAAACACCAATTTCAAACAACGCATCGTAGATCACCACCATATTAGCGATAAACTGCTGATCAACCTGGATGCCCTCATGGTGGCCTTTGGCTTCGTTTGGATGCTCAGGCTTTGACGCCTTTTCACCAAATTGATACAGGCTATGTTCAAAGCCTTTTAATGCTTGCTCGTCATAGACCGTTGATAGGTATTGTTTGAAGACGTCTTCACTGCCTAAGCCGCTATAACGATCGTAATAGTGATATAGAAAGTACCCTAAAGGAATGGAATATGTGGGGTTAGATAATTGAGCGATCACACGCGCTTTGGTTTTGACGTCAAGAGGCAAAGACAGAATGTAAGTGTCTAGCGTCACGCCTGCGAGGGTAAATAGGGTGGCATCACGGCTTAAGGTCGTTGAGTAATTGAGTGACGATAACACTTGGTTTTTGAGCACATTACTCGAACTGAATACGCCGCCGATGATAGGGGTGGACGAGATGTCGGCAGAAACGGAGGTGCTGGTGAAACAAGATGCTAAAACGCTACCGATTAGCCAATAAATTGGTTTGGTAGGTATTCCCTTAAAATGCATAGCCATACTTAAGCTCAATGTATCAATTTTTCTTATTGTTTCAGTTTATGCGTTTTAGTCAATGCTCGCTGTGTTTAGGTTTAAGAAAGCAATAATGATATTGATTATCATTTACTTTAAATGTATGGTCTGCATCTATAATTTGTTACATTTTAAGGTGCTTGGTTATGTTTTCAAAGGGATTGAAATTCAATCTGGTTGCTGCGGCGTATATTAGTTTGTGTGTGGTTTTTGCATCGGCGTCATTTGCTGGCGCTCGTACAGTAAAAGATGAGTTAGGAACATTAACGATAGAAGGCACGCCAACACGTGTGGTCGCCCTTGAATATTCATTTGTTGATGCCTTGGCGTCGGTCGGCGTGTCGCCTGTTGGAATCGCCGATGACAAAAAATCGGAACGAGTGATACCTGCAGTACGCAAGATCATTAATGAGTGGCAATCTGTCGGTATGCGATCGCAGCCAAGTTTAGAAGCCATTGCTCAATTAAAGCCAGATCTCATCATTGCAGATGCAGAGCGTCATAGCGCGGTATATGAAGATTTAAAAGCCATTGCACCGACATTGATTTTAAAAAGCCGTGGCGAAACCTACCTAGAGAATTTAGAAGCAGCGCAAATCATTGGCGTCGCACTGAACAAAGAAGCGCAAATGAAAGTTCGAATTGCGCAACATAAATCCAAAATGGCGACGTATAAAGCGCTGTTCTCCAGTAAAGATTCAATCCAATTTGCGGTTGTGACAGACAAAGGGATGTGGATGCATGGCCCGGCTTCTTATGCTGGTGGGGTAATTTCTACACTGGGTCTTGCGAGTCCTATTCCTGGGCAAACAGAAAAGGCCTATATTCCAACGAGCTTCGAACAACTACTTAAAGTCAATCCAGATTGGTTATTACTCGGCCCTTACAAAGACCACACCGTGGTTGATGATTGGAAAACGAACCCACTGTACGACATGTTAAAAGCGGCGAAAACGGAACAAACGGTTTATGTGTCACCAGAATTATGGTCGCTGAATCGCGGAATGATGGCAGCAGAGGGCATAGCGCAAAATCTCGAACAATTGCTCATTAAGTAAAACATCCATGAGTTATCAATTAAAAACACAACTGGCTGTGACGATCACAGCCAGTTTAATGTTTGCTGGTTTTATCTCCTCAATGATTGCTTGGTCAAGCTTCGAGTTAACCGTTGATCACCTGTATCAATTCTATTTTTCTTTTGATTCATCCAGTATGGAACAGCAAATCATTGGCACTCTAAGAGCGCCAAGGGTTTATAGCGCGATGTTAATTGGTGCGAACTTAGCGGTGGCCGGCTTGCTGATGCAAAAGTTGACTTCAAATGCATTGGCTTCACCATCCATACTCGGATTAAACGCGGGCGCTGCGTGTTTTATGGCATTAAGCAGTGTTGGGTTTCCTGTTTTGGCTTCGCTGCCAACCCTGACGGTCGCGGCGCTTGGCGCGGTCTCTAGTGGGTTCCTTGTGTTGTTATTAGGTGGTTTTTTTTCTAAAAAACCATTACCTCTTAAGTTGGTTTTAGCTGGCATTGCAATTAATGCTTTGTTGGTTGGCCTAACACGAGCGTCGGTGATCCTTGCGGATGACATGGCGTACAGCGTTATACAATGGCTCGCAGGTTCAGTTTCATCGATCGATGCTCAACAGTGGCATAAGTTGTGGCCGATCAGTGTTGTTGGGTTCGCGTTAGCTTTGTTTAACGCAAGATCCCTCAATTTGTTTTCGCTTGGGTCTGATGTTGCAATAAGTTTAGGGATCAATGTAAAGCGCACACAGTTACTGACGTGCGTTGCCATCATATTACTCACCGCTTCCAGTGTATCTATCGCGGGGCCGATTGCGTTTGTTGGGCTCATTGTTCCGCATATCGCCGCGCCTCTTATCGGTCAGAATTTACATGTATCCATTCCTTTCAACGCTTTACTTGGCGCAACACTGTTGAGTTGGTCAGATACGATTTCTAGAGGCGTGGCATTTCCTGCTGAAACTCCGGTTGGGGTGATAACAGCACTGATTGGTACGCCGATTTTTATTTTCTTGGCTGCGCGGAATAAAAAAATATGAGGCGATATCCGTTTTTGATATTACTTGGCTCTTTGATCGTCGTTGCGGTTGCGAGTCTATTTATAGGCGCAGCGAACCTGACGTATTCTGAGGTTGTAACGACGCTTTTAGATGGCGGTGAACATGACTTTATCGTCAATCAATACCGGTTGCCTAGGCTGATACTGGCGGTTTTAGTTGGTGCAGGCCTTGGTTTGTCGGGTGCGATTGTACAAGGGGTGATACGTAATCCGCTTGCGTCACCAGATTTGATGGGGATAAGTGCCGGTGCCGGGCTGTTTGCTACGGGTCTATTGGTTGTTATGCCTGATGCTCCTGATAGCTACTTGCCGTTAGCGGCGGTGAGTGGAGGAGTGTTTGCTGCTCTTGTTATCTGGTTTATTACTCGTTTGTCTAAACCAACACCGGCTCGCTTAGCGTTAATTGGAATTTCAATCAGTGCTTTTCTTGGCAGCATGATCGATTTCTTGTTGGTTGTGCATCCCATTGAAATCAATACCGCCATGATCTGGCTAACGGGCAGTTTATGGGGACGTAATTGGGAGCAAGTTCCTTACATCATGGTAGCGCTCACGGTTCTTGTGCCCGCCGCATGGTGGCTAGCATGGAAGCTCAACGTGATGTCTCTAGGTGAAGACAACGCGACGTCATTAGGTGTTACACCGAAACGAGTTCAAGTCACGGCGTTAAGTGTTGCGGTGGTTTTGTCCAGCGTCAGTGTTTCTATTTGCGGAACCATCAGTTTTGTTGGCCTATTGGCTCCTCATCTTTCTAGGCTCATTGTTGGCCATGATCACAAGCGCTTGCTGCCTTGTGCTGCGATGGTCGGCGGTTTATTGGTGTTAATCTCAGATGGTTTAGCTCGGGGCATTCAACCACCTGTTGAATTGCCAGCAGGGGTACTGACTTCTCTTATCGGTGCTCCTTATTTCATTTTCTTATTGCGTAGATATAAGGGCTGGTAATGCTGAACGTAAATAATGTCTCCATCAAGTACGATCAAACAACCATTATCGACGGTTTGTCTTTGGCTATTCCAGAAAACAAAATTACCGCATTGATTGGCCCAAATGGTTGCGGGAAATCGACATTACTCAAAGCACTATGCCGAATTAATCCGTTAAGTCAGGGTTCTATCGAATTAGAAGGGAGGGCACTCGCACATTACCCTGATGCTCAGTTAGCCACCAAGATTGCGCTATTGCCGCAAATCTTAGAATGCCCGGAAGGGATAACCGTTAAGCAATTGGTGGAATTTGGACGCTCTCCACACATATCGCGATGGGTAGGGCTTAAAGATGAAGACCATCAACATGTGGCCAAAGCAATGGAGCAAACTGGCGTGCTGGAATTTGCGCATCGTCCAGTGGATTCGCTTTCAGGAGGGCAGAGGCAGCGAGCTTGGATAGCAATGGTTGTCGCTCAAAATACGGACATTGTCATGCTAGATGAGCCCACTACGTATTTGGATTTGTCTCATCAGGTGGAATTGATGAATTTAATGCAAGAACTGAATCGATTGGGGAAAACGATCATCGTGGTGCTACATGATCTCAATCAGGCGTGTCGGTACAGCGATCATTTGGTGGTACTGAAAAGCGGTGAATTGATCACTCAGGGGAAACCGGATGAAGTGTTTAATGAGAAACTGTTGTTAGAGGTTTTTGATTTGGAAGCTAAAATCATGAAAGATCCCGTATCTAACTCACCTATGTGTATTCCGATCTAAGTTCCTTGTTCCATAGTAAGTTATTCCGTTAGCGAGTGCGAATGTAGGATTGACTGTTTGATAGGAAAACAACAAAACCTCAATGGGTGAGTGAGGTTTTGTTGTGCAGTTTCTTGCATCCCATTAAGAACAAGAGCCGCAACATACACCGGGTTCGCCATGTTTTTTCGCTTCTTTTACTTTCTCTTCAGAAGATGCCTCTTCATTTGATACTGGGTTTTGTACCAGTTTTTCTTCCGCTTTTTTGTCGTCTGTTTTTTTGAAAATATTGGTGAAAGAAAGTGCCATGAGTAAGTCCTCTTATGGTTATTTAATGATACATGTTTAAAGTTGTATTTTAAATGCATCTTAAGGTTAAACTGATCGAGAGTCAACAAATAGCCTTAGAGGGAAGGCCTGACATGGTCAAGATACCGCTGTTAACCGCAAAGACTTTCCTTCAATGAGATGAGGTTCACTTGTTGCGATTAGACATAAGTGTCAATATTTAGCTGGCTTAGATTGTTTTTGTGAATGTTTGAATTTGCAATTTCAGTCTTTTCGTTAAGTTATCTTCAGGAGCAGAGTATGGAATATCAAGTGGAAGGCTCGTGTCAGTGTGGACAATTGACGTACACACTACGAGAGAAACCTAAAATGGTGATCGCATGCCATTGCCAAGAATGCCAAAAGCTTGCGACCGCCCCATTTAGCGTAACGGCCTTGGTGTCTGCTGATGCCATTGAGTTTCGTGGAGAGCTAAAGGAGTGGTCTCGCAGTTCTGATAGCGGAAATACAAATGGCGCGAAATTTTGTCCAGGTTGCGGAAATCGTGTTTACCATTTTAATCCTGATGATTTATCAGTACTGAAGCTAAAATTAAAGCCTGTTGGCCTAGAAGATCAGACTCTGTTTGAACCAAGCGCACACGTTTGGGTCAGTGAAAAGCAAGATTGGTACACGATTCCTGATGGGGTAAAGGTGTTTGATAAGCAGCCTTAATGGCGTGACCCATTAGCCCACAAATTTGTTGGTGAATCAGTTTTCGGAGATGAAATGTCCACTCAATTAGAGTTTAGAACAGTGGCTCAAGATGAATGGCTTCAGTTATTCACGGTTGTTAAAGCTGGGTTATATCATCATGTTGATGCCGTATTCGGATGGGACGATGATTTTCAAAAACAACGACTCATTGATGACTATCAGCCAGAGTGGTTTTTTTGGGTGTATCAAGACGGAGTGAAAGTAGGGCTGGTCTGTTATAAGCCCTATGAAGATGCTTTTCATGTTCACTTGCTGATCATCTTGAAAGAACATCAGGGTAAAGCGATAGGGGGTCGCGTCATGGCGAAAATTGAAACGCAAGCCCACGCCGAAAACAAAAAGCGAATCACCTTATCGAGCTTTAGGCGTAACCGCGGTGCAATAAAGTTCTACCAAAATCTAGGTTATCAACGGGTTAATGATGAGGCGGATTTTGTAACACTTAGCTTATCTGTTTCATAACAATAAGAGCCTTATCGGACTTGCGGCAGAGTATCATTAGGGAGTAGTAGGTTTAGATGGTTATTATTGAAAAATTGACGCAAGCCCTGCGAGCAGAAGCGTGTGCGTTGAGTGTGAAAGAACAACAAGCGCAATTTACGGTAGACAATATCGGCGAGTTCTTACCAACACTGCCTGACACGAAAATGCCACACCTGATCTTAGAGAATGATGTTGTGGTGGGCTTTTTTGTGTTTGATGCCGCTTATTCCGATGAGTACGAGTTTTGTCCTGAAAACGTTTTAGGCGTGCGAGCACTGCTCATTGATCACCACTACCAAGGGCGAGGCATTGCGGGTAAGGCGATAAGCCAAATGGGCGATTTTGCCAAAACGCATTACCCTGAATTTGTTGCGCTCTATCTAACCGTAAATTGTAGGAACACGCCTGCATTTGAATGCTACAGAAAATACGGTTTTGAAGATACAAACGAGTTATATGAAGGTGGCCCAGTAGGCCCTCAGCATATCATGAGACAGTTTTTATAGACTCGGACTCTATCAAGCCTATTGATAACCATTCCGACGGATAAGGAAAATAATATGATCACCGGTGAGTGTTTTTGTGGAGAAATCCAATACGAAGTTGACGGTAAACTGAAAGACGCACGTTCGTGTCATTGTTCGCGGTGTCGTAAAGCATTCAGTGCTCAAGCTTCAGCTTATGCACTCGTTGAAGCCAGTGAGTTCAAGTGGGTATCAGGAGAGTCATTACTCACGGCTTACATTGGCAAACATGGCTTTGGTTTAAAGTTTTGCAGTCAATGCGGCTCTACGTTGGTTGGCGTTTATCAGGATGAAGTGCATGGCGTTACGTTAGGTTGTGTTAATGGCAACCCTGAAATAGAACTCGCGAGGCATATTTACGTCGGGTCTAAAGCCTCATGGGAAGTCATTGCTAAAGGCGTGCCGCAGTACAATACGGTTCCGTAGTACAGCGTATAGATGTAGATAGAGAAAGAAAAAGAGCGAGAACCGGATGGGTGCTCGCTCTATATTTTGGGCTTCAGGTCTATGTTAACTGACTAAATTGATTGGACCTTTTAAGTATTCGTTCTGGTTTGCTTATAGTTTCTTAGAAGCAAAGCCACCCAGTGCGATGATACCAATACCCAGTAGCATGATTTCGCCTTTGCCACTGTCGAAGCCAGCCTTAATACCAGCAATTGCAACGATTGCGATAGCAAATGGAATCACGTATTTAACCAAGTTGTACCAAAGGCCAAACAGTGGGAATGACACTTCACCATCGTTTGTGATTTCTTTTTCTAGTTCTTCGCGGTTTAGACGCCAGCCAGCGAAGATACAAAGTAGTAAACCACCCACAGCTAGGAAGATCTTATCCGTCAGCAAGTCGAAGATATCAAACGCACCCGTACCGAATAGCGTTGGACCGATACCACCAAGAGAAAGAGACGCGAACACACAAAGTGTCGCCATCACCGCACTCGCTGAGAATACAGCGGTAGGGCGCTTCATGCCTTTTTCATCAATTAAGTAAGAAACAACCACTTCTAGTAAAGAGATAGAAGAAGTTAATGCTGCAACGCTGAGTCCAATAAAGAACAACAGTGCGAATAGAAGGCCAATCATGCCACCCATTTCAGCAAATAGCTGAGGTACTACAACGAATACCAAGCCAGGGCCTGCAGCAGGCTCCATGCCGAATGCAAACATTGCTGGGAACATTGCAACACCCGCAAGAATCGCGACACCCGTGTCCATTGCGGTAACCATTGCCGTAGTTTGAACTAGGTTTTCTTTCTTCTTCAGGTAGCTACCGTATGTGATCATACAACCCATACCTAAGCTTAGAGAGAAGAATGCTTGACCTAGTGCGGCTAAAACAACGCTGCTGTCTACTTTAGAGAAGTCAGGGCTGAATAGGAACTCAAGACCAGCGCTTGCACCTGGTAGGCTCATCCCTTTAATCGCAACAACGACAAGGATGATGAATAGCAGAGGCATTAAAATCTTGCCCGCTTTCTCGATACCACCAGAAATACCACGGATAACCACCACGATATTTAGCAGTAGGTAAAGTCCCATCCACATGAGTGGTTCAATTGGGTTTGAGATAAAGCTACCAAAGCTATCGCCAATAGCATCAGGCGTACTGAGTAAGCCCGTTGCGATTTTGTAGATGTATGCGATAGACCAACCGCCAACCACAGGGTAGAAACCCATGATGAGCAAGCCGCTGACTACGCCAATAACGCCAATGAAACTCCAACGGCGATCTTTAGACTTAAAGGCACCTACAGCGGATAAACCTGTTTTTCGGCCAACTGCAAACTCAGTTAGCATGACACTAAAACCAATAGTGATAACGAAAAGCAGATAAATGGCAACAAACGCGCCACCGCCACTTTCACCTGCGGTATAAGGGAATTTCCAAATATTACCAAGACCAACAGCAGAACCTGCTGCAGCCATAACGAATCCTAATTTAGAGCCCCATTTATCACGGGGCTTAGTGCTTGTAGTACTAGTAGCCACGGTATCTCCATATATTGTGTTGTGTGCATCTGTACTCAGAGTCTTAAAAAAGGATGTACATACATCGATACGCACTTTCGTCCATAAATGTGTACAGTTATTAGAATTATCAATGACACCTGAGTAGTGACAAGTAAACCAGTTCATGGTTACAGATGAAAGCCCCCAAAGTGTAATAATCTGACATTTGTCGTGTTTATGTTGCTAACTGCTGATTATTTGTTCGATACATCGCCAAATTGCCGAAATTTTGCCTATATGCAATTGTTTGTAATAAGGGGGGAAGCTTACCTATTATGAGAAAATAGAAGTGATACTGGAAAATAAATAGGGTGGAAAAGGAGCCGAAAAGGTTTGATGGCTTAGCTGAAATCGCCTAAAACCATCAAACTTAGGTATCTAAAAATTAATTAAAGCTAGAGTGTAATGATGCGATGACATGTCTTCGACAGAACTTGAGGCTCATGACTGATCAAGACCAACGCACACCCTATTTCTTGAGTGAGTTCGACAATCAACTGCAAGGTATTCGCTGCGGTTATTGGGTCTAGGCGTGACGTTGGTTCGTCTGCAATTAATAGTGCTGGCTTCATCAGTAACGCTCTTAAAATAGCGAACCGCTGTAACTCGCCCCCTGAAACTTGAGTGGCCGGGCGGGCGAGCAGTTTTTTAGACAATTTTAACCGCGTAAGTAGCGGATCTATTTCATCAATCGAAATTTGATGACGTGAACAGAGATCGTGAAGCAACACTTGCAGGGAGACGCTTTTCGCCATCGCACTAGGAGGGTCCTGATACAACTTGAGAGCTTGGCCTACGCGAAGCTCGCGATGACGTTTAACAACGCCTTGGTTGGCGGGGAGTAACCCAAGTAATGCATCGGCAAGGCTTGATTTACCGCTCCCACTGTCGCCACTAATACCCAGAATTTCTCCCTCAGACAAAGTGAACGAGAGATCAGAAAACAGCATTTTACTCCCCCGCGTAATACTCAGGCCTTTTACACTGAGAAGGGGTTCATTCAGATGCGATTTTTGCAGGGTATTCCAATTTTGGGGATCAGCCTGAATGAGCGCTTTGGTGTAATCGGATTTAGGGGCGTTCAGTACAGCATCACTTGAGCCACGCTCTTGTATTTGTCCTTGTTTCATTACAATGATTTCACCACCAAGACGACGAGCCACTTCGACATCATGGGTGATCGTTATCACCGAGGCGGTTTCTTTTTGACGGAGTAACTGTTCAATGATGTCGTCTCTACGGGATATGTCTAACCCTTTTGTTGGCTCATCCGCGATTAAGATTTGTGTATTGCTTTGAGTGGCGCATAGGTAGGAAACGCGTTGTGCCATTCCACCTGAAAGTTGATGCGGGTACTTATCTATGTCTGCAGAAAGCCCTACACCTGCAAATGCTTGTTTGGTTAAGCTTTCTGCGTTTTGGTTATCGTTGCGAACCAATTGATGTACTTCGCTCACTTGTTCTTTGGAATTCATCACGGGGTTCAGTGCATACCAAGGCTCTTGTGGTAATACGGCTAAGTCTCTTCCCCACAGGGCTTCAATATCCGATTTGGTTCGTTTGCTGTGCTCTTTGTCAAACAGCACGATATTGCCTTGCGACTGAAGTGCATCAGGTAATGTACCTATGATGGCATGGGCCAGTAGGCTTTTACCTGAGCCCGTTTCACCTAAAATAGTGACCGCTTGATGTTGGCTCAATTGAAACGACAAATCACTGACTAATGCCGTATCTTGATCGAAGATGGAAAGCGATTGCACATCTAATAATACGCTCATGCCTCTTTCCCTTTTGCAAGAAGATGAAAACTGAGTACCAATAAAAACACAACCAAAACAGGTTGAATCAGTACCCACGGAGCTTGGTGGTAGTAACGAAATAGCTCGACCATCATGAGGCCCAGCTCTGCTTGTGGTGGTTTAAGCCCAACATAAAGAAACCCGATGGAAGCAAGAGCTAAAATGGCATTACCCGCCCCGAAGCAACCTAGCGTAAAGAGGTCATACTTAAGTGATGGCCATAAGTGACGTTTAAAGAGATAAACCATGCTAAAGCCATATAGCTTTGAAGCTTCCACTTCTGGCGATTCAAGTAAACTCAAGGTTCGGCTTCTCACAACCCTAAAATATTCGACCCAGAGCATGAGAGAAATCGCAAAATAGAGCACCATAAACGATCCGGGGATCATGGCACCAAACAGCAGTACCAAGATCAAACCTGGCAATGCTAACAGCATGTTAACCAACCAAGACAAAGACTTATCCCACCATCCGCCTTTCCAAGCCGCAATCACGCCCGTAATTAAGCCAAGTACGGCGGAAGTGGTGACACTGATCAGCGCCATGCTGATCGATGTGCCAATGGCGCTCGTTAGGCGGCTAAAGTTGCTTCTTCCGTATTGATCGCGGCCAAAAGGTTCGGCCCAAGTTGGGCTTTCAAAAGCTAGATTTAAGTGTTGTTTGGCAATGTCACCTTGGAAAAATAACTTCTCTGCCACGACTAAGAGAAACAACATGACTAGAATGGATAACCCTACGCGTTGAGAGCGAGAGAAAGTAAGCTTGTTCACGCCGCGACCTCCTTAGATTTGCGGTTATTTTCAGGTTTGTTTGATTGCTTTAGCCTTGGGTCTAACCAATATTGAAGCAAATCAATCAGAGTATTAATGAAGACAAACATTAACCCCATAATCAGAGCCGATCCTTGGATCATCGGAATGTCTCTTCTGAAGATCGCGTGAGAAAGGGCATGACCAATACCGGGCCATGAAAATAGCGATTCAATCATGATGATACCTTCGATCAAACTGACCGCTTGAATTGCGATGAAAGCAATCACGGGCAAAGCGATATTTAAAGGCGCATGACGTTGAAAAGCTTGTTCCTGACTGAGCCCTTTTAGACGAGCGAATTGAAAGTAGGGTGAGCGCAGTACATTCAAAGTAGAGTTTCTGATCATTCGATTAGACATGGCAGCCAAACTCAGCGCTAACGCAAATGCAGGAAGAACAATAAACTTGGCTTCACCAAATCCAGTAACTGGCAACCATCGTAGGTGTAATGAAAATACAATCACCAGAACCAAACCAATCAAGAACACAGGCTGAGCTTTCAAGGCGATAGAGGTAAACAGGCCAAATTGGTCGCCAAATTTATTGGCACGCTGACCACAATAAATGCCAATAGGAATGGCAATGAGTAGGGAGATGAAAGTTGCAACGGCGGCGAGTAGCAGCGAGTGACCCAGTTGATGAGCAATGTCATTGATGACAGGCTCGCCACTGACCAGTGAATTACCTAGATTGAAATGAACAAGATCCCATAACCATTGGAAGTACATTTCAAAGCCAGACCTATCCAAGCCTAATTCGTCACGTACGGACGCCGCGGCGTCTGCGGTAACGTAATCGTAGCCATAACGACCTGCCGCAATGCGGTAGGCCATGTCTCCGGGGATAAGTCGCATCAGTATAAAAGTGACCGTGCCGACAGACCAAGCGACAAACATCGCTTGGTACAGGCGCTGCAGTAAGATTTTAGTCATCTAACTGCATCTCCGAAATGCGGTAGTTAATCTCGAAAGGGTCGAAAGTAAAGTCGCTTACCCGTTTGTTTACGGCAACTAATTGGCGATAATAAGTCACAGGGATGAGTGGCATTTCATTGGCTAACAGTCGCGCAGCTTTAGTTGAAAGCTCGCGGTAGTGCTCTTGATCCATTTCAGAAGAAAGTTGGTTAAGGATCTGGCTAAACTCTGCGGATTCCCAGTTTGTCGGGCCCCAGCCAGAACCTTTTTTGGTCGCGAAATCGCGCATTAACAATGGTAGCGGGTCTGCAAGTGTTCCGAAGTTACGGGCAATCAGGGCCATCTCTAGCGTACCATCATGATGTTTTGCCGGTACAGCGCTCGAGTTATCGATTGAGATTTGCATGTCGACACCGAGTTCACGAAGTTGCGCTTGTAGCGCCGTCGCGATCAGCGGTAATTCAGGACGGTCAGAATACGTAATCAACTGAATTTTGAATGTCTCGCCATTTTTCTCCAGCAGTTGCTCCGAGTTAAGAGCCCAACCTTGCGAGAGCATGAGTCTTTTTGCTTCAGCTAACTCTCTTTGGTTTGTTGGAAGTTTGTCGGCATGCCACGCACCAAGTGCGGGTGAAAACAACTGATAGGCTTGTGAACCAGGAAGCCTAAGTACTGAGTTAGCGATGCCATCACGATCGATAGCTAGGCTAATCGCTTTACGAATGTCTGCGTGATTGAGGAATTTATGCTCATTGTTCAGTTTGATAAGAACGGTGCGAGGCATTGATTCCACATGCAGATTTAAGTTTTCGGCTTGTTGTAAGTTCGTCATACTGACCGGGTCAACCGTGTATACGATATCTGCTTGGCCACTTTGTGCTAGTAAGGTACGGCTTTCAGTCCTGTGACCTGCAAGGTAGCTTACTTGGCCTATCTTGGCTTTCTCTTTCCAGTATCCGTCGTTACGTGAAACCGTGGCTTTGTGCGGAGGTGTGAGTTCTTTCAACTGATAAGGGCCAGTACCGGCTATTTTTATACCCGTTTCATCTTGTTCTATATCAGTAACAATCGCCGTGGTGTAATGAGCGAGCACCGATGGAAGTGGTCGGTAAGGCTTCGTTAACGAAATCACCACGTCACCATTTTCTGCAGCGATGGATTGGACCGGTACATGTCGCATGACCCCAGGTTTGCTTTTGGCGTTATTTAAGGACTCAACGACGGATTCCGATGTTAGTGGCGTTCCGTTATGAAAATTGACGTTATCACGAATGGTAAATCGCCAAGTTAGCCCATCTTCCGACTGGGTCCAGCTCTTAGCCAATAGCGGAAAAGGTTCGGCGTTTTCATTAATGCCGACAAGCGCTTCGACAACTTGTAGCCGTGAAAATAAGAATCCATCTTTAGACATATCTTGGCTGTTGAATTCAAAAGGTCCCGAAATCGCAAGTGTCGTCGGCTTTGAATTAGGTTGAATAAACCAAGTTGCGGCTGCTGCAACGGTGAGCAGTAATAAAAGTATCCATTTTTTATTCATCGTAGTCTCGTATTGATTGTAATGTTATATCATAACAATCAATACTGATTGATAACGGTTATCATGTCCAGTACAAAAGGAATAATTTATAGAATCAAAAATTGACGTATTGAGTACTGTTAATTAGATGAAAATCAACTGAATAGAAATAAGGAAAAGGTTTTAGATGTGCTACGAGAACAATTAAAAAAGCTCATGGGAATAACCATGAGCTTTTCGTTTTAATGGTAAGAAACAATAAACGCTAGTGTGGGCGTTTAGGTCCATTGCGAACCAGGTCTTTACCGTTGTCATACACTTCTTGTGTCACCCAGCGACCCAGTAGCAATTTATGCTTGCTATCAAAAACCGCGATGAATGGGCGACCGTCAGAGTTGTTTTTTGCCAAGCCAATGCCTTCAACACCTTGTAAACCAAAGCCGCCATTTTCAACCATCAGCATGAAAGCTTCTAGTTCGCCAAGGCTGTCTATAATACCGAGTTCGTCATTCATATTATTTGCTCTTCTGTTCTTTGCCAAAAAAGAGTGCCATAACACCCTTTCTCATTAATCAATTGCGCGTACTTTACCTGCGATGGCACGAAATTGAAACATTTCAGCCGTCTAATTTGCCTGTGTTGGCATGTGCTTAAATTGTAGCTCGACCAGTCGTTGGTATAGATCACAATTTTGTATTAAGGATTGATGGTCGCCAATCTCTACAATTGTACCATTCTCCATGACGGCAATTTGATCCGCGTGTTGGATGGTAGACAGACGATGAGCGATGATGATGGTTGTTCTATCACGCATCAGTTCTTCCAGCGCCTGTTGAACATGATGTTCGCTTTCACTGTCTAACGCGCTGGTGGCTTCGTCGAGCAGTAGAATGCTTGGATCTTTCAAAATAGCTCGAGCGATGGCAATGCGTTGACGTTGTCCACCAGACAAGCGAACCCCTCGTGATCCCAAGTAGCTATGGTAACCATCTGGAAGCTGCATAATGAATTCGTCGGCATGGGCTTTCTTTGCGGCTTCAATGACTTGTTGGTCGGTGGCATTTGGCGTTCCGTAGCGGATGTTGTAAAACACGTCGTTGCTGAACAGAGCAGGCTGCTGAGGAACCAAAGCCATTTGCTGGCGCAGCTCGTTTGGATCGAGCTGTTTAATATCAACGCCGCCAAGGGTGATACAACCGCTTTGCGGATCATAAAAACGTTGCATCAATTCGAAAATGGTGGTTTTTCCAGCGCCTGACGGGCCAACTAATGCCAGAACTTTTCCTTGGGCTGCATTGAGTGATAAATGGTGAGTGGCGGCTTGGCTGGGCCGTGAAGGGTAGTGAAACGTAACATCTTCAAACTGAATTTCCGATGTCAATGATGCTGCTGGCGTCGTTTCATTTGAGTTTGAAGGCGGCAGTATGTGGCTTTCAATGTGAAGCACTTCTATTAATCTTTCGGTGGCGCCGGCTGCTCTTTGTAATTCCCCCATGACTTCAGAAATTGTCGCCAATGAAGATGCAACGATGATGGCGTAAAAAACAAAAGCTCCCAGTTATCCGCCGGTCATGGCTCCCGAAATAACATCACTGCCGCCGACCCACAACATGCCGTTAATGGCGCCAAAAACAATGATGATGACCCCAGCAATTAAGGTGGCA
Source organism: Vibrio tapetis subsp. tapetis (assembly GCF_900233005.1). Taxonomy (NCBI): domain Bacteria; kingdom Pseudomonadati; phylum Pseudomonadota; class Gammaproteobacteria; order Vibrionales; family Vibrionaceae; genus Vibrio; species Vibrio tapetis. Next base: position 1,305,534 of record NZ_LT960612.1, read on the forward strand.
CGTTGTTGGATTCGTTTTTTTCCAATCTCAAAGGCGTTGTCGACCTCAAGGGCAAACGAACGGCTTTCTTGATGTTCATTGGTAAAGCTCTGCACCGTTTTAATATGCTCAATGGCTTCGCCTGCGTAGCTGCCAACATCGGCCATGGAGTCTTGGCTCTTACGCGACAGCTTTCGAACTCGTCGGCCATAAAACAAAATAGGTAACAAAATAAACGGTACGGAGACAAGGACGATCAAGGTCAGTTTGATGTTGGTTGCAAACAGCATGACCAGTGCGCCTAAGAACATTAAACAGCTTCGAAGCGCCATTGAAAATGACGAACCAATGATACTTTGAAGTAGCGTAGTATCGGTGGTGATACGTGACATAATATCGCCGCTACCACTGGTTTCGAAATAACTCGGGTGCAATGTAATGGCGTGGTTAAACACCGCTAGCCTGATATCTGCACTGATGCGCTCACCCAGCCAAGAAACCAAATAAAACCGAGCGTAGGTGCCTATGGCAATAAAAACCGTGATGATGAATATGAAACCGACGGCACTTTTTAGTTGCTCAATTGACTGTTGAGCAAAGCCTTGGTCGATAAGCATACGAACACCTTGGCCAACAGACAGCATGACGGATGCGGTAAATATCAGAGCGACGACACTGGCCAACACGCGCCATTTGTATGGGCGTATAAATTGGAGCAGTTCCCTTAAAATCACGAGGCTTTTCTTATCCGCACTGGAGGCGGCAATAGTTTTTGAAGTGGACGTGCTTTGATTGGACTGACTGTCGCTTTGCATAAAGGCTCGTTCTGTAAACTATCGAATATAAAATTAGCATACGTGATGATAGTGATTGATACAAATTTGTACTGATATCAATCTGCTATTGAAGAAAAAGAAAACCCACCGAGTATGGGTGGGTTTGATTGACGGTTGTTGATTAAGACGATAACTGAACGTTGACTGACTCGTTAACGGCCATAATGCTCAACAATGTAGTTTTCGAAGTCATCGCACATTTGTGCGTCGGACAGCGTATTTAACGCCAACAACTTGTTGCCATCTACGATTTTTATTTTGGCATTGAGGGAGGAGACGTCCGCCTGAGTTCTGGTCTCCAATCCCGCAATTTTAGCCAGTTCAGACTGCCAAGCTTGCTCTGAAGACAAGTTACATTCGTCTGCTAGGTATTTCGCGTTAAAACCTTCACCCGTTAGGTTTTCTATGGTGCCATTATGGTTAACACTGTTACCGGCATTCCAGTAATGTTTTGCCAGCAATGGGCCTATCTCTGGGTTATCGGTTAAGTAACCAAATTTCTCGGTGAAATGGGCACGGGTTTGATATACCGCCATATGAGCAAGAAGATAGCCGTGATAGGCACAAGAAGCTTCGTCTGAGATCAGGTGCGGAATTGCCATTAATGGGCGTGCTGAACAGGCCAAACCTAAAATACGTGTTTCCATCTCACGAGCCAATTGAGTAATGCGCTCGGCCGTCAGTTCGTCATCGCTTAATTGATACAGTGCTCGTTCAAAATACGGTACAACTAAGATACTGCGTTCTTCATAGGCTTTGAATGGTTGCTTTGCATCGATCATCGCTTTAATGATCTCATCTGGTACGGATTGACCATCATCGTTTAATGCGTATTGCTTAAGCCAATCGGCATCATTTAGCAAGCTGTCGCAAAACATCGACTGTGTTTCAGCATAAGCCATGGATGTTGGCGCAAACTCTTGAGAGAAGCACGGGGCATTCATTTTAACATTAGCGAAGTGGGCGGCGTGACCCCCTTCGTGGAATAGGGTATTGATGCCATCGTAACCGCTGCCCATTTGGTCGGGTTTCGCATTGCTGGTGAAGTTAACTTTAGCTGCGATCCATTCATTTTGATCATAGAAAGACGGGATAGGACCATGACAAAATCCATTTGGATATTTGCCTTTTCGATCCAGTAAATCTAACGTCAATTCGGCTTGTGAAAACTCAATGTTGAGTCGACCAAAGGACTCAATCCAGCGTCTCAGTGATTTGGAGAATGGCACATAAGCATCAAGCTCTCGCATCACATCACCAGAATAGGAGTACACAAAGTTGTGGCCTAATAGTGCATTGGCGCCTTTTGCGTCAGATAATGACGCTAAACTTGCTAAGTGGCTGTCTCGGGTTCTTTGTTCAAAATCATCCAAGATGCTAAATAGCTGCTCGGTTGTCATTTGTTCTTTTTTGTTGACTGAATAATCGAAGAAATTATCGAATCCAAGCGTTTTTGCAAACTGATTACGACGCTTAATGAGTTCAATAAAGCCGTTGTTAAGCAGCCATTGTTCCAAATCTAGAAACGCTTGATGAGATGATTGTCTTACCAATTCGTTGTCGCTTGCTCTAACATTGGAAGCAAGAGTCGGTAATGAGCCTTCTACTTTATTGCCGCTGTCGTCAGTGAAATAAAGTGAATGGTTTTGCTTCTTATCGAACAACTCTGTTTCAAATGCGATGAGTTCTGCCTTGAGTGCTTTGCCTTCAGCAGATTCTATCGAATGCGCTTTAAACGTGGCTAGCCAACCTTGCAGTCCGGTAATGGTCTTGGCTTGTTCGTCAGAGTCTAGGATATCGTTGGCGAGCTGAAGATGTTGCTCTACGTCACTGATTTGACTCGAATCACTCAAAAACTGGTTTAATTCCGTTTCAGATTGGGAAAGACCATCGTAATCGACCTTAATTCCCATATAAGTATCCCAGAAGCGATCTTCTTTGGATCTGTGGATGGAAAGATAGCGTTGATTGAGTTGGTTAAGAAAAGCCGTCGCTGCCATTTTAGTTCCTTTAAATGTTTGACCCGAACCTAGGTGTGAGAAGAATGTTGCGTTTAGGTTAGGTTCTTATGGCGAATACCATACCACATTTTTATAAAAAGACAGTGAACCATATATCAAAATTACTGCTTAAACAGTAAGTTAAACTGATGGGGCAGTTAGGCAAACCAAGTAACACAAACCATTGCAAAGTGACAATGGCTTGTTAACGAGTGATGTCGGTGGTTTATTCGAAGAAAGGCGTTGCATCCACTTCGAAACCACTAGGAGAGATAGCTTTAACGATTTTTACAGAAGAATGCTTTAAGTCGATAAATTTCACATCAGTGAAGCGTTTGTATTTTCGTGAATAAAAGACTTTAATTTCGGGTTTCAGTGGGTGTTCATCGTTGGAAGTCCAAACGATGCCAACTTGGCTGTCACTCAGTTCGACCAATGAACCTACCGGGTACATGCCAATGCAATTAATGAACTTGTAAACCAGATCTTGATCAAGGTGGAATGGCGTTAAAGTTAGCATGATCTTGAACGCAGCAGCAGAGCTCATGCCGTCTTTGTAACAGCGATCTGCGGTGAGGGCATCATAGATGTCTACAATACTACTCATGCGGCCGTGTGTCGGCAGTTCATCGCCTTTCAGGCCATTCGGGTAGCCATTGCCATCAAGCTTCTCGTGGTGCATTAAGCAGACATCCCGGCTAATGTCACTTAAGCCTTCAATATGAGGCACGATGTCTTTTGCGTAGACTTGGTGTAACTTGATGTGTTCAAACTCTTCAGGTGTTAGCCGCCCTGGTTTGTTTAAAACTTCATCTCTAATTTTGATTTTACCAACGTCATGTAAAATTCCCCCAATGGCCAGTTGGCGCAGGGTATGTTTATCAAAATCTAAATGGCGACCAAACGTGATGAGTAAGCAGGCGACATTGACCGAATGTTCTAAGAGGTACGTGTCTTTTTGGCGCAGGGCAGACACTATTTTGATGGCGTCTGAATCGACAAGAATAGCGTCGATCATATTGTCGGCCCAGTCTTCAACCACGTTAAGTTCAACTGACCTACCGTCAAACGTTTCGGTTAAAATTTTATGGGCTAAATCTTTGGCTTCACCGATTAGCTTTTTCGCCCGTTTCTGGCGAGTAGCTCGGCTTCCTTTTGGTTTGAGCAAGGCAGAAACATCGTCAATTTCTTCTTTCAAATCTGGCTCATCAGGCTCGGTTTGAAATGTGCATCCTGCGGCGGAAAGCTTTGAATCCACCCACACAAACTTAACCCCACTTTCGACAAGCTGATTAATCGCTTGTTCTGAAGAGATGCGCCCAGCATTGGCTAGGTTAACTTTTTTACTGTGCTCGATTGCTGTGACAAACATCCCGACAGACACGTTTGAAATTGGCAATTTGATGGCATCATTTGGGTTGGGTTGCACTAGATTTACCACTTTTATGTATATGCAATATTATTGTAGCTACTTTTGTCGCATTAATGAATGTAACAAATATTTAATTTTGTTCATATATTAAAAAGGACACCTAACAAACCTCAATAGAAAGCCTGTTAGGTGCCAAAATCTTCATTAGTAATCACTTAATTAATTGATTTTCCAGCGTAATAAACAAAGACCTTATCATTGCTAAGGATTCGTGAAAAACCATAACCTTGGCTTTGTTTAATCATGTTGTGTGATCCAGCACCTATTGACGGATGACTTTGTCTGAATTTTCCTATTGTTTTCCAATGCGTTAAAAGCTCAATTCGTTTGGTATCCAACTTCCAATTCATGTCTGAACGCGTGCTTTGGTGGAAATCGTCAGCGTATGGTCCGGGTTTGCGGGCGACTTCATCGCCGTAATAGATTTGTATTGCTCCCGGGCTTAACAACAAGGCATTCGCTGCGCCTTTTTGCATCTCTATGGACTTAAATCGACCGAAAAATAGTTCGGTGTCGTGAGAGGACATGTAGCTTACTGGGTTAAAATCGGGCTCATCTGCTAGCGTTGAAGAATAGTCGCTGTAGGTGCTTTCCATCTGCGAAAAACACACGGCGCCTTTATCCATTTTTTTCTGCATATCGAAGTTGATTAACGCATCAAATCCATCATCGAAATAAGGGCTTCGGTAGGCGTTGTGCCCCCAGACTTCCCCCATCATCCAAAAAGGTGTGTTGGGTTTATCGTTCTCTTTTTGCCATCTACCTAGTTCGGTGGTTGCTTGTTGCTTGAGACGTTTCCATACATCACTTTCAACATGTTTAACTGTATCCACACGGAAGCCGTCAATACCAAATTTTTTCACCCAATCGGTTTGCCATTCGACCAGATAGTTAGTGACGGTGTAACTATCTTTTTTAACGACTCGTGTTCCTGGATTATCCAGTAACCACTGAGGTGGCGTGACAAATTGGTCTGATTCTGTTTTTAAATCAGGTAAGCCGGCTAATGACATGGTTATGTCGCTGGTTCCGGGTTTGTCGTAGCCAGGTAAACCTGTCCTTACCCAATCTTGCCCCCACCAACTTTTCCATTCAGGGCTTTGATAGTTAATGGCTTCATGAAAGCTATGCCAGTTTTGCTCGCCTTTTGGCTGCCAATTACGCCATTGTTTAGGCCAGTCGGATGGGGGATTAACCGCATTGATTTGATCAAACTGGAGATCAGCCAACGTCGCATAACCCGTATGGTTGAGAACCGCATCAAGGAGAATCTTAATACCACGCTTGTGTGCCTCTTTAACCAGTAAGGCTAAGTCTTCGTCATTGCCAAAGTTTTCGTCGATTTTAGTAAAGTCTCGAGTCCAATAACCGTGATACGCGTAGAATGGAAATGAGCCCTTATCACCGCCCCCAACAAAACCATGTACTTGCTCTACGATTGGCGACAGCCAAATCGCGTCCATACCTAATGATTGGATGTAATCCAGCTTTTCAACAACGCCTTTTAAGTCACCGCCGTGGAAAGTGCCCACTTCGTCCTTGCCGTCTTTTTTTCGGCCATAACTGAGGTCGTTGGTGGTGTCTCCATTGTTGAATCGATCTACCATCACAAAGTAGATGCTGGCATTGCGCCAATTAAAGATTACGTCTGATTTTTTGACTTCGACTTCTTCTAATAGAACCAGTCCGTTTGAGTGTTTACCTGGAGTCAACGTCACGGACTTGTTGTTGACCTTAACTATTTCACCGGTGAAGGTATTTCGCAGTTCGGTTCCTTCTTCAAACGTTTCACCCAGTTGGATTGTAACGGAGCCGCCCGTGTAAACAGAGCACTCGACGTTGGGAAGAGGACGTTTAAATTCAGTCTTGGTATTTTTCTTTGGCTGTCGTTTTAATGAAAGTGTGTTGTTAGCGCTATTGAATTGGAACGCATAATCACCAGCAAAGCGGATCTTGAAAGAAAACTCGGTGGGCTGATTACAGTTTAGAGATAATGGCGTATTAAACTTTATCCGCTGATTTTCCGTCGCACTGCACGTACCATCTAACCCATTAACCGTGAACGTGTATTGAGATTTGCTTAGCGGAACCACTAATGCTGAGTCAGCAGAAAGAGGGAAATCACGGCTGTTTGTTGAGGTAGCAATAGTAATGTTGGGTGAGGCATAGCTTTGAAATGTGGCAGCTAATATCGCGCTAGTAAGCAGAGTCCGTTTCATCGGTCAGTTCCTATTTAATTTTATATAAATAGGTTAGGGCAGTTGTGATTGAGTCACATCATTCCCAGTTTCTACGCCCTAAAAAGTTAGCTTGGTCAAACTTCCGTAAGGTAAAGGCGTAGTTAAAAATGGCCTAAAGCGACACCTATCACATTTGGTGTCGCTGCTCATTCTTAGCTAATTATCATTTGTTGAATTGTTACTTTTTCATTGCACCCATCGCCCACATCATGAACTCTTTTTGCTCCGTAGCGGTCATGTTTTCGAACCCAGATTTAATGATGTCCATGTGAGCGGATATTGGATCTGCTTGTAACTCTGCGCTAGGTGTTTTTGCCTTCGTAGCAGTAGCAGTAGCAGTAGCAGTAGCAGTAGCAGTAGCACCATTATGCTTGATAACGGCTGCTTGATAATCAGGAAAAGACTGGAAACCACCAATGTGCAACAGCTGCGTGTTGTGCTTAATCGCATTACCTTGATCGTCGACTAATGTAAATTGAGGTTGTTTCTCAAAAGAGCGTGCATCTTCTATTGTGCGAAATGGTTTGTAGCTTAATGTAATGGCAGACGTTCCTGCTTCAAAGTCGATGATCATTGGAGTCGAGCTGTATTTGGATCGTCGGCCATCTTCTGCGACTAACTGATTTAAGGTGATCAGTAATTGATTGTGCCCCTCTTTAAGATCGACCTGTTGAGTTGATTCAAAGAAACTAGAATCGATGGCTTGCTCGTTAATCACTCTAGGTACGATTTCTTTGCTAAATTCGATTGATTGAGCTGCAAGAACGTGACTTGATAAAAAACCGAATGCTAAGCCAATAACTGTAATAACTCGTTTTTGCATGTTTTCTCCTTACGACAAAGGGCGAGAAATCTCGCCCATGTCTATCTAATTGTTTTAACTGATTTTAGTGTGATTAGAAGTAGTATTCAACACCAACAGATACTTCGCTAAATGAATCTGATTTCCAGCGGTCATAGCTCATGCCTGCGTTACCAGATTCAACAGTGTTGTCTCCCATTCGCACATCACGAGCACGCACGTAAAGCACCGCTGATGGGTCTACAAAGTACATGGCTTGTGCTGAGTAGGTATCATCGGAAGAATTTTCTACGGTATTACCATTCACTTCTAAATCGAAGTTTTTGGTGTAGCCGACCTTAAATTGCCAATCATTTACGGTGTACATCAAGCCCGAGGTCATGGCATTTTGTTTTTCTTCACGGCCTACGTCTGTCCCTTCTTTAACGTTTGCATCTTGCATACGATATTGAGCGAAGAAAGATATGCCGTTTTCAAACCAACCTTGAACACCCACTAGGTAAGTGTTGTTGTCCCAAATACGGCTAAATGATTTTTCTGTTTTTAGGTCATGTGCCGTCGTATCTAGTGTGCCATCTGTAAATGACTCAGCGGTATCACGGTTAATTTCGTAAGCGGCATCAAATTGTAGTGGGCCGACTTTGTAATGCGCCGCACCACCTTGCCAGTAACCTTGATCACTCCCTGTTGCGGCCGCTTTTGTTCGGCCAGCAGCAACATCTAAAGAAAGGTTACCCCATGCAGGGGAGTCCCAGCGAACCGAGTTCGAAGAACGGTCTTGGAACTTAGCGCCACCAATTAGACCACCCCAGTCATATACATCACCTAGTCCTGGGTTTGATCCTGGCCAATCGACCACTTCATACAATGGCGTTAAGACGCGACCAATTCTAACCTGTCCAAATGAATCAAAATCTTCGAATCCGACGAACGTGTCACGTTCACCTAGGCCGCCTTTGGCTTCATGGTCGGAATAGGAAGGGTCAACGTATCCGCTTTCGACTTGCCAGATGAATTTAGGACCAAAGTTCTTAAACTGTTTCGAGCCACGGAAGCCGATTCGGCTTTCATTGTTGGTTTGAAAACCCGTTAAGTTACTGTTGTCCGTTTCATAGTCGCGGTAGTGAGCCTGTACTGCAATGATGCCGTATATTTCATACTTTGCGTCGGTTTCTTCTGCGATTACAGGGGTAGCAACCATGGTTACTGATGCAACCGCAGTTGCAAGTAGAGAGCGTGTAAATAGCTTGTTCATGTGAACTCCTAAAAATATAACTGTAATTTTTTAAATGAGCATCATTGAGTTGGCCGCTAATGAAGCTCAAATAAGTTGTTGATTTATTGAGAACGTGAATAAGATTACTCGGAAATTTACATGAGAGAATTGATTGGAAAGAGATCCATGATGTTGTTCAAAATTTATAAGTTTATTTAAATATAAAACCATTAAAATCAATGGTTTGAGATAAATTTGTAATGTTTAGTCAATGAATTGTCAATAACCTAAATGCGAGTGACTTCAAAGTGTTGTGGGCATGTGGGATGGCCCGCATATGAGATTTATAATTAAATTTGATTAGATTAGGTTGATTTAGAAGTCTTTGATGATGAACTTAGATCTGAGTCGCATTTAAATTGTGCTGAAACCTACAAAAAATGATTATTACTCATGCTCAATGGAACTTTCTTAACTTAGCAAGACCCTTGCTCAATGCGTTTTTTCTCCATAGGATAGAGCCAGACAACAAAAAAAGGGAGCACACCAAATGGTGGCAAAAATAACAACGGCGCATCAAGGCCCAGAATTATCTGAGTTAGTTCAAGGTTATTGGCGACTGGCTGAATGGAACATGTCTCCACAGCAGCGATTAGACTTTTTAAAGCAGCATGTTGATTTAGGGATTACAACCGTTGACCATGCGGACATCTACGGTGGTTACGAATGTGAACAGTTATTTGGCGAGGCATTAGCACTCGATCCATCAATTCGTGAACACATTGAGATCGTCACTAAGTGCGACATTAATTTGTGTGCCAAGCATCCACAGCGAAAAATCAACCATTATGATACCAGCGCTCAGCATATCTTTAAGTCGGTAGATAATTCGTTACAACGCATGAATATCAATGAAATTGATGTTCTGCTTATTCATCGCCCAGACGCGTTAATGGATGCAGACGAAGTTGCGGATGCTTTTTCTGAATTACACAAAGTAGGTAAGGTTAAGCATTTCGGTGTTTCTAACTTTTCACCACGTCAATTCGAGTTGTTGCAATCACGTATTAGCAAACCGCTAGTGACTAACCAAGTTGAAATCAACCCGCTTAACTTTGAGGTTGCGCACGATGGCACGTTGGATCAACTGCAGATGAATCGTATCAAGCCGATGGCTTGGTCATGCTTGGCGGGTGGCGATATCTTTGGTGGAACCGATGAGCAACATGTTCGAGTGCGAGATGAGCTAAATGCCATTGGTAAAGAAATTGGCGCGAAGAGCTTAGATCAGGTTATTTATGCTTGGATTCGTCAACTGCCATCTAACCCTCTGCCAATTCTTGGTTCAGGCAAAATTTCGCGGGTAAAAAGTGCCGTTGAAGCTTTGTCTTTAGAAATGACACGAGAGCAATGGTACCGAGTTTGGGTTGCATCTAAAGGCCACGGTGTGCCTTAGTCGACAAGCTAAATACCAGTAGGTAGTAAAAAACCAGCGAGTTTGTCGCTGGTTTTTTTATTACCTGAATCTAGTATTTAGAAACCGGCAAATTGATAACTTATACCGAATTCTACGGCCCAGCCAAACGGACGTTGCACCAGTGGACTGTCGTAGTTATGGCTTTCCATTTTAATCTTGCTCAGCATGATCAGTTTTCTAGAAAGATCGTATCGACCAATAATGCCGGCCTCATATACCCAAGAAGCACCCGCATTGAATTGGTCAAGCCCACTCGCTGTGGATTCCGACGCTGATACCCCATACAAATGCTGTGACAGTTTTTCATCGCGCCAGCTGAATTCCAAGTAAGGAATCATTTCAAATCGACGCATAGTGCTGATAGGTTGAGACACATGAACTTGCAGTTCTTGCCCTTTGTGAACGGCCATTACATCGTGTAAATACGTTAGTCGCACATTCGGTGTACCTAAAGTAAAACCGAACTCTGCATTGCCATTTCGGTCTGAAATACCGGTAGGAAGCTCTGCAAATCGGCCTCCGACTTCCATCCAGCGCCAACTTCCTGACACACCAACATAAGGCAAGACATATAAAGTACCGAGGTTGTCGTCAATAAACCCTTGTCTGCTCTCGTAATAGAGGTCGGGGACAAAGTTCCATGCGGCGTTGTTCGCTGTGGTAAAGGCACTCTGATTGTAAGATATGCTCGCGCCCGCGTAGCCAAATGCGTCATCTTTATCAATGCCAATGACCGCCATGGCTGACGTAGAGAACAAGGCTAAAAGTAACAAGCTCAGTTTTTTCATAATAACATCCGTGAAAGGCACGACGCATGGTGCCTATATCTAATCACCCAAGCATAATTCTTAGGTTCGCTTATTTAAGTGCAGCAATAATTATACCAAAATTGCGTTCAGTGCGAGCGTTGGTTTTATGGGAAAGTTCAAATAGATAGCGGTGTCACGTTTTATCCTGCTTGGAGGCGCAGCAAGCTTGCGGGTTTAGTTTAAATCTCTGGTTCAGATTGGCGGTCATTTCGTTTATCTATCGGTAATCTTTTTCACCATCGGCAACTCACTGCCGTATTTTTCACCGTTTAAGCAACCCGATAACCGTTCACTCCTTTAAATCCCCGTTTGTCGCATGGGCCTGATTGTCTTTGTTGATAGCAGTAATCTAATCAACATCGAAAACAAATAGGGAACTTGTTATGAAAACGCTTACTCACTCTTTCAAAAAAACGTCGGCACTTTTGGCTTCGGGTTTATTGTCGCTTGGGCTATTAACCTCTCCATCAACCGTATTTGCCGCTCCATCTGAAGCATTGATCAGTCAATACAACCAAGCTGCCGCCGGCGATGAAGATCTGGTTGAAACGGTTGTGGCAGACTTGACCACATTAATTGATACTGAAGGCGCCCAGCCACTTAGCTTAGTGTACTTAGGCAGCGGACAAACCCTGCAAGGAAGGGATGCATTCTGGCCTTGGAATAAAATGAAGTTAGTGGAAAAAGGGCTAGCCACGATAGACAAAGGCTTGAACCTAATGGCCAGCCAGAAAATGCCGACAGAGCAACAGGCCGTTGTTATGGGCCTACCTGAGCGTTATATGGCGCGAGCGATCGCCGCGACAACTTATAGCCAGCTACCAGACATGTTTAATCATTTTGAACGTGGATACGATTTGTACCTTGGTTTACTCGATGAACCTTACATTCAGCAAGCACCATTTGAAGCGACGTCTTGGATATATACATACGCAATTGAAGCGGCCATTCGAGCAGAGGATCTAAATCAAGCAAAACTGTGGTTGTCAGTAATGGAACAGCGTGGGCCGGACAGTAACGAAACCATCACCGCCAAGTCTCTAATTAATCAAGCCTAGTAGGGAGCCATCTAATGCTTAGGTTTAGTCAAATTGAAAAACAATACCAACTGGGCCAGTTAAGTGTTCATGCGCTCAAAAGTGTTGATGGGTGTATTCAAAAAGGTGAAATGGTGGCTCTATGTGGGCCATCAGGTTCCGGTAAAAGCACACTTTTGAATGTCTTGGGCTTACTAGACATGCAATATCAAGGTGAGGTTTTACTAAATGGAGAGCCGTTGCCCAAAGACAAGTATCAAGCTGCAAAAATACGCCGTCAACAACTTGGTTTTATCTTTCAGCGTTTTAACTTAATGCCAGTGATGACGGCACTGGAAAATGTATCGTACCCATTGCACTTAAACGGTGTGTCTCTTAAGGAGCAAAAAAAGCGTTCTAGTGACATGCTGGAAAGAGTCGGACTTAAAGATTTTTTGCATCACAGACCAGACAATTTATCCGGAGGCCAGCAGCAGCGAGTGGCCATTGCAAGGGCGTTGGTAAACACCCCATCACTCGTGATTGCAGATGAACCCACAGCCAGCTTAGACAGCCAAACCGCCAGTCAAGTGATCGAAATTATGAAATCGCTTGGACGCGAATTTAACACAACGTTTGTTGTTGCGACGCATGACCCACGAATGGCCAAACATTGTGACCGTGCTATTCAATTGCTTGACGGCGAGATCAATAAGGAGTCGTTGAAATGGGTAAGTTAATGGGAAAACTGATGCCTTACAGTTACAAATTGGCCTTGCTCAACTTAATGAGAAATGGCAGACGAAGCCTTTTGTCTATCACCATTATTGCTATTGCGGTATTTGCTATGGTCAGTGCGGGCGGGTTTGGTTTGTACACGTATGAATCTTTGAAAGAATCGACGGCGAGAGAAACAGGACACCTGACGATTAGCCAGCCGGGTTACTTTGCACAAGATGAAGAAATGCCGCTGAGTAATGGCCTTACTGCCAGTGAACAACTCATCCCGCAAATTATGAAAGACGAACGCGTCCGCAGTGTGCAGCCAAGAGTGTACCTTTCAGGTTTGGTTTCTAACGGCAATAAATCGACAATCTTCATGGGCATTGGCGTTAACGACAGAGAGTTCGATATGAAAGGCCCGTTCTTGAATGTGATAGAGGGCAAGACCTTGTCTAACGTCGAGTCGACCCGTTTTGACTCAGCAGAGCCTGAAATCATGCTTGGCAGTGACCTAGCGCGAAACCTGAATGTGAGTGTTGGCGATTGGCTGACCTTGCTGGCAACCACGTCTGACGGAGCATTGAATGCATTTGATTTTAAAGTCAGAGGCATTTATTCCACAGGTATACCTGAACTGGATAAGCGACAACTCTATATTCATATTCAATCGGCGCAAGAGCTTCTAGTGAGTGAAAAAGTCAGCACGTTATCGGTCTTCTTATTTGAAACGGAAAACACAACGCCAGTGCAAAATACCTTAACGGCCCAGTTTGATTCAAAAAATCAATCAAATAGCACCAACATGAAGAGCGATATCAGCAAACAAAAACTAGAAATCACACCATGGCAAGATCGGGCATTTTTCTACAAAAAAGTAAAAGATCTGTATGACCGTATCTTTGGGATCATGGGGTTGGTGATGGGGCTGGTGGTCTTCGTTTCTCTATTTAATACCATGACGATGTCGGTGACTGAGCGAACGCGTGAAATAGGAACGCTATCTGCATTAGGCAGTTACCCACGTGAAATCGTCGCAGGCTTTTTACGTGAGTCCGTTATGTTGGCGGCGGCCGGTGCCTTAATCGGTACGATTCTAACTGGCGTCGCGACGTTATTACTGCTTGTCGTTGATATTGAAATGCCACCCCCTCCAGGGCACACAGACGGCTATCCTCTCAACATTTATTTCTCATTAGAGTTAGCGGCATACGCCGGGCTCGGTGTCGTGGTTATTTGCTTTATTGCCGCGTTAATTTCAGCTCGCAAAGGTGTTAATCGCCCGATTACAGAGGCACTTATCTATGTATAAATTCAATTCTATGTATCAATTAAATGCTCGCGTTCAAAGTTACAAAAGTGCCGTGTTTCAAAGACTGCTTTTGGTCAGCATGGTGCTGTGTGCCGGGTTAACGATGACGTCTGTACAGGCGAGCGACAACGTTTCGGCCATGCTCAAACAGGCCGATGAATATCGACTCGATCAAGCATCAGCCAAAATCGTTTCAATTGTTCGCTTATACCAAGATGGTGAGCTTGATAAAACACAAAAGTATCATGTTTATTCAAGGCCAGAACGTGAGTCACTTGTTGTGTTCAAGTCCAAAGTTGAAGCCGGACAAAAAATGCTGATGCTAGCGGATAACTATTGGTTAGTGATGCCTAAAAGTCGCCGTCCTATACGCATTACCGCCATGCAGAAACTATTAGGTGAAGCGTCGGTCGAGACATATCCACCTTAACGTGGAGCGAAGACTATCAAGGCACATTGGTCGCAACTGAGCGAGTCGAAATTGAAACGGGAAAACCGATCCAAGCGATAAAGCTGCATTTAGTCTCGACCACAAAAGGCGCGAGTTATCACAAAATTGACCTATGGATCACCGAAGATAACTACTTCCCTATAAAAGCGGACTTATATCTTCGTTCGGGAAAAATGGCAAAACAAGCGAGGTTTGAGCAAGGCAAGCGTAATGGACAACTTGCCGTTACCGCGATGACATTGCAAGACAGCATTCAACCAAGCAAAAAAACCGTCATTGAATATCAATCCATTATGCAAGTAGAGCTAGAAGACAAGTACTACAACCCGTCATATCTCGTTCGTAATACGGTATCGGAGTTATAGATGAAACGTTGGCCTTTGCTACTCGCTTTTGTGTCTTCTCCATTCGCTCTGACAACAGCATGGGCGGGCGATATTTCCTTTAATTGGGATTGGATGATCAGCGCACAACACAATAGCGTTAACGAACAAGCGCAGTATTTCCCCGATAATCGATCCAGCGATGGGTCAATAAGTGGCCTACTGGACTTAGAAGTGATGGGGCAACAGTGGGTAGGTTTGGCCGCAATCAAAGCCAACGATCTTTATCACTCAGACAACGCGAACTCTGTTTCGAGTGAAGTGATCCTACGGGAGCTATTTTGGCAAGGTAGCGTAGAGGTGGCGGATACGTCCATTGATATTACAGCGGGAAAGATGAGATTGGATTGGGGCGTCGGGTACGGTTATCGCCCACTGGACTTATTTAAACCATATCGACGTAACCCCATTGGCATTCAAGTTGAAGAGGGAGCCGGCGTTTTGAGCTTTTCTCATTTTGATGCAACGGGCGAATGGACATTACTCGCCACTGATTCATCATGGACAAGCCAAGAGATGACAGACCTTGAAGATGCAAAAAAGCAAAAAGGTATCGGGGTTCGTCGGTATGGCTTAACGGGAGACAGCGAGTATCAGTTGATCGCTTATTACGATGATGTAAGAAAAGGATTGGTTGGCGCAAGCTTAGTGTCGGTCGTGGATGCATCGTGGGAATTTCATGGTTCCGTAGTCTACCAAAATGAATACGTTGGGTATCATTTTCCAACGTCGGCGTCACTGTATAGTGTGCCAGAAATAAGAAGTGAAATAGGAGCATTGCAGGCTCTTGTCGGTCTAACTTGGGCAAGCGAAACGGGTCACAATATTGTGCTTGAGTATTGGTACGATAGCCGTGCATGGAGCGATAATCAGTGGCAGAAAAATCATCATAACAGCCAGTTGCTGAGGCAGAACAGGAATGCGTCCGATGTTCGGTACGGCTATGCCAATGGTTATCAGCAGGAAAACATCGTGCAGCACAATGTGATGTTGCATTGGAGCTTTGATAGCTCGGGTTGGAGTCACTATAACTTGAGTGATTATGGGCTGAGTGCGGATGCATTGTCTTCACTGACTCCTTTAGTCGACCTGCTCTATTCACCCGAAGATTCAGGGGTGATTCTCACTCCGAAATTAACGTATGAATGGCTGAACACAGGGGTGACGCAATTTGAAACCGAACTTGCCGCACGTTTCTTGCTCGGAGATGAGCGATCGGCCTATCAAAATTTACCAGATAAGAATATGATTTTATTGAATCTTAAAGGACGGTTCTAAATGGTGATGAAGTTTTCAATAAAAGATAAGTGGGTAAAAAGCGTTCTATTTACATCGCTATTTTGTGCCATCATTGCGTTTGCTACCATGCTCGTATGGCCATCTAGCTATTATGATCACGCTCTCATTAGTTTCGGCTACGGTTACAGTGCAATTATTAGTGCTCGTATCATTACTTGGCGATTCCCAAGCCTCACTGCACGACAGACCGATGCGTTTAGTGTTATTGGTGCTTTGATCTTCGGATCACTTAACGCAGGGTGGTGGCTAGGCTATTTTCACGGCGATGAGAGTGCCGCAGGTATAGAGTCGGTCATTATGCTTGGCGCCGTATTTACTGTGGCTTGTTTTTATTACTTTTATGCTCATGAGCAAAAAATCATGGCTGATAAAGAGCTTGAACGGTTAAAAAGAGTTCAGTCTGAGCAAGAAAAAGCCATTGTCTTAGGGGAACTAAAACAGCTACAAAGTCAGATAGAGCCCCATTTCCTGTTTAATACCCTAGCTAACATTAATGTCCTGATCGAGCATGACCCGAGTAAAGCCCAACGGATGTTAACTCAGTTGACCGAATTGCTAAGAGCCACGTTGAAAAAAAACAGGACGCAACTTTCAACGATTAAAGAAGAGTTGGATTTGGTTGCTGCCTACTTAGAAATACAGCAAATTCGGTTAGGTGACGATTTTACTTTTGATATCGAATGCGAAGACAAACTTGCAGGGTTAGCACTGCCTCCATTATTGCTTCAACCTTTGGTCGAGAACGCAGTACTGCATGGTGTTGAACCGTTGGCAGAGCGAGGGCACATTCACGTTTCGATTAAGCGAGAAATAGACAAATTGTGTGTACGTGTTTCTGATAATGGCCAAGGGCTGAACCCGGCCTCTCCCGCACATAAACCTGGTGGGAATGGCATTGGATTACAGAACGTAAGAGAGAGATTGACGGCGTTGTTTGAAGCCGACGCTAACTTGCAGATTAAAGAAAACCCGCTCAAGGGCGTGACGTCTCAAATTTGTATTGGGATTCCATCGATGGAAACACTTTCCAAAAATAAGCATGACAAAAAAACACTTTAAGGGACAAGGATGCCTTCCAATATGATCACTGCCGTTATTGCCGACGACGAGCCATTGTTGCTTCATCATTTGAATAAGCTATTGGGGGAGGCGTGGCCGCAACTTAATGTAGTGGCAAAAGCGAGTGACGGAAAAATTGCCTTTGATGCGATCTTGGAACAAGAGCCAGACGTGGTTTTTCTGGATATCCGAATGCCCAACTTAGATGGTATTACGCTTGCAAAAAAATCAGTAAGCTTAATAAGGTTCCCTATATTGTATTTACGACCGCCTATGATGAGTATGCGGTTCAGGCGTTTGAACACAGCGCAGTCGACTACCTCTTAAAGCCATTATCTGAAGACAGACTTTACCAAGCTTGCCTCAAGCTCCAGCAGCGGATTGAGGCAGGTTTACCTCGTAATATTCCAGATGTTTCTGCGCTAGTAGAGCAGTTGCAGCAAGCCAATAAAGAGGCTCCCAAAGAAGTACTTCATTGGATAAGAGCGACAAAAGGCGAAGAAATACATCTAGTTCCGTGTGATGAGGTTTGTTATTTCAAAGCAGAAGATAAGTACATTTCTTTGTTTACACGTCAAGGTACACAATTTAACGAATATTTAATTCGCACGTCATTAAAAGATTTATTGAGCCAGTTAGATGACGAACTATTTTGGCAAATTCATCGTTCTACTATCGTGAATGTGCGGAAAGTCGAAAAAGTAAAAAAAGATTTTACAGGTAAAATGCACGTGAAAATTGCAGACAGACAGTTACCAGTAAGCCGCGCCTGCCAAGTGTTATTCAAAGGTATGTGATTTCATATAAGTGTGAGTAACTTCTCCTTTGTGGTTTTATGTTGAATCTATTTGGTGTTTGAGGTTTTTTTACTTGTTTTATGTGCGGCTTTCACATCACAGAAACAATCTGACACATTTATTTACTAAGCTAATTGCAGTAACTTTAGGAATATAGCAGTCGTATAGACACCTCTTGCTGCGAGTTGCAGCCTTAATAATAGTGGTTTAGTGAATGAAAAAAACAATGCTTAGTCTCGCGGTTGCGAGCTCTCTAATTCTCGTTGGTTGTGGTGAATCTGCTACCGGATCAAAAGGACAAGGAGCTGCGCCTCTTGTTGAAGCAGTGGCTACGCAAGTCGTTGAGCACCAACAAAGTAAAAGTTATGTTGGTCGAGCAACAGCAGTCGAAGATACTGATATTATTGCGCAAGTCTCGGGTTATCTCGAAGCGAGACTGTTTACCGAAGGTCAAATGGTAGAAAAGGGCGATTTATTGTATCAAATTGAACCGGCACCTTTTCAAGCGCAAGTTGCAACAGCAAAAGCGGCGGTTGCTCAAGCCAATGCTAATTTGAAAAAGTCTCAAATGGACTTTAAACGTGGTAAGAACCTACTGCCTAAAGGCAACATTTCTCAGTCAGAATTCGATTCATTGACCGCCAAGTTACTTAGCGCAGAAGCCGAAGTTGAAGCGAGCAAAGCTCAACTCACCATCGCAGAAGTCAACCTATCCCACACAACCATCGTTGCTCCATTTGCTGGCCGTATTAGCGACAGTGAAGTGAGTACGGGTGATTTACTCTCTCCCTCTTCAGGTGTATTAACCACTCTGGTTAGCTTAGACCCAATTCATGCGTCTTTTAACGTGAGTGAGCGTGAGCGTATCCAGTTTGGCATGGATCGTATTAAGGGAAGCGGTGAAGGAACGGCGAATGCTTTAGAAGTGGTTGTTATGCTAGAAAACGGCGAAGCCTATGAGCATAAAGGAACATTAGACTTCGTTTCAAACCGTATCGACGTTAAAACAGGGACCATTGCACTGAGAGCTATCGTGCCAAACCCTGAGCAAGTGTTGTTACCGGGCCAGCATATTAAAATTGCTATTCAAGAAAAAGCACCGACAGACGTCGTTGTTATACCAAGACGCGCAGTTCAAAGTGATTTAGAAGGCGACTTTGTCATGGTTATCGCTGATGGCAATGTCGCAGAGCGCCGAAATGTAGAGATGGGACGTCAATTAGAAGAGGGCATCATTATTTCAGAAGGGCTGAACCCAGACGAAGTGGTGATCATAAAAGGTTTACAGCGAGTGCGTAACGGCTCCCCTGTAACACTCAACGAATCAGCAGACGCTAAGTAAAGGGCTCTCTATGTTAAGTCGCTTTTTTATCCAGCGCCCCAAATTTGCGCTGGTGATATCCATCATCTTATCGCTTGCGGGTGCCATCTCTTTGATGGTGCTACCAATAGCGGAATACCCACAAATAAGCCCTCCGTCGGTTAACGTTACTGCTTACTTTACAGGTGCAAGTGCAGAAGTCGTCGAAGAGGCCATTGCAGACCCCATAGAAACATCGGTTAATGGCGTTGAAAACATGATCTATATGTCTTCAAAAAGCGCAAACGATGGTTCTTACTCGTTAAACGTGACGTTTGATGTGGGCACCGATCCAGATATGGCTCTGGTCAACGTGCAAAACCGAGTCTCTCAAATTGAGTCGAAGTTACCTGAAGACGTAAGAAAAGTCGGCGTAACGGTTTCTAAGAACTCCCCAGACATGTTGATGGTGTTGAACTTCTATTCACCTGACGGCAAGTACGATGACAAGTTCTTGATGAACTACGTAAACCTAAACATTAAGGATCAACTGGCGCGTGTTAAAGGCATCAGTGGCGTTAATGTGTTGGGTGGTGGTGAGTTTGCCATGCGAGTCTGGTTAGACCCTGAGAAAATGTCGAATCTAGGCTTAACCACGACGGATGTTTATGCTGCGCTTGCAGAGCAAAACGTGCAGGTTGCCGCGGGTAAAATTGGTGCCGCGCCCTACGCTGACCCACAAGAAGTTCAATTTAACCTTGTGACTAAAGGTCGACTTGAGTCTGTTGAAGAATTCCAGAACGTTATGCTGCGTGCTAACAACGATGGCTCGGCTGTGTATCTTCAAGATGTGGCTCGTGTAGAACTGGGTAAAAAATCCTACGACGGTGCAGGCCAGTTCCGTGGTCAAGATGCCGCAGTTGTTATCCTTTCACTACAAAGTGGTGCGAACGCACTGGAAAGTGGTGAATTGGTGATGGCTCGTTTGGCTGAAATGGAAAAAACATTTCCAGATGACATGTCCTACGAAACCAGTTACGACACAACCTTGTTTGTTGCTGAGTCAATCAAAGGCGTAGTGGTAACGCTGATTCAAGCCATCTTGCTTGTTATCGCCGTGACTTACATGTTCTTGGGCAGCGCTCGTGCAACGCTTATTCCTGTATTTGCTATTCCGGTGTCTTTGATTGGTACATTCTCAATCATGCTTGTGACTGGCTTTACGATTAACACTGTGACCTTGTTTGGCTTGATACTGGCCATCGGTATCGTGGTGGATGATGCCATATTGGTTATCGAAAACGTCGATACCATTATGCGAAAAGACCCTAGTATCACGCCACGTAAAGCAACACTCATGGCAATGAAAGAAGTAACAGGGCCAATTGTTACCTCTACACTGGTATTGCTAGCGGTATTCATACCTGTAGCTATGCTGCCGGGCATTACTGGCATCATGTATCGACAGTTTGCTTTGACTATCTGTATCGCAGTGGTTATTTCATCCATCAACGCATTAACATTGTCACCTGCTGTTTGTTCTTTAGTACTAAAGCAGGGTGGCGGCAACACCGCTCGTTGGTTTGAAATGTTTAACCGCGGCTTAGATAAAGTGACTAACCGTTATGGTCAGGTTGCGGGTTTCTTAGTTCGCAAAACCGTTATCGTGGTCGCTTTATTTGGTTTAGCGATGGGTGCGTTGGCTTGGATGGCAAACACCACATCAACGGCGTTTGTACCGCAAGAAGACAAAGGCATCATGCTGGTTAACATTCAGCTGCCAGATTCTGCGTCTCTGTCTCGTACTGAAATAGTGGCAGAGCAACTGAAAGAAATCGTTGAACAAGAACCCGGTGTTGAAGCCGTAACGGTAGCAACGGGTTATGCGTTTATGACAGGTGCTTCGGCATCAAACGGCGCGTCAATGTTTGTTAAGCTCAAAGATTGGGAAACACGCGGCAATATGGAGGGTGATAACTCCTCGTTTGCTATCACGCGTCGTGTTAATGCAAGAGCGGCATCAGAAGTGCCTGAAGCCGTCGTGTTCGCTTTAGGGGCGCCAGCTGTTCCTGGTATGGGCGCTGCTTCAGGCTTCGAATTTGTGTTGGAAGACACATTAGGACGTAGCCGTAGCGATCTTGCTCAAGTGATGGGTGAGGTGATTCAAAAAGCTTCAGCGCAACCTGAAATTGCTTACGCATTCAGTACATTCCGTGCCAACGTACCGCACTACTATGTCGACATTGATCGTGAAAAAGCCAAGCAACTTGGTATTGCTTTAGGCGATATTTTCCAAACGTTGCAAGGCAACTTAGGTTCAATGTACGTCAACGACTTCACCATGTTTGGTAAGAGCTTCCGTGTGACCATGCAAGCCGATGCGGAATACCGTACAGGTATGGATGATCTTGGTCATTTCAATGTTCGCTCTTCATCAGGTGAAATGATTCCATTAAGCACGCTAGTTACCTTCGACCAAGTGTTCGAACCTGATGTTGCATGGCGCTATAACATGTATCGCTCTGCGGTAATTCAAGGTGAACCGGCTCCGGGTTACTCAAGTGGTGATGCCATTGCTGCAATGGAACGTGTGGCGAAAGAAGTGCTACCAAACGGTTATCAACACGAATGGACAGGTATGGCTTACCAAGAAATTCAAGCAGGTAGCCAAGCAATTTACGCGTTTGCTCTTGCCTTGATTTTCATTTACTTGTTCATGGTGGCTCAGTACGAAAGTTGGACCATTCCACTCGCGATCATCTTGGTCGTTCCAGTGGCAACATTGGGGTCCTTCTTGGCTCTAAACCTAACCGGTATACCGCTTAACCTATATGCACAGATAGGGTTGGTTCTGCTGATTGCAATGGCCGCGAAAAATGCCATTTTGATTGTAGAATTTGCGAAGCAAGAGCGGGAAGAGAAAGAAGTCCCGATAGATGAAGCGGCAGTGAAAGGCGGGGAACTGCGTTTCCGCGCTGTAAACATGACGTCTTGGTCGTTCATCTTAGGCATCATGCCATTGGTGTTTGCATCAGGTGCTGGCTACATCAGCCAGAACTCACTGGGTATTTCCTTAACCGGTGGCCTGTTATGTGTGTTACTTGCTGGTACGTTCTTGATTCCTAGCTTCTACGCGATGGTTCAACGTAAACGTGAGGTCTACCATGGCGGCAGTACCAAACTGCAAGATATCGACGACGAATAGTCACGCGAGTTTACTATAAGCTAATACTAAAGGCTCTGCGCATTGCAGGGCCTTTATTACGTTTAAACATCATGAACAGAGGTGTAAATGAATAACCAAACAGCACTATTGCAGCTTTTTATGCGAGAAAGTGATTCATGCCAAAACAGGTTATTGTCTGAGATGGAACTGGATTATTCGCTAGAAAACAGCCTGCCGTTTAAGCGATGGCTCGCTGAGAAAAGGCTCATTGTCGAAGAAGATGTTGAAAACACGCACTGGATTAAAACCTGCACAGGCGGTTACATTACCGAAGTGCAGTTTCATAAAGACGGGACGCTGGATGAATACCGTTTGTTCGATCGCTTCGCCACCTCTGGTACATGGTTGCTTGAAGATGGTATTCTTCACGTCTCTATCAAGAAGGGTGATAACACTTATACCTTTGCGGTTGTTGGTCATGGCGCGTTGAACATCCACTCTGCAGTGGAACACAAGAACCGCGACATTCATTCATACTTAAAACTGGCTCAAATTAGATAGCGAGTTACTAAATAACGGGTCGCTAAATAGCAGTCGCTCATCAGTAGTATCTCATGAGCAGTAGATACCAGAGCCACCTTGTTTTGAATCGCAACCGAGCCCGTCGACAAAAAGGAAATTCTAACGTGCAACAGTCCATTATTCATATTGCCTTGGTCGTTAAAGACTACGATGAAGCGATTGATTTTTATGTCAACAAGTTAAAATTTGAACTGGTCGAAGACAGCTACCAACCGGAGCAAGATAAACGTTGGGTTGTCGTTTCTCCTCCAGGTTCAAACGGCGTGACGCTATTGTTGGCCAAAGCGTCAAAACCGGAGCAACACGACTTTATCGGTAATCAGGCTGGTGGACGTGTATTTTTGTTTTTAAATACCGATGATTTTTGGCGTGATTACAACCGAATGGTAGCCGATGGCATCAACTTCGTGAGACCACCAGCAGAGCAAGATTATGGAACCGTTGCGGTGTTCGAGGATCTGTATGGGAACCTGTGGGATCTATTACAAATGAGCCCAGATCATCCGATGGCTTCAAGACGCTGATATTTTTGAGAAAACGGAAGTTGTAGAGGAAAAGCTGTGAAAAAAAGCGATAAGAAATTAGACAACCAAATACGTACTGAACTAACGGAACTATGTGACTTTGCAACAGAAACTTGCGAGGGTTTTACTTGGCTGACCCATTTAGTGGACTACAGCCGTTTCCCAAGCAGTTTAAAAATTGTATTCGTGTTTGATACGAACACCAATTTGGTTAGCTTTTCTGACAGCACTGCCGAGCAAGAACTGATGCGACAACTGGCTAAGCAATTGTCGTTTATCAATATAACGCCTAAGGAGCTGCTTTCTCACGTACGCTATGATACCGAGGAAGCGTGCAGTAATGAACATCAAGGCAAATGGGCCAAACGCCTTTCTTAAGTCTCTGCCATTTTCAGCGGCATGGGCTAAACTAGTTACTTCCGGCGATAGACACTAATCGTTTAATGATGGTGTCATCGCTCATGCTATGGTCTCGGAAAAATCGAAATAACTCCGTGTTAAATGCATGCTGCTCAATAGGATTGACGGCCATTGAGTCGGTCATACTCGGCACGGCTTTTCCCGTTTTGGTTGCTTGTAAGAAATCTCGTTTTGACTCTTGCTGACAGACACTAAACTGGTCAAGCTCAATGTCATTGCGAACAGGAATCGATCCTTTAGCCCGATTAAAGCGGCTCTGGAATTCCTTACTCGATAGAGCACTGGCAAGATCACTCGCTTGTGCCTGATTAAATCCAGGTTTAGCCATGAAAATAAAGCTGTCCATATTGTATAAAAATGCATCATTGGATTCTGGAGTAGGAATGCAGCCAATGTGATTGGGTACATCCGCTCCAAGAGCCAATAACTCACCCAGTATCCAATCTCCTCCTATCTGAAATAACGCTTGGTCGTTGTAGAGCGCTTGAGTGGCGTTATCCCATTTAGAGTTGGCCAGTGAGTTGTCGACCAAAAGGCTGAGTTGACGAAAATCGTTTAGTGCCAATGTCATCGTGTTGGACGATAGGGCATTCTTGTCTAATTTGACCAAAGCTTGTTGGTAGAAATCAACGCCACCCGTCGCGATGACGATGCTTTCAAATAACTGCGCAACTTGCCAAGGCTCAAGCCCAACCGCTAATGGAGACACCCCGTGTTTTTTTGCCAGTGCCATCGTGGTGAACATTTCCTGCCAAGTGGCTGGTACGCTGGCTCCTAGTTGTTTGAGCAATGTATGGTTAACCCAAAGCCAGTTCATACGATGCAAAGTCAGTGGAAGTGCAACGTAGCCATTTTGAGTTTTATTGACCTGTTGGGCGACAGGGTAAAGTGTTTGATCCCAATGGTGTTTGGATGCAAGTTCATTAAGTGGGTGTAAGATTCCGATCGCATCCCAAGATTTGATGCTTGGTCCTTCAATTTGAGCAAAATGTGGTGTGTTGCCAGCTAAAGCTCGGGCTTGTAACACCGTCATTGCACTATCGCCACCACCGCCAGTGACTGGAGAGTAAGTCAGATCAAAGTGATGATTGACGAGCTCTTGTTGTAATACTGATAAGGCCTTCTGTTCACCCTGTGATGTCCACCAATGAAGCAGCTCAACTTGCGCCATGGCATTAAAAGCCGGAAAGAGGAATAAAAAACCAACGAACCAATGCCTGTTTATAAGCCAATGCATAATTTTTCTCTTGGTAAATTGAAAATAGTAAAAGCCAAACACCCAATGCCTACCATCACTCGTCTCTTGGGAAGGTTAACGTTGCACTGAGTCCACCTTGCTCGGTGAGAGAAAGCGCCAATAACCCACCGTGAGACTTAGCAATACTTTGTGAGATAGTAAGCCCTAAGCCAGTACCTTCTTTATCGCCTTCTGGGTTCTGGCGATAATACGGTTCAAATAAGCGCTCTAAGGTGTTCGCTTCAAGCCCGGTACCATTATCGGTCACCTGAATACGTAGTGCTTGCGCAGAGTCGTCAACGTTAACAGTTACGCTGTCACCATATTTAATGCCGTTATCAATCAGGTTCTGAATACAGCGCTTCAACGCTAGAGGCTTACCTGCGTAAGGCGCACACTGATGAGGACGGTATCGAACTTGGTCATCACGAGAACTCACACTTTGTATGGCGTGATCGACCAATGCAGAGATATCTATTGCTTCTATCTCCTCATGAATGTCCGTTTCTTTAATGCATTGCAACGCTCCCTTAACCATGAGATCTAGGTCATTGGCTATGCGCACAAAGCGCACTCTATCGATGTCATCATCCAGCATTTCTGCTCTAAGTTTTAGGCAAGCAATAGGGGTTTTTAAGTCATGAGAAATTGCGCCAAAGAGCATCTCCCTGTCTTTGATGTGGCTCTCTACTCTGCGATTCATCTTGTTGAATGCATGAATTGCGGCTCTCAACTCAGCACTGCCTTCTTCCCTCACTAGAGGGACTTTAAGGCGGCCAGACATCAGCGTTGCAGCTTTAGCTAAGTTCCGAATCGGGCGTATCTCTTTTCGCACCACAAACCAGGTACACACCAGCAGTAGAAGAGCAGAAAACAAGATGGTAATGACTTCACGAATCGTAAATAACTCGGTCTCTAAATTAACGTACGGGGCAGGTAATACGGCCGCAAGGTAGAACCACTGATCATCTGCCACTTCTATCTGCATGACTAATATTGGCGGGTTAATGTCGCCATAAGAAAGCGAGTAGTGCGCCCACAGTAATGGCAGCTCGTCGATGGGCAGCTCTTTGTTAAAAACTTTGAGATCTTGCCTACGCGTAAATTCCAGTTGAATGTTTTGCGGGCCAGTGAGTTCAGTTTCTAACACTTGCTTGACGTGGTTAATGACTAACGCTTTGCGTTCGCTGTCTGGTAAGGGCTTGATGGGCAGAGCATGAGTATTGAGTGAGACGAAAAAACGCGTTCCACCCATGTTTCGAAGTTGGTTTAACACAAGGTGGCGATATTCAGCAGGGAGAGACTGGAAAAAGGAAATGGTAGAAGATGCACTTAACGCCAGGCTGTGCACTGTGTTGATGAGGCCCTCTTGGTCTTTCTTGCTGGATTGCTGATACCAGATAGCGCCAGAGAACACCTGAGCGACCACGATGACGACGAGTAAAAATAAACTGGTTCTTGCGGCCAATGAGGTCGGGACAAACTTAAAGCTCATAGTGAACGCTCGTGGTTAACATGTAGCCCTTATTTCGAACCGTAAGCAGTAAAGAGCGATCCTTGTCTTCTAAGTGATGACGCAAACGGCTGATTTGCACGTCGATACCGCGCTCTAGTGGTTCGGCATCTCGCCCCCAAATTTCACGAGCAATGTCGTCTCTGGATAACACCTGCTCCGCGTGAGAGATAAAAAGCCCTAATAGCGAAAGGTCAGAGCCTGAAAGCTGCTTCACGGTTTGGCTCGATAAGTGGGTAAGTTGTCTTGTGACTGTATCTAATTGCCATTCAGCGAAAGTAACTTTACGAGCCAGTTTTGTTTCAAAGCTGTGTTGACTGCGTCGTAATATGGTTTTGATTCGAGCTAACAATTCTCTTGGGCTAAATGATTTTGTGATGTAGTCGTCAGCCCCCATTTCAAGGCCTGCAACTCGATCCGCTTCTTCCGTAACGGCGGTTAACATGATGATTGGCGTATCGCTGATCCGACGCAACTTTTGGCACAAAGTAAACCCATCATCGCCCGGCATCATGATGTCCAATATGATCAAATCCGGTGAATGCGTTTCTAAGCACTGCCACATCTTTTGGCCGTTTTCGGCACTTAAAACATCAAAACCTGCTCGTCCTAAGTAATCGGTCAGCGCATCACGTAGTTCGAAATTGTCGTCTACCACCAGTATTTGCTTATTGTCCATATCAGCCTGCCGAAAGAAAAATCCAATGAGAATATGATGCATGGAGCCAATCGATAAAACAATCAACGCAATCGTAATTCGTTACTTACAAAGCGCTATTTTTGTAAGTGCGCTCTTACAAACTGCTTGCCATTTGTAACCTTGGTCAATTTTGGTTGCGGTAACCTATTTGTGAATTCAATAACGAACAAAACGTCTTGCATCAAAGTACCTACAGCTTTGCAAGGCATCACAAAACGAATCTCCATAGGAGGGGATATGTTAGGGAACGCATTTGGACAACTACAAAAAATAGGGCGCTCATTAATGCTGCCTGTTGCCGTTTTGCCGGTAGCGGGTTTAATGCTAGGGATAGGTAATGCTGGATTTGCTTTTATTCCCGATGCGTTAAGTAAAATTATGCTGGCCGCTGGTGACGGCGTGTTTGGTAATATGCAGTTAATGTTTGCGGTGGGTGTTGCCCTTGGGCTATCAAAGGGAAATGATGGCGCGGCTGCGTTGGCAGGTGTCGTTGGCTTGATAATCATGAATGCTGCGCTAGGGGTAGTAACAGGATTAAGAGGCATGGAAACCGACGCCACCATCATGGGGGTAAACACGCTCCAAACTGGCGTATTTGGCGGCATTATCATTGGCGCTGTTGCAGCAACCATGTATAACCGATTCTACAATATACGCTTGCCTGAATACCTCGGATTCTTTGCGGGTAAACGATTCGTACCAATCATTACCGGTATTACTGCCATCGCCGTTGGTACATTGTTGGCATTCGCTTGGCCGCCAGTAGGACAACTTTTAGACACCTTCTCTCATTGGGCCGCATACCAAAACCCCGTACTGGCTTGGTCTATTTATGGTGCAGGTGAACGTTCATTACTACCGGTTGGCTTGCATCACATTTGGAATGCGCCTTTCTTCTTTGAAGTCGGTAGCTACATTGATCCAGAGACAGGCAAAGAAATCACAGGTGAGCTTTCACGCTTCTTTGCAGGCGACAAAACAGCAGGTTATTTGTCGGGTGGCTTCATGTACTCAATGTGGGCACTACCAGCCGCAGCGCTTGCAATCTATCACTGCGCTGCACCAGAGCGTAAAAAAGTGGTCGGTGGTTTGATGATGACGGCAGCGTTAACATCATGGTTAACAGGCATCACAGAACCTATTGAGTTTACTTTCTTGTTTGTTGCGCCGATTTTGTATGTGATTCATGTGTTCCTAACCGGTCTTGCTTTTGCTATTACCGCTTTCCTAGACATTAAACACAGTACCGATTTTGCTCACGGCGCGATCCAGTTCTTCTTGTACTACCCAATGTCGAGCAATGCGTGGATGTTCTTCATTATTGGTCCTATGTGGGCGGCGCTGTACTACGGGCTTTTCCGCTTGCTTATTACCAAGTTGGACTTGAAAACACCGGGCCGAGAAACAGACCCAGTTAAAGTAGAACTGAGTGCAAAACTGGATGAAGTCGCGGTCGATATTGTGGCGGCACTGGGCAGCAAAGCAAATATTAAGTCAGTCGATGCGTGTATTACTCGCTTACGTGTCACGGTTAAAGACATCAACAATGTCGATGTGGCGAAATTGAAAGCGCTAGGCGCCCATGACGTGCTCGTTATCGGAGACAGCTTACAAGCCATTTTTGGTACGCAATCTGACAACATTAAAACGGAAATCAATGGCGTTTTAGCGATGGGCTAAGCATCAAAAATCTTACCACCCCCCTTATGGGTAAGAGCTCCTAGCCAGATCATCATGATCTGGCTTTTTTTGTGCTAAGAGTGAGAGGCTCACAGCGATAATTGATTATTTTGACGATAGAAATCACACCTCGATATTCGTGCTTTGAATCTTATTGATAGTTTTGCGAGGATGGCTGCCCCAAAGTAGGACATTATTATGATTTCAGTTTCTCTGGTCGACGACCATATTATGGTTCGTTCTGGTTTTGCTCAGCTCTTGTCTGTTGAGTCCGATATTAGCGTCCACAGTGAATTTGATAATGCACGCGATGCATTTCGAGTATTGTCTGCTTCTAATGTGGATGTGGCGGTTATCGACATTTCTATGCCTGACGAAAGTGGGCTGGTATTGCTTGAAAAACTCCGAGGTAAGAACCCGAATTTTAGAGCCATCATATTAAGCATTTACGACTCAGCGTCTTTCGTAAGTAAAGCAATAGAAGCGGGCGCGTTTGGCTATCTATCAAAGCGTTGTGGCCCTGGTGAGCTTGTTACGGCGATCAGAAAGGTCGCATCAGGTAATCACTACTTATGTGCCGATGCACTCGTGAACTTGAGTAATGCCTCTACCAAAACATCGGTATTAGATGATCTCACTAAACGTGAGCGACAAGTGTTTGACCACCTTATTCAGGGCTTGGATGTGAAAGAGATCGGCACGGCTTTGTGCATCAGCCACAAAACGATTCATGTTCACCGTGCCAATATACTCAACAAACTTGAGCTGTCTAATAATGTCGATCTTATCCGATTTGCTTTGCACCACCAGTTGCTTAGTGATGAGCAGGTATGAACGACCCCCAATCCGAACCCTCTCGCATTCAGAGCACAATAACCACAGCATTTGCTGATGTGTTCGCCATGGTGTTGTTTGCGATCAGCTATTTTTGCTTGTGGAACGTCAGTAATTACCTCGTTAATGACGTTGCCTTAGCTTGGTTGTTCTTGCCCAGTGGCTTGAAACTGGCTGTCTACGCACTGAGTCATCGTCGTTTATGGTGGCGGTTCACCCTTGTCGAACTGGTTGGTGTGGTCGCTATTGGTTATGGTTTGAATGATTTTTCGCAAGGTGCTCTGCTGGCCTTGTTTGCTTTATTTGTTCATGCGGCCGCGATACCTTTTCGTGCAATCTGGCAAACGCTTGATGTTTATTGGAAAAAGCTACTTGCTTTGTGTTGTTTTGCATTTGGTTATGCGCTCATTTGCGGTTTAACCTTGGTCATGATGATCAAACCCATGGGCTTATCCATAGACTACGCGGTTGAAGGGGCTGTGACGGTGTTCACTGGGGGTATCTTATTGACGCCATTCTTTTACCTACTGTATGACTATTTGCACCGTCAAATTTGGCAACCATTAAGTCCCACTTTGGTTCATCAAGAAGTGGCATTGCGCACTTCTGGCTTGATTTGGTGCTTGGTTTTTTTCTCGGTCGGTTTGACGGCAGAGCTGACCTTATTAGATGAAATGAAGCCGCTGGCTTTGATTCTATTCTTGCTCCCCAATATCTTCATGGCATACCAATACGGCTGGCAAGGTGGGGTATTGGCGAGTGTCATGAACAGTATTTTGCTTGCCACGGCTAAGCAAGTCGCAGGCTCATTTGATACTGACCTAGAATTGCAGACGTTTATTGCTACGCAGGCCATCATTGGTTTGGGCTTAGGCATTGCGATCAGTCGTCAGCACTTATTGTCTCATCGCTTACAGCAAGTTAATTCCGATTTAGCCAAAGAACTCGACAACAAGCGCTTACTCGCAAGACAGTTGGTGCAAGTTGAAGAAGATATTCGCAAGTCTGTCGCGCGTGAGTTGCATGATGAAATAGGTCAGAACATTACAGCTATTCAAATTCAGGCCATGCTGGCTAAGCGGATTGCACCTAATGAACAGTGCGAGGTGATTGCCTCTACAACCAACGATCTTGCTATGCGTATCCACACTTCTACACGCCAACTCCTCACTCAATTGAGACC
This sequence comes from Vibrio tapetis subsp. tapetis, assembly GCF_900233005.1. Taxonomy (NCBI): domain Bacteria; kingdom Pseudomonadati; phylum Pseudomonadota; class Gammaproteobacteria; order Vibrionales; family Vibrionaceae; genus Vibrio; species Vibrio tapetis. The sequence continues at coordinate 1,336,501 of NZ_LT960612.1, forward strand.
ACAGGCGCTCGATGAAATGGGGCTAGAAAATGCCATCAGGCAATTAGTGGGAGAAATGAAATTCAAAGAAAGACACGTGGATTTTCAACTCAACTTTGGCGTCAACCCAGAGCGTTTAGACGATATAACCGCAGTGACCTTATACCGCGTGGTTCAAGAGCTTCTGAATAACGTTTGCAAGCATTCTCAAGCGACCCACGTACTTTTAACACTTATTCCGGGCGAACGTTTTAGCTTAGAAATCCGAGATAATGGCATCGGTATCCCTTCGAATTGGCGCTCGCTCGGTCAGGGGCTATCGGGTATAGAAGAGCGAGTCAGCGCCCTTGGTGGCCAGCTAGCGATAAGCTCTAATTCGGGGGGAGGCAACAAGATAAATGTTAACTTGCCCACAAAACACATCACCTCTTCATAAAACTAGGAAAATTTCCTAGTGATATATAAAACTGTCCCATTCATTGTATGAATTCATTCGATAACATCAATCTCGCAATAAGGAGAAAGGATGACTTTTGTATCCGTACCTGACCAACGTCAGATAAACGAAAGTTACCGATATTGGCGAATCCATTTAATGGCAGCGATGTACCTTGGCTACGGGGTTTTCTATTTCACCCGCAAGAGCCTTAATTTCGCAATGCCAGAAATGTTAAGCGAGCTCAATATGACCACCGCAGATTTTGGTGTGTTAGGGACGCTTTTCTACGTGATATACGGTGCTTCAAAATTTCTGTCTGGCATGGTCAGCGACCAAACGAAACCGAGTTATTTCATGGGCTTGGGCTTAATTGCCACGGGCATGATTAATATCGCCTTCGGTTTGAGTTCATCCTTAGTGATGTTCGCTGGTTTGTGGGCGTTAAATGCATTTTTTCAAGGATGGGGATGGCCACCTTGTGCAAAGCTTCTGACCAGTTGGTATTCGCGTACCGAGCGTGGTTTCTGGTGGTCAATATGGAATACCTGCCACAACTTAAGTGGCGCGTTGATACCCATATCCATCGGTTTTGCAGCGATAACTTGGGGCTGGCGATTTGGATTTATTCTGCCGGGCACCTTGGCAATTATTGTCGGCGTTATTCTTTGTTTTCGCCTGAAAGATAAACCCGTTTCCATGGGCTTACCCACGGTCGGTGAGTGGCGTAATGATGAATTGGAAAAACAGCACGAAGCAGAAGGTCGAGGACTGCCGTTTCGCCAGATATTGAGAACGTATGTATTGGGAAATAAGTACATCTGGTTGCTTTGTAGCTCTTACTTACTCGTGTATGTGGTGCGTATTGCCATTAATGACTGGGGCAACCTGTATCTGATTCAAAAGCATGGTTATCAGTTGCTTAGTGCGAATACTGCGGTGTCGATGTTTGAAGTGGGTGGCTTTTTAGGCTCTTTGTTTGGAGGCTGGGGCTCAGACCGATTCTTCCATGGCAACCGTGCACCAATGAATTTGATTTTTGCGTTAGGGATTTTTGTTTCTGTGGCCGGACTATGGCTGACACCGCTTGACAATGTTGTCGTGCTATCTGGGTGTTTCTTTGCCATTGGTTTCTTCATATTCGGGCCACAAATGATGATAGGAATGGCCGCTGCTGAGTGTTCGCACAAAGACGCAGCGGGCACAGCGACAGGGTTTGTCGGGTTGTTTGCCTACTTGGGCGCAGCACTTGCCGGTTATCCCATGGCGCTGATTATAGAAAACTACAGCTGGGAAGGATTCTTCGCCGTTATTACGCTCTGTGCAGCGATGATCGGATTGTTGATATTACCTTTCGTCAAAGCTCAGCAGCGAACGAGGGTCGCAGTGTCGTAACTTCGGTTACTTTCCTCGCGTTGCTGCTTTGAAACAGCGACGCCCTTGTAACAAGGAAATAATAAGAGGAAATAACATGAAAGTTAGAACAAAACGTACCCTACTCGCCGCTTGTCTTTTTGGTTCAATGGCGATTGCGCCACAAGCAATGGCAGATGGCCGCTTAGTGGTTTATTGCAGCGCAACCAACGCAATGTGTGAAGCAGAAACCAAAGCGTTTTCTGACAAATACGATGTGAAGACGTCGTTTGTTCGTAACGGTTCTGGTAGTACGCTAGCCAAAATTGAAGCGGAGAAAAAGAACCCAAGAGCCGACGTTTGGTATGGTGGTACGCTGGATCCTCAATCTCAAGCGGGTGAAATGAACCTTTTGCACTCGTATGCATCTCCAGAGCTTGAAAACATCATGGAAGGGTTCAAAGACCCGGCAAAACGCAAAGGCAATTACTCTTCTGCGGTTTACATGGGCATTCTTGGTTTTGGCGTGAACAAAGAGCGTCTTGCTGAAAAAGGGTTAGCGATCCCTCGTTGCTGGAATGACTTAACCAAGCCTGAATACAAAGACGAAATTCAAATTGCTGATCCTCAAAGCTCGGGTACGGCATACACGGCACTCGCGACGTTCATTCAGTTATGGGATGAAGATAAAGCATTCAAATACTTCAAGCACCTAGACAAAAACATTTCTCAATACACTAAATCCGGTGTGACTCCGTCTCGAAATGCGGCTCGTGGTGAAATCGCTATCGGCATTGGTTTCTTACATGATTACTCGTTAGAGCAATCTAAAGGCGCTCCTCTAGAGCTTATTTCTCCGTGTGAAGGTACGGGTTATGAAATTGGTGGTGTGAGTGTGATTAAAGGCGCTCGTAACTTAGATAACGCGAAGAAGTTCCTCGATTTTGTACTCTCCAAACAAGGTCAGGAAACGGCATGGAAAAAAGGTCAGTCGTTCCAGATCTTAACCAATGTCAACGCCGAGCAATCTCCTAACGCATTAGACCCGAAACAAATCAACCTGATCAGCTATGACATGGACAAGTACGGTTCATCTGCTGAGCGTAAGCGTCTGATTAACAAGTGGGTTAACGTTGTGAAAATGGGTGAGTAAACGCCATTTTTTGGTGACTGTCCATTGATAGAAACGCTTTATTGATGGTCAGTTACCGCGTCTGATTTAACCTTTCTACCTTAGGTTGGCGGTCAATGCCGCTGACCTAGTTTATCTTTTAGGTGTTAAAAAATGAACGAAATAGCCGCACACGTCACATCCAGTGCAGCCAAAAGAGACCCTGTTTTTTATTGGGTGCTCAGTTTGCTCGCTGCTTTTGTTTTACTGCCTTCATTTGCCTTGGATTGGGGCGTGTTCGAATCTACCCCTGAAGAGTTCCGAGCCGCAATGGGCTGGAGCAGTACCAACATTTCATGGGCTTGGTTTTTATTACCGCTTGCCTTACTTATTCGCCCGTTAACCGCACAAGACAAATACGCGAAAACGCGCCATTATTTTGATATCGGTTACGCGGCATTCTGCATGGTTTTTGTGGTGTTGTCCTCTTGGATAACCCAGCAAGGCATGGGGTATTCAACCATCGCGCTGTTCGTCGGATTAAGCGCCGTGATGACATTGGCTTTTTCTCGCCTAGAGTATTTGGGTGGAGATAAATTTGTCATTGGTTCTCTAATCGCCATTATTTTGTTGATTTCAACCTTCATCATATTTCCGAGTATCGCGATATTCGTCCCTATGTTTGAAGATGAAATGGGCAATTTCGCTGCATGGCAATTTTTGGATATTCTGGGCCGAGCGCAGATCATCCAAATCATCCTTAACTCAGTCATGCTGGGTACATCCGTGGGGATCGGTGCGACTTTCTTTGGCTTGATTTTCGCAATTTACACCACGCGAATTGCCAAGCGCAGTGCCTTTATTGCGCGTATATTTTCAATTCTTCCCATTGTAACGCCGCCCTTTGTTGTTGGCTTGGGCGTGACTTTGATGTTGGGTCGTTCGGGTTATATTACTGAGTTCATGGCCGAATGGTTTGGGCTTGAGCAAACCAACTGGTTATACGGGTTTACCGGTATTTGGATGGCGCAAGTGTTGGCTTTTGCTCCTATGTCATTCATGATCCTCGATGGCGCGATGAAGTCGCTTCACCCTTCATTAGAAGAGGCGTCTTATACGCTCCGTGCAAATCGCTACCAAACCTTCTTTAAGATCGTTATGCCCTTGCTTAAACCAGCATTGGCAAACAGTTTCCTTATAATTTTTGTTCAATCGTTGGCTGACTTTAGCAACCCGTTGGTATTAGGCGGCAGCTTTGACGTACTGGCAACTCAGATATACTTCTACATTGCGGGTGCTCAGTTAGATTACGCTTCTGCTAGTACATTAGGCGCAGTACTTCTGTTGTTCTCTTTGACGATCTTTGTTGTGCAGTACCTCTGGATTGGTAAGCGTTCGTACGTAACGATTTCAGGTAAATCCTACCGTGGCGACGTGCAACCATTGCCGACCGCGATCAAACATGGGGTTTCGGGTCTTCTGTATTTCTGGATGGCGTTCAACGTATTGCTTTACGGAAGTATTTTCTACGGCAGTTTCACCGTTAACTGGGGCGTGGATTACAGCCTGACGTTTGCAAACTACATTAACTTATTTGGCATGGGAATGGGCGAGGGTGCTTGGCCTTCATTGATTACCACCATGACTTATGCCGGTATCGCAGCACCGATCACAGCGTTCTTTGGCTTACTGATAGCCTACATCGTGGTTCGTCAGCAATTCCACGGCAAGAAAGTCATCGAATTTGCGACCATGCTTTGTTTTGCGGTGCCGGGAACGGTGGCGGGTGTGTCTTACATCTTGGCCTTTAATGATGCGCCAGTTTACCTGACGGGTACAGCGGCCATTGTGGTTATCTCAATGGTGATGCGAAATGTCCCTGTAGGTATTCGCTCGGGCATCGCAGGGTTAGGCCAGTTGGATAAATCGTTAGATGAGGCGTCCTTAAGCTTACGTGCCAACTCGTTCAAAACCATCACTCATGTTTTGTTGCCATTACTTCGTCCTGCGATTCTATCAACGTTGATTTACAGCTTTGTAAGAGCCATGACCACGGTCAGCGCGATCATATTCTTGGTAACACCAGAAACTCGCGTCGCGACTTCGTACATCCTTAACCGAGTAGAAGATGGCGAGTACGGTATTGCCATTGCTTACGGCTCGATCCTTATCGTGGTGATGCTCGCCATTATTTTAATATTTGATTCCCTTGTCGGTGAAGCGCGAGTTTCTCGTTCCAAAGCCAATAACCAAGAGTCGTAACCGGAGAATTAACTCATGGAAAATGAAAACTTTGTAGTCTTAAAGAACGTGTGTAAGCGCTTTGGTGACAATACCGTTATTGGTGATTTGGATCTGGAAATAAAGAAAGGCAGTTTGGTTACGCTATTGGGCCCGTCAGGATGCGGAAAAACAACCGTATTGCGCTTGGTCGCAGGGTTAGAAAAGCCAACCAGTGGGCAAATCTTTATCGACGGGGAAGACGTAACTAATACGTCGATTCAGCATCGAGATATTTGTATGGTGTTTCAGTCGTACGCTTTGTTTCCACATATGTCGCTGCATGAGAATGTAGGCTATGGTCTTAAAATGCTGGGTTTATCTAAATCTGAGCTGAACAAACGTGTGGATGAAGCATTGACGCTGGTGGACTTAGAGGGGTTTGGTGAACGTTTTGTGGATCAAATTTCCGGTGGTCAGCAACAGCGAGTGGCACTCGCAAGGGCATTGGTGCTCAAGCCCAAAGTACTGTTGTTTGATGAACCCTTAAGTAACCTCGATGCCAACTTACGCCGAAACATGCGCGAAACCATTCGTGATCTGCAGCAAAGGTTTAACATTACCTCGCTGTATGTAACGCACGATCAGTCTGAAGCGTTTGCGGTTTCCGACACGGTTATCGTGATGAAAGATGGCGAAATTATGCAAGAAGGCAGCCCAACGGAGCTTTACAAGCATCCATCATCGATGTTCATGGCCAATTTTATGGGTGAGGCCAACATGTTTGAAGGAGACTTCACGGGCAGTGAAATTGATATTCAAGGTTATAAGTTAGCCTACGTGGAAGATAATGTAAAAGGCATCGCCCCTGGGCACTATCAGATAGGGGTTCGTCCGGAAGCGATTTTATTGGCCGAAGAAGGCCAAGCCTGCCAGCAATGCCAAGTCTTGAGTATTGCCTACATGGGCGCGATGTATGAAGTGATGGTTAAATGGCAAGATCAAGAAATGCTATTGCAACTTAACTCGTCACAGTTTGATGCAAGCAATACGGATCACGCCTATCTAACGATTAACCCTAATGGGGTTTTTCTATTGCCACCAGAGCGCGTATAACACCAAAAATCGAGTTTTAGCACTCTTTGAACGCCACTAATCATAAGCCAACTTGTAATGAGTTGGCTTTTTTTATGGTTCAATTGCAATCAATTCGTTTAAATTATGGTCGAGCGAACGTTTGCGTAAAGAAATGTGATGCAAGTCTCGTTTTGATCGCTATACTTCTCGCTCGGTTACAGCCGATGCTTAGCCAATACAAGCCGTCACATGGAGATTATCTCTTGGCAATGGGCTCTGCGTTACTTGTAACCAGTGTTTCACCCAAGTCGATGCAGTGAATGACCCCACGGACCGGACCAGCTGTTTTTAACTGCTTGTATAAGGTGAAATACAATGACTTTGTCGTTCCAATCTGTTTTTGGTAGGCTTTTTGCTCCTGCCTCTATCTTTACTTCTTCTTACGCAAATGCGATGCGATCTGCGTCTTTGCTTTCCGAACAACTTGATTCGGAGAAGAACTAAGATGATGAATGTACTCTTTAGCCTAATTGGCATGTTTGCACTGATGTTTTGTGCGTTCCTCCTTTCTGAAAACCGCAAAGCCATTAATTGGAAAACCGTTTCAAGAGCCTTGATGCTGCAAGTCGGCTTTGCTGCATTGGTGTTATATTTCCCATGGGGACAGGCAGCACTCGGTAGCCTAAGTAGTGGCGTATCGAGCTTGTTAGGTTTTGCTGATGAAGGGATCGCTTTTCTGTTTGGTGACCTTGCCAGTACTGGTTTTATCTTCGCCATTCGCGTTCTTCCTATCATCATCTTCTTTAGTGCTCTTATCTCTGCCCTTTATTACCTTGGCATTATGCAGAAAGTCATTGAAGTCTTGGGTGGTGCAATTCAAAAGTTCCTAGGCACTAGTAAAGCGGAATCTTTGGTAGCAACGGGTAATATTTTCCTCTCTCAAGGTGAGTCTCCACTTCTTATTCGCCCATTTCTTGCCAAAATGACTCGCTCTGAACTGTTTGCCGTTATGGCGGGTGGTATGGCTTCGGTTGCAGGCAGTGTGCTTGGCGGTTATGCGGGCTTAGGGGTAGAGCTTAAATACCTGATTGCCGCGAGCTTCATGGCCGCTCCGGGTAGCCTGTTAATGGCGAAAATCTTAGTTCCAGAGCAAGGTACGCCAGAGCAACATCTCGACATCTCTATGGACAGTGGCGACCAAAGCAATGTGATTGACGCGCTAGCAAGTGGCGCAATGAACGGCATGAAAGTTGCGGTTGCCGTGGGTACCATGTTGATTGCGTTCGTGAGTGTGATTGCGATGGTCAATACTGGCTTAGAATCACTGGGTGGGTTAGTTGGCTTTGAAGGCGTTACTCTACAAGCGATATTTGGTTACCTATTTTCGCCATTAGCGTGGTTGATTGGTGTGCCAAGTAATGAAGTTTTGATGGCGGGTTCTTACATTGGTCAGAAAGTGGTGATGAACGAGTTCGTTGCATTCATCGATTTCATTGAGAACAAGGCACTGCTTTCTGAGCACACCCAAGTCATTGTGACGTTTGCACTGTGTGGGTTTGCAAACATCGGTTCAATTGCCGTTCAGTTAGGCTCTATCGGTGTTATGGCTCCTGAGCGTCGTGCTGAAGTGGCGAATTTGGGCTTTAAAGCGGTTATTGCAGGCACACTAGCAAACTTAATGAGTGCGTGCTTAGCGGGCATGTTCATTTTGCTATAACACACAGCCACATTTTCTAAGCACGAGATCGTCTCTGTGCATGGAATCATCGTAGCGTGACCAAGGCCCAGCAAATTTGCTTAATGCCGATCGTTTAGCTACTTGAACGATCCTCCAGAGGCCTCATAATCGGTCGTAACGTAAGTTACGGCCGATTTTTTATGTCTGAGTTTTCAAAAGAGTTACAGGTTACCGCAGAGTTTTGCCACGAACGTCCAATCGATGTGTTTAATAAACACATTCCTTGGGAATGGGTTGAAGAAGCTGTTCAACAAACTGGACGAGTATCGCTCAGAAAGCGACGCCTCCCCGCAGAGCAAGCTGTTTGGTTAGTATTAGGGATTGGGCTCCAACGTAATCGCTCCATTCAAGATGTCTGCGACAAGTTGGAGTTAGCATTCCCTGATGTAGATGGTGAACTCACACCTATGGCAACAAGCAGTATTATCAAGGGGAAAGAACGCCTCGGCGATAAACCTATGCGTTACTTATTTAAAACTACAGCCCAACAGTGGGAGCAACAATCAGACTTTGACGAAGTTTGTGGCTTAAAGCTTCTTAGTGTCGATGGAACGTATTTCAAAACTCACAATACCGAAGAAAATCAGCATTTTGGGTTTGCTCAAAAAGGTGCATCATTTCCAAGCGTGTTGGCAGTAACATTAATGTCTACACGTAGCCACCTTGTGTCCGATGCTGCTTTTGGACCAGTAACAAACAGTGAAATATCATATGCCCAACAACTTGTGGGGTCAGCACCAGATGACTCATTAACACTTTTTGATAGAGGGTTCACTTCTGCGGAGTTATTTACCAGCTGGCAGGGTGCTAGCAGTAACAGCCACTGGTTAACACCAATCAAAACCAAAATGCGCTATGACATAATCGAGAGTTATACTGATTATGATCATCTCATTGAGATGCCTGTTTCACCACAAGCTCAAAAGCAGACTCCCTATCTTGGCAAGAGATGGCAAGCACGCCTTATTCTAATTCCAACCCCTAAAGGTGAAATCAAAGGCTTCATTACTTCGTGCTTATGCCCTGAGCGCTATCTGTTTGATGACTTAGTTAAAGTGTATTGGGAGCGTTGGGAAATCGAACGCAGTTACGGCGAACTAAAGCAGTATCAGTTACAAAACAAACCAACATTACGAAGTAAGAAAAAAGTCGGGATATATCAGGAGCTATGGGGAATATTAACCAGCTATAACATCGTGAGGCTGGAAATGGCTGAGATGGCTAAACAACATGAAGTTGAGCCTCTACGGATCAGCTTCATTAATGCCTTATTTTTGATTATGGATGAGATGATTTGGGCGAGCGACACTCGAAGTCCAGGAGCGATACCAAAAAACTTAAAAGCTCTCAGGGACAATGGGAAGCGGCTTATTCTCCCCAAGAAACGGAAAAGGAAACCATACCCCAGAGCGGTTTAAAAAAAGCCAGCCCGATACCCCAATAAACATGCCACTCGCTCTTAAGCGAGTGGCATTAAGCAAATTTGCTGGGCTTTTTTTATAATGTAATATCAACAAATTGCAAATAGCACTGGTGTTAATGAGAATCATTATCTAAAATGCGCAGCCCAATTTCGCTAGCTTTATAAAACGGATAGTACTGATGAAACGAATTAACATTGTAGGAACCAGTGGAAGTGGTAAATCTACTTTAGGGCGAGCATTGGCAAAGCGGTTGAATGCGCCGTTTTATGAAATGGACGCCTTGTATTGGCGTTCCAATTGGCAAGGCGTGTCTGATGATGTGTTGTTTTCTGATTTGAAAGCGATCACCGCACAGTCGTCTTGGGTGCTGGATGGCAACTATAATAGAACCGTGCCGATTAAATGGGCGCATGTCGATACCGTTATTTGGGTCGACTACAGTTTTATTCGCACTCTTTATCAAGCCACCAAAAGAGCGTTGATTCGAGTCACCAATAAAACGGAACTGTGGCCCGGGACGGGCAATACGGAAAGCTTTCGAAGAACATTTATGAGCAAAGAGTCCGTTTTGCTATGGATGATTAACCACCATAGCAGTAATAGGCAGCGCTACCAGAAAATGATGGCGTCGGACGAGTATCAACATATACGTTTTATTCGTGTGAGCACCCCAAAGCAAGCGAAACAGCTCGTCGACGGTATCGCCATGTAATTCACGTTAGCGTTAAGGATAACACTATGATTTCTGGTCAATGCCATTGTGGCAATGTACATATCGCCATTCCGAAAATGACACCAACAGCGACAAGTTGTAACTGCTCTATTTGCTATCGCCTTGGCGCCATTTGGGGGCATTTAACCGAGCAAGAAGTCCAAATAACAGTGGGTGATGCGCCTTTAAAGAGTTACAGTCATGGCGATAATATGATCCGCTTTCACCATTGCAGTGAGTGCGGGTGTCAGACTCATTACTCTTGTGTCGAGTCAGGGCCTGATGCGCGTCTTTCGGTAAACTACCGTATGTTTGATCCCACGATGCTAGAGCAAACTCAAGTTCGCCAATTAGATGGAGCAGATACGTGGCAATTCATCGAGTAGTTAAACTCATTCCGCATCAAGATGTGCCCATGGCGTTACTCCTAGAGGCCGATCCGTCTGAATCGTGTATTCAACAATACTTAAGTGACTCTTGGTGTTTTGGTTTGTTTGTTAATGATAGCGTTGCGGCGGTTTGTGTTGTTAAACAAGCCAGTGAGCATAAAGCTGAGTTATTCAACATTGCCGTCAAACCCGATTATCAAGGGCAGGGCTTGGGTTCTGAACTGCTTGGCCGAGCATTAGAGTGGGTCGTTGATAAGGGAATAACGGAGGTTGAATTAGGAACAGGAAGCTTTGGCTACCAGCTTGGTTTTTATCAAAAACAGGGTTTTCGAGTAGAAGCCATTTGGACCGATTTCTTTATTACTCATTATTCTGAGCCAATTTACGAAAACGGTATTCAACACAAAGACATGCTGCGGTTAGTTTATCGAGTGTGCTCGTAACGGGTCGATACAATTATTGTATTTATCACATTCAATATCTAGATGTGCGTCGCGATTTGCCATTGACGCTGTGAATTTATTGTTCGCGTTCAATAAGCTGGTTTTTTTTGTTTTGAATGCCAAGGATGTTTATGGAAAGTACGCACTGCGACACATGCAACCAACAGAGAGAACACACAGAAAGCATGGTGAGAAAACCGTCGAAGTATGACAACAACAAAACCCTATTTGGTCGGCTAATGCTGTTTGTACATGAATTCATTAACGGCGGAAATTACCATAATATGGACCGTTATTTAACCTGTAAGGTCTGCAAGACTCGAACCTTACATAATGTTGGAAATGAATTCGAATAATCTTCGTTACCTTGCTGTCAATTCACGTTCAGGTTGAATTGGCTTCTCCCTTGATTGAATGAATCGCCCGTTTAGCTTATTGGGTCGCACCCTTTACATCCTATCTCTTTTTAGCTCCCAAATTTACATATTATCCTTTGAAATTCCGTTTATTTTCGCCTATCAAAGTAATTAAACTTATAAAATTTACAGCGAACTATGATCCGTAGCTGCGTATGAAACGTATGGAGATAGGTGTTTGATGAATAGAAATAAATTACTCTGGCAAGACTACTATCAACAAACCCAAAACAAGCCACATCATGTGAGAACCCAGTTGGCCGCCGAACTTAATAAGTCGGGGCTAAATAAGGCGATTGATTGCGGTTGCGGGACAGGCAACGACGTTCGATACCTGAGCCAATTGGGTTATCAAGTTAGTGGCTTTGACGTAAATGAAGATTCAGTGGCACTTTGTCGGAAGCGATTTGCTGGCGATGATTCAGTGCATATCGCTCACAGTAATTTTGAACAGTTCGAATACAGTCGGTGTGGCGTTGTTATCGCCCATTCTAGTTTGTACTTTTCAGACCCACTTTATTTTGTACAAACGTGGCAGAAAATCAGCCAGAGCTTGCAATCTAGGGGGGTATTCTCTGGTGACTTTTTAGGTATAGATGATAGCTGGGTATTGGAAGGGAACCACCAAACTAACCCGATATCCAGGCTACAAATAGAAGACTTATTCAGTGATTTTCAAATTATTCAGTTTGATGAAAGAAATGAATTAGGCAAAACGGCGTTAGGGCGAGAGAAACATTGGCACACCTATTCCGTCGTCGCTGTTAAGAACTAAAAAATCAGAACTAAGAACTAGGAGCAACGAGTATGGACGCAAAGCAAGTCGTATTGGCCTTTTGGCATGATATGCAAAGCAATGATTTTGCCAAAGCGAGCCAATGGTTAAGTGAAGACTTCGAAGGCATTTGGCCTCAGTCGAATGAACAAATATGTGGTAGAGATAATTTTGTTGCCATTAATCAACAGTATCCCGCAACAGGTCGTTGGAAATTTACCATCAACAGCGCGGTATGTGAAAAAGCGCAAGTGGTAACGGACGTATCCATTACGGATGGCAAGCAAACCGCACGGGCGATTACATTCCATACCGTTTCTGCTGGGCGGATTTGTAAGCAGGTCGAGTTTTGGCCCGATGACTACGACGCACCTGAATGGCGGGCGCAGTGGGTTAACACCCTAAGCTAATGCCATAAAAGCTAATACCGCAAAAGCTAAGTCCATAATAGTTGGAGAACCAAGATGAAAAAATCCATTGTGATCGCGTTAAGTCTATTGCTAGGAGGCTGTTTAGGTATGCCTCAGGATGTGAAGCCAGTTAACAACTTTGAGCTTAACCAATATTTAGGCACATGGTATGAAATTGCTAGGCTTGACCACTCTTTCGAAAGAGGGCTGAGCAACGTGACCGCTGAGTATAGGTTGAAAGATGACGGTGGCGTGACGGTTATCAACCGTGGCTATTCCAAAGAAGAAGGAGAATGGCAACAAGCCGAGGGCAAAGCATATTTTGTTGAACAAACCGATATCGGCTACCTCAAAGTGTCGTTCTTTGGTCCGTTTTACGGCTCGTATGTGGTGTTTGAATTAGACGAAGAACAATATCAATACGCGTTTGTCGCCGGCCCAAATACTGATTACTTATGGTTACTGTCTCGGACGTCTGAAGTAGACCCGGATCTTGTTGCTAAATTTATGTCGATGGCGAAGCAACGAGGTTTTGATACTGATCAGGTCATATTGGTCGATCAGGGCGGTAATTAAACAACAAGGAGAAGTATGGAATTATTACAAGGCGGACGAGAAGATGGGATTTTCAAACAAGGTGATCACGTTATCCGACCTAGTCAGCCATGGACACCAGCGGTCCACGATTTACTTACCTACCTCGAAGGCAACGGCTTTACACATGGCCCTAAGCCAATAGCGCTTAACGACAATCAAGAAACGGTTTCATTTGTAGCGGGCGACACTTATAACTATCCGCTTATTGGTGCGATTGCAACGAAAACGGCGCTGCAGTCGGCCGCAAAGATGTTAAAGCACTATCATGATGTAACAGAGCACTACTTAACGAAGCTAAACACGCAAAATATCAAGGTCACCGATATAAAATGGATGCACACACCTAAAGCGCCATTTGAAGTGATATGTCATGGTGATTTTACCCCATACAATGTGGCCCTTCACGGAGACGAAGTCACAGGGGTCTTCGATTTTGATACCGCGCACCCAGCACCAAAACGGTGGGATCTTGCGTATTCTGTTTATTGTTGGGCTCCATTTAAGACCCACGTTCACGACAAAATGGGCGACTTAGCTCAGCAAATTCAAAGAGCAAGATGGTTCATGGACGCTTACCAAGCGGATACTCAACATCGCAAGTTGTTAGTGGAGTCAATGATTGAAAGACTCGAAGCATTAGTGGCTTACATGAAAACTGAAGCGAAAAATGGGCATGCCGCATTTGCACAGAATATTGCAGACGGCCATCATTTGGCCTACTTGGCAGACATCCGTTACCTTCAAGCGAACAGCAACGAGATTACATCAGGCCTAATGTCTGACGACTAGGTTAAGTTAACCTTGAATCGCGTCTATGCGATTCAATTGATGGGGGATTTCGAGTATCATCGCCGTCTCCCTTGTTTATTAAGTTTGATGATATGTCTTTTCCTGCTTTTAATGCCATTCCCGTTGGTGTTAGATACATGCTTCTGTCGGCGTTCGCTTTTTCCTTAATGACCAGTTTTGTAAAGTTGGTTAGCGTTGATGGCATCCCAGTGTTTGAGATTGTCGCGGCGAGAGCGTTAGTTTCACTGGTGATCAGTTATTTAGACGTAAAGCGTAAAAGATTATCAGTGTGGGGCAACAATAAAAAATTGCTCATTGCCCGAGGAGCTGTCGGTTCGCTGGCGCTGATTTGTGTTTATTATGCGGTTGCCACATTGCCATTAGCTGAAGCAACCATTCTTCAATATCTACACCCAGTATTTACCGCGCTGTTGGCTTTGGTCTTTTTAAAAGAGCGAATTCAGGCATCAACCATGGCCTGTATTGTTTTATGCATCAGTGGCCTGGCTTTGATCGTAAGCCCAGAATTTAGTGCCGGTGCTTCTTCGGAATTACCGTTATTTAGCGTTGGCGTTGCGTTGTTAGGGGCGTTCGGTAGTGCTGTCGCGTATGTACTGGTAAAGCGTTTGGCAAATACAGAAGACAGCTCGGTCATCATCTTTTACTTCCCACTCATTGCCTTACCGTTATCGGTTGTCTTGTTAGGTAATGACTTTGTTATGCCAACAATGGAAGGGGTGGTGCTATTGATCTTGATTGGTGTCTTTACCCAAATAGGGCAAGTCGGCTTAACGAAAGCGATGAAAACCGAAGTGGCGAGTAAGGCAACGGCGTATTCTTATGTGCAAGTTGTGTTCTCTATTTTCTTCGGTTGGCTGTTCTTTAGTGAACTGCCCGCAACGTGGACCTGGGCTGGTGGCGGTTTGATCATTCTCGGTGCTTTAATTAACGTGATGGGCAGCCGAAAAGGCGCGGCGAAATCGTCATAACTTATCGGTGCAATGAGCGAGGTTCGCCCACGCTATAGCCAGCATTGGATTTATAATAAGCACCGCATTTGCGGTGCTTATTGCTATTTTATTGTCTTACACTTCACTTATCTTTCTGATTCACATAGTCTTATACTTCTTTTTGTTAACTTGAGGGATAAGCATGAGTCAGACCATATCCGATTTTGACGTTCAAATTCCAATCAATAAAGCGCTGTTCGAGTTTCAAACTCAAGTAAAGGAAAAGTTGTACGACTTTAATCATGCGCGCCCATCTGCGTTGGAATATCGTAACCAGCTATTAGGCGAAATTTTAGGTTCGGTAAATCAAGTGCACATCGTTCCACCCTTCTATTGCGACATGGGTAAAAACATTCATTTTAAACAGGGTGGCTTTCTTAATACGGGGGTGAAAATTCTCGACCTTGCTTGCGTCACTATCGGTGAATACGTGCAGATAGGCCCAGATGTTGTTATTTCGACGGCAGGCCATCCGCTCGATCTCGCGGAGCGTGTTAGGCCCGTGGCAACCGGCAACCCCATCGTCATTGGCGATAACGTTTGGATAGGTGCGAAAGCGGTTATTTTAGATGGCGTAACCATTGGTGATAGAAGCGTTATTGGAGCGGGAAGTGTCGTGACAAAAGATATCCCATCTGATGTTGTGGCGGTGGGTAATCCGTGTCGCGTGATCAAGCAAATAGTCCACAGCGAAATGCCATCCGATGAAGAAATTGAAGCCATGTGGGAAGGGCTCTAGCTTCTACAAAATGCCAAAAACAGACAAGGAAATGTCGTGAATATTATTGAATTACCCTCACTTGATGGGTATCAGCCGTTATTAGAAACCTTGCTGGTCGATTGCGTTTCAAATGGTGCATCCGTGGGTTTTCTTACGCCTATTGACCGAAAAGAAATCACCGCATACTGGCAAGGCGTAAATGACGATGTGACCCGTGATAATCGAAAGATATGGCTGGCCGTTGAAGATGGCGAACCACTTGGAGTGGTGCAGCTTTCGTTATGCAGTAAACGCAACGGCCAACACCGAGGCGAAGTTGAAAAGCTGATGGTGAAAACCAGCGCCCGTGGCCAAGGCATCAGTAAAATGTTAATGCAGACGCTAGAGCAACGCAGTGTAGAACTGGGGCTTTCATTGTTGGTGCTAGATACGCGCAAAGGAGACGTCGCTTCGAACCTCTACCGTAAGCTAGGCTACATCGAGTCCGGAGAAATCCCGCAGTTTGCTTTAAGCTCAAATGGTGACTTAGACGCCACGGTAATATTCTACAAATTGATAGGTGAATCTTAATGAAAGTGCCATTGGAAAAAGTGCCATTGGAAACAGAGCGACTCATACTTCGTCAGTGGAAAGAAGAAGATAAGCCCGGTTACGCGGCGTTGAACGCAGACTCACAAGTCATGAGGTATTTTCCAGCATTGCTTAGCCAGGCAGAAAGCGACGCTCAGGTGGATTTCATCCATTCATTGATAGAAGCCAACGGGTTTGGTTTTTGGGCGGTAGAGCTTAAATCTAGCGGAGAGTTTATCGGCTTTGTTGGCTTACATAAGCAATTGGCACCGGAGATCCCCAACACGCCAATGATTGAAATTGGTTGGCGGTTGTCTTCTGAGTATTGGGGCAAAGGCTATGCGCCTGAAGCGGCAGAAAAAGCCTTAGCGTTCGCATTTGATGAACTCAACCTTGAGCAAGTGTACGCATTTACGGCGTTGCCTAATCTGCCTTCACAACGGGTGATGAGCAAAATCGGGATGGTGAACATCGACCAAGATTTCGATAACCCTAAATTGCCAAAAGGGCACCAATTAGAACGGCATTGTTTGTTTGAGATAACGTCTAGTCACTGGCGTGTTCGTAATAAGTAGCAAGTCATAATTAACAAGTAGCGAATAATAAGCACAGAAAAGAAAGCGCCCACCTAATGGTGGGCGTATCGGTAGAGGGGTAAGTTTGTTACTTTTTAATAATTTGCTTGGCCGCGGTATCTAGGGCTTCTTTACTGGTTTGTTTACCAAGCATGGCGTTTTCAATAGCCGCGCCTTCAGCGAACCAATAAGCCGTCATTTGAGGAATGTTAGGCATGATTTCCCCGTTTTCTGCGTTGATCATGGTTGAACGAATGCGCTCATCACTTTCAATGATCTTCTGGAACGATTTTAGCGTGACAGCCCCTAGTGGTTTATCGTCGTTCATGATTTTTAAGTTTTCATCAAGGAACAAGTAATTCTCTAAGAACTCGACCGCAAGATCGCCATTCGGGCTGGCGGCATTGATCCCGGCACTTAAAATACCAACGAATGGGTTACCCGTGCCGCCGTTTAATGTGGGTAGAACCGCAACGCCATAATTAACACCTAACTTATCTAAGTTACCCCATGCCCACGGGCCATTGATGGTTAAGGCAACGTTACCTTTACTAAATTCAGCTTCGGATACCGAGTAATCCATATCTGGGTTAACAATGTCGTTATTGACCAAATCAACTAGGAACTCTAGCCCTTTGACACCGGCATCATTGTTAACGCCAGTTACGCCTGCGTTAAAACCGCCAGCGACTTTTTCAAACGCGAAAGCGCCGCCTGATGAAATCATCGGCCATGTAAAGTACGCGTTCTTTACGTCCCACATGATGGCTTGCTTGCCTTGTTGTTGCATTTTTGTGTGCAGTGCGGCGAGTTCTTCCCAAGTTTTTGGTGGCGTATCGATGAGGTCTTTGTTGTAAATCAGAGAGGGGGTTTCAATGGCAACGGGGTAGCCCATCAATTTTCCGTTTACGGTGACGGCATCCCAGCTAAAATCCGCTAGTTTGTTTTTGAATTCTTTACTCGGGTTCACTTCTTGTAGCAAACCAGACTCTGCGTAACCACCAAATCTATCGTGCGCCCAAAACACGATGTCTGGGCCACTGCCGGTTGCCGCTGCTTGTTGAAAGCGAGACTCTAGAGATTCTGGGTGTTGAACTCTTACTTTAACACCCGTGTCTTCTTCAAATTGTTGGCCAATTTTAGCCAGACCTTCATAGCTTTTATCGCCATTGATCCAAATGACAATTTCGCCTTCTTCCATAGCAAAAACAGGCGACACCATCAACGTAGCCAATGTACAGACTGATAAACTCTTTAGTATTTTTTTCATAATATTGTTCCATCAAAATCAGGTTTAAGCCTTAACTTGCCTCACGGTGTCGATGACGACTAAGGTAAGCCATTGTTGTTATGCTGGATATAATAACGAGCTCATCGTTACTTAGAAAATAGCCTGATCAGGCTGTGATATAGATAAAAGCTATTTCATTAAAGGTGACTAAGTGCTAACTCAAAGAATTGACGGCTCTTGGCGGCTATGTGTCTTGGGAATTTGTGAGGGCACGCTGAATAAACTTGAATAGGAGGAAATAGGATAGGTCACTTGCTGGTAAGTCGCAGCAAGTGACGATGACACAAGAAGGAAGCTATTGTGTGAAGGCGTAGGAAGCCAGTGGCGGAAGGTTGAGTGAAACAACCCCAACGCCATGAGCAACATGAATGGTTATGGCCTTACCGCTTTCAATGCGCTCGTATAACGGATACTCACCGTCGGCTAAGCCCCATGCCGTGATAGTTTCTTCGGTAAGCTTGATGGTTACGTCCAGTGGTTCGTGCTCGTTGAAGTTTGCGGCCACGAGAACAAATTCGCCTGCATCATGACGCCCAAATACATAACCATGTCGGCCTAACGCTTCGGCGTTATTCGGGTAAATATCATCGAACTTCGCCGCAATAGCTGGGTGTGTTAAAGAGAACTGCAATAGCTTTTGATAAAACAACCGTATGATAAAACAACCGTAGCGATTTTTCGGACTCGCTGAGTTGCCCACCATCAAATTTGC
Organism: Vibrio tapetis subsp. tapetis; assembly: GCF_900233005.1. Classification (NCBI taxonomy): domain Bacteria; kingdom Pseudomonadati; phylum Pseudomonadota; class Gammaproteobacteria; order Vibrionales; family Vibrionaceae; genus Vibrio; species Vibrio tapetis. The sequence continues at coordinate 1,355,249 of NZ_LT960612.1, forward strand.
CTTCATTCATCCATCGCTGGTGGTGGGGGACGCCAATGTAATCAAAAATAGACGTCCGAGAAGGCTGGCCAAAGCCTGCGTTTTCAGCACCGGGTTCACCGACCTCTTGGCCGAAATAAATCATGGTCGGGGAGCTACGCAGTAAGGTGCTGATCAGCATGGCTGGTTTTGCTTTTATTGGGCATCCAGCAAACTGTGGCGACGCAATGCGCTGTTCATCATGATTGTCTAAGAACTGTAATAAGTGATGCTCAATATCGTCATACTGGTTGCGAACATCGCTGATCAAGGCCGTTGACGCGTGGCCTTGTATAATGGCCTTTAACCCATCGTATAAATCGACTTTGTCGTACAGATAATCCATTTTTCCTAACTGGATATAGTCGCGATACAGGTGGGGCTGGTACACCTCCGCCATTAAAAAAGCATCTGGATTGATCACTTTAATACTGGAGTTCATGAAACTCCAAAATTCAACGGGCACCATTTCGGCCATGTCGTATCGAAAGCCATCGACGCCTTTATCCAACCAGAACAAGGCAATATCTCGGAATTTATACCAGGAATTCGGGAGTTCATGTTGCTGCCAGAACAAAAGGTGTTCAGCATGAGACTTGTTGTGATACCCCTTAGGCAAAGACGGAAAATCGTTGCTGCCATCGGGTTTTACTCCGTAGTTGATCTTGGCGGTTTCATACCAGTCGTCAAAGTTAGGTTTTGCGGTTCGAGCACCGTTCCCCGTCCATTTAGCGGGAAACTCTAGGTATTTGTCTATGAGCGAAGTGAGTTGCTTATTACCTAACGGCTGAAACTGATCCGGGATATCTGGCGCTTCAAACTCTTGGTCAGGCATGTAATAGAAGTTGTTGTGCTTGTGATATTCCACCGAAGTGGCATCTTGTGCGCCAAAATCGACCACACCAGCCGGGTTATTTAAGCCTTGATATTGCCTCGCTACGTGATTGGGCACGATGTCGATGATCACCTTGAGATCTTGATGGTGGTTTCGTTTGATGAGCGCTTCAAATTCTTCCATACGCTGGGTTGGGTCGTCGGCCAAATCCGGGTTGACTGAGTAATAGTCTTTAACTGCATAAGGCGAACCTGCCCGGCCTTTAACCACGACAGGGTGATCGCTGTGGGCACCCAGTTCGGAGTAGTCTCCAATTAGTGCATGATGGGGAACCCCGGTATACCAGATGTGCGTCATACCCAGATCTTTTATTTCTTTTAGTGCCAAGTCTGTGAAATGGCTGAATTTCCCGAGCCCATTTTGCTCTTTGGTGCCCCAAGGAATATTAGCCTGATGGGTGTTGCCGAACAAACGAGTAAATACTTGATAGATTGCGAATTTGTTTTTATTCATGACTTCAATCTTATGTTGTTTCATATTCGATTTTAGGCTATCACTAGGGAATAAAAAGGAAATCATCCCTGAAACCGCGAGGGTGGGGCGTAGAGCAAGGAGAGCAGATGAAAATACGTGAGTTTGAGATAAGAGATACCGAAACCATTGTCGCGCTATGGACACAGTGCGGTTTGGTGAAACCTTGGAACAATCCGTATAAAGACATCACCACCAAGTTGGCGCAAGGAGCCGATTTGTTTTTAGTGGCCGAAGTTGACTCAAACATTGTTGCAAGTGTGATGGGAGGCTATGAAGGCCACCGAGGTTGGGCGAATTACTTAGTGGTTGAACCAAGTAAGCAAGGCAAAGGCTACGGGCAACAACTTATGGGCGAACTTGAGTTGCGTCTTAAAGAAAAGGGCTGCCCGAAGATAAACTTGCAAGTGAGAAGCTCGAATAAAAAAGTGATCGAATTTTATCTCAATCAAGGCTTTCAAGTGGATGACTCAGTGAGCTTAGGTAAGCGCCTAGACGGAGTGTCATATCAGGCTTAGCAGAACGAAAAACCAGCGACAATGCGCTGGTTTTTATTATTCTTCGACGTTACTTATGCTTTAGCAGCAGAGGCCGCAGCAGCCACTTTTTTATCGTTGTACATCTTGAATAAGAAGTAAACATTCACACAAGCAATAAAGCCGTTAGTTGCAACAACGGGCATTGCATCAATCGCCACACCGTAAGCAGTGAACAGCGCACAACCAATGAAGTTAAGCACACGTAATAGAACGATGTCTTTCATCATTAAAGAAATCGCAACCATCACTGATGATGCGTAACCTAAAATTTCAACCATATTAAAATCCATAATTTTGACCCTCTAATTTGTATCGGACGTATCCGAAGCCAATTCTTCTCTTCATGAGATAAAGGGGGATGCTCCATGCCCCGAATGGTCATTGTTTTTTTGTATGGCCGAACTATAGCAACTGCTTATAAGAACGAAAATAGTCATTAATGGAGAAAGTGAAGGTTAGCGATTACGCAAACGGTTTACATCAAAATAAGAGAGGGTTGATTTCGGAATCTGTTGGGAAAGAAGAGGGGGAATAAAGCGTCGCAGCAAAGTGAGGAGAAAAAGCCCGCTACAGAGAGACTCGTAAAGCGGGCTCTAAAAGATTATTTCTTGCCGTGAGTTTGCTTGTCTGCTTCCGTTAAGTCACGGATTTTACGGCTGATGTCGCGGCGGGCTTTAGAAATTTCAGCACTCTTGATGATGTGATCATCAACGCGATCTTCGTAGTCTGCTTTCATGTTTTTGATGATTGCGACGATTTCGTCGTGAGTCATGTCTGACTTGATGTAGTCTTGTAGGTTGTCTAGTAGGTCAACACGTTTGGTGTTATCCCTAATCTTCTTTTCGTTATCTTGAAGTTCACGCTTCAGTTTGTTCTTACGACGAGCTTGGTTTACGATTTCAAATACGTTATTCATATATTCCTTTTCCTACTACTAGGTCATGAAGATGAGGTCTACGTTGATTAAAGCACAACAAAGTGACGCTTAACAGACTTAAGATCAATCCCTTGCGATTACTGCTGAATTTTTCATCAGACAATAGGCTTGATGGCGGCTCGATGTAGTATTGTTCGGCCCTTAGCTATATGATGCTAACCAACCATGACAAGGATATGACGAGCGCAGTGCGCGCCGATTCTTCATAAATAAGACAGATGACCTCATGAACGACACCGAAAATCAGCCACAACTTCGCGATAAACTGAGAAACGCTTATCGAGAAGGCAGAGACTTTCAAGAGCTAGTAGAAATCGAGCTAAGTCACGCTAAAATTATGCTGATACAAGAAGATGGTAAAAGGCTGCGTGTCCCTGTTTTGACTTGTCATTAATGGTCATGACTTAAGCGAGACACACATTGCTAACGATCATTCGTTAATGATGATGGGAATAAGCATAAAACATTAAGGAAGGCGTTATGAGTATTGAATTGAGTGCAATTGAGGCACGTATTATTGGTGTTTGATTGAAAAAGAAGTGACGACTCCAGATCACTATCCTTTGACGCTAAATAGTTTAACCACCGCTTGTAACCAAAAAAGCAACCGAGATCCGGTTCTAGACTTATCCGATTCTGATGTGATGGATGGTGTGCAATCTCTTATTGACCGTCGATTGGTCACAGACGAAAGTGGCTTTAATAGCCGCGTGTCTAAATTCCGTCACCGTTTTTGTAATACTGAATTTGGTAATTTGCAGCTGAACGAACAAGAACGCGGCATAGTCTGTAGCATGTTGGTTCGTGGCGCACAAAGTCCAGGTGAAATCAGAACGCGTACTAACCGTTTAACCTCGTTTACAGACGTCAAAGAAGTAGAACAAGTGCTAGACGCCATGGCCGCACGTGAATCTGGCCCTATTGTAGTGAAACTACCACGTGAAGCGGGCAAACGTGACTGCCGCTACCAACACCTGTTTTGTGGCGAAGTGGATATAGAAGCACTGGCCGCAGCGGCACCAGCAGCAGCTTCATCGCCGAGCAACAATGGTCGTATTGATGCGTTAGAAAGCGAAGTAAGCGAACTCAAACAACAAGTGGCTGAACTCAAAACCTTAGTTGATGAGCTGATTGGTGGCTAACCCAGCCCTAAAATCAGAACAAGCTTGGTTCGTTTACCTTATTCGAACCAAGTCCAACGCTTTGTATTGCGGCATTACCAATGATGTCGCAAAACGCTTTGCTACCCACCAACAGGGCAAAGGCGCCAAAGCCTTACGTGGCAAAGGCCCATTACAACTCGTTTGGCAGCAACCTGCAGCCGACAAAAGCCAAGCGGCTAAAATTGAATATTATATTAAGCAGTTTGCTAAGGCTAAGAAAGAGTGTTTGGTTGCTGATCAGGGTGTAGTGACGTTGCAAGATTGATAGGTATCTAACGGTTCTTACCGCCTACATTTCCAGCACTGACGTAATAAATACCAGCCTTCGATTGATTTTCCTCCCTTACATTTACACATCTTGTTAGTCCCATCACATTGACGTGATCTCGAATGTCTTGCCCTTTAAAAATCACTACGTTTAACATAGGACTAATATTGACATTTTTCTCAGATAAGCAGAGGATAGTGGCAGTGTTTGTGTATCAAGCTATTGAGTTAATACACAATAATAGATTTTGGTTAGTGGCTGTTAGCCGGCTAGTTGCCGCTTTGCGCCTTTGGAAAGGGGGAAAGGCGGATAGTTTGCTGCTAAACAATGTTATACAAAACTAAAAGTTAGATTATCTTTTACATATTCAGGAATTTAAATGAGTATTGAATTTTTAACCAGCAATGCAGAAAAAGTGAACTACCTATGTGCATTGTTAAAATCAAGGGCAACTGGTAAAGAATCATCAAACAGTGAATACCAACAGTTGAGGCACGAGCTTTTAAGTAACAATACGCTGTCATCACACTTGCCTAGCTGGTTAAAGCTTGCTCGTGATTTAGATTCGTTTTGGGACTTTATCCAGCCCAAATTTGGCACTTATTTAGAGCGTCGGGCATTTCTTGATAAAGAGTTTGCAGATCTAATGAGTCATTTGGAATTTGGTACACAATTAGCCAGTCAACAATCACCAGCTCAACAGAGTGTCCCTCCGCAACATGTAGTATCAGCAAGTCCGATGTTCTCTGCTCCTCAAGCACCAAAGAAAAACAAGGTATTTATTGTTCATGGGCGTGACAATGAAGTTAAGCAAGAAGCAGCAAGACATATAGAAACTATCGGTTTTGAAGCTATCATATTGCACGAACAAGCAAGTAGCGGGATGACAATAATTGAAAAAATTGAGCACTATGCAGGTGAAGCGGATTTTGCAATCGTAATATATACCCCTTGTGATAAAGGACGCGGAGCTTTCGAAACAACTGTACCAGCCCGGGATCGTGCAAGACAAAATGTTGTTTTCGAGCATGGTTACCTAATGGCTAAGCTTGGGCGAAAGAATGTTTGTGCTTTAGTTAAGGGGCAAATAGAAACACCTAATGATATTAGTGGCGTTGTGTATGTTTCAATGGATCAAGCTGGTGCGTGGAAAAATGACGTAAACCTTGAGCTTAAAGCCTGTGGCTATAGCTTATAATTTACCGTAGGTTTTGGTATGAAGTTCTGTGCTCTTTGCTGGTTTAGTGGGGCACTTCTTATGGCTGGCGTTATAATCACCCTTTAAATTAACTCTTAACGTAGTGAGAAGTGAAATGTTTGAACCTATGATGGAAATGGATGAATTATTAGGAACAATTGTAGGTGTCGGTAGTGTTGGCTGTAAAATTGTTAATAATATGAAATACGTCAATAGCCAGGATACTTTAGGTGTAATTGATAAGCTTTATGTTCATACCTCATCAGAAGTATTAAATCGCTATTCAAATATTAAGCATGACTTAATACTGTTGGATGAACATATTCATTTTATGGAAAAAATTATAAGGGATAAGCTTTCAGGTAAAGACGTTGTTTTTCTGGTTGCAGGTTTGGGAGGGGAAACTGGAAGCCTAGTACCTCAACATATAGCAAGAATTGCTAAGGAACTTGGTATTTTATGTGTTGGGTTATTTTCATTTCCATTTTCATTTGAAGGTAGAAGTAAAAAATTAAAGTCACAACAAGCATATTTGTCTTTATCCAAATATACAGATTCCTTGTTATGTATAGAGAATGATAGGTTTTTAGATTCAAATTTAAAGACAAATTCTTTAAATGGTATTGATGACTTATTTCAAGACGCCAACAATCATTTTTATGCAGTAATAAAAGGATTGGTTAATTTAATATCTCGCCCAGGAATGATTAATGTGGATTTTTCGGATGTTAGACAAATCTTAACTAAAATGGGACTAAGTACAGTTGGCTACTCACTTCAAGAAGGGGAGAAAAGAGCAGAAGTAGCTGTTGCAAAATTATTAGATTCACCTGCGTTACAACATTATGAATTATCTAAAGCTAAAGCTAAAGGTTACCTAATTAATATAACGGCTGGTTTAGATATGCGTCTAGATGAGTTTGAAGCTGTAGGAAATGCAGTCAAAAATTTTGCTTCTGATTCAGCAACGGTGGTTATCGGTACATCATTAGATCCTAATGTGCTAGATGCAATAGAAGTAACAATAATATTAACGGGTTTACCAGAGCTACCGATAGATAAAAATATTGAAAGTGATGGTTTTGATGTGGTTAAGCTCTTCAAATCTATTACTTTTGAAGCTCATCAAGCAAGTGCCGGTTTAGCTATACTTTCTTATTTTAATGATTTTCTTCATCAGAAATTTTCTGGGATAGAAGCAAAGGTAAGTATCGAACAGAGTGATAATATGGTTTGTTTACTTGTTGAAACCCCATCAGGCGATGTTGAAAAAATAGAGAAATCATTACATGAATTTGGTTTGGTTATTGTAGGGGATAAAAAACCGACCGATGTATTAGAATCTAAATTGGACATCGAAAGGTTACAAATGAAATTAGAAATGGCAGCTATGGAATTAAGACAAAATGAAAGACTTTTGTTGCTATACCAATGTGAGAATGATAATTATAAATCTAGAGTTGGCACGTTAGAAGAACAAATGATAGAGCTTCAACGATCAATATGTAACAGTTTAACTAAATCACAAAATCATCTTTCATCTCAGCTTTCCACATATGAGGATTTACCTCAAAGTTTATTAACCTTATTAGAAGTTAACGCTACAGAAAATATTTCAGTAATTGCGAGTGAAAAAATTGAAGAGGAAGTTAGGTGTCATATTACAGACAGCCACAAAGCATTAAGTTTAAAGGAATTTGCAAATAATACCTTGTATGGGGTTGCTGGTAATTCTCTATATTCATTAATTATTTCTGTATTGGCTACTTTACCCAAATAGGTTAGGACACTTATAATCAATGCATAACACGATTTGCTACATTTAGCATTCTAGGTTTCTTTGAGTTACTAACGGGACACACACGGAATAGATCCCCGAAAAGATTGGTCGAGATTGGTGACTCAAAACGAAAAATCTTAGTCTTAGCGACTGAGCAAAAGAATATGGAAATGAAAAATGGAAAGCTGTTTTCAATAGGCAACCATACTATTGAAACTCTAGTACAGATGTTGCATCTTAAAAACTCAGGCTATGAATTTGAGATATCGACGCCTAGTGGTAAGCCTGCACTATTTGGTGTGTGTCCCTGCAATGCATGGTAAGCGCCTCATAAACCCCACATTCTAATCGCCAAGCACGAATATTAAGATCAAGTCTCTAACCAAAAGGAGATTTGAAATGGCAAAGCGACGCTCTAACCAGGAATGGCAGGCTCTTTTTCAACAGTATGAAAGCAGCAATATGACTCAACGCGTTTTCTGCGAGCAGCACGGACTGAGTTTATCCACGTTCTTCGCAAAACGCCGTCAGCTTCAAACGGTAGCCCAATCAGCAACCGTCGGATTTGTGAGAGCTGAAGTCGTCGAAAAGACAACGAAGTATCAGGCTCAAATTGCAACGGCCAACATGACACTTCTCGTCAATGATGTTGAGCTGAATATTCCTCAAGGCACGCCTGCGGCCTATCTGGCAGAGCTTATCGGTGCGCTATCATGAAACGTATGCTGAGCGCTCCTGAGATTTACCTCTATCGTGAAAGCGTCGATTTTAGAAAGTCCATCAACGGCCTCGCGGCGATTATCGAAAGTGACACCGATTTGCCTTTGGGGAGTGGCGCACTGTTCTTGTTTACCAACAAACAGCGCGACAAAATCAAAGTATTGTATTGGGATAAAACAGGCTTCGCCCTTTGGTATAAACGACTCGAAAAAGCCAAGTACAAGTGGCCTACAAAAGAGAAAAATGAAGTGTTTACCCTGACGCAATTCGAGCTTGATAGACTGCTTTCTGGCTTCACGATTATCGGCCATAAACCCGTTCGAATAAACGATTTCACAATGACTTAAGCGATAATAAAGCCTTATCCACCAAGCGTTAACGACATGATTTTAGTATAATAAATGTCATGAAAAAAACGCCAGATATCAATCCAGAAAGTCAAAGTGTTGCCGAGCTACAAGCGATGGTGAAAGCACTGATGTCAGAGAAAAGCGAGTGGAAACAAGAGCGCCAATCGCTACTTGAGCAACTCAAACTTGCCTTCGACCGCCAATTCGCGAAACGTTCGGAGGCGTTAAAGCCTTACGATGAATCTCAAGGTGACCTCTTCAACGAAGTGGAATGTGAAGCCGCTAAAGAAGAAGAGGTTGAGGTGACGACCACTACCACAACGAAGAAACGTGGTAAACGTAAGCCACTTCCAAAGACCTTACCTCGTGAGATTATCGAACTCGATTTAGACGACCATGAAAAGCAATGCGCTTGCTGCAAGCAGAGCCTGCATAAAATCGGTGAAGACCGCAGTGAAAAGCTGGAGTTCTCACCAGCGGTACTCAAAGTGCTGGAATATGTTCGTCCTAAGTATGCTTGCCGCCAGTGCGAGCAAACAGAGGACAATAACCGCATCGTTCAAAAGCCAGCGCCGCAAAGCATTATCTCTAAGAGCTTCGCGACAGAAAGCTTGCTTGCCAATATCATCCTTGGCAAATACCAATACGCAATGCCGCTGTATCGGCAAGAGTCGCTGTTTACCCAATCGGGTATCGAACTATCACGAACCACCATGGCAAGGTGGATTATCCAAGTCAGTGAGAAGTTCGTACCGCTGTATGCTGCCCTGAAAAGGCACCTACTAGAACAAGTGGTGGTTCAGGCGGATGAAACGCCGCTCAATGTGCTCAAGGAAGATAAACAGTGTTACATGTGGCTCTACTGCTCGGGCGCAGACTCGCCAGATGCCGCACTCCCCAATATGAAAAACATCGCCTTGTACGACTATCAAAACAGTCGCGCGAGGGCGTGCCCTGCTGCCTTTTTAGGGGATTATAGTGGTTATCTGCAAACCGATGGCTATGGTGCCTATGACGGTCTTCACCACGTGACCAATGTCGGCTGCTTGGCGCATGCACGGCGTAAGTTCATGGATGCTAAGAAGCTTCAAGGAAAAGGCAAGTCAGGCAAAGCGGATAAAGCACTGGCTAAAATCCAGAAGCTCTATGGAATAGAATCACGCTTGAAAGGCATCTCTGCCGAAAAACGAAAAGCAGAACGGCAGATATACGCCAAACCAATACTGGATGAGTTTTACGAATGGATGACAACTCAGAAAGTGATAGGCTCTAGCCCGCTGGGTAAAGCAATAAAATATACGCTTGGCCAATGGCCGAAGCTCATCCGCTATATCGATGACGGTCATTTATCTATCGACGGAATCTTAACGGGACACACGCGAAATATCTTGGTATTTAAGTAGACACGGTAGTTATCTCTGGAAAGGTGTTCTAGACCTGAAAGGCTAAGTTTACGTTTAGTAGAAACCTGCGTTATAAAGACTGTTATGTGGTTGGAGAAAATTATGATTCCATCAGCGGTTCTTGTTCATGTCCCAGATGTAGAAAAAGGGCTTGAATTGAGCTACTAACGGGACACACACCAAATATTTTGGTGAGAGTGTCGAAAGGAGTCATGATTGCAGGGCTTGAAATCATCACGCGAACATTTCAGTGGCGATTGGAATCAACTCCCCTTTATGCTTGTTAACTTGGAGCTCTGTGAATAAGTGTACGCTTAAGCAACTAAGAGTTAGCACATTGTTTAAGGCAAGTAATTGTTAAATAGGCTTTAGGTTAGTGGAGTAATTAGGCTAGTGCCATTTGGAAATAATACTTCAAGTCGTTATAAACTCATTTAGCGGGAACCAAAGCTTTTCTCTAAATATAAATTATAAATTAATAATTTTAGGCCATTCGATAAAGGCTGTAGGTTGGACGCTCTTTATTTAACATCATAGGGCAGGAAGCTAATCAATGGAAAAGAGTAAAGGATTGACGAGAGAGCAAATCAAGCGTTTTCACCGAGATGGCTATTTAGGGCGATTACCGAGGTTCGTAAATGTCGAATTAATTCAAGATGTTTTAATGGAGGTTAGGGAGATAGCTCAAAGCCCAGAGCCTCATCCCCTGTATGGTCGTTATTCTGTCCGGGATTGGCATTTAGTATCGACGGAAATTAAAGAGTTGATCACAGATTCAGCTTTGATCCCACAGCTACAGTCTTTAATTGGAGGCGATTTAGCTCTTTGGCGCTCAAAAATTTTTCACAAGAAATCTGGAGAAAACGGTACAGGTTGGCACCAAGAGTGGGGGGGATTTTGATGGTGAAGAAATTGGCAATAATAAGCCTAGTTTAAGGCCCAAACAAGAAAGGCGGGATCGTTGGTGGAATTTAACTGTTTGGGTCGCTCTTACTGATGTTGAGCTTGATTGCGCCCTACTACTAACGGGACACACTCGAAATATTTTGGCTAAGCAGTATCAACAGGACACACACGAAATATATTGGTTAAGTGCACGTAGACTTCCGATTTTTGGTGTGTGTCCTCGTTGATTCTAGTTATTGTGTACTTTTTGAAGCCCCATCATGTTTTGGCAAGTTACTAACGGGACACTCACGAAATAACACTCCTAAAAGAAAGTTACTATTAGAGATAGGAATCAGTAGTTCATCAGCTTTAGTTCTGCTATTTGGTGTGTGTCCGTGTTAGGCCCTCAATTTGCTAGCTGTAGTGAGGGGGAATTAGAATGGTCAGACCCTGTATATGCTTTTTATATCAGTTAACTAAAACTGGTGTAAAAAACAGAATAATCAATTTCATTTAAGTTAGCGATGCCTCTATTAACAATGAAGCGAATCTGCTGTAATAGCACTGTTCTGTTAACTTCATTGATTTGATGGCAAGGACAAGAGCAATGAAAAAACTAGATGAAGTTAAATTAAATCTAAACCGTACAAAACAAATGGGAGAGACGACGTTAGGCAAGTTGACTATTGAAGGAGTAAGTAAAAGTTGGTTTGTACTGGAACCCGCAGGACCAGACTCTATAACCGAGAATTCTGACAAAAGAATCAAAGCAGGCTCATATCGTTTATTACCTTATAGCTCACCGAAGTATCCCAACGTATATGAATTACAAAATGTGCCAGGTAGGACATTCATTCTTATCCATGCTGGAAATTATCACAAAGACACTCTTGGCTGTCTAATGCCTGGTAAAATATGGGGGAGTGTTGCCAAATCTCAATATTATGTTGGTAATAGTAAGTCTGCTTTGAAAGAAATATTTTCTGAAATTGTAAACTATAAAAAAATCACCATAGTTATATCCAATCAACTGGAGGAGCAACAATGATAAGGATTCTAATAATTCTTACGATGTCTGTTTTTTGTTCGCTGCAAGTGTATGCTAAAACCCCAGAAACCAATATTTTGCATAATTGGATGATAGAAAATTATCAGTCTATAGAATCAAATCTTGAAAAAAAAGAAGCTTCGGAAATAGTTCCTACACTTTTTTCTTTGGTGGAGATTTGGAAGCGTAGAGACGGAGCTATTTCTGGAGACGTTTCGCCCTTGTTGTTGGTTGCGTTAAAAGCTGAGCCTCACAATACTTTACTTTTGCTCTCTCAAACTCCAGAGTCTTTTAACAAATGGTTGAATGAGTTGGAAGGCATGGTGTTCACAGATCATACCGGCGATGAGAGAGGGCAATTAGAAAAGCTAAGACGTGATGTATTAGCAACACTGAAAACTTATTCTAGACAACAGCCAGATAAATTGACATTGATGGCTGACGCACTGATTGAAAGGTTAGAAGTGATAAGAGTGAGAGTGATAGATTAAGAAAATGCTAAATAGCGAATTGGTCTTTCGACCTTCGCAGTCAATTCTGAACAATTAAGAGTATAAAAATAAAACAATAACAGAGCCCACATGAATATTTTGGCTAAGTGGACGTAGACTTCCGATTTCTGGTGTGTCCAAATTGAGTAGTGGTGAGTGTTTCAATGTGCCTCACTAATTCTGTGGGGCACATTTTATTGCAGGTGCTATGCGTTAGTAGCGAAGTAAAATTATGGAGGAAATTAATATGGATATTGAAAATCTACCTTTCGGAATTACAGACTGGAGTGAAGTTGAGGTTACCGAGCATACTGGTGAAACGGGTATGGCATATTGGCGAACTAAGAAATTTGGCCAGATTCGAGTCCGTATGGTTGAGTATTCGGAAAACTATCTCGCAGATCATTGGTGTTCGAAAGGGCATATATTGCTTTGTCTGTCGGGGGAATTAACTACCGAGTTAGAGGATGGTCGAGAATTCGTTCTAAAACCCGGCATGAGTTATCAAGTTGCTGACAACGCAGAGGCTCATCGTTCGTCTACGATAATCGGCGCTAAGTTGTTTGTTGTAGACTAAGTTTCGGATTATGACATCTAAGTCTGCTATTTCGAATAATTAACGTAAACGTAATTAACGGGACACACACGAAATATTGTGGTCAGGAGGACGTAGATTTCCAACTTTTGGTGTGTGTCCGTGTTGGAAGTGAAAGGCGGATAGTCGATGATCAAACATTGTCATCTACTTTGGACTAATATCTAGCTATCAACACATTGAATGGATGCGGAATTATGTTAAGGAATTTGTTGGGGCTAGCTCCAAAGCTTGAGTTGGATGGTTCATATTCTCCGTCAAAGGTAGCTTTGAAGCTAGCGACAGCTGAAAAGACAGATTACCAAGAAATTGTATACAGCCCTGTCGGTGGCTCAAAGCGAAAAATCTTAGTCTTAGCGACTGAGCAAAAGAATATGGAAATGAAAAATGGAAAGCTGTTTTCAACAGGCAATCATCCTGTGGAAACGTTAGTACCCATGTTACATCTCAAAAATGCTGGCTATGAGTTTGAGGTATCGACGCCTAGCGGTAAGCCTGCCATCCTCGAGATGTGGGCATTTCCCAAGAAAGATGAGTCTGTAAACTCTATTTATACAGAATATAAAGAACAGTTTGAAAATCCAATAAATCTGAATGATTTGGTTACCAATGGGCTGAACACGGAAGATTATGCAGCGGTGTTTGTTCCCGGCGGGCATGGTGCAATGTTAGGTCTACCTGATGATCAACTTGTAGGTACTGTTCTAAATTGGGCGCATAACAACGGTGTTTTTACCATTTCCATTTGTCATGGTCCTGCTGCTTTGTTATCTACCCACACGAGTGGCTCTGAGTTTTTATATCGGGGTTATAAGATGGCGGTTTTTCCAGATTCAGTAGATGCTCAAACCCCTATAATTGGCTACTTGCCGGGTAAGATGCCTTGGGGGCTAAGTGAGAGGCTAAAAGGGCTTGGCGTTGTGTTGGCGAATAGTAAAGCTGATAAGACTGTGTGTCGCGACCGTTTGTTAATTACCGGTGCAAGTCCTTTAGCAGCGAATGCTTTAGGAAAGTTAGCTGTAGAAACATTAACGTCAGCACGTACATAACGGCGAAACAATGAGTTCATGTGCTATTTGGTGTGTTCCGTTTTAGTGGGTTCTAGCGGCGGGTTTTTAGCTGAAGCAGAGATGCCATCTATTCGAGTTGATAACAATGAATCCGTGATTTATTGAGGGCAACTTTGGCGTTTTGAATGTTGCAAGGTGCGCCTATAGCCGTAGAGCGTTTTCTCTCGAGTGTGGTACATACCTCTAACCAACTTTTTTGGTTGAAGTTAAGTCTTTCAATAATGGGGGGTAAGCTATCAGAGATGGATGTTTTACCTTCTCTAAATTGTCTTGCAGTCCAGTCTACTAATTCAATGTAATCCATTAGCCTAAAGGGGATCCCGTCTAACCGTTTGTTGGTTGGGTTGCCAATGAATGGGTGCAAACAAGGCGCGGTTTCCTGATTGTCATTTAGCGCCTTCAGTCTTGCGTTTATTGAGGTGAAATCTGATTTCTCAGGGGACTTAGCGATGCCAGCACGAATGGGATTAAGGTCTACATATGCCATCGCAGCGGCTAGGGCTTTTTCATCAAGTAGCGCCTGGCTTTTGAAGCGACTTTCCCAAAAATGGCCAGAGCACTGGTCTTCCTGATTTGCTTTACAGGCGATATCGTAATTGAGTTCTTTCATGAACCAACTTAATGACCAAAGCCTCTCTCGCCATACTTCAATGATTTCTAAACATTTATCTTCTTCGGCTTGGCTCTTTAACTCTTTTTGTAGCCAACGCTGAATCAGTACCGGCAGCTTATGTTCATGGCTCCAGCGCTCAATGACTTGATCAACGGATAACCTAAGAGCCTTGTCACGGTTGATGTGTAATACAAGGTGGTAGTGATTGCTCATCACAGCGTACGCGCACACATCAATACAATAAGTGTGTGTAAGTGATTGAATTTTGTGTTCAATCCATTCCCTGCGGTGCTCGTAGCTCTTTTTAGTCGTGATATCTTTGCCACATAGAAAGCTTTGTCTCACGCACCTTGAAACACAGTGATAGTAGGGTGTTGCGTCAACGCAGATGAGCTGTTTTCTTGCCGTCGTCATGAGTTATTCCAACTAGTTTTTTAATAAGATAGCAATTGTGCTAGTTAGAGAAAGTTGGGTGTAAAAAATTGGAGTACTGCCGACGTAAAGTAAGCCATATGGTCATACTATTTGGTGTGTGTCCCTGTAATGAAGGGCTCAATGATTACGGGGAAGTATGGACAATTTATACCTCTAAGGGCTAAAATACTTGCACGCGGCTGCACATGAATTTCAGTCAACTTTAGAGAAAATACAATGATTGTAGAAAATGTGCTTCCTGAAAATTATGCCGAAATGCTTATTGTTTGGGAAAATTCAGTCCGAGCAACTCATGACTTCATTACAGAAGAAGATATTGCGTTTTTTAAACCAATTATCATCGAACAGGCTTTTCCTGCTGTTACGTTGAGGTGCATAAAAAATGATAGCGGCTCAATTGTAGGTTTCGTAGGGATCCATGATTCAAAAGTTGAAATGCTCTTCATCTTAAACGAAGCAAGAGGACAAGGCATTGGTAAACACTTACTGCAGTACGCAATAGAGCAGCTAGGTGTAACCAAAGTAGACGTCAATGAACAAAACCCACAGGCTGTTGGTTTCTACCAGAATATGGGTTTTACAGTCGCTTCGCGTTCGCCCCTAGATGATATGGGTAAACCCTTTCCAATTCTGCACATGACATTATAAAGCTCGGTTTGTCGTAACCCCGTTTGCTAGAAGAAACGCCCAAGGCTAATAACTTTGGGCGTTTCCGTATCCGAAGAAGCAGATTACATAACAAACAACAACTTAAATAGATGTACATTGACTTAAGGCGAGGTAACATTCAGAGCCACGGGCGGTGTTTATTGTTCACACGCCAGCGACTTTTGGATTTAGAAATTAACTCATGATGGATCAAGGAGGATTCAATGAAAGTAAGACACGCTGCAATTCAAGACTCAAAAACGCTGTTAAGTTTTATTGAACTCAAGGCAGAGTTTGATCGCAACATGAAAGGGTTTCAGGGCGAAATCACCACCAATATTGAAAAGATCGAACGTACTTTGTTTGGTCAATCCCCATTTGCCCACGCGTTACTTTTAGAGTCCGACAATAAAGCGATTGGCTTTGCACTCTATCATTTTCGATACTCTTCGTTTTCTGGAGAAGCGTCGATTTGGCTCGATGATCTTTTGGTTCTTGGGCAAGAAAGATCAAAAGGTTGTGGCGCTGTGTTAATGAAGGCACTCATGGCGCAGGCCCAACACACTTCAGCTTCTCATATCTCTTGGACGGCGAGCCCACTGAACGTTCGAGTTCATGATTTTTACAAAACAATCGGTGCAAAAATTGATCGTATGGATGGCGAACGTCCGTATTTTCGATGGGAAACGCAAACGGTTTAGCGGCTTCAACAGAGGGACATTGATTATGATTAAACGTTATGGATTTATTGTAAAGGCCGAGCACTACCAGCATCCCAGAGACAACACCGAAATGAATACGTTGGGCTTTTCAACACAAGTGGTGGGTGTTTGCAGTGATGAGCAAGCCATCGTAGCGGCGAAAAGCTTGATTGAACAAGAGGTTCAAGTGATTGAATTGTGTGGCGGGTTTGGTGTTGAAAGCGCTGAAAAGATCATTGCGGAATTAAACAGCCCAATCCCGATCGGTTATGTTACTTTCAATCAACAAGAACAAAGAAAACTGACCGAAGTGGTTAGCGAAATAGGCGACAACATTAATAAAGCTTAACGTGCATAGTTGTCATTACACCATAGAATAAGGAGAAAAGGATGTCTGAATATACGGCCACTATTCGTTGGTCTCGAGGTAACGATGAGATCTTTAGTGACAATCAATACAGTCGCGGCCATACGTGGGAGTTTGATGGAGGGGTGACCGTACCGGCTTCCTCTTCCCCTAGTGTTGTTCCATTGCCTTATTCAGTCGAGGCGAATGTTGATCCTGAAGAAGCCTTTATTGCATCGTTATCAAGTTGTCATATGTTGGTGTTTTTGTCGATTGCAGCAAAACGCCGATACATCATCGATAGCTACACAGACGATGCCGTGGGGATCATGGAAGAAGACAGCCGAGGCAAAACGTCGGTAACAAAGGTGACCTTGAGGCCGAATGTTGTATTTTCTGGCGAGCATATTCCCACCACCAAACAACTTGAAAAAATGCATCATCTGTCTCACGAAAACTGTTTTATCGCGAATTCAGTGAAAACAGAGGTAGTCACTGAAATTATTGCCTAATTAAGTTGGCAGTTTTGAGTGTTCTCTGAAGGTACGATTGATAATATCATGTTGTTTTAATAGGGTTTTTTAGAGGTATCGCGTGAGTAATAAGGTAAGAGTAGGTGTGGCAACGGTCATCGTTCGAGACGGTCACATATTGTTAGGTGAGCGTATGGGATCTCACGGGGCAAACACGTGGGCGACACCGGGCGGGCACCTAGAATTGGGTGAGAGCATTGAACAATGCGCTCGTCGTGAAGCTTTTGAAGAGACCGGGCTCGTTGTGGAAAAGGTGACGAAGATCGGCTTTACCAATGACATCTTTGAAAACGAACAAAAACATTACGTGACGCTATTTGTATTAGGGGAATGTGACGATGGAGAGCCGAAAGTCACGGAACCCGATAAATGCAAACAATGGAAATGGTGTGCGTTGGACGCACTGCCTAGTCCGTTATTCTTGCCTTTGGTTAACTTAATTAAAGAAAACCCTTCGCTGGGTATTAACTTCAATGGTGGGGCATTCGCCGATCATAAAGTGAACCATAAAAACGGGTCATAAGGATAATTGTGAAAGGAACTGACTACAGCGCTGCGATCATGACTTGGTTAAACCAAGAGTTTGTCGCAAACGGATATGAGTTAACCACGCCTGTCGGACTTGATCTTGTTCCCGAGAGCGCAAAGTATCACGCGGTGAATTTTTCTCTCAACCATCAGAGAATTTCGTATCGTAGAGGCAAGGTCACGGAGGATAGGCCGGGTGCGTTTTTAGCCATATGGCAACGCCCGTCATTACCGTCTCTAGAGACAAAGCCCATTCCTCTTGAGCAATCGGATCTCGATTTTCTGGTTGTTGAGGTTCAAAGCCACGTGAGCCTTTCGCCTCAAAGCGATATTGAACCAACACAGGGCTTGTTCGTTTTTCCTGTTGATGTGCTGGTGGCAAAAGGCATTGTCTCTTCCAGTAAGCGCAAAGGGAAAACGGGCATTCGAGTGTTCCCGCCTTGGAGCGCAGATAGAGGCCTAGATGGGACGAAGGTGTTTTCTGAATCAGGTAAACGAACCCAACGTTGGCAGTTGCCTTATTTTGTGGCGAGAGACAAAGCGGGAAAGCTTGATCAAAGTAAGTTACGCCAACTTTTAAGCTAAGTTCGATTTAGCATTATCATCAGTGGCTCTCGAAAATAGGTAATTCGTTTGTGGGTGAGGAAATACAAGAATGCAAAGAAATATAGCGATTCGCGAAGCAAAATCTAACGAACTCGATGCGATTTACCGCTTGGTGACGAGCAATGACGAATGGACTCAATTTAACGGGCCTTACTTTCCCTACACCACGCCATCGCTAGAGATATTTTCTAATACGACATTTCCACGTTTACGCGATGGTACTGATATTCAGCTGATTACCGTTAATGATAAACCAGTGGGAACGGTGAGTTTTTATTGGGAGTGTGAGTCTACCCGATGGCTCGAAATGGGCGTCATTATCTACGATGCTGATTTTTGGGGACAAGGACTGGCATCTGAAGCCTTGCCGTTATGGATTGATCACTTGTTTTCTCGATTGGAAATTGAACGAGTGGGGGTAACCACTTGGTCTGGAAACCCGCGCATGATGGCGTGCGCAGAAAAACTCGGGTTTAAGCAAGAAGCTCGGTTGCGTAAGGTGCGTTACCATCAAGGCAAATATTACGATTCGGTGAAATACGGAATGCTACGCTGTGAATGGCAAAACAGGCAAGGTTAAATTGGACGTCAGTCATTCGTTTAGATGAACTCATTAAAACGCAGAAAGGAGAACGGCAGATATGGGTACCAAGAGTGTGAAAAACGTCGTCTTTGATATAGGAAACGTGATGGTGCGCTGGGCGCCGATGGAAATCACCAAGCTCACTTTTGGTGAAGAACGGTATTCCGACGAGTTAGCTGCGTCGATATTTCAAAGTGACATTTGGCTCGATCTAAACAAAGGATTGCTAACCGAGTCGGAAGCGAAACAACAATATCAGCAACACCTAGCGTTAACTGAACTTGAGTGCGAAAAGCTGTTCTATTACGTCAAGCAAAGCCAAATATTGATTTACGGCTCTGTAGAATTGCTTAAGCGAGTAAAACGAGCGGGTTATCAAGTCTTTGCTTTAACTGATAACGTGACTGAAATTGTCGCCTATTTGCAATCAACGTACTCATTCTGGCCATTGTTTGATGGCTCTACTGTGTCTGCTGATTTGGGCTTGTTGAAACCCCAACCGGAGATCTATCAAGCTTTGGTAGAGCAACAGCAAATAAAGGCCGACGAAACCGTATTTATCGATGATATGCCGAATAACGTTGCCGGTGCCCAAGCGCAAGGCATGTTCGCAATACAGTTTGAAAGTTCAGCTCAGTGTGAACAAGCGCTGTTTGCGCTCGGATTAACATTTTGATGGCTCACTAGCGTATTCATCTGATAACACTAAAGGCCCGTGTTCGGGAGAAGTCGGCGAGAGATAACTTGCTAATCATCATGGATTCAATCTTAGAAATCGAACAATAAACATCGATTTTTGCAACGGATAGCAAATATGGACGTTTTAGTACAAATCAGCAAAGAAATAGACGAAGTAGAAGTGATTCGCTTATACCGAGCCAACGAGTGGTCATCTGCGGAAATTCCAGAGAAATTGATACCTGCGCTATTAAACTCAGACACGTTAGTCACCGCGCGAAAAGGAGGCAAACTTATCGGAATAGGTAATGCAATCTCTGATGGTTGTTTAGTTGTTTACTACCCGCACCTACTTGTGGACCCTAATTTCCAAGGTTTAGGGGTTGGCCGCAAGATGATGGAGCTGATGCAAAGTAAGTATAAAAACTTTCATCAACAAATGCTTACTGCCGACGGTGAATCCGTCGAGTTTTACAGAGCATTAGGCTTTGAACGAGCAGGGAAAACAGAACCCATGTGGGTCTACGCAGGCAACGATCACTAGTGGTCAACATACACATAACAGAGGATATAAGGTACATGAAACGATTTATAGCTTTATTGGTGGCTGTATTCAGCATTATTTCTTTTAGTGCACAGGCGAGTGATCACCAGCTTAAGCAAGCATTTGAAAATCAACAAAGCGACCTTCAGGTTCAAGGGCAGGGGAAAGTGGTTCGTATTTTACCTGACGACAACAAAGGCTCGAGACATCAGAAATTTCTACTAAAGCTCAATAATCAGCAAACACTACTGGTTGCCCATAATATTGATTTAGCGCCAAGAGTATCGAATTTAAATGTTGGCGATACGGTTCAATTTTATGGTGAGTATGAATGGAATAAGAAAGGCGGCGTGATCCACTGGACTCATAGGGATCCAGGAAACAGATATGCTCATGGTTGGTTAAAACATCAGGGCCGTTTGTACGAATAAATGTGACTTAGCGTTGATCTTATTCGTTACCTTTTTCGTTTATATAGGGACAAGCACTGTATTTAATGTGAAAGGAACCAAGATGAATAGAATTAACCCAGCGAAGTTGCTCAATAGCAAATGGACGGCGATTACACCGACGAATCGTGAAAAACACTTTTTGATATCAAAAATGACGTTTGATGAAGACGGCTTGGTCACATCCTGTTTGTTAGAAGCCGTCCTGTCGAAAAACACTTATTCGATAGACTGGCGCGATCTGAAAAATGAAAGGCAGTGGTCACAGGGCTGGAAATAGTGGCTTTGTTCGGAAGTCGTTCTACGACTATTGCTAGACACGTGTTTCTGTTGCTCTTTATTGGAGACTGAGATGAAAACCGTATTTGAAAGCACGCGATTGAAGGTAAAGCAGGCATTAGCCGATGGCTCTGTGTATGAAAACGAACCCTTATTAGAGCGAATTTGCGAAATTTTGACGCCTTCAGTGGTCGAAAATTTACCGCCTTATTTTCACAACATCCATTCCAAGGCGCAAGCACAGCAGTGGTTAAAGCAAATGTTGACGGAAAGCCGTTTGTTTGTTGTTGAGTTGAGGTCTAGCGAGGTAATTGGTTTCGTTTTTGCGTATGTAGAGAGCAACGATGATGTTCATATTGGGTATTTACTGGCCGAAGAATGCTGGGGTCAGGGGTTCGCTAGTGAATTGTTGAGTGCTTTTATCGAGCACAGCACGCAAAACGAATCTTGGAACAAACTCATTGGTGGCGTTGACCCTCAGAATGTTGCCTCTGCTCGCCTACTCAAAAAGCTCGGTTTTGTTGAACGGTTGGAAGAGGGGAACGAAGCGATCTTTTTTGAATATCACTTCGCTAACACGTCAGCTTAAAGCTCTAATGGCATAGCCAGTTCTGTTTACTGCTGTCTTAAATCGTTAATGGTTCAAAGTGAGCCTGTTATCGAAACCGGTAATAGCAATGATTTACCATTCGGAAGTACCGTGGATAGAATGACGTTGGGTTTAATGTAATAATCAGGCTGCCGATTTTTGCTCAATGTAAGGCAGAAACGATTCGGTTTAATGATTGGAGTCAACGTGTTAGAACTGAAAACGATAGGGTTGTTTTTTATAACGGCCATAGCTGAGATTGTAGGATGTTACTTGCCTTATCTCTGGTTAAAACAAGGCCACTCTGCGTGGTTACTTGTGCCTGCGGCTTTTGCATTAGGGTTATTTGCTTGGCTGCTTTCTCTTCATCCTGCTGCTGCAGGTCGAGTGTATGCCGCGTATGGCGGAGTATATATCTTTGTCGCGATTTTATGGTTATGGCTGGTGGATGGCATCAAACCAACTCATTGGGATCTTCTTGGTGTGTCGGTCGCTATGCTCGGTATGGCCATCATTATGTTCGCACCTCGCGCGGGTTAGTAATTCGCATGAGGTTTATGTAACGTGTTAATTAACAATACTTATTTTTAGAACGGTATAATATGATCAGACACATTTTATTCATCACCTTTAAAGCTTCAGCAACCCAAGATGAAATCGAACAGCTTAAAGCGAGTTTTGAATCTATGCCAAGCAAGATTAACGGTGTCGATTCGGTAGAGTGGGGAGAGAACGACAGCCCTGAAGGAAAAAACAAGGGCTATACCCATGCTGTTGTGATGACCTTCGCCGACGAAGCGGGAAGAACTCGCTACCTACCGCACCCGGAGCACGATAAGTTAAAATCGCTGTTCAGGCCGATACTTGAAGATATCGTTGTGTTTGATTACTCACTTTGATCATCGGCTCGATAGTAAACGTTAAAGAATAGCGGTACTCGCCTGATCCTGAGGCAAGTACCGACTCGCTGCTGTGGTATAGCATGCCAGCTATAATCAGCGCTTATTTGTCCTTCATTGTAACTTCTGTAAGTACTTCGCCAATCGCGCCGCTAGGTTGGGTGATCCCTAGAATATTGGATAACGTTGGTGCGATGTCATAGGGCGTGATTTGTCGATCTATTTTCTGATTTTCTATGCCATAACCTGCAAAAATCACCGGTACATGGGTATCGTAACGCCATGGTGAACCATGAGTTGACGCGATAGTTAATCCATCCATATCGTTAATGTAGCTTCGTGGATTAAAGACCACATACACGTCGCCGGAACGGGCAGGGTGATAGTTATTCTTGATCAAGGTCGATAGGTGAGAATCAGGCAGTTGGTTGTTGGCCACGTCACTGCTGGTTACTGTTTGATAAACACCATCAATTTTAGCCACTTCGTCAGCTACGGCTTTCTGTACGTTTGCAAGAGACACCCCTTTGTCTTTGATGACTTGGTGATTAAGGTAAATGTACGGCTGCGCGAACAAGCGAATGGCGTTTTCACCAAGGCCGAATTCACTTTCTAGACGCTGTAATACCCCTTTTGATAGCAATGTATCTTTATTAAAGTACTGCGCATTTTTGAATCCGAGCGTGTTAGCAACAGCGGCAGACTCAGGGACACCATGATCGGCAGACAAAACAATCAGTGTGTTTTCAAGCCCAACCTGTTCATCAACGTTGTGCAATAATTTGGCGATACTTTGATCCAAACGAATTAAGTTATCTTCGGTTTCCAAACTGTTCGACCCGAACATATGCACGACGTAATCGTTAGACGAAAAGCTGACTGCCAAAAAGTCAGTGGTTCCGTTTTTCCCCAATTGTTCTTGTTCTAACAGATGGGAAGCAAAATCCTCTGTGATTTCGTCTCCCGCAGGGCTTAAGGTCAGCATCGTTCCGTAATAGGGGTACGATTTAGGGCCATAAGGGTGGGGGAAGGTACGTTTGAATCCCGCTAAATCGACTTTGTGTCCGTCCCCTTTTTCTTCCAGTGTGTATTTATCGCATGGTAGAGATAAGTGCCAACCCTTTCCTGAATACTGGTCGACGAAGTCACTTTGATTCCATTGAGTTACCCATTCTGGATACGATGAATAGTAGTAGTCGCTGGTGATAAATTGCGATTGCGACTTAGAGAACCAAAATGCTTTGCCAGTTTGTCCTGCAAGAGAGATAGCGCCTCTGTCTTTAATCGATACTGAAAAGACTTTGGCCGCCCCATTGGTTGCTGCGGTGAGCTCGTCTGAGAACGTTGAACTTAAAATAGGTAATGGTGAGCGGCCATCTTTTTGTGCCGCTTTTTGGGTTGGGTCAATTTCGGTTGATTTGTCCACACCCGCCCCAACGGTCAAACTGTGATAATTGGGGTCTTCAACGTTATAGACCAAACGTTCTTGAACTCGGTCGTACCATACGTTACCCACCATTCCGTGCACGCTAGGCGGCGCGCCAGTCGCGAGAGAAACATGACCCACTATGGTTTCGGTATTGCCATGCTGGTAGTGGGCGTTGGAATACACCGTACCTTGTTCCATTAAGTATCGAAAACCGTTATCGGAGAAGTTGTGTTGGTATCGATTGAGTAAATCTCCGCGCAGCCCATCAACCGTAATTTGTAACACCAAGTCGGGTTGCTTTAGGTTTGCTGAAACGGGTAAGGCGCAGGTAACGGCCAAAAAAAGCGTTGCGAGTTTCAATGTGGTCATGATAATTCCTTATTTGATGTCGCGTACTAATCGAAGACCCATATCGGACATGATGATGGACTGGCTCGCAAAATCTCGGCGATAGTTCTCTGACTCGTCTGCATCGTAAGCAAAACTACCGCCTCGTACTGACTTATGGGATAGGTTGATATCACTGTCTTTGGCATTGTTGGGATTATCCGTTGGTCCAAATCGATAATAAGTATCTTCAAAAGCATCGATGACAAACTCGCCTACGTTCCCCGTCATATCGAACAGCCCTAGCTCGTTAGGTTGTTTTTGGCCGACAGGGTGCGCTTGGTTACTGGCGTTGTTACTGTACCAAGCAACGTCTTCAATGTTGTTTGATCCACTGTAGAGGTAGCCTTGACTTAGATTCCCGCCTTTAGCCGCAAATTCCCACTCTGCTTCGGTTGGCAGGCGGTAGGATTGCCCCGTTAGTTGGTTAAGCTGTTCAATGAAGTAGTTAGCTTGTTGCCAGCTCAAGTTATTCACTGGAATATCATCACCTTGAAAATAGCTCAGAGAGTGCCCCATGACTTGGTTGAAAATATCCTGAGTGACTTCAAATTTGGATACGTAAAAACCATCAACCGTAACGGTGCGTGCTGGTTGCTCAGCTTTTGTCGCGGAGGTGGAGTCAGATCCCATGACGAATACGCCACCTTCAACCAATACCATGTCTTTCTCGATCTGGTTTGTTAGTGGGTGAGATGGAGTCGTCGCACAGCCGTTGAGGAGCAACGCGATTGTCATAGAGCTGATGGCAACAAAACGTCGTTTGGTAAACGTTCTTGTTCTCGCTGGATTGATATGAGGTGTAGAGACATCGGAATTGTGCATAACTGGCCTTGAGGTCTATTTCAATTGCGTCCAGTGTACCGAGTAAGGCTATTCCTATTGGTTATAATGGGTATAACAAGCCTATTCAGGCAAGGCCGATTATTATGGCCTTCTCGAAACGAAATAGGTTGATTACGTCATGCATATTACTCAAGGTCCTCAATACAATGGCAAAGCGTCCAAACGCCTTCACGTGATGGCGAAACCCATTGGCGCGGCATGTAATATTGATTGTACTTACTGCTATTACCTGAGTAAGCAAGATCTTCTGGAGTACAAAAAAGGCTGCTCCCCACGCATGGATGACGAAACGCTAGAAACCTACATTCGCCAGTATATTGAAGGGCAAAAGACCCCTGAGATCATCTTTTCTTGGCAAGGTGGCGAGCCGACTATGCTGGGCTTGGATTATTTCGAAAAAATTGTCGAACTACAAAAGAAGTATCAGCCCGATGGCATTGTGATTTCTAACGATTTACAAACCAATGGCACGTTACTAAACGACAAATGGTGTGAGTTTTTAGCGCACAATGGTTTCTTGGTTGGATTGAGTATTGATGGGCCGGAATTGCTCCACAACACCTACCGAACCAACAAAGCGGGTAAAGGCACGTTTAAGCAGGTGATGGGGGCGGTTGATCTGCTGCACAAACATCAAGTGAAATTTGCCACGTTAACTTGTGTTAATAACCTCACCAGCCAGAACCCTCTTGAGGTCTATCGATTTTTAAGAGATGTGGTTAAGTCTCCGCAAATGCAGTTCATTCCGATTGTTGAGCAGAAAACCTTTCGCACCACTGCGCCACAAAAATGGCATGTGAATGACCAACCGAAACAAGGTGATAAAAGATTGATTCCGGGGCACAAAGACTCGGTGGTTGAATCTTGGTGTGTGTCTGATCAAGCGTGGGGTAATTTCTTGATTGCCGTTTTTGATGAGTGGGCAAAAAATGACATTGGTAACGTGTTCGTGCAGTACTTTGAAGCCAGCTTGGAAACATGGCTAGGACGAGAAAACCCGTTGTGCACGTTAAATAAGATGTGTGGTAAAGGTCTTGCCATGGAGCCGAATGGTGATGTATACACCTGCGATCATTACGTTTACCCAGAATACAAAGTTGGCAATATCAATGTAACCAACATTGATGAAATGGCCTACAGCAAAACACAACAAAGCTTTGGTTTTGCCAAATCAAGAACGTTAACAACCCAATGTCAGCAGTGTGAATATCAATTTGCTTGTCATGGTGAGTGTCCAAAAAACAGGTTTATTCGTACCTCTTCTGGTGAGCCAGGTTTGAACTACTTATGTGCAGGGTGGAAGAAGTTTTTCACTCATGTAGATAAATCGTTAGCTTACATATTAAGAGCGACAGGGCACCCAGTGCAGCATGGGAAATTCAGTGATGAAGCCATGCGTAAAATCCAAAATAAGCGACCTATTTTCGAAACCAAATTTTAACACGCACATAGGCCTGACATTTTCGTTTCTGGTATTTTTGCTGAGAATTGATGAGCTGATAATCGACAATTCTCATTCCTGATTTTGGAGTTAACCATGAAAACATCTACCGCTTCAGTCGTTGCGGCTGTCGTTATTGCAGCATCGGCTTCGTCGCCGCTTTATGCCAATGAGGTCAGCAATACTGGCTCTGCCGGACAAAGCACAAGTAATGTTGCCATTAACAGCCCACAGGCGGCGCCTAAGTCGTCGGCAGAATGGTCTTACATTGCTCAAGATATGAATAAACCAGAACATGAGCGAGTTGTAGCGCTAGAGGCGCTGTCTAGTTCGCCAAGTCAAAATGCGTTAGTGGCGGTCGCTCGTGGTTTAAAAGACCCGTCGGCTCGAATACGTGAAGCGGCAATTGTTGCTGCTAAACCCTACCAATTGGAGCATCGCTGGCGCTTAGTTGCTCCCTTATTGGCCGATGAAGATCATACCGTGCGTATTACCGCTGCCGCGAATTTAGTGAGAGACTATTCTTCATTAGATCAGGCAAAGCAAAGTGATAGTAAAAGTGCGTTGCTTGAATTGGAATCGTACTTAAAGGCTCAACCTGACCAATCATCCCATCTGTTTTTAGCGGATGTCTACCGTTGGCAAAAACAGTGGGATAAGGCGAGTGAGTTGTACCATCAAGTGCTATCTGAAGATCAAAAAAATGTTCAGGCTTGGTTAAATCTTGCTGATAATTACCGTGGGCAAGGGAAGGATAAACAAGCAATTAACGTGTTAAATCAAGCCATGATGGTTGCGCCTTCTAACGCGACTTTGCATTATTCTAAGTCATTGGCGTTGGTTAGGCTTGAAGACAAAGAACAGGCAGCCAAAGAGATTCAAATTGCCGCCGATATGGCGGTAGATAACAGCTATTACTGGTATTTAAATGGCGTTTTACAAGAAAATGTTGATGTCGATATATCCACGGCTTCGTTTGAAAAAGCGTATAAAATATCCGGTGATCCGGTTCAACTCTATGCCGTCTGTGATATGTATATTCGATATGACAACGGTAAAGCGGCCCAGTGTTTAGAAGAGCTGACTAAAATCGCGCCGCCAACGGTTATCAAGCAATTGGAAGCTAAACGTCCAAGTTAATGACGTTTAGGAACGCGATTGAGCAACATAGTCATGAGCTTGGTTGAGCGGCTTTCAATGTCGGCATGATTGCTATCAGGATCATAGCCTCCTTGGGCTAGAACCTTCCATTGAGGTGTATTCGATTGCCCTCGGAAAAATGCTATGTAAATTGTTCCTTTTTCGTCGGCTTTTTTGTTGTCTACACCGTAACTGTTTATGCCCGTATCGAGTTGGGTACGAGAAAAAAGAGTCTGATCGCTGAGTTCGGACTCTCTTGCAATACCAAACGCCACTTTCATTCCCGAAGATTGATCATCGACAAAGTGATAGCCTTTACTGGTAAGCTCAGCTTCGATAGCTTTTTGATAAGTAGATAGAATCTTTCGTTCAAGCTCGTCATCTCCGATAAAAGCTTTGCCTGATTTCTTGTGCCAAGAAAAGGTTTGGCCTCCATTAAAAAATGAGTCTTGCCCGACGACAATGATCCCAAAAGAAGGAAGTGTGGGTTCGATCGTTGTTTGTGTGCAGCCTGAAAGAAATATTGAAGATAAAGCTAGAGCTAAAAATTTCATTGTACCGCCCAGTTCCACAAGAATCGAATTGAAGGAGAACTATTAGATTAGTTCCTATCCAACAGAATTAACACCGCCTTACCCAATAATTGTTCAAGAAGTTTTTCATGAACTTCTGGAAAGTGCTGGCTTAATGTTTGTTCAAACCTTTCAATGCCTTGAATAGCGATGGGGGATGCTGAGTCCTTTTGTGCTTCAATTAACATTAACTGAACGGCATGACGAAATGGGAAATTGGTTTGAATACCAGAAACCCAACTGCTCAGTAGTGCTTCTTCACAGCTAAAGTCTAGCTGTTTAGCTATGATCGGAAGAATTTTCCCTTTAACGCCCACAGAAAAATGCTTATTACTTGGAAAGTAGCCTTGCAGAGTGCTTTTGGTGAGGTTGAGATCTTTTGCTAGGCGAGTATACGTGACACTTGTCCAGCCTTCAGTTAGGAACAAATGTAAGATGTGGTCGCAATATAGTTGGAACCGACGATCGCGTTCTTGGTGTGTTAAGCGTGCCATAAAATGTTCATTATAAATAATCCATACTAGGTACTATACATGCTCTAGTCTCATATCTAGTAATGAAATTCTTCTGCTCTTGAGCATGTTCAAAAAACGATGATGATTTCTTCGTTAAAGCCCAATATTCCGAACTCACGTGAGTAAAGTGGTGAAATAGCGTCATACTGAGATAGACACCCTGTCAAAAATGCTTGTTAACGGAGGCATTATAAGTGATATCCGCTTAACTCTCTTTTATCCCTAAACCATTACGTAGAGCAAATTGCACTAACTCTGTGTGGTTGTCTAAATTCAAGAGGTCAATCATGCGATACTTGTGTGATTCGATGGTTCGAGGGCTCAAGAATAGTGCTTCTGCACACTGCTTCGCGGTGTATCCCTGTGCAAGTAAAGCTAAAACACTACTTTGCTTTTTAGATAATAATAAAAGCTTTTCACTTTCGTCGGCATGGGTGGTTTCATCGTCTCGCAAACTGCGAGTCATGGTGGAATGTTGCCAATAGACTAACCACATATCGCAGAGCAATTTTATGCGGCGAATTTCTTTTTCGGTGATCTCCGGTTCTTCCGTACTGAAGCGAGAAAACGCCATCGCTCCCCATACCTGCCCAAATAACTCTAGCCGAATAATGCCATGCCAATACGCCCCTTCTTTGTGTAGTGCTTGTAGCGGAGAAATAGGGCTGGATTTTAGTGCGTGCTCATCAAACGTTTGCCATGTTTTCAAAGACCTTAGTAATTTCATGTAGTCTTGGTAATTCCCTACAACAAAGCGCTTCATCTCGAGATGAGGGGTTTGGCCTCTTGCCGCTGAGACAGTTTTGCCTTCATTTAGCAATATCATCGAGTTGGGAAACAGAGTGAGCCTATCAATCTTAAACCACTCCAAAGCCTGTTTCGCTAGCAATAGAAAGGTTTCGTTGAAGTCTTTTGGATGAGAAGTGGTCAACGTTTGATTTTGGCTGATTAAAAGCGATTCGAAATCAGGTGGAAGTGGCACAGTCATAGGGAGGTGTTACTCAAATTCTATGTCGTTCAGCACACGGTATCGCTTGTGGCATGATGATGTCAACGAACAAGCCATATTCTGGGTGAATTATTCAAAAAGCGTTCTGATAAGGAAACCACGAGTAACAATACCAAAAGCAGTAATAATACCGCATATAGAAAACACTGTTTTATTTGCAGTATTTTTACTGTATTTCAATGCCCCAGTTTCGGACAGAATAGCCTCACGTTAAGCGCATCGCTTACTGAGTCCTAAACTTAGAAAGGTAGTTGAAATGAAAAAGACAGTTTTAGCAGCATTGATTGCAGCCACCACAACGTCAGTTTTTGCTGGTGAAATTTATTCAAACGAAACATCAAACGAAACATCAAGCGTCGCATTAAGCGGTGGTGTTGATGCCTTCATGGCAACGATAGATAAGGATGGCAAATCGTCAGATTTAGAAGTAAACGCAAAAGGTTACATCAAATTAGATGCGGAACAAAAAATCTCTGAAACCCTAACTGGCTTCGCGTCTTTTGAAATTGAAAGCGGCACCGATTACACAGGTACAAACTCTGAAGCGTCATTTGATGATGTGTACGTGGGTGTTAAAACCGATCTTTGGGGGTTGGCCGCTGGTGAAGTGGGTGATTTAGCCAATTCTGCGGATGCGATTGAAAAAGACGACATTAGTAATGAAGGCAATTACATGGGTTCAGCGGGCGGCAACAGCCGTGAATCAGATGGTAATGGTTTTGTTGGTAAAGCGAACTTTGGTGCTATCACCTTTGTTGCCGATGCTTACACAGTAAAAGAACAAGACATCGACCACGCTTATGGCCTTTCTGCTGATTACCAGCACGAGATGTTCAGTGTGGGTGCCTCATTCATTACAGGTGAGAATAACTTAGGTGAAAAAGAAGAGAAATATGGCATTTCGGCTTCTGCTAGCGTTAAAGGGCTCTATTTAGCGGCAACTTACGTTGAGTTTGAAGGAAATACCCAATACGGTAGTTTCCAAACCACTGAAAGTACAAAAGGTAATACTCTTGGTTTAGCCGCTGCATATCAAATTCAGCAAGCGCGTCTTTATACTACCTACGCTGTCGCATCAATAGATAACTCCAACAGTAATAATTACGGTGATACAACAAACTGGGTTGCGGGTGCAGACTACGCAGTAACCACTAATATCACGACGTTCGTTGAATACCAAATAGCAAAAGCGGATTGGGAAGCTCACGATGCGTCAAATGTTGTAGCGGGCGTGTATTTTAGCTTTTAGTTAACGCTCTGTATTTTAGGCAGAGAGCAAGGTCAGTTGCCTATCCTGACTTTGCTATCTGTCTATTTTCAAGTTGAATGTCAACAAACTCTTTTAACGACATCTACCCTTAAACGTTTATCAAAGAGAATGAAAAATGAATTTAAAACCGCTACTTAACACATTTATGTTTAGTGCTTGCATGTTGCTGCCTTATCACAGCGTTGCGTCAGAAGTGAATCAAACTGCTCCGACACAAGTGGTAAATGAATTTGGTCAGTTAACCGTTACCCTGGGGTTAACTGATGAGCAGGAAGCTCATATCCGAACAATGATTGCAAAGCACCAGCAGAGCCAAACACCTATCGATATGAGTGAATTGCTTAGGGCAAGAAAGAAACAACTCGATTTGATGGTACAACCGGACTTCAAAGAGCAGCAATTATCTGAATTGATTGATACCTTTCAAGAAAAAGAAAAACGCTATCTGATAGAAGAAATGCGCCTAAAAAACCAAATCTACAATGTTTTAGATGACGATCAGAAAGCCGACTTCAAGCTGCTTATCGATCAGAAATTCAGTCAGTTTAATTAGACCATTAATGAGTGACTTTCTAATAACTCGACAATGTTACCGCGGATTATTTTCGATTCTTAGGTATAGAAATTAGGCTCTAACCATCAGATTGGATCTTCGGAAGTGTGAACGAGCAACCGTCTTTTTAACGCGAAACCAACCTTGCTGTATCTATACTTACTAATGCACAAGTTAGTTGATTACATAGTCACTCTGGGAATTAGGCCAATATAAAAAAGAGCCAGATCGGGTGGAAGATATTGTTTAGCTTTGGCATCCAGTCTATGGAAGTCTAGCTGGGGTATGCGTTGATGGCGTTAGGACAAAAAGACAAATTGAACCTTAGTGAAACTGATAATGAACGCTTAGAAGCAACGCGTCTATTATATGGCAATACAGTTGCTGGCTTAACGATATCAGCAATAGCAAGCACGGCGCTAGTGTTTGGCTTTGGCAACGATGTTAGCTCTGAAAAAAGTATATGGTGGGTAATAATGCTATTGGTATTAACACTTAGAGCCATTGACACCGTTCGTTATCGCCAAAAAAGTGATCAAGAATGTGTAAAAAATATTAAATTAGATCGCTACAGATTTTCGTCAGGGGTCGTGCTCACTTCGTTTATGTGGAGTGGTTACATACTGTATTTTTATCCGTTTTCTGATGCCTTAGAGTTAACATCAACAATGGTTTTGATTTCAGCAATGGCAGGTGGTGCTGCCAATATATTGTCTGGTAGCCGTGTGACTGCCATTTTCTACAGCGTTGTTTTGCTCGCTCCTTTTTCTATTTTCCTTTCTTTTTCGACTATCGCAAGCTACCAAACTCTTGGAGTATTGGGCTTGCTGTTTTGCATAGTGATGGTGCTGTCTTCCAATAAATCCGCCACATTTACATTCGAAGCAATTCGCCTCAAGTATCAGAATGTTCAGTTGTTAGAGCAGATGGAGAAAAAAGTAGAAGAACGAACCGAAGAGATCTACCGTCTATCTAATTTAGATCCTATGACCTCTTTTTTAAATCGAAAAGCCTTTATCCGAACCATAGAAAACGAATTGGCACAGCAACCCGATGACTCTTTCGCTCTCTATTTTATTGACCTCGATGGCTTTAAGCAGGTGAATGACAGTATGGGGCATGAAGTTGGAGACGGTGTTATTCGGGGAACGGCAGCAAGAATCACGAAACTCTGCCCAAACCCACTCAATAAATGCCGTTGGGGTGGGGACGAGTTTCTCGTATTCAAGAAATTAAGCAGCGTTAACCAGCCTTTGGCATTTGCGTTAGAGGTCATTGAAGAAGTCAGCAAACCTCATGTAACCTCTCAATACCGAGCAAGTGTTGGTGCAACAATCGGTATATCGATATATCCGAAACATGGCAAAGATCTCGACAGCTTAATTCAAAGTGCTGATATGGCCATGTACCAGCAGAAAAGGCACGGCAAGGGCAAGGTTAACTATTTTGATGAGTCACTTAGAATGCGTCTATTGAGAGAGCATTACTTAAGTGACCGTTTATCTGATGCCATTAGCCGTGATGAGTTACGAGTTGTATTCCAGCCCATTGTCAGATCTCATAGTGGCGAAATCACTTCGTTGGAAGCTCTGTTGCGCTGGCAGGTAGATGGGGAAGACATTTCCCCGTCCGAGCTTATTCCTATCGCTGAGCAATATGGGCTGATTTCAATTATTGGACTTTGGGTGTTAGAAACGGCATGTCGGCAGAGCTTAGAGTATCTTGAAATCAATAACCAATTGACGTTAAGCATTAATGTGTCGGTTACTCAATTGTTGGATAAGCATTTTATCGAAAAAGTAGAAGGCGTACTGTCGGGCATTGGCTTTCCTGCGAGTCAATTGAATATAGAAATTACTGAGTCGGTATTTGCCAAGGATAAAGACACCTTTTTGAAAGGAGTCAAAGCCTTACAATTGTTAGGCGCTCGAATTTCAATTGATGATTTTGGTACGGGGTATTCATCCTTGTCTAGCATGTTGGATATAGGCGTAGATATTGTAAAAATCGACAAAAGCTTTATTCACAATATGGACGATAGAGGGGTTAATATTATTCAAGCGGTTGCCCAGTTAGGGTCAACGCTGAATTTTCAAGTCATCGCTGAGGGAGTTGAAACCGCACAACAAGCGAAAAAGCTCAATGACATTGGTATCAATTTCTTACAAGGTGATTATTTTTCTATGCCAGTTGAAGCAAATGAAGTGGCGGGGCTTTTGTTTCGCGATGATATTGTTTCACGATGATGGAAAAGCCTTCAAATAGTTGAATGAAGCCTTGTGTTTAAAGAGGTCAACCTAGTGCGTTCATGCTGACTAATATCTATTAGTTTACTGCATAGAGCTGGTAGGCCTTACAAAGCGGTGAAAGTATGATATCTCGTTCAAGCAAATATATTAAAAACAGCTGCTTACTTGAAATATGTCTAACTGTATACCACCCTTAATGCATCAGAATGTATAAGGGGTAGATATGCCTGCAAATTCCTCGCTCTCGAAAGATGTGATAGCACAATCTCTGTTGCCATCATTACTCATTAACTTGCTTACTTTAGCCGTGCCTCTAACAGTATTACAAATTTACGATCGGATTCTTCCAAATCAAAGCTATGGGACGGCGTCTTTGCTCATTACAGGCGCAGTATTAGCTGTCTTGATGGAAGGTTTGTTACGATTTGTTCGAAGTTGGATATTAGCGGCAGCGGCAAGTAATACTGAGAAAACCACATTTCGTTCTGTTGTAGAGCGTATCTCATATGCGTCCTCTCAGGATATTCAAAAGTTGGGGTTGGGCGGTGTCCATGAAGGGATTGATGCAGTAACTCGAGCTAAAGAGTGGAACTCTGGAGGGGTACTTGCTGGATTTATTGACTTGCCGTTTGCATTGATCTTTTTAGGCCTAGTTGGGTATATCGGTGGTGAACTGGTTCTTGTTCCAGTGGTTGTTTGGCTGCTCACGATTGGGGTCGTCTGGTTTGCATCAAGCAATGTCAGATTACTCGGCCAACGAGCGGCTGTAAATGAGATGGAAAGGAAGACCTTTTTATCTCTATTGGTTGTTACGGTTCAAGGCGTAAAAAGGCAGGCGGTTGAATCCCGAGTTTATAGTCAATTTAAACGTTTGAATCAGGCTAAATATCTCAGCAAGGCTGAAGAGGAAAAGCAAAATGCTTTCGCTCAAGAATGTATTCAGCTGGCGGCACTCGGTACGTCTGTCATTTTGGTCATCACGGGTAGTGTGTGGGTCTTAAACGGTGAGCTTACCACTGGCGGCTTAGCTGCGTGCTCGATTTTGTCTGGTCGAGCCATTTCACCATTGAGCGCTTTGGTTGGAATTCAGGTGAAGCTTAATAGTATGCAGACAGCAAAATCTGCCATCAAGAACATCGAATTGATGGAGCCAATATTAAATGCTCCAGTATCCGATGTCGAATTCGAGTCACTCAAAATAGAGTCTGCTTCGACTCGGTTTTTGAACGGCGTATATCAAACTAAAGGTGAAATAGAAAAAGGCGACATCGTGTTGCTGCAATCGAAAGAAAGGTACGTAGACAGCAAAATGCTATCGTCTTTGGCCGGTATTGATGCCGTAATTGAAGATCACGTCTATTTAAATGGTGAGCGTTCCAGTATTTCTTCCGCAATGGCAAACAGCCGTTATTGTGGCTCAAAGGGGCAACTGATCGCTGGATCAGTGTTGGATAACTTGTGCAATTTTGATCCAAATGCGATCGACAAAGTCAGTCATTTTACTCATTCGTTAGGTCTGGATGCGGCAATCACTAAGCTTCCAGATGGGCTCGAAACACAAATAGGTCATTCCGGATCTGCACCATTTAGTATGGGGTACATCAAGTTAGCAAACTTGGTGGCATCTTTTACTTCAAGCTCACAAGTAGTGCTTCTAGACAGGCCAGACTCGTCTCTTGATATGGACGCAATGGAAAAATTAGCTCAAACCATTTTAAATGAATCAGAAAAAGGTCGAACGATCTTATTGGTTTCTTATCACCCTAAGCTTACGGCGTTGGCGAATAAAACACTGTGTGTTGAGTCAATTGTCCAAGAAACAGGAGATGCAGTATGAAAAACATAGAGCAACTCGCGTTATCTGTACTGAAAAAGCTTGAGGTGAACACCAATGTCCAGCTTTTTGCTCAGCAGTGGATTGACGAAAATGGGATAGAAGACCTAGAGGCACTGTTTGGCTTATTCGACCGTTTAGAGTTGCCTTATGCGCTGGTTCCCGATGAAAAAGCGGCTCGTTCGGTCGAGCACAAACTTGTTTTATCGGTAATAGATGACCTGCACGTAAGGATCGGAAAAATAGAGGGAAACCGTTTTTCAGCTTTGGATGATACACAGCCAGAGCGAGCAAAGTTCTTTATTCTCATCGAGGACGCCCCTAGAGAAAAAGCCAGCTCAGATTGGGTTGGTGATCGCCTGCATGCGTTTCGGCCTCTTATTCCTAAACTCTTGTTAGTGAGCTTCATTACTAACTTGTTTGCGCTAGCAATCCCTTTTATCACCATGTCTATATACGATCACGTGATCGGTGGTGACGCGCGGCATCAGCTACAGGGTATAGCCATTGGTGCAGCTCTATTATTTAGCATGATGGGCTTGTTAAGAACGTTAAGAAGCCGTGTGTTTGCGTCTGTATCTAATCGTTTGAGTCGTGAGATATCTCAGGCATTAGTGCAGAAATTATTGCGAAACCCTTATACGGTTAATCAGCAAATGGCGACGGCAGG
The DNA here is from genome assembly GCF_900233005.1 of Vibrio tapetis subsp. tapetis. Lineage (NCBI taxonomy): Bacteria > Pseudomonadati > Pseudomonadota > Gammaproteobacteria > Vibrionales > Vibrionaceae > Vibrio > Vibrio tapetis. Next base: position 1,391,429 of record NZ_LT960612.1, read on the forward strand.
CCAGCAAAACCAAATATTATTGGCCGATCGCTTGTCTGGGGTTTTGTCTGGGCCTCTTGGTGGTGCACTGTTCGATATTCCATTTGTGCTGCTGTTTATTTTGGCTATCGGGTTACTTGGAGGCTGGTTGGTATTGGTTCCACTTGGCGCGTTGCTAGGCTATTTTTTGTTAGCTAAGCGTTCGATTAACGTTAGTTCAAAGCGGAACATGCAATCGACTGTCGCTGGCACCAATCGGCAAAACATGTTGAATGAATTTACATCGAAATTGGCTTTTATGCGCAGCACGAAACTGCTTCCCACGTGGCTTGTTCGGTTTGAGAAGGCGAGCTTTTTGGCTTCAAAAGTCAGTTTTTCACAGGCGGTGATTCAGAGCCGATATACCTCAATGTTCTATGTAATAAACGTGTGCGCTACCCTTTCTGTTATGGGGTTAGGCATTGGGCTGATATTCGAGCAAGTGCTTACGCCTGGTGGGTTGATTGCTTCTATGATGTTGATATCTAAAGTGACCGCCCCTGCTCAGCTATTAGCAAACAGTGCTATGAGGCTCCAGTCGTTTAATCAATCTAAGTTACAGGTTAATCGAGTGCTTCAGCAAAATTCTGAGAGAGGGTTTAGTTATCAACATCATCCGTTGTTATCTACCGCACCCGGGTTCAAGCTTGAGCAAGTGACCTTGCGTTATCCGAAGCAGAGTAAACCAGCGTTAAGTGGAGTCGGGTTTGATATTGAGCCAGGGGAAGTGGTTGCGATTACCGGGCCGTCTGGTTCGGGCAAGTCGACTTTAATTGAAATTTTGGCCGGCTTGCAACCGATTCAAAATGGGCTGGTTGAGATGAATGGCGTGCACTTGAATCAATATGATCCTCAGCTTTACCGTCATTGGTGTTTTGTACGGGCAAGCTATCCTGACTTACTTACTTTATCGGTACGTGAGTGGCTAGATGATGGTCATGGTATCGACGAAGGTAACATGATTACAGCAATTGAAAGGGTTGGAGGAGGAGCTTGGTTAAGCTCTTTGGAAAACGGATTGGATACAGAGATGAGTCAAGTAATGCCCGACAGTATGTTCGAAGCATTGTCTGGGAGCACGGCACATATTCTTATTGATGCAAAAGCGATCGTTTACCCGTACCCACTTTATTTACTTGATAATCCAGTTCCAGATTGTTTCCCTCTTGCGAAAGATGTGTTTGCAGGATTCATTACCCGTAAGCGAGGCAATACGACGGTGGTGTTCTCTTCACATGATCCAGATTTGTTAAAACTGGCAGACAAGGTTGTGGTACTAAATGAAGGGACGGTTGCTTACGCAGGACCGATTGAAGCTGAACAAAGCAATGCAGAGGCGGCGAATGGATAATAACATGTATGGTGATGTGGTTGAGTCTAAGTTGATTCGGAAAACGCTTTCTGTCGCAACTTGGGCCGTCTGTTTCTGTGTGCTAGCGTTTATCGTTTGGTCGGTAACCACACAGCTCGACGAAATTGCTAAAGCGAAAGGTGCCGTGATCCCCGAGGGTGAAAAGCAGGTTATTCAAAGTGATATAGGGGGAAAGCTGCGCAGCATTTTGGTCAAAGAAGGGCAGCGAGTTGATAAGGGCCAACCTTTGGTGGAATTTGATGCGACTTTTCAACAAGCAGCGTTGGAAGAACTAAACTCTCAGCAAGTCTCTTTGCAAGTCAGTATTGAACGCATGAATTCGCTAATAGAAAGTCGAGAACCTGATTTCACTCAGTACGAAAGTAATTACCCGTTGATTGTTAGCCAACAAAGGGCTCAATTAAGTGCTCAGAAATCGGTGTACCTCAAAAAACGGATTGTCTTGGAAAAAGAAAATGAACAGTTCGCAGAGCAACTCAGTAGTGTCGAAAAAACACTGCCTTCTTATCGCAGGCAACTCGTTGCATCTCAGCAAGAGTTGTCGATACTACAAAAAGGGTTGAAGGCTGGGAATACCTCTAAACTTAAAGTGTTGCAAATGAGAGAGAAGCTTGCCGGTATCGAGCAGGAAATTGAACAAGCAAGAGGTAAGAAAGCCCTTTTGTTGAAACAAGCAGATTCTATTGAACAAAAGATCGAACAGTTATTGGCTGAAGAAAAGCTTGAAGTGAGCAATCAAGTTTCTAAAGCGGTATCTGAATTATCAGCATTAAAAGCGCGAGTGAAATCTGGCCAAGCTAAATTGACGAATACGCTGGTAAGCTCCCCTTTACAAGGCCTAGTTCAGAGTATTCCAAGCACTAGAATCGGCGCGGTGATACAACCCGGTGGAACCGTTGTTGAAATTGTTCCTATAGGGGGCAAGGCAAGCTTTAAAGCCAAGCTTTCTCCGAGAGATATTGGTTTTGTTACTGAAGGACAAAATGCAAGAATTAAGGTTGATGCCTTTGATTACAGCCGTTTCGGGGCGTTGAAAGGTACGGTCGAGAGTATTTCACCGACAACCAGTCAAAATCAGAAAGGCGACATATATTATGAGGTGATCATTGCCGTAGATAAGCCTTATTTTCGTGATAACGCAGAGAAGTTTGCCATCTTACCAGGCATGACTGGGGAAGTAGACATCACGACTGGCGAGAAATCCGTGTTCCAGTATTTGTGGAAGCCTATTTTTACAAATGTAAGCGTCGCATTTGGTGAACGCTAAGCAGAAAGCACTGTTTAAAATTTAGCTGAATTAAAAAAGGAACGCGTGATGCGTTCCTTTTTATTCCCCTGTAGTTAGTGTCAACCTAGGGGCCGTATATGATGGCTGACTAGTTGTTGGGATCAAAGTCATTCATATTGTTTAGATCATCATGTTGAGGGTTATTCTGTTGGTCATGGTCATGGTCATGCTGTTGAGAGCCGTGTTCAAGAGCATCTGATGCGTCGGCATCCTGAGCAGTATGGAATGCGCCGTGTGTTTCATCTGACTGAGCAAAAACCAAGTCCATATCTGCCGGAGCGGATTGCGGCTGTACGTTTTCATCACCGAGTTTATCCGAATGAATCCCTAACGCTTGGAGGTAGGCAGATGCCCCCGTTGGTTGCAGATCAGTGCTTGCCCGACTAGCGACATTGTCAGTCATTAAAGACAAGTCTTCGATGGTCTGTGGGTCTGGCTCATCGGCCTGAGTTGGAACTGGCGGCGGAGGAGCTGCATTGACATGAGCGGTGATCTGTTGTGAAACTTCGGCGGTATCAGTTCCGTCATGGCTGATAGCTTTTACTTGAATGTCAAAGTTACCGGAGTAATTTGCGGGCGGTGAAAGCGTTAAGTTGGTTAGATCAGCTTGGGCAATGGTCCATATGCCAAGGTGTTCATGGCCGGCAGACAGAGTAGTGCCAGTTGGTAATCCAGACACTTCTACCGTTAAGGTTTCTGAGGTATCAGGGCTGCTGACGTTAATATTAAGAGCAAGATCGGTATTCTCTAGCCCCTGTATATCCATACTATCGAGTGGTGAAGTTAAATCGCCCACGTGCTTGGTAAATACCATGGTAGGGGTGTCTGCATTTGCTGTGATATGGATAGCCATGCTGCTATCAACATTTACGTGACCATCTGTCACCGAATATGAAAGGCGAAGATTACCGCTGAAATTAATATCTGGATGAATGACCCAATGGTCGCCCTGCGGTGTGATTGTGCCGCCTCCAATAAGATGTAAGTTCGTCACATCGAGAGAATCTTTGCTGTCTGAATCTTGAAGGTTAGCGAGAAGATCCGCTTTGCTAATCGTGAGCAGACTGTCTTCACCAGTAGTTGCGGATATTGGGTGCCCGACGACGGGAACATCGTTTGTTCCAATGATCGCCAATTTCATGGTTTGTTCCACACTGTGTCCATTTGTATCGGTGGCAATCACAATGATACTTTCTTCTAACCGCTCTCCCTGTGCCAAAGACTGGACACTAGGATCTTGATTATGATCGGTGTATTCCCAACTACCGTCTGGGTGAAAAGTTAGGTCACCGTAGAGTGGCATGCTGCCAGGTTTTAGAGCCCAGGTGACGCCAGTCGCAACTTTAACATCATGGACTAACAAGTCTAACAATCCATGAGAGCTGAGTACTTTGTCTTCTGTGACAACGGATTCGGATGCGCCGAAAATTTGAGGGCCTGTTTTTCCATCGCCAATATGAACCGATAAAGTTTCTGTTCTGCTTGCTCCTGTTGAGTCGGTGACTCGTAGAATAACACTTTCCGTGTGAATTTTACCTGAGGCGATCTCTTGATTCATGTGCGTACGTTCGGGGCCACTATGACTCAGAGTGAAATTCCACTTACCGGATGACTCAATATCGAAATATCCGATTCCTTGGACGTTGATTTTCTCATTATGAGTATCAGATATGTTCAGTTGATGAGCGACTCCGCCTTTATCGATGTACTCGACAAGCAAGGTATCGCCTTGATCGGCATCATTAATATCAATATAGCCATAAGAGTGAGTTTTAGTCTGAGAGCCAGTAGTCACTGAACGAGATATTTCAAAAGTCCCGGTGAGCGTTGGAGCGTCATTGGTTCCGTGAATACCTATGTTGAGTACTGCATGTTTGATGTCGCCATGTGGGTTGGTGTACGTAACAAAGAAGTTATCAGTAAGGGTTGCTGATGCCCCCAGAGTTTGGATACCTGAATCTGTATTGTCCAGTTGATAGTGATAGCTACCGTCAGCGTTGATCTGAAGTGATCCGTAATTACCTTGAAGTAGCCCCGTGCTTGTAATCAAGTTAAAGCTATTAGGAGTGAATAGACTACCTGCAGCAGAAGTTTTCGTATCCTCCGCTATGTGTTCAGGTGCAATCAAGGTCGACAGGTCTGCCGACACAATAATGTGCCTTTGAACTTGTGCGTTGTCTCCGGTCGCCGTAGCAGAAACTTCCGCATGAACGCTATAGGCGTTGTCTCCGATTTGGCTAATTTCTGCCGAAGGTACTGTTAGCTGCCAATGATTCTGCTGAACTTGTGTCGTGTAATGATGACCTGCCAGAGTCACAGATACAATGTCACCGTCAGCGACATGAGTTGTTGAACCTTCAATGAGAACATCTTGGCTGTGTTCTTGGTGATCGACCCAATCATCATGGGCAACAGGGGCAATCGTGATGGTTGGTTTAGCAGTATCAATGGTAACGAGATGGTTGATGATACCGAACGTGCCGTCTGCATGCTTGGTGTATACCATTAAATTGTAATGGCCATCGGCTCTGTCAATATTGCTCGCATCTAAGGCCCATTGCCCATTTTTATCCGCAATGGCGGTGAGCCCATGGAGCAAACTAGAACCAGAGACGAGAGCACCAGGCACCGCAGTGCCATGTACGATAAGGCGTCCGTCACTGGTGATAAAATCAGTACTGCTGGTGCCGGTATCATGAGAAAGATGTGTGATTGCAAGCGGTGGATTGATATCCACAATGCCATGCACATCAACCCGATTGGTGCCATCAGTGACTTGATAATCAACTGCAACATCTTGTCCAACAAAACCAGCAGTCGGTATAAACTGATAGCTGCCATCTGGATTAGGCGAAAAGCTGCCATGTGCAGAATGCAGCGAGCCAACGACAACCGAAAGGCTTGATGCCATAGTATCTACATCAGTGACAGTTGATAACAAAGTCGATGCTTGAATGATTCTTGGTGTGCCTGCCTCTGCAGCACCGAAATCAGTCAGAACGGCAGTTGGTGCGGTATCGCTACCAATTAACGTGACGCTTAGCTGTTTCTCTGTTCCGTCTACTGATTTTACTGTAACAACGTCTGTTGCATTATGACCTTGAGTGAGGGCTAAGGCGCTTCTATTGGGTGTGAATTCCCAGTGGCCGTTTTCCGCTATCGTAAATTCTCCGTGAGTACTTGGAAGAACCTGCGCCACAAAATGTGCGTCCCTACTGTCGGTATCGGTAATCGTTAGCTGCCCTATTACGGAGGTTACTTCGTCTGTCTGGACTTGGTTGATGCCTGTGATGATGGCATTGGGTACTGGGCGTGTCGGGTCTAAGATTAAGCTTTGGAAATGACTGTCTGTTGCTGTAGTGCCGTCAGGTCCTTGCGTTGTAACAGTTAAACCAATATGCATGTTTTGTTTGTTACCGCCAGGCAGTTGAGCCGTCAGTGTTGTCATGGACCAGTCTTTGATATCCAACATTTCTGTTGGGCCAGTAACAGTATGAGTATGGCCGTGTTTGTCTTCGAGTATCGTACCTTTAATTAAACCTGTTAGGGTAATGCGTGTGACAATATCATCGCTGTCTTGTGGTGGGGTAACATTGGGGTTTAGATGGATCAGTGCATCGGTATTTGGAATTGCCACGCTGGCATCCACTAGAGTAGCGTGTGCTTGAACATCGGCCGTTGCTGTAATTTGGTGATGCCCCGTGGTGTCTACGAACTGGCCTGCAGCGTTTGCCCTGACGTCGATAACCAAACCGGTATCTTTATCTACGACGGTAGAGAGTGGGGCTGACTTGAGTTGGGCTGCAGTAACAGGCACGTTTGCCAAAGACACACTGAAAATTTGACCATGAAACGCATCTGCGCGACTGAATCCATGATCAACATGCGAGCCGGTTTCTAGGTTGTAATGATCTTGGTCATTACCGACAGCGAGTATCCCATTACCTGTTAAATGGTAACCCTGAGCGACTGGCCCTGAGTGGCTCCATTTTGAGTTGCCGTCAACCAGGAGTTCCAAGTGCCCGGTACTAGACGACCAAAGAACAGAATAACGATGAGTTTGACCATCTGTGGCGCTGATGCCTGTTTTATATTCGTGGCCGTCAATTCGGATTGTTAGGTCAGTGGGGTTCCAAACGTAGAATAAGTCTTGGCTAGTACCTGCAACGCCATAACTGACGAAAGTAGGGCCATTAATCCCGGCAGGAGGAGCAGTAGGGCCACCAATGATATTGAACTCCACAGCAAGGTTATCAATATTACCACCTGTTTGAAGCTGTCCGTTATTGGTCATTCCGCCACTGCTATTGGCCGAGAATTGCAGGACTTGTTGCTCGGTTGTAAAGCTTAATTGCGCATTCGCTTTGTCTGTAATCGGATCTACTGCTATAGCCATTATGTTATTGATCGTTGATTGCCCATCGGTCAAGTTATAGTGGATGTCGGCAGTACCTTTGAAGTTGGATCCAGGGGTAAACGTCCATGTGCCGTCATGGTTGTCAATAATATTACCTTGGCTTGGATCGACACTAAGTGAGTTGACGTGTAATGCATCTCCGTCAAGGTCACTTGCACCTGATAGTAATTGACTTTCTGTAATGATTAATCCGCCTGTAATATCCTCAGTCGTATGTGCGGAGGTTGGGCCAGTCACAACTGGTACATCGTTGACATTATCGACGGTTAACTGCGCTGACGCTTGTTGGGAGTCACTGATACCATCATTTACGGTGTACCCAAATTGCACTGTGTTTGTTCCGGTTGTATGGAAGTTAGCTGTTGGTCGGAATATCAGGTTCGCGATATCACCACGACTGATATCTTGATTGGCAGATATTACTTGCCCGTTAAGAAGCATTCTTCCCTCTAGTACATCGGGGAGAGAGGAAATGGTGATGTGGTCAAGCTTGTCTGAACTGTCTTTATCCGTAAAGCCAAAATCGGCAACGCTAAATTGGTAATCAGCATCTTCGGTTGCCGTAATGACTTGGGCTGTGATGCTCGGTTGATCGTTACTTCCGTACACTACTGCAGTAAGTAATTGAGTTGTACCATCGGCGCTATGTACGGTAATCGTGTCGATGATTTTTTCACTGGCAGCGAGTTGATCGATAGTAGGACTATTAGTATTCGCTCTGAAATACCATTCGCCAGAGGCATGGAGAATAAATTCCCCTATATGTTTATCCCCGTCAACCCATACACCGTATGAGGTCGCATTACTATTACTGGTATTTTTCCCTGTCGGGATAAAGTAATTTTGGCCTGAGTCTAGATCATGAATTGACAAGTTCATCTGATCAGAAGACACCATATGGCTGCGACTAACATGAATATCCTCGGTTATATGAGTTCTCCCATCAGTATTGGTTTGGCCGCTGATTTGAGCTGCATCATTAGTGCCTGTGACCGTAATGGTTGCGCTTTGAGCAAGATGTCCACCGTGGCTATCCTCAACGTTGTAGGTAACTGTGATGGTTTCAGACTCTCCGTCGGAAAGATGTTGGAATTGAGTGGCGTTGCTATTGACGATTAATGTATGTCCATCGCGAGCTAAAGTGAGAAATGACGGTATTGCCGTGGAAACCGAGCCTGAGCCAATTTGATAGGCAAGGTTGCCAATAGAGAGAACATCGCCAGAGTCGGGATCGGTTGCACCATCCAGTAAGTTAATTGCACCCATTCCAGAGTCTTCAGCTTTTGTCCCTGAGACACTTGAGGCCACAGCGGGTGGAGCGTTCACAAATAGAGATACAGCTTGAGTGGTTGATTGGCTTTCACCTCCTGCGGAGGCGGTTGCGGTTACGCTAAAGTGCAAATCGCCATGGAAACTCGGATCTTTAAGATCTAATTCGAGTCCATTCAAATCTGATTTATGCAACACCCATAGTTTAGCTCGGGCATCGTGTGTTCCATGATTGAGAACAGCATTATCTGGCAGGCCGCTGATTTTTATCAGCATATCTTCTGTATCACCCCCAGTGTCAGCACTGTCAACATTGAGCGTCAGTGCCATTAGCGTGCCTTGCTGTGCATCGGGAGCTGTGGCTGTCAGTACTGGGCTGTCGACAGAGCCTTGAATGGTGATAGTTATGTTTCGAGTGACTTGTGTACCATCTGTTGAGGTAGAAGTGACGGGGATCACTTCGGTTAATGTTTGGTGGATACCAAGAGCGTTTACTACAGGGTTGGTGTTATCCAAGGTGTAGTGATAATGCCCATTGCCATCGAGTGAGAAGTGTCCGTATTGGGTTCCGTGATCAGTTTGAGTGACAAAGTGAGCGGTATCCCCGCTGTCTATATCTGAAGTCCTTAGCTCACCATTGACCGTCGTTTGTCCGCTGTCTTCTTTCAATTCAGCATACATTCCCGCGGGAGTGACGTTATCTACGGTAGTGCCCTGAACGTTGACCACCATTTCGGAAGATTTCTGTCCAGCGCCATTTTCTATATGTAAGGTATGAGAACCGTCAGGTAAATGATCGCCTGCGACTTCCCAGTGGCCATTGTTATCGACAATAATTGAAGCGAGTTGGGTATGGCCATCCATGATATGGATCGTTTCACCGGGAGTACCTGAACCACTATACGCGGCATGGCCAATCCGTAAGTTCTCATAAGTGTGATAGTAAAGATAATCGACTTCACTACCGCCACCAGTACATACTCGGTTGACGATGCCGATGGTTTGATGACCTGCGCTGTCTTCGAAAACAACGACACCACCAGACCATGCGTTACCGTGGCCGCTAGCGCCACCTGAACCGGTGTTTATTGTATCTGGAATGCCATTTTGAGCCCACCAGTCATGGCTGTTTACTCGGTTATAGCCTCCGGGGCCACTATGTGCGGTAGATGTCGTGGCAGGGTGCGTGACCCAGTTATGATCTGATCCAGGTTTATATAGACCAACTAACTTAATACCAGAGCTGGCTCCGGTTTTATCTGTTCCCCACCGTTGTGCATTTTCTGCATCAGTAGGCGCGATGTCGATATTGGCTCCAGTTGGGTCGGAGATGACGTTCACATCTTGAAGCTTTAGAGCTGGAGAGGTATTTGCAGGCGCAGCATGAGCCGATTCAATGATTGGCTTATCGTTTGATCCTTTGATTGTTATACCAATGGTTTGAGTGTGGCCATCACTTGCGGTGAATGTGTAATGATCGAGAACTGATGGGTTGTCTGGGTCTAAATGCTGAACCTTGCTTTCATCTAGAGTATAAGTCCACTTTCCATTGACCATTTGAATATCGCCGTAGGTGGTCGCTGTCGATGAAAGGTAGGGGAAACTTGGGTTGTCACCGGCATCAGGATCGGTAATAAAAAGCTGGCCACTTGTCGTAACGTTATCACTGAGGTTTCCTTCTACTATTGAGTCAGAGTTATCTCCGGTAACAACAGAGGCATCGCCCACGGGAGCAATGTGTAGAGTGTTGGTCGCTTGTGCTGAATCAAGACGCCCATCGCTAACGGAATACTTGAACGATACGTCGCCATTAAAGTCTTGAGCGGGCACAAATTGCAGCTTGATAATATCTGCGGTTGTGATGCGCTGGCCTGACACTACATCATGCCCGTCGAAAACAAATTTACCTTGATTTGCTGGTGGTAAATCAGTTAATACAATAGAGTGCAATTGGTCACCGCTATCGACGTCAGTAAATCCAAATTGGCTAGCCTGCATTTGATACTGAGTATCTTCTATCCCATCGGTTAATGCGACTTTGATGGCGGCAGGAGCGTCATTAGTTCCTATTACGTCAATATGCAATTCGTAAGCAGTGCCGTCATAACTGTGTACTCGGTAAACAACCGTTTCGACTTGCCCTTGAGCTAGCCGTTGAAGGTTGGCATTATCGACGCTATATCCCCAGCTTCCTGAATTGTCTATTCGCAGCATCCCGGCAAATGGATCATGCACGGCAGATTCGCCAAATTGACTGTATTGAAATTTATTTTGCCCACTATCCGGGTCAATAACGTTAAGTTGCCCGTTGGCAAGTTCTGTGGTTCTACCGTTGTTATGGCTGCTGTGTGATCCATCTTCGGTGACATTTTCTGTGGATGCGACCGAGACAATTGCAAGGTCGTTGCTCCCTTGAACGTTAATTTGTACGCGCTGTGTTGTTTGAGAACCGTCGGTAGACACTGCAGTAATATCAAACCCTTCAGCGTGGATCTGACCAGCACGAAGAGAGTCAGCTTTGTGTGGATCTAAGTTGTAATGCCAATGCCCATTTGTGTCGACATGCAATGTGCCATAGTGACCGATGGTGTCACCAGCTTTGAAAGAAACGGTATCTTGATTATCCAGATCGTGGGCATTAAATGTCCCTGATACGGAAGTGGTTACATCTTCTATGGCTTTGCCCAACGGTGAGGAAAGGGCATTAGGCGTGTCAATGACAACATGGTCATCTGTGCCATTGATTGTTGCAGTTAGAGGAATGCGAGTCCCGTCAACAGTGATTAATGTGATGCTGTCGGTAAGGGAGTCTCCGTGACTTAAACCTTGTACTTCCGAATGGGTATTGTTGGCCGTATAGCTCCATTTATCGTGTCCATCTGTACCGTGAGTGAAGTTAAATGTGCCATGAGCACCGGCTAGGTTCATTGCAAAGTTTACTGGCACTGCGTGTTGTACGCCATTGACCTCAATGTGAGTAACCTTGGCCTCTGTCGTTGCGTCTACGTCTTTAATATCGAGATTATTCCATCCTGACCATAAATCTGTATTGCTGCCCAATTTGAGTTGATCTTCGGTGACCGTATTGGATGAAAGTGAAGCCTCAAGCGTTGCTGAATCGTTACTAGCCGAGAGAGTAGTAGTGGCATCTGCGTGGGTCACCCCTCCATGCCGGTCAAGCACATCATAGCTAAACTTAACCTGGCCATTGTAATCAGGATTTGGCCGGAAGGTGAATGATCCATCACGGTTGTGGGTTACAGTTCCGTTATCTGCGAGCACAGAATCTACATGAAGTAGGCCTTGATCATTGGCGTCTATATCACTTGCACCTGTAAGCAATTGAGCTTGAGTAATACGGATAGAATTATCTTCGGATCCAGGCGGGATGGCTCGGCTACCAGTGACCGTTGGTGTATCATTGGTTCCAGTAATGGTGATTTGTAATTCTTGAGCGGTTCCATCTAATGTGTGTATTGTCACTCTATCTAAACAAGATTGGCCTTGGCCTAGTGTTTGAACTTGTGTGATGTTGTTGTCCAGTTGATAGTGCCAATCACCATCAGAGGTAACGATTACTCTTGCTCCTAGAGATGATGTATAACCAATACCTGCAATGTTATGGGCATGTAATATAGGGTCAAAATGCGCCTCTCCCATATCCGCGTCGGATACTTTCATATGGCCATTAAATAAAAGCCATTGCATGCCATAAATTTGATCTTCAGTTAACGTTGCACTGGTGGTGCCCGTGATGACGGCTGCGTCATTCGTACCGTCAATTAAGATGGATATTTGGTGTGGAGTACCGTCATTAGATTGTATGTTTATGAAGTCATTAACATGCTGATGTTGAGAGAGTTGCTGAAGTTTTTGGTCATTGTTATTGAGTTGGTAAGTCCATTCGCCAGTGTCTTTAAGGTGTAGCACGCCAAAAGCCCCTTGAATATCTGTATCAGAAAAATGGGCTTGGTTATGGTCGATATCGGTAATAGTGAGTTGACCAGTTGCAGATATCACTTTGTCTTCTGTTAAATGAGCGGAGCTCGTACCACCGATGGTGGCCGAGTCATTCGTCCCTACAATGGTGACTGATATTTCATGTGTGGCAGTCCCATCAAGAGATGTGACGGTGTGTTTCTCTATAAGAGTTTCGCCAGCGGCTAAGGCTTGAACTTTGGGATTATTCGGATCTATTTGGTAGTCCCAACTGTAACCTTTTACGGTAAAAATTCCACCAAGGGGTGTTTTTGCGGTTTCATCGGTCAAGAAAGTTTGTTGATGTAATTGACCTCGATCGTCAACATCCTGAACATCTACTCGACCTGATGCTCTTAATAAACCAAGTTGGTCGATGTTGCTTGCATTGTCTTCTGTAATCGTTAGATGCGATCTTCCCACATCAAGAATGGCTGCATTATCGTTATCACCAATCAATGTGAGAGTAATGGTTTTAGAACTCCCATCAATAGCGTGAACGGAAAAGGATTCAGTTATATGTTCTCCTTGAGCAAGCTCATCAACCGTTTGCCCCTCGCTTGGTGCCAGTTGATACTGCCAATGCCCAGTTGAATCTAGTGATATTGAACCATAATGTCCCATTTGATTGTGAATAGGTTGGAATTGATTGGTTTGGCCATGATCCATATCTTGAGATGTCAGAGTCCCAGAAAGGGTTCTTGCATGTTGGAGTGTAGCGAGGTCGTGTTTGTTCGTGTCAAATAGAGCATTTTCATTAAACGTCTTGGTGACATCCCCTGAAATCACCGCCGCATCATTCGTCCCGTTCACGGTGATCGTGACTTGATGTTGCGTGCCATCCACTGATTGAACGGTGATGGTGTCAGTTGCTGTTGCGCCTTTGGCAAGCGCTTGAACCGTTGGGTTACGGTTATCTAGATCGTAACGCCAAGCCCCGTTGTCTGTGAGGTGTAGGGTACCGAGTGAGCCTGCAATGTTAATGTCGGAGAAATGCGCTTCGCCCGTATCGGTATCGGTGATATTTAATTGACCTGATGTGGTTAGCGCTGTTTCTTCAGTGACCGCCCCAGAATGAGTGCCAGAAATCACCGCTGAGTCATTTGTCCCGTTCACGGTGATCGTGACTTGATGTTGCGTGCCATCCACTGATTGAACGGTGATGGTGTCAGTTGCCGTTGCGCCTTTGGCAAGCGCTTGAACTGCAGGGTTGCTGCTATCCAGATCGTAAACCCAAGTTCCTTTACTGTTTAGGTGAAGTACCCCCAAATTTCCATGAACAACTCTACTTGCAAACAAGGCTTCGCCAACATCAGGGTCGATGATACTTAGTGTGCCAGATACTGTTAACTGGGTGTCCTCAGTGACTGTCCCTGAATCTATACCTCCAATATGAGCCTGATTACTGCTTAAGATAGAAGGAGAATTCTGAGTACTGGGATGGATAGTTGGTTGAGCGGTGGTTGGCGCAACAGTCGAAACTGGTGTCGTAGAATTGGTCGCTGGGCTACCAGTACCTATAGAGGGGAAACTAGTAGCAAGGTGATGGGAAGATTGTACTTTGTTATTCGAACTAACGTTGTGTTGATCTTCTGAAGCCAGTGCCTGAGTTCTAGGGTGTTCTACTTGGGAGGCTTGTTGAGCAAGGGCGGCATGGCTTGATGGTTTAACCTCTTCAGAAAGGCTTGTAGCTATCGACTCGGAATGTTGAGAGTCCGCATTAGGATTTGGAGTTTGACTACTTTCATCGTGAATAGCGGAATCGGGCTCATTGATAAACGTAGCAGCTTGGAATGACGGTAAAACTAGCATCAAAGGTGATCTCAACGGGATGTTGAGGCGGCTAGGTCCAGTTTGGCGAATTTTGTGCAAACGTAACTTACGTTTTTCGCTTAATGAACTGTGCCTTTTGTCTTGATGTTTCTTACTGCGTGTTTTCTCTACGTTCTTTGACATACTGTTTTCCATCAACCAGTTTTATATCTTGCTAATAGTTAAGTACAGGAATCATAAAGACGCTAGCTAATTAGATAATTAATAAGGATAAAAGTAGAATAAATACAGCGTCAGCAATACTTCTTTCAAAACTCCAAATTCGTTTTTCCTATTCAACAATAAGTGACTGGATGAAGCGATACATAATTGTCTATAATGATTTTGTTATCATTACCGAAATTAGAAAAAAGAGCAGCAGTAAAAATGCCTGAACTCAGTATCGATTCATCATATGGCGTTATCATCATCCAGGATCTGAAAGCCGTCAGTGTTGATGATAAATACGCCAATCTTTATGGTTACGACTCTTCGCAGGAATTGCTGAACAGGATTGATTCGTTTCTCGAGTTACTACCCGAAAAGTACCACGATAAAGCGAAGGAAAATTATAGAGAAATCATCGCTGGACGTATGGTTCCTCACGGGCAGACATTCACTAATGTTGATCGTTTTGGACGCGAATTTACCGTATTTTCTGTTGACCATCTCATCTCATGGAATAATAAACCCGCCCTTCAAGTAACGGTGATTGATTTGTCGGTTGTGGTCGAAGCGAATAATCGGCTTCGCCAGCATGATTTGATGTTCAAAAAAATGATCATGCAATCAGGCCAAGGCATCATGGTACACCGTGATTTTACGCCATTAATGATCAATGACGCATGGGTTCGATTAATGCGGGCGGAGTCCAAAGAACAAGTGATGGGGATGGGTTCCATACTTGAGATTATCCCTGAAAGAAATCGAGAATCCGTTAAGCAGCATTATCACGACATCATATCGAAGAAAATCGTCGGTCGAAGTGTGACTTCTGAGAATATTTGCTTCGATGGCAGTCGCCGTTTCTTTAATGTTTATGACAATGTTATCGAATGGGATGGCGAACCTGCCGTGGAAGTGATCTTAGAAGACATTACAGATAAAGTACTACTGGAAAAAACACTTGCCTACAGAGCGTCTTATGACCAATTGACCGACTTGTTTAATCGCTCAGCGATATATGACTGGTTGAAAAGCCAATTGGAATGCAACGAAACCATTGCTTGTATTTTGCTGGATGTCGATGACTTCAAGAAAATCAACGACACATACGCCATTTTACGGGAGACGAAGTGTTACGAGTATTAGCCGCGATGGTGAAACGAATTGTCCACAAATCAGATGGTGTCGTTGGGCGTTGGGGTGGAGAAGAGTTTATCGCTCTCATTCCTTATATTTCGCTAGAAGAGGCCCATCAAGTTGCCGAAGAAATTCGTAGCGTATTCTATGAGTACTTTTTCTCATTCAAAGAAGCGAAATTTAATAGTAGTGTGAGCTTAGGTGTCAGCTTCTGTGATCAATGCTTTGACTTAAAAAGCGTCGAAAACCTGATTAAAGAAGCGGATCAACGGCTCTATATCGCAAAAGGGAGTGGTAAAAACCAAGTCTGTATAGAGTAAATCTATCTCTTATTCGAAACAGAGCAATGTAATTCTCCATTATCGGCTTTCCGAACTGTTAACTTAATATCGACTGTGGCACGATGATTTTTTGACCATTAGCGACGGCTCACCAACGTATAGCCTGTTCAAGGATTGAATTGATGGCGCAACTTAAACAAGAAATCACCCTTACCTCTGGTATTGGGCAACTGTCTACAACATTAATGGGGACGGGATTATTTATGATACCGGCGATTGCTGCTGGTATCGCAGGTGGCCTGTCTTTGTGGGCTTGGATTATTCTATTCGTCGCTATCTGCCCAATCGCTTTAACATTTGCTCAGCTAGGCAAGCGATTTCCGAGCGCAGGCGGTACGGCTTATTTCGTGCGAAAAGCGTTTAATCCTAGGTTAGAAAAGAGCGTGGCATGGCTGTTTGTCAGCGTGATCCCGGTAGGTGTTCCGGCTGCCGTCACATTAGCTGCTGGATTTTTGCAACAACTATTACCTGACAGCTTCAATTCGCTTCTTTTCGCTCAAGCGATCACGGTGTTTTTGCTTGTGGTTGTCAACTTGATGGGGAGCAAGTCTTCGGGCAGGTTGCAGACTGTTATTGCTGTGAGCATTTTTACCTTGGTAGCTGCTTTTTGGTGGAAGGGAGAGGTTGGCTTACAAGACATTACAATGCCAGCACTAGAGTTGAACTCGATGTGGGCGATTGCCTCCGCGTTAGCCGTTATGTTTTGGTGTTTCGTTGGAATTGAAGCTTTTGCTCACATGGGAGAAGAGTTTAAAGATCCCGAACGCGATTTTCCCATTGCAATCATTGTTGGTTGCTTAGTCGCAGGTATTACCTATTGGGCATGTTCTGTGGTGATTCTGAAATTCGGAGCGTATGGAAGTTCTGAATTTGATAGTGCTTCAATTCCTTGGTTAAGTGAGCAGCTATTTGGTGCAAGTTTTAAAGTCTTGATAAGTATCATTGGATTCGCTGCATGTTTTGCTAGTGTGAACTTATATACGCAAAGCTTAGCTCGAATGGTTTGGGCTCAATTTCGTGATAATAAACCAAATAGCGTTTTAGCTAAGGTTTCGGTAAATGGGGTGCCTGCTAACGCAACCTTAGTGATCGGTGCCGTGATATTGTTATCTTGTATTTTGGGTGAGCTATCAGGGTTGGATCTTGAGTTTTTTCTTACGTTAGCTAATGGCGTTTTTGTCCTGATTTACCTGCTGGCGATGCTTGCCGCAACAAAGCTGCTTACGGGAGTTAGCCGTTATTTGGCAATGGGCTCTCTCTTGCTCTGTACCTTTGTGTTTATTTGCCTAGGTTGGTCTACTTTATATGCACTTAGCATTTTTATCTTATTGTCTCTGCCATGGCGCAAGTGGTTGAGAAAAACACGACCAATGACTGATTGACTCACTTCATCTATTGCGTTTCGTTGTAAAGAGTAAAAACAAGACAACCTAAAATAGGTCACTAATCGTACTTATTCACTAGAGTACCCGTTAGTGGCTTTTTGTCGTTTTGACCTCCATCATCCAGTGCCCATAAAAACTGAGCGGGATTGCGATTCGAATACTAATATAGATGTATAAGATCAATAAAGTTGGCATGGTCATGGCGAGTAAAAGAAAAGTAGTTTCCACTTTAGGGATTGTCGTCGTTCTATTTATGATTCCTGTTTTTGTGTGGGTGTTCGATAATAAAGAGCAAGCAAGCTCTGATGACACGACGATCAAAATCGGTGTGTCACAAACCCCTTTGTCAGCTCCATTTATTATTGCGAAAGAGTTAGGGTTGTTGCAGGAAGGTCAGCTTAATATTGAACTCGTTCCTTGTTTTGGGGGGGTGAAATGCACAGCCATGTTGACGGCTGGTGAGGTTAAATACGCAACCTCTTCAGAATCAGTGGTCATGTTCGAGAGTTTTAACGGCAATAATATAGCGCTATTAGCCAGCTTTGTTAGCTCAGACGGTGACGTAAAGCTGTTGACGCCAAGTGTTTTAAATATCAACCAAGTATCCGACTTAAAGGGTAAAAGAGTTGGTGTAGTAAAGGCAAGTTCCAGTGAGTTTTACCTAGATTCAGTATTAAGTGCTAACAATCAGAAGCAACTAGATTTCGAAAAGGTGTACCTTAACGCAACGGAGATGGTGAACGCGCTGCAAACCTCTCAAGTTGATGCTATTTCTGTATGGGAGCCATTTGGATATCAAACCAATATTGAATTTAACTCACAAATTAATAATCTTGGAATTAAAGGCGTCTATGAACTTTCCTTTAATTTGATTTCATTGAAGCAATATTTTGATAGCTCTGATGAAGAAGCTCTGAAAATCATTGAAGTGTTAGGTAAGGCTATAGAGTCGATCAATCATAATCCTGACCAAGCGATAAAAATAGTTTCCCGTTCATTAGATGTAAAATCAGGGCAGTTGCTATGGTCATGGAATTACTACGTTTTTAGGTTATCTCTAGGTAATTCCTTGCTTTATAGTTTGCAATTGCAATCTAGCTGGGCACTAAAAGAAGGGTTGGTCATGGGGCAGGAGCCAAACTTCAGGTACGTTTTTTATTCTACTCCTTTTGAGAAATATCAAAAAAGTGGGGGAGGGCGATGATCAACTCTCTATTTAAAAAATTGGTCTTACTGTTTTTCACCAGTTTTTTACTTACGTTTTTAATTATGGTGGCCTCGTACAATACGTTTAACGAGCAAAATAAAACGGATCGAGAATTAGAACAACTAATTCATTTGCAATTGAGTGTCGACCTGTTGCGAAGTCAGTTATGGCTTTTGTTACAAAATGATGGGGACTTTCGTAATTTCGAACACGTGACAGACGCTCAATTACAGTTAACCAGTAAAATATCTGAATATCAATTTAGAGGCATTAAGCTCGAGAACATCAAAAGGATGAACGGCAGTCTAAGTTCGTTGCTTGCTCAAGAAAAAAAATTATTGAAACAAGATCAACTCAGACGAGGCGGAGTAAATTCCAGCGGTGTTGTACTCATTCACTCGCGATACAACATGTTAGTGCAAAGCATGACAGAAGAGCTAGCTTACATGCATCAAGAAATTGTTTATCAAAGTTCCCAAAATATTACGCAGTCTATGCTTTATGGCGCCATAGGGCTGGTGATATCGTCATTGTTTGTTAGTGCGATTGCATGGTTAATTATGTATCGGTTTAGGTTAGGCATATCTGCGTTGACCAGAGCAATTTATCAGCTTTCAAACGGCAAATTAGACTGCAAAGTCGACCACGCGAAATTAGACGTGGAATTTACTAACCTTGCCATGTTCTTTAATAAAATGACCTCTTCGTTAAGAGAGTCAGTCGTTACACGACGAGAGCTTGAACTAGAAGTGAAAAAGCAAACTCAGGCGTTAAAAGATCAGCAAGCTCAGCTGCTATTTTTCTCCGAATATGACCCATTGACTAATGTTCTTAATCGACGCGCATTTGATTCGGCATTAAGTAATGCGATTATTAAAGCGAATCGAACTCATCTAAAGATGGCGATACTATTCATTGATTTAGATAAGTTTAAACAAGTCAACGACAATTACGGGCATGACGCCGGAGATACAATTTTAATGGTGATTGGCGAACGACTGCAGGCCATTGTAAGGCGTTCTGATTTTGTTGGCCGTTACGGTGGAGATGAGTTTATTGTGTGCTTTGATTTACTGGATAACTACGAGATCATTCCACAGAAAGTAAATCAAATCATAGATGAAATTGAAAAACCTGTCCCACACCAAGGTGAACAATTGATTGTCGGTTGCAGTATCGGAGTGAGTTATTTTGGCGTAGACAGCATTGAAAAAGATGAGTTAACGCGAATTGCAGATGGCCGTATGTATCAGGCCAAGGAAATTGATAAGAGCGCAGGATATGACAGCGACTACATAAAGAGGCCTTGGGAAAAGGTCAACGAGCAATCAAATAGTGCCTAGAGCGTTTTTGGCTACATATTAGAATAATTTGGTCCACCTCCGCCTTCGGGAGGCTGCCAAGTAATATTTTGTGAAGGGGCTTTAATATCACACGTTTTGCAATGGAGGCAATTGGCGGCATTGATTTGTAGCTTAGATTTACCGCCCGTCTCAATCACTTCATAGACCCCTGCAGGGCAGTAACGCTGACTGGGTTCATCATACAATGCGAGTTGTTCATCCAACGAGACGTCTTGGCCGTTGACTAATAAATGGCAGGGCTGGTTTTCTTCATGGTGAGTGCCAGACAGATAAACCGAAGAAAGTTTGTCAAAACTTAACTCGCCATCGGGCGATGGATAATGAATTCTCTTACTGTAATTGGTGGTTTTTAGGTTGCTGTGGTCGGCTTTATTGTCTTGAATATGCCAAGGCACAGGTGAGGGGGAGAGTTTAGGCCAAATGTTGTGTTCAAAGCTCGTCAGTATCCCCCCTAAGATAGATCCGTATTTATGGATAGCACCACAAAAATTCCGTGAGTCGGTTAGCTCTTTGTAGAGCCAAGATGCTTCAAAGTGGGTGTTGTAGTCTGGCTCGGTGTGGCTGTGTCCTTGCTCTAATTGTTCAATAACAGCGTGTGCTGCGATCATCCCAGATTTCATTGCGCTGTGACAGCCTTTAATCTTCAAAGGGTTTAAGGTTCCTGCATCGCAGCCTATTAATAAGCCGCCTTGAAACTGTTGCTTAGGCAGAGAAGTGAAGCCTCCTTTACTTATTGCTCTAGCACCAAAGCTAATGCGTTCCGCTCCTGACAAGTGTTGCGCGATGACCGGATGGTGCTTGAACCTTTGGAACTCCTCAAATGGGTTCAAATAGGGATTGCTGTAGTTTAGGTCAACGATCAGGCCAACGGCGATTTGGTTGTTTTCAAGGTGGTACATAAAGCCACCACCAGAGCTGGAAGATTCAGATAACGGCCATCCGGTTGCGTGAATAACCTTTCCTGGTTTAGTGGCTTCAGCCGTCTCCCAGATTTCTTTGATACCCAGAGCATAATGTTGGGGTGCTTTTCCCTTGTCTAGCTGGTATTTATCGATGAGCTGTTTGCCCAAGTGGCCTCGAGAGCCTTCAGCAAAAATAGTGTACTTACTACGCAGTTCGATACCGGCCTCAAAGTTTGCTTTGGGTTGTCCATTTTTGTCTAAGCCGAGATCGGAGGTGATGACTCCTGTGACAATGTCACTATTTTTATTGTTTGGGCAGTCAGAAGATTCAGAAGGCTTGAAAAGTATGCGAGATGCTGCAAAACCTGAGAACACATCAATACCGAGTTGCTCAGCTTGTTTTCCTAACCAGCGAGTTAAATTCGCTAGGCTAATAATGTAGGTATTTTCAGAATTATGCATAGGGTGGGGAGTGAAGTAATTGGGGATTGTTACATGATTCAGTTTGGTTGTGAGATGGACAAATTGATCATGGTTTACCTTCGTTTGGATCGGGGCACCTAAGGCCTCCCAATCAGGAAATAATTCGTCTAATGCTGTGGTTTCAAACAGAGCGCCAGACAGGATATGAGAACCGACTTCAGCCCCTTTCTCAACCAGACAAATAGTCACCTCTTCGAGGCCATATTGATTTTTTAGTTGCGCGATTTTGCAAGCGCAAGCCAAACCTGCAGGCCCTCCGCCAACGATTACAACATCATACTCCATGCTTTCTCTGTCCATGGTGGCCCCTGATTTTCTCTCACATAACCTTAAATATAGTCCAGTTGACGTAAACGTAAACTGGACTAAGCTGAGATCAAAGGCTTGGACACACGGCATTCATCGAAAAGGAAGGCATTGTGAAGGTATTAGTAGCGATAAAACGAGTCATCGATCCTTACGTCAAAATTCGGGTGAGAAGTGACGGTACTGGAGTTGAAACCAACAATGTAAAAATGACGATTAATCCATTTTGCGAGATAGCAGTGGAAGAAGCAGTCAGGCTTAAAGAAGCCGATATCGCGAAGGAAGTCGTGGTGGTTTCCATTGGAGATGCATCCAGTCAAGAGCAATTACGAACGGCACTCGCTTTAGGAGCGGATAGAGCCATTCACGTAGAAGCGCCGTTTACAGTTGAACCCCTAGCGGTTGCGAAGATACTGAAAGCCATCATGGAAAAAGAAGCGGCCGACATTGTGTTACTGGGTAAGCAGTCGATTGATACCGATAACAATCAAGTTGCTCAAATGCTTGGAGCGCTAAGCGGGCGTCCGCAAGGCACGTTTGCTTCGGAGTTGTCTATTGAGCCTAACCATGCCGTAGTAACCCGAGAAATAGACGGTGGTCTCGAGACCTTGAGGTTATCGTTACCCGCCATTATTAGTACGGATTTGCGATTGAATGACCCTCGTTATGCGTCGCTTCCGAACATCATGAAAGCGAAACGTAAACCTATGGAATGCACATCTGCTGAAGAGCTTGATGTTTGCATCACACAGCATCAACAAATTCTCGATGTTCTGCCTCCTGCAACTCGCAGTAAAGGGGTCATGGTTGCTGATGTTTCGGAGTTAGTCGATAAGTTAAAGAATCAAGAGAAAGTAGTGTAGTCCGCTGTTTTTGGCATTATTTTTCGACCGATTACGGTTCTTGTTAAGGGGAAGGTACATGGGTATGAATTTAACTACGTTAGTTATTGCGGAACATGATAACAAAGCCCTATCGATGGATACATTACGTACCATTCGCGCAGCAACAACAATACGAGATAACAGCGAAACATTAGTGCCCATTACGGTCGTTGTGATGGGGGACGGGTGTGACTTGGTGGCCAAGCAATTGCTTACCATTGATGCTGTAAGCGATGTTGTCTGTGTTGATTCCAAATCGTATAAGAGCCCGCTCGCTGAAAATTACGCTCAAACTGTGGTTAATTTATGCCACGACGAGGCGCATAAATCGTATTCCCATATTTTGGCGCCAGCTTCGAGTTTTGGTAAAAATCTATTGCCTAGAGTGGCGGCGTTACTTGATGTCGGGCTTGTATCTGATGTGATCAGTATTGAATCTGAGGATGTAGCGGTACGGCCAATCTATGCGGGTAATGCTTTAGCGCGAGTGAAAGTGCTAGACCCAATTAAAGTCATGACGATTCGCGGTTCAGCTTATGATGCCATTGACCTATGCGATAATAGTGACAGTCAAAATACTGAACATCACGCAGAAGTCATCCAATATCAAGACTTTCTCACTTCAGAGCTTTCGGAGTTAGTTTCTTTACAAAAAACCGTCACCGAGCGCCCTGAGTTGCCTGCCGCAAGGGTCGTCGTATCCGGTGGAAGGGGATTAGGCAGTAAAGATAACTTTAACTTGGTTGAACAGCTCGCTGACAGGCTAGGTGGCGCAATTGGCGCGTCACGGGCGGCGGTGGATGCCGGATATGTTTCTAACGATCTACAAGTTGGACAAACCGGTAAGATAGTTGCACCGGAACTCTACATTGCTGTTGGCATATCAGGTGCTATCCAGCATTTAGCAGGGATGAAAGATTCCAAAGTCATTGTGGCGATTAACTCTGATCCGGAAGCCCCAATTTTCGATATCGCAGATTATGGTTTAGTCGGCGATCTATTTGAAATCATGCCCGAGTTGATTGATAAGTGCTAAAGCGCGTTTAACAATCAAGGCCGTCATTCAATTGGGCGGCTTTATTGCTCGTTAACGATATTCCGTTACCTAAGAATTGCAGCGCATTGCTCAAAAGTGGGATGATCACCAAGGCGGATGTTCCAGAGTTGTTTTGATGCAAAGAATGCGAAACTCGGATTCGAAGGAAACGAAGCTTGGCGAGTTTGCTTTTTGTCTAGATAGATCGCTTTCATTTCTTGGAATTCAACGGGTTTAGTGATCATTCTAGAGCTCATACAAATTTCTGAGAGACCTTCATATGCATAGGCGTTAATTTCGCTATTTGCCCAACTTAACGTTGGAATAAATGCAAGCAGTGTTAAAGCTAATCTCATTACATTGGTCTCATTATTTGCTTTGTAAAAACTCAACCAAGATCATTTTTGTTTGAAAATTGGTCAGGGACGAACAGTTCGATTAATAATAATACAATCAATAGGTATTATGTCAAATATGTGTCATGACTTACCCGATTTTAAGTAACAAATTATAAAGTAGCGCCTCCATCAACGCGAAGATCCTGCATGGTAATGTGCCCAGCCTTTTCGCTGAGTAAGAATAGGACGGCGTTAACAATGTCATCGGGCTCCGCAATTTTTCCTAATGGAATACCAAGCTTGTGCTGTTCTAAGTTACCTTGGATAGTGAGTTGTTCTCCATCTGCATTTTGCCACAATTGCTCTTGCATACTCGTTCGGGTTGAGCCAGGGCTAACAATATTACAGCGTATTCCATATTGCGCTAACTCTAAACCCATGCATTTGATTGCAATATGAAGACTGGCTTTGGAGGCACAATATGCGGACATATTTACTCGTGGAGTATCTGCGGCGTTAGACCCAACAACGACCAATGATCCAGGGTAATGGTTCGTTACCCATGTTTTCGCTAAATGCTGCAGCAGGACAAACGTCCCAATGAAATTAGTATTGAGCGTATCAGTGAGTTGTTCTGCGGAGAGCTCAAGGATCGGGGAAAGGTGCAAAATACCGGCGGCGCTGATGATATTGTTTGGTGTGAGACCTTTTTCGGAGATCGATTGACAAAAATTGGACACTGAAGTTAGGTCATTAAGATCGACTGAATAGAGGTGTGCCTTGTCTTGTTGTTTGGCGGTTAAGCTCTCATAAAAGGCCAAGAGTTGTTCATTGTCCTTATCCAAAAGAATGACTTCTTCATCTTGTGTTAGAACTGCTTTTGCACAGGCTTTGCCAATGCCACTTGCCGCACCGGTAATTAAAGTTAATGTCCTTGGTTTTTCAGCGTCCATCATTAAGTCATCCATTATTGTGTGATAGGCTGAACTATACATTATGATAATGATTTTTGTTATCATTTAGGTAATTGTTCGGCGAGGAAATGGATTTTGGCTTTATTTAGCAACAAGCAAACTATCAAATACACGTTATTACTTTTGAGTGCGACCCTTTTTGGATGTGAATATCTACCTCATTCAGCAAAGCTGGATTTGAGTAAAAAGGATATTCAAGAATTAGCGAACGAGGCTCCATTGGCGACAGCGGCTATTACTAAGGCTTTTGAGCAGTACGATGTGGTTGCCATTGGAGATTATCATTGGAACGAAGGCACGCTTCGTTATGCAATAGAATTAATCAAATCTGGCTCGTTACCTTTAACGGTTAAGAATATTGTTGTCGAGTTTGGTAATGCAAAATATCAACATACACTCGATGATTATATTAATGGGGAAGACGTCTCCCAAAATTCTCTTCAGGAGGTTATGAGAGGTTCATTGTATTTCATGGCTTGGATGCCAGAAATCTACCGCGAATTTTTTACCGTAGTTCGGACACACAACATGGCATCGGCAAGACATAATAGGATTAAAGTCCACTTAGCCGAAGCCCCTTTTGATTGGGAAAAATTGACGGAAGTGAGTGAATGGGAGACGGCAGCGAAAACAAAAACAGCCCACTTTTATAAAGTCAGTTCGGAATTGTTAGACAAGGAACAAAAAGCGCTGCTCATTTTCGGAGCGTTTCACTTGATAAACGCAACCTCCGAATATACATCGGCCACGATAGAAAAAAATTGGCCATTGGCAACAAGGCTTAAAAAACACTATCCAAACAAAATTTTTACTATTTGGCCGCTGACTGACCCGGTTGTTGTCAACGCGCTAGATCCACTCGATGAGAACTCTCTGGTTTTCACAAAAAAAACACCGTTCAAGGAACTTAGAATGATCGATATCTTGCCAAAATCTAGATATAAGCTGGCTGAAATGGGGGACATGAATGCAGAAGTTGGTTTGCTATTTGATGCTTTTTTGTACGTAGGGAAAACAGAAAGGATTACGTTGTTTCCCCGCTCGGTCATGAACGATGAAGTTTGGGTCGGTGAAATGCAACGCAGAGTCGATTTGATTGGCGGGCGAGTTAAAGACAAATTTGATGATATTCGTAAACAGAGCGCCAAAGCTTATGAGTTAAATCATCTATAATCAAAAAAATGACAAAGAGGGCGATGTTTTTGCCCTCTATGCGTGCCACTTTTACCTTCCTAACTATATAAATAGTCTCACTTTAATCCCTTCTCGCTAAAACCGAATCCTGAAGATTTAGATAAATCACAATAATAGTCCTTCCCATATAAAAATAATCTGATATGCTCACTGCTACCTGTCAGTTGATAATGATTATCATTACGGTTTATTATTTAATTACATAATAAGGATTGGTTATGTTTCGAGATTCAGTAGGCAATAAGTTGCTACTAACCAAATTATTTGACGATGACTTAGATGGGGCACTCTTCTTTTTTAGCTCCCCTACAGTGACAATGTTGACCGAAGGCGTCGCCGCTGAATTGACTGAGACGCTGAAATTTTCAGAACTCGATGACCAAATAAATAATTTATTCTTAAAAGTAAAAAGTGACGATAATGACAACCCGATCGCGGTTGGTGTCATTCCGTTTTCTGAAGGTAATCCAGTCCATTTTATTGTCCCTAAGAGGATAGTGACAACCTCTCCAATACGACCCAATTCCATTGAAGAATCGGAATGTTTAGGGGTCTGTAGACCTTCAACAGTTTGGTCAAACCCTACCGCTCAGGTTTACATGAAAAGCGTGTTGGAAGCCGAATCATGCTGCGGAAATTGTGATTCTTCCTTAGATAAAGTCGTTCTGTCACGAACCGTAGAGGTGGATACAGAAACTGAAATCGACCGAATATCATTGTTGAAACGATTATTAAAACAAAACCCTGGGGGTTATACGTTTTCAACCAAATTAGGTTCCGGAGGGGAAGATTCATACTTGATGGGATCGAGCCCAGAGCTGCTGGTTTCAAGAAAAGGCCAATACGTTTGCTCAAATCCCTTGGCAGGATCTCGTCGACGTAGTACTGACGAAGAGATTAACCTGCAAAACTCAGAGTCGATGATCGACAGTGAAAAAGATCTTCATGAACACGCGGTGGTCGTCGATGCAGTCGAAAGAGCGTTGCAGCCATGGTGTTCGAACCTATACGTGCCTTTGATTCCGTCGGTCATGGCGACCAAGTCGATGCTTCATTTGTCCACCAAAATAGAAGGCACTATTTTGGACGTTAGTACCAGTGCGTTAAAGCTAGCGAGTCATTTACACCCAACACCTGCTGTCTGTGGTTACCCAACGGATAACGCGCATCAATTTATCAATAATACAGAACCCTTTGATAGGGGCTATTTCACGGGGCTTGTGGGTTGGGTGGACTCTAGAGGCAATGGTGAATGGGTGGTGGTCATCCGGTGCGCACAAGTTGAAAAGAAGCGGTTAAAAGTCTATGCGGGCGCGGGCATTGTAAGTGGCTCGGAGCCCTTAAGTGAATTAAACGAAACCGGAAATAAAATGAGAACGGTGTTGAATGCGCTTGGTATTGATTTAAAAGAAGAAATGGAAACGACATAAGTATGATGACTAGTAAATCAAACTCTGGTTTTACCCCGTGGCCGGAAGAATACAAAACGCGTTACCGAGCCGCTGGATATTGGACCGACTTAACCATACCGAAAATGTTAGAAATATCATCAAGAAATTATCCGGATCAAAAAGCGCTGATCTGCGGGGAACGAGAGTTTACCTACCAGGAGGTAAATGAAAAAGTAATTTCATTATCGACCGGTTTCTATTCAAAATTGAAATTACGAAGCGGTGATAAAGTTGTCCTTCATTTACCCAATACCGCTGAGTTCTATTTTTGTCTATTTGCATTATTACGAATTGGCGTACAACCATTATTAGCCTTACCTGCGCATCGATATGCCGAATTATCGTATTTTTGTGATTTTATTCAAGCGAAGGCATTAATAACAGGTTCTCAGTTAAATGTTGATATTGAATCATTGTCTGAAAAAATTGTAGAAAATAGCACGGTCAAACCCCAGATCGTGTGGTGTGGTTCTGGCAAGCCAAAATACGGCGTAAAGGTAGGTGAATTATATTCAGCAAACGCTGACGTTAACTCTAATTCAAATGAAGAATTTGCTCTATTTCAATTGTCCGGAGGCACGACGGGAACCCCCAAACTTATTCCTCGTACCCATTATGACTATTTGTATAGTGTTGAAAAAAGCAATCAGGTTTGTGATTTTTCCTCAAGGACTCGTTACTTATGTGTACTTCCTGCCGCCCATAACTTTTCGTTGAGTTCACCTGGAGCATTAGGATGCTTTATGGCCGGAGGCACCGTGATACTTGGCCAAGACTCTAGCCCTCAAACTGTCTTTTCTTTAATTGAAAAACATAAAGTTACCGTGACTGCTGCGGTTCCACCTTTGGCGCGGCTTTGGTTAGCCTATGCTAAGGAGCGTATTTATGACATTAGCTCTCTTGGTGTATTGCAAGTTGGCGGTGCGAGATTTGACGAAGAGACGGCAAGGCAAGTACGCCCAATTATGGGGTGCCAACTGCAACAAGTATTTGGTATGGCTGAAGGGCTTGTCAACTATACGCGTTTGGATGACCCCGAGGACGTGATCGTAACGACACAAGGCAGACCAATGTGTGATGACGACGAAATCCGAGTCGAGGATAAGTCGGGCAACTTGGTGCCAACGGGAACACCCGGCCTTTTACGAGTGAGGGGAGCTTATACGATCAGGGGCTATTTTAATGCACCTGAACATAATCGGAGTTCTTTTGATTCTGAGGGTTTCTATCACACAGGAGACATCGTTTCAGTAACAAAAGAAGGCAACTTGCAAGTTGTCGGCCGTGTTAAAGATCAAATCAACAGAGGAGGGGAAAAAATCGCCGCTCCAGAGGTTGAAAACCATTTACTCGCTCACAGCGATATCCATGATGCTGCGGTCGTCGGCGTTCCGGATGCTTATTTGGGAGAGCAGAGCTGTGCGGTCATTGTATGTATCGAAAAACAATTGAAACCGATCGAAATTAAACGCTTCCTGAGATCGAAAGGTTTGGCCGATTACAAGGTGCCAGATAGGATCATTTTCGTGGATGTTTTGCCTAAAACAGCCGTTGGAAAGGTGGATAAAAACAAATTAATTGGCGATTTCAATTCGCACGAAAATCGCATCCCCTATTAGTTAACTCATTATTAAAATCAATCGTTTACTATACATAAAAGAGGTTTTTATGGCTATCCCGTCTATTGCTGCTTATCCATTAAATTCATTAGAAGCTCAAAATCGAGTCGATTGGAATATAGACCCTGATCGTGCGGTATTGTTGGTTCATGACATGCAGCAGTATTTTCTTAACTTTTATGCGCAAGACAGTGAGCTAGTGAAATCATTACTCAGTAATATACAAGAGGTGAAACGCGCATGTAAGGCGGCAAATATCCCAGTCGTTTATACCGCTCAACCGGGCGGCCAGTCAGCTAAAGATCGCGCGTTATTGACCGATTTTTGGGGCCCTGGTCTTATTGATGATGAAAGTATCACCAAGATTCATCCTAGCTTAACCCCTGAAGATGAAGACATTGTCTATACCAAATGGCGATATAGTGCTTTTCAGCGTACACCGCTTGAAAACATGATGAAAGAAAGTGGCCGAGACCAACTCATTATCGTTGGAATTTATGCTCATATCGGCTGCCTACAAACCACTTGTGAAGCATTTATGATGGATATACAGGCATTTATGATTTCAGATGCCACGGCAGATTTTTCTCAAACCGATCATCAAATGGCCCTAGATTATGTTGCAGGGCGGTGTGGTTATGTGCTGGATAAAGAACAGCTTATTGCGCAACTACCCAATCAAAACTCAAACGAGAAAGGCAGCGAATATCCATCCGCTCCTTCAGTTTATTCCATCCCTAAAAGTGAAGCTGACCTTAAGGCTCAAATAGCGAACTTGCTGTCGATTTCGGTTGATGAACTAACCATGGACGACAGTTTGTTAGATTTTGGGTTGGATTCCATAAGGATGATGTCCTTAGTGAGTTCATGGCAGCAAAGTGGCCTTTCAGTCACCTTTATGGATCTCGCGACGAGCCCGAAGGTCAACGAATGGTGGGAGCTAATTCAGCACAAAACTGAGTAATCGAATGTTGAATTAGTGAGAGACGATCAAAGGAATGAATATGAACGATACGGACCAATTGAAGAAAACACCCAATTCATCGCAAGACCTTTTACCGCTGACCGATGCGCAAGCAGGTATTTGGTATGCACAGCAACGAGATCCGGATAATCCCATTTATAAAACTGGAGAATATATCGTTATTGATGGAATGGTTGACGAATCTTGTTTTGTTGAAGCTGTGACCATTGCGGTTAATGAAGTGGATTCTTTGCATGCAAGATTCATGACCACCATTGAAGGTCCAAGAATGCTCATCACCCGAAGAGATTGGGAAGTCGATCGTTTGGATTTTTCGAAACAAAATCAGCCTCTTGAGTGTGCAATTGACTGGATGAAAATGGAACTAAGTGTTGCGGTTGATCTAGCGAAAGATAGATTATTTTCCATGGCATTTATTACATTGTCGCCGAAGCGGTGTATTTGGTTTTTATCGCTTCATCATATTGCTATTGATGGTTATAGCATGTCATTAATCGCATCCAGAGTCGCCCATATTTATACCAACCTTACGACGGGTACTCCAGTAGACAGCATTCATTTTGCAAGCCAGCAGACGATCCTCGACGAAGACAATGCATATAAGTTATCGGATCGGTATGTAAAAGACCGCAACTTCTATTTAGAACGCTATAAAGATCATAGCGATACTGTAAATTTAGCGGGTAAACCGACGGTGACGTCAGACCGATTTTTACGTTTGAAAGGGGTTATGGAACGGTCGCATTTTACCCATATGGAGCACCTAGCAAAACAATGCCGGACGCATTGGTATAGCGTACTTATGGCGTCAATTGCGTCTTATGTACACCGAATGACGGGCTCAAAGGAAGTGGTGCTTGGCATGCCGTTAATGGGGCGATTAGGTTCTGTTGCTATTCAAACCCCCTCGATGCGTGTGAATATTTTGCCTGTTCGGGTGAGTTTTGAACAAGGGACCAGTGTTGTTGAGCTAGTCAAACAGGTTAATCATGAATTTTCTCGTGTGAGACGCCATCAAGGTTTTCGTTATGAAGAGTTACATCGAGAATTAAATTTAGTCAAAGATAATCGCAATTTGTTCGGTCCCCTTGTTAATATCATGCCGTTTGATTACCAACATAAGTTCGGTGATCTAAGTTCGAACGCGTTCAATTTGTCGGCAGGTCCGGTGGATGACATTTCATTCTATTGCTATGAATTAGATGAGCAGTTACACATCGATATGGATGCAAACCCGGCGCTGTATTCGATTGACGACCTGAACAATCACCAACAAAGGTTGTTTCATTTTATGGGGGGCTTTTTCGATTCCTATCAAAATTCCGATTCGCTAATTAGCCAACTCGAAATTTTGTTGCCTGGTGAAAAAAACCGAATAATAAATGACTGGAATGATACCCATCAAGCCATTCCTAAGACGACATTAACAGAGCTACTTGCTCTGCAGCGAGTTCGTACGCCGACGGCACCTGCGATTATTTTTGACGAAACCGTATTGACGTATGAACAAGTAGCACAAAAAGTTGAAGGATTAGCTAATTGGTTGCGTATACAAGGGGTAGTCAAAGGGAAACGTGTGGCGGTTTGTGTTCCTCGTAGTATTGAGCTCATTGTCGTACAGCAGGCTGTCTTGGCAGTCGGTGCGGTTTACGTGCCGATAGACCCAGATTACCCTGATGAACGAATTCGTTACTTATTGGAGTCGTCTCAGCCCGATTGGGTATTCACTCATTCAGCCCAACAAGATAAATTGTCGACGTTTCCTCATGTTCAACTTGTCGATAATGGGGCGTTGGAAGCGCTCTATGATACCCGTATCGATCTCAACGAAGATGAGATAGCGGCCGTTGAACTCGATCCCGATGATCCTGCCTATATCATTTACACATCAGGTTCGACAGGTAAACCTAAAGGTGTTGTTATTAGCCATGGCGCCATCGTTAATCGCTTACTTTGGATGCAAGATTCTTATCCGATTGATGAAAACGACAGAGTTTTACAAAAAACACCCGCCGGTTTTGATGTATCAGTTTGGGAGTTTTTCTGGCCTATGATCCAAGGAGCTTGCCTTGTTGTGGCTATGCCTGAAGGACATAAAGACCCTCTGTATTTGCAAGACCTTATCCATAGTCAAGAGATCACCACCTTGCATTTTGTCCCTTCGATGCTTCAAGTGTTTGTGCATCAAGTGAATCCAGAAAAATGCAGAAGTATCAAACAGGTATTTTGTAGTGGAGAGGCGCTATCTTCGGAATTAGTTCATCGTTATCTACAGAGTTTTTCAGGATGTCTACATAACCTTTATGGGCCAACGGAAGCTGCGATTGACGTGACTTACTGGCCGTGTACCAAAACCAATTGCGAGCATAGTGTTCCTATCGGGTTTCCTGTGTGGAATACCAAGATGTACATTTTGGATGATGAGTTGCAACCCGTTCCGCCAGGGGTTGTTGGTCACCTTTATATTGCGGGATCTCAATTGGCTACAGGTTATTTTGGGCAGAAAACGCTGACCGACGAGCGCTTTATCCAAAATCCTTTTGAGGCGAGAGATAGTAAAATGTACCGATCTGGGGATCTGGCATTTTGGCGTAAGGACGGAGCAATCGAATACAGCGGCCGCAGTGATTTTCAAGTAAAAATACGCGGTTTCAGGATTGAATTGGAAGAAATAGAACGGGCACTAATACAACACCCAAGTGTTGGGCAAGTTGCCGTTCTGGCTCCTGAGTTTATGGATGGGGATAAACGGCTAGTGGCATACGTTGTATGCGTTGGACAAGAAAGCTTTGAATTGGCTCATATGCAGAGCCACTTAGCGAAGACGCTCCCCGAGTATATGTTACCGAACTATCTTGTTGTGCTAGATGCATTCCCACTGACAGATAACGGCAAGTTTGATCGAAGTGCATTGCCAAAGCCTGATCTCGCTGAACAAATAGGGACGAAAGGACCAAGCACGTTAGTTGAAGAAAGGCTCTGTAAGCTATTTTGTAAGTTATTGGATTTACCGGAGGTCGGCGTTGACGATAATTTCTTCGAGTTGGGAGGGCATTCAC
Source organism: Vibrio tapetis subsp. tapetis (assembly GCF_900233005.1). Classification (NCBI taxonomy): domain Bacteria; kingdom Pseudomonadati; phylum Pseudomonadota; class Gammaproteobacteria; order Vibrionales; family Vibrionaceae; genus Vibrio; species Vibrio tapetis. The sequence goes on from NZ_LT960612.1 coordinate 1,424,413, forward strand.
TATTGGCCGCTCAACTGATTGCTTACATTCGGGAAATTATGGGCGTTGATCTCTCCTTGGCCGCTGTGTTTGAAGCGCCAACGGTGGCGAGTATTGCAGCAAAGCTTGATGGCAGTACAAGTGACGAGGCGTTAGATGTGCTGTTGCCCCTGCGAACAAGAGAAGGGCAACCTGCCATATTTTGTGTCCACCCAGCTGGTGGGTTGAGTTGGTGCTATGCAGCCTTGACCCCAATCATTCCCTCTCATATTCCGCTATATGGAGTTCAATCGAAAAATCTTGGGAACCCAGATAACCCATTACCCAAAACAATGGTAGAGATGGCTGAAGACTATGTCGCCGCGATCCGAAAAGAACAACCATTCGGGCCTTATCATTTATTGGGCTGGTCTATTGGAGGAATGATAGCGCATGTAATGGCCGCTATTTTACAACAGCAAGGGCAAAAGGTTGGTTTACTTACCTTATTAGATTCATACCCCTCGGAACAATGGCAAACAATGAACCCCCCAGGGGAAGAGCAGGCATTGGGCGCACTTATCCGTATGGCAGGTGTTGAATTTGATGAAACGATTCATACCAGTTTAACGAAGCAAGAGGTCATCGATATTTTACAAGATGCAGGTTCGTCAATGGCTCACCTTAGCGCTGAGACGATTGCCTCTATGATAGAAGTTGTCATCAATAATAATCACCGCGTACGAGACAAACTTGATTACGTCTATAAAGGCGATATGTTGTTTTTCAATGCAGAAAAATCTGATGACGAAGGCTTTCTAGAGAAAGCTGGATGGAACAGTTATATGGATGGAGATATCAAGGTCGTGGATGTTAACTGTATCCATCGAGATATGATGCGCCCAGACATGTTACGACTTATTGGTACAAAAATGGTCGAAGAACTGCAAGACCAAAATTATGGGTAGTGTTATTGGCACAATACAAAATGGAGTAATCCAAGACGGCGTTTTATCCCCAGTCTCATATTTTGGCAATGTACTTAGCCGCGGTTCAATACTGGGAGTTGGAGAGGCGCACTGGTATGCGGGCTTGTTTGAGGAGATAACCAAAATTATGTTGTCTCCGCAATTAGACGGATTGTTTCAGAAGTTGTTTGTAGAGTTCGGTAATTCGGCATATCAGGAGTTACTGGATTCGTATATTAATGGCGGGAACGTTGCGTTCGACGATCTTTCCTGTATTTGGTTGGATTCGGTCTCTTTTCCTGCATGGTTACATCCTTGCTACGGTATGTTTTTTAAGCAGGTTAGAGATGCCAATAAGTGTCGCTCTTATCCCGTCCAAATTATTTTGTCAGAACCCCCAATTGAGTGGAGTAAAGTAAAGACAGATAAACATCTGAAGCAATTAAATGGGCTTAGAGATCAGGCGCTATTCCATAAAGTGAACGAAGAAACCAAAGGGGGAAAAGAGCCGGCCATTGTTTTTTTTGGGGCGAAACACATACTGAATAAGACGCCACAATTCGGTCGTTTCAAGTGTTTTGGTGAGCAAGCAAAACACGCGTTCGGGGAAACATATCATAGTGTTTGGCCGCATATGCTGTCGGGTGACGGCTATGAAAAAGATCATCAAATGTTTGATAAGCCTACGTCTGGCGGAGTCATAAAGACGACGGATGTTAATATTCGCGAACTATGCCTATGTGATGTTTTACCAAACCGATCTGCTGCGGGATCGTCCTTGTCCATGAAACTTCCACAAGTGATGGACGCTTACCTGTATTTAGGCCCACAAAGTCGACAATTTGAAGTGAACACATTATCTAGTGACTGGAATGAAATTTTGAGACAACGATTAGGTTTTCTCAACCCTCGACAAAAGGAGGTCGTCAGTAGGGTATTGAACAAAAGTTCTGCTGTTGTCATTAGAGAGTGAGGTCATTGTCACCAACGTATACGTCATGGTTTTCATGATATTTCTCGATAAACTTAATGCATGTCCAAATTCTGAATCGATTGGTAAACCCTCATATGATAATGATTGTTATTATCATTTAAGTTGTTGTAAAATGCACTCGTTGTACATTTTATGAACTTAAATAAGGATATGTAGTGAAAGATGTAACGTTAAAAGATCGCTTTCCACTTTCGTTGGTAGGCATTGCTATGCTGTCTGCGTTTAGCCACCCCGTATTGGCGAGTGACGTTGGTTATGACGAAAATGAAACCATGGTGGTTACCGCAAGTCTTACTAAACATTCAGAGTTAACTGCTCCCGCATCGATCTCGGTAATTACCGCTGAAGATATTGAGAAAATGCCAGTTAAGGATTTATCTGAAATCGTAAGGGGAGCTGCTGGTGTCAATGCTCTTAGCTCGACGGCTTATGGCCGAAGCTCAGTTCGGATCCGTGGTTTAGATTCAAAACACACGTTAATTTTAATTAATGGACGTCGTATCAACTCTCAAGATGCACTTATCCGAGGCAATGACTTTGATCTTGCTACTGTGCCGATCTCAGCGATTGAGCGAGTGGAAGTGGTTCGCGGGCCCGTTTCATCACTCTATGGCTCCGAGGCAATGGGTGGGGTGATCAACGTTATTTTGAAGCCAACGACCGACGAGTTTTCTGGTTCGGTTGGCCTAGAATATGAAAGTGTTCTGGAAGGAGACGGCGGTGATGGAACGAAGGGGCATGCATACGTTAGCGGACAAATGGCAGATTCCGTGTCTGGAAGCCTCATTGTAGAGTCATCAAAACGAGATCCTTGGAGAACAGAAAAAAATCCAACCGTTGACGCAATTGAACAGCGTCAAAGCACAAATTTAATGAGTGAGGTTAACTGGCAATTGAGCGACTCTCAAACTCTGGTTGCTGATGTTATCTACACCAAAGATGAACGAGAGGCCGATTGGGTTCATCCACGTAGTGGTATGCACACCAATTCGCAGAACTCGACGAGATGGAATTACGGTTTAGCCCATCAAGGCGTTTGGGATTCCTTTGATTCAAATGCGCGTATTTATGGTGAAACGATGAAGCTAGACGATTCGAGTACAGCGTACTCGAATGGATCCGCTCAGGTCGAATTACAACAAAATGCGCTTGATTTCAATTTGAGTGGGTTGATAAATGATACCCATGCGTGGGTCGCAGGTGGTGAGTATAGAACGTCTAAGCTAAAGAATGATCGAGATCTGAAGTCAGGAGACGTGACTAATTATCAAGGCGCGGTATTCCTACAAGGTGAATTCGAATTAAATGATTTGGCGTTAACATTAGGTGGGCGTCAGGATTACCATGAGGTGTATGGTAGTCACTTTAGTCCTCGCGCATACGCAGTTTATAGTTTTACAGATCAGTTTGTGGCAAAAGCGGGAGCGGGGGGCGGTTTTAGAGCTCCGGGTATGATGGAAAGTAGCGATCAGGTACGTGTTATCAGTTGCGGAAATCGTTGTTGGTTAACCGGCAACGATGACTTAAAACCGGAAGAGTCTGAAAGTTATGAAGTCGGGTTTGGTTATGAGTCAGCAGATCTAGGGCTTGGCATTGTTTATTACCATAACAACCTTAAAAACAAAATTGAAAGGGATTTGACAAAACAGGTCGGTGTTGAAGGGAGCGCGCCAATATTTACCTATAAAAATATTGGTAAAGCTGAAGTTAAAGGCGTTGAGTTAGAAGCCTGGTATAACATCAGTGATCGCATTGACGTCGCTGCCAATTACACCTACACCGATGCGATGGACAAAGATTCTGGTGAAAAGCTAACTCAAACTCCTGAACATTTTGCTAATATCGACCTCAATTGGCGAGTTACTGAACCCCTGAAAACCTTTATAAGAGTTAATTACGTGGGTCAGCAGGTCATAACAAATTCGAGTCGAGAAAATAAAACAGTCGCGGGTTATAGTTTAGTTGGGTTAGGTGCGTCTTATGCGTTTGAGTCTGTCAGTATAAAAGCCAGCCTAAATAATGTGTTTAACACGCTACTTGATGAGCAAGAAGATTATTACGGGTACTCTGAAAAAGGTCGAAGTGCTTATGTCAGTGCGACATACGTATTCTAATATTCTGGAATAAGTGCTCTGAATCACCCTCTATTGTTTGGAGGGTGATTCAAAGGTGATCATGCACTGAGGCTTTCAACTAATGCCTTGATGAACCTAGCGGCTTCGCCTCCTGTACAGGCTCTGTGATCAAAAGTCATGGATAAAGGCATCGCTTTAACGGCCATCGCTTTATCCTTCTTAATGATGACCTTATCAATGATTCTGCCTGCTCCGACAATCGCTACCTGAGGCGGCGAAACCACAGGCGTTGCGTAGATACCCGCAATGGCGCCAAAGTTGGTTAAGGTTATGGTGCCGTGCTGAAGTTGTTCACGGCCTATCTTTCTGTTTCTTATTCCAGTAATGGTTTCATCTAGCCAACTGCGCATTTGACTGGCGTTAAACTCGTCAGCATGGCGTAAGACTGGCACGTATAAGCCATGTTTACTGTCTACGGCTATGCCGATGTTAACGGTGGAATGGACGCAGCGTGTCATCGTCTCTGCGTCGAACCATGCATTTAGAGCAGGCTCTTGCTGGCATGCGTAAATTACAGCTTGTATTAACCGTATGGAGATATCCTCATCTTGCGGCCATTTGGTTAATAGGGCTTCTTCGGTAATGGTGACATTGGCAACATGGTGATGTGAGTGGGTCATGGTATTGACCATGGTTCGTCGTGCGCCTTTAAGAACTTCGGTTCCTGGTAGCTGTTTGTCACACTGCTCGTAGACATCAGATTCAAGAATCTCGCCATCAGGCCCGCTACCGGTGATGCCATTTAGATCGACACCAAGACGCTGAGATAATAGCCGTGCAGAGGGCATGGCGGTAATGAGGCTGTCTGTTTGGTGCAGGTTATTTGTTCCTACCCAGAAATCATCAACGTCTACTTGGTGGCTTTGATGCGATACATTTCCTACGACGGTCGCCGCATCTTGGCTGGCTTGAGCATTTGACGTGCCTTTTCGGCTACTGGAGGTACTTGATTCGGTTTCTTCAAACTCCAACAACACACTGCCAATATTAATCACATCTCCTGCGTTGCCATGGCGTTTTACTATCGTTCCATTGTAGGGGGCAGGCACTTCGACAATGGCTTTGTCTGTTTCAACCGTGACCACAAGTTGGTCGACGTTGACCACATCGCCAACGTTGACATGCCATTCTACGATTTCGGACTCAGCCAGTCCTTCGCCTAAATCTGGGAGCATAAATGATTTCATTGCCAACCTCCTAATAACTCACGAGCCGCGAGCACGATGTCGTCTTCTTTAATCAAAAAATAGTCTTCATTACGGTAATAAGGCATGACGGTGTCCATTCCGGTCACTCGCTTGGGGGGCGCTTTTAACAGGCACATGGCGTGTTCTGCTGTTCGAGCTAAAATTTCTGCGCCCACTCCACAGGTTTTGCTGGCCTCGTGAACCACAAGTAAACGGCCTGTTTTTTCGAGTGAACTAAAAATGGTCGCCATGTCGATGGGTTTTATGCTCGCGAGATCAATCACTTCAGCCTCAATGCCTTGGTTAGACAGCGTTGCGGCGGCTTGCAGTGACTCAACCACACAGGCTCCCCATGTGACTAAGGTAATGTCTCGGCCCTTACGTAGGGTAAAGCAAGTATCAAGAGGCAGAGACAACCCATTATCGATCACATCGGATTTTACCGTGCGATAGATCCGTTTAGGTTCAAAGAACATCACCGGATCGTTACTTCTGATTGAGGCAAGTAGCAACCCGTAGGCGCGTTGAGGGGAGGATGGGATCACCACCTTAAAGCCAGGGATGTGAGCAAAGAGCGCTTCAAGATTTTCTGAATGATGTTCAGGAGCATGAATCCCACCACCAAAAGGCGCTCGAAAAACTGCAGGGCAGGTTAATCGTCCTCTGGTTCGATTACGCATTCTCGCTGCATGGCACATTAAGTGTTCCATTGCTGGGAAGATGAACCCTTGGAACTGGAATTCAGCGACGGGTCGCAGCCCTTGGCTTGCCATGCCCACTGTCACGCCGCCGATGAGTGCTTCTGCTAACGGGGAGTCGATGACTCGCTTTAAACCAAACTTTTCTTTTAATCCGACGGTGGCTCGAAATACGCCTCCGTTCTCTCCAACGTCTTCTCCTAGTACGACGACATTGTTGTCTTGTGCCATCTCATGATGCAAGGCGAGGTTGACTGCCTCTAATAGTGTTATTTCAGCCATGTTCTCCTCCTTGCATTCGCATTGCTTTGTTGATCAACTCATCTCGCTGGGCGTTGAGTTCGGTCGTGGGGGATTCGTATAGGTAATCAAATGCGGACTCAGGAGCTTGGTTGGGTACACTAAGATAGTGCTGTACCGCTTGTTCAATCCGCTGTTTACACGATTCTTCCCATTCCAATTGCTGACGTGTTGACCACAAACCTTGGCCAACAAGGTACGCCTTAAGGCGTGTAACAGGATCGTATTGCCATGCTTGTTGAAGCTCATCTTCTCCTCTATACCGGCTGGCATCATCGGCCGTAGTGTGATCGCTTAATCGGTAACTAATTGCTTCGATTAATGTTGCTCCTTTGCCTCTTCTGGCTCGTTCTAATCCCGTTAGCACGGCATCATACATAGCGACAACATCATTACCGTCGACGACATGCCCGGGAATACCTGCCCCTTTTGCTTTGTCTGCAAGAGAATCCGCACCGCATTGGATAGATCGCGGCACTGAGATAGCCCACTGGTTATTGTTGACGACGAATACAACAGGGACATTCCAAACTCCCGCACAATTGATGGACTCTAGAAAATCGCCTTTAGAAGTTGCCCCATCACCGCAGGTGACAAGCGTTGCGTGATGACCTCCTCTGATTTTCTGAGCAGAGGCAATGCCAACCGCGTGGGTGCATTGGGTAGCAATAGGAACGCAAAAAGGCAGGTCTTTACTGGAACTGTTTATCTGTTGTGACGGCTCATTTTGATCACCTGTCCGGTGTAATTCAAAGTCGCTGCCTCTTTCATCACCTCCCCAATATTGAAGGTTCTTCTCCATTGCCACACCGCGAGCCCACATTGCAGGCATGTCGCGATAATAGGGGACGAATACGTCGTCTTTACGCATAGCTCTGCCAATCGCAATACCGATGGCTTCAGCGCCAAGATGGGACGGGTAAGTTCCGAGTTTACCGGTACGTTGAAGTGCAACGGCTTTGTTGTCGTACAGACGGGTAAGAACCATGTCTTGATAGAAACCTGTGAGTACTGAAGGCGTTGCCCACTCTGGTAAGTCTTTTGTTAGGTTTCCGAGGTGGTCGATAAACCTGTGCATGGGTAATGCTTGGACGTTCATCTCAATTTCCTCTGAATCGACTTTTAAGAACAAAAGTCATTCCTGCATGAATAGCTAAGTCATACCGAGGTTTGCGTGGTGTGGCACCGTGTTAGATTGAAACTCTATTCTGACAAACAGGTAAACGCTCTCTCTTTTTACTGTTTGAACCACGCTATGTAGTGATAAATCTTGGTACAACCGATTACATTAAGTGTAACCAAAAAGTTGAAGCTTGCTAGAAAGTGTGAGGATAATCGTATTATTGCGTGCTGGAAAACCTCGCTTTTTAGAGGAAAGTATTGGTTTTTAAAAGGTGAGTTGTTAACAACTGAAAAGATGCACTGCTATCGACGCGAAATTCACAATATATTACTGGCATGTTTTTTTAGCTTTTAACATGAAGATTGAAAGAAAAAGCACGGTGATCGGTTCATATAATAGATAACGGCCTACTTTTGTGTGTATCTTTTAAGTAACGTCGCATTTTATTGTATGGATATAGTGAAAAGGAGAAGCGATGAAGCCTTGTTTCCCGACAGTTCCTTTGTCGTCAGCATCTGCATCTAATAGCCCGGTCAGTCGGTGGCTAAGCGAATTCAAAGAGCAAGATATCGTTTTTGATGAACGTCATGCTGCCGCGTTATCGCGCCTGTTGCCACTGCTAGTTTGTGGCGAACAGTCGTCTCAGTGGGTGTTTTACAATGAACATCAAAGAGGGGTGAGGAAGGAGATTGAACTTTCCGTTGCGGTGTTTGAAGGTATTGTTGCAGACGAGAAATACCATGAACAAGCGCTGGATTTTGTGCAACAGCAATTGGCGGCACCATCAGATATTGCGAAATTGAAGAGACGCAGTCAGCGTTTTTATATGGCCTTTGGTCACCAAGATACGTTAGCCGAACATTTTGCTCAAATAGCCTGCTTGGACGCGTTGGTTTGTCGAATTATGGTATCGATTGAAAAGAGTCATCTAGGAGTAGACCATCCGTTTACTTTGCTGTGCCGAATGATTAAGCAAGATGAAGCGCGACACGTAACCCTTTCTAAGCAACATGCTATTACCTTAGGGTTTGATAAATCCAAATGGCATGAACTGCGCCAATTTGTTTCTGAGAAGCTCTTTGCATTACTCAACAGTGAGCGACAGGCATTTGAGCAAATTGGAGTCGATCTAGATTGGATCTTCGCAACAAAATCGACAGCTCAGTGTCAGGAGTAACCCATTTCCGCCGAGGCCATTTTCAGGAGACACCATTTTTAGGAGTACATCATGACAAGGACGACATTTTTGCCAATGAGAGCCAAATTGTTGGCATGCAATCATCAGTTTCCACATCAACCGCTTTCGACAGAACAGATTTTAAAGGCATTGGGTGAGCTTTCTGGCAAAAAATACGCCAGATTAGGTAAATTAATTAGCTTAAGGTTAGGGGTGAAACAACGACACTTTACGCGAAGTATTGAGACCAAGGTCAGTGCTCCGAGCCCAAAGAACTCAGAATTGGTTTCGGAGGTACTAAGGCAGTGTCTAAAAGATGCCGAAATGGACGTTAATGAACTAGATTATTTAATTGGCCATACAACAACGCCAGACACACAATTGCCCCCAAGTATCGCGTGGGTTGCAGAACAAATGCACTATGACGGTCTGTTTGCCGAACTGAGGCAAGCCTGTACAGGGTTTGTAAGTGGCCTGCAGTTTGCGTTACCTAGGTTAGAAAGCTTAAAGCAACCCGTGGCGATAATTGGTAGCGAAACTGGCTCGGTCTATTTTGATTATGCTCCGGACTTTTTAAACCAAGCACAGCTCGTGAACTATCTTCAAATGGGAGATGGCGCTGGTGGCGTCATATTAGGCCCGGATGATGGCTCGCAAAGAGGAATAATCAGCAGCGTGTATATGGGGCAGATTGGGGTGGGGAAATCCCCCGGTTTGTTTTTAGATGGTGGGTCTGAATCGGTATATACACAATCAGATAAAGCTAAGTTTTTACATGATGCTCAAGGTGTTAAGCGCAATGGCGAAGCACTCTTTGAGGCAAGTATTAATGCGTTAGCAGAACAGGGGCATGATCTGGATTCATTTGATTTTATTATTCCTCATCAAGCCAGCGGCAACATCGATAAACAGTTTTCAAAAAAGACGGGCATTGCCCGCGAAAAAATCATTAATGACGCGAAATTCGTTGGGAATTTGGGTTCAGCGGCGATTTGGTGCAGCTTTTCTCGTTTGATTCATAGTGGCAGATTAAGAGAAGGCTCTCGAGTGGTCGTTCTCGGTGCGGAAGCCACCAAATATATGTATGGTGGCTTTATTTATCAGCACTGATTAGCCAACCGTTCCTACGCGGCATCGTTTTTTAGAGCGTGAACTGTGAAACCAAACCTTTTAATTGCTCTGCGTGTTGAGCCAATTCCCTTGCAGAGGAAGCGGTTTGGCTGGCTTGGCTATTGGCGTTCTTAGATACTTCAGACACAGAAATAACATTTTTACTGACTTCTGCACTGGCTTGAGACTGCTCTTCGGATGCAGCAGCAATGCTATCTATCATGCCAGAAACCACGTCAGTGCCAGCGACAATGTCGTCCAAGCTCTTACCCGCTTGAGTAACGAGAGTCATCCCTTCATTAACATGCTCTGTACCGCTTTCCATTCGTTCGACAGCCATTTGTGTTTCACTTTGAATGGCTTCGATTGATTTGGCTATTTCTTGTGTAGCCGTTGTGGTGCGATCTGCTAATGTTCGAACTTCGTCTGCAACCACTGCAAATCCTCGTCCAGCTTCACCTGCGCGAGCGGCTTCAATCGCAGCGTTGAGTGCTAAGAGGTTGGTCTGCTCGGCGATGTCATTAATCACATTGATTATATCGCCAATTTGGGTTCCTCTACGGCCAAGTTCTGAAACGCTAGTGGAGGATGCAGATACGGCTTCACTGATAGCGTTCATGCCTTTAATTGTGTTACGAACAATGTTTCCACCGGAGCTTGCTTTAACCCCAGCGTCTTGTGCACTGGATGTCGCGTTGGCGGATTGTTGAGCGACTTCTTGTATGCTAAGAGCAATTTCGTCAATTGAATTGGAAATATGAGCGACTTGGTTGGCTTGCTGAGTCAGATCTTGTGCCATTTTCTCGTTGGCTTGAACGATGTTTTCTGATCTATTACTCACGTCGATGGTCGTTTCATAAACGTGTTTCATAGCTTGTTGAGTACGACTTACTGCTTGGTTATAATTTTTAGCCATTTGCCCTAGCTCATCTCTAGAGTCAATACTGATTTGTGTGGTTAGATCGCCGTTTGCCAAGGCTGTTAGACCTCGAGCAACGGCTTCAACGGGCTGCGAGATGCTTTTCAAGACAGCCCATGCCAATGAAAACCCGAGAATTATTGCTAATAGGGTTCCCCCTACAATGGTATAACGCGCTGACGCGGTAGCTCCTGATGCTGACGCTTGTCTTGTTTCCATTAAACTGCTTTCAATTTCAATAAATTCAGCGATTTGCCCTCTAAACCGGTCAAAATAGACCTTTCCTCTTGCTTCACCTACCAGAGTTGCAATGTTATCCATGGTTTGTCCTCGGCCTACCTCACGCCTTAATTCAATTGCGGGCGCTGTTACGTTGGCAATCCATTCGTCAATGTTTGATTGGATTTTAGAAAGACGTTCTACCTGAGCTGGGTTGTCATCGACAGTTTGTTTTAAGCTACTTACTAATTCACGGAATCTTTGCTTACCACTATTGTAGGGAGACAAGAATTCGTCTTTACCGGAAAGCAAAAAACCGCGCATACCTGTTTCCATATCAACGGCGGCACCTTCTATTCTCATCGCCTGCTCAATTACTTTATGAGTGTGATCAACCATTTTGCTAGAAGCATCTTGCCGATTAGAGCTTTGTAGTGTGATGAAAGAAAGTAATATTAAGAGAATGAGCGGTACGCCTGTACCTAAAGAGATTTTTGCTTTTAGTGAGAGATTTCCAAATTGCATGTTAAGCCTCCCTTAAACACAAGCCATACATCAGTTTGCAAGAAGCAACTGATGGGTGTGTAAAAGATTTTTACCTGCCAAGTAACAAAATTATAGTTTTTTAAGTCATAGATAATTTCTATCAGTATATAGAGTTATAGACCACCATTTGAGGCACGAAAAGGTTCGTGACGGATAAACGACAAGATCATCGTGACGCAATATGGCGATCCGCTTTTTAATCAACACCGGATACTTACTATATTGTATGTAGGAAGTTAGCTTCGAACTCAATTAATGAGCGAGGCTCAAAGAGCGACAAAAGCCATTCAACATGCTTATTCTCAATCCGAGGTTGAACAATGAATACGTCGTGAATTTGATGGATGTTGAGCGATGCATAGCGTACATGTTGAGCGTTTTTATTCTGGCTTGAGTAGGACAGAATTTTGTTATCGGTATGATTTAAAAACTTAAGTAATTGTGAAGTAAATTTCATCGAATTTTGTGTAGTCGCAATACGATACAGATAACCGTGGGTGGTTTTTTGCTTTACCCAATAATCAAATCGCGACAAATCTAAGTCGTGGGTACTCATAAATAGCGCTTCGTTTTTGAAAACCCATTTGCACAGATTAACCGGTGTATGTTTAAACTCCGGCTGACCCGATATGGGATCGACATACTCCGCGATTAATCGACAGGGCTTGGCATTTTTTGCGTGCCTAGCACTCCAATGTATGGGTAGAAAGAGTTGATGATCTTCCATGTTAAGGTCAAGTTCGATTCGGGCTAAGATTGTCCCGTTGTCATTTGAAACTTCAACGATATCACCCGTTTCTAACCCAATTATCTGTGCGCTATGTGGGTTCATTGATAAACAGGGTTCGGTGGTGTGGTCAGCAAGGCGCTCCGAAAGGCCGGTTCGAGTCATCGTATGCCAGTGATCACGAATCCGTCCGGTGTTAAGTAACCATTGTGATTGGTTGCTGGTTGTTGACTGAGGGGCTTGGTACTCTACAGAGACAAACCTCGCTTTTCCGTTATCGGTATAAAACCTACCATCACTAAATAATCGCTGGTGCGTTATTTTCGTTTGTAACACCAATACAGGCCATTGCTGAGGTTCCATCTGTGAGTATTGCAGATCAGTAATCTCGGATAATCCCGTTAAGCACAAATCACGTGACTGTCCGTTATGGTTATTAAGCGCCGTTAGTTTTGCGTGTTCTCTGAAAATCTCTCCTTCATGACGGTAGTTAAAAGCGCTAACAAATCCCATTTTTTGCGCAACTTGGCTGATGATCCACCAATCGGGTTTAGAGAGGCCAGGGCTTGGGAGTAACCTGCGCTGTCTTGAAATTCGTCGTTCAGAATTGGTCACTGTGCCTGATTTTTCGCTCCAGCCTTGGGCGGGTAAAAGAAGATCGGCTAATCGAGTGGTGTCTGTCTCTTCAATGCAATCGGAAACCACGACGAAGTCGCATTTCTTCAGTGCAGATATTACCTTGTCTGTATTTGGTAGGCTAACTGCCGGGTTGGTCGCCATGATCCACACCGCTTTGATTTTTCCTTGTTCCATTGCATCGAACATGTCGATGGCTTTTAATCCCGGTTGCGTTGCGAGCGACGGAGCATCCCAAAAGCGGCTTAGTGCATTTATCTCTTCGTTGTTATCAAACTCCATGTGAGCTGCGAGCGTATTGGCAAGGGCGCCGACTTCACGTCCTCCCATGGCATTGGGTTGGCCTGTTATCGAAAAAGGGCCGGACCCCGCCTTACCTATTTTCCCGCTCGCAAGGTGGCAGTTTAAAATGCTGTTAACTTTATCGCTGCCTGAAGAAGATTGATTAACCCCTTGAGAATAAATGGTCAGAACCTTTTCGGTCCTTGCAAATAATTGATAGAAGTGACTGAGCGTGTCTGCGTTTATTCCCGTTATCTGGCACAGGTGTTTTGCATTTTGTTCGGCCGATGCCAGGGCTTGATCGAATCCTTGTGTATGGTTTTCGATAAAGTTGGCGTCTAATGCATGGTTGCTGGCAAGGTGCTTGAGTAGCCCATTAAACAACGCAACATCTGAACCACTGTTAATAGGAAGATGGAGATCGGCAATGTCACAACTGGCCGTTTTTCGTGGGTCGATGACCACAACTATCAGGTTTGGGTTATTTTGTTTTGCTATTCGTAACCGTTGAAATAAAACGGGGTGACACCAAGCGAGATTGGAGCCCGTCAAGATCACAACATCAGTTTGTTCCAAATCTTCATAACAGACTGGCACAGTATCCATCCCAAATGCCCGCTTATGACCAACAACACTTGAAGCCATACAAAGGCGAGAATTGCTGTCGATATTGGCCGTGCCCATGAAGCCCTTAATAAGCTTGTTGGCAACATAGTAATCTTCAGTCAGCAGTTGGCCTGATACGTAAAAGGCAACCGAATTCGGCCCATGTTCTTCTATCGTGCGTCTGAATTTTTCGGCCACGAGCGAAGTAGCATTATCCCAATTGAGTGTTTCTAATTGGCGACTTGCGTGCCTTAGTTTTGGTTCAAGTAAGCGCCCTTCATGAGACACGGTATCGCCAAGCGCGATGCCTTTAGTACATAGTTTCCCAAAGTTTGCAGGGTGTGATTTATCGCCTCGTATATCCAATAAGCCATTGCGGTTGGGCTTCGCTTCAACACCACAACCGACACCGCAGTATGCGCATGTTGTTTTAATCCATCCTTGCTCATTCATCTCTACCATCCTTGTGCGAGATCACAGATATTTTCATCTAGTTTTATAGTCAGCAAAAACCGAGCCACTCAATTGCAACATTTAGTTATTTTATGATCGTGATTATTAATTTTTTTAAAACAGTTACTTAGAGAGAGTTGTTAGTGTTTATTGTGTTTCGTAGGTAGTAATAGTGCATAAGGAAACTGGTTTAGTGCACTGAAATGGAATAAGACGCACCATGAAGAAACATTTGTGGGCCAATTTTGCTAAATAATTAACCATAATAACAAGGTAGTTACCTGAGTGTTTCAACCTTATCTATCTGTTTTATAGTGACTTTAAAATAGTTTTTGCAAAAAAGTTACCATTTGGCATCGTCCTTGCTCTGTTGATATCAACGGATTGAAATATGAGCATACAAGGAACGTTCTATGATGGATAACTTAGCAAGCATTAAGAGCTCTCAAGCAACCAATAGTTCGAGTAAACAAGGCAAAGTCATCTTGGTTGGGGCGGGCCCTGGAGATCCCAATCTTTTAACCCTTGGCGCACTAAATGCGATGCAAAGTGCGGACGTTATTGTTTATGACAATCTAGTTAGCCATGAAATTCGAGCCTTATTTCCAGCGGACACAACTAAAAAATACGTAGGTAAAGCTAAGGGGCAACACAGCTCAACTCAAGAAGAAATAAACCAAATTCTTATAGAAACTGCAAAGCAAGGTCAGACGGTTTGCCGAGTTAAAGGGGGAGATTCATTTGTTTTTGGTCGTGGTGGTGAAGAGATGCTTTGCTTGGCAAAAAATGGCATCAAAGTAAACGTAGTTCCGGGTATTACCGCCGCTTCTGGCTGTACTTCTTATTCAAACATTCCGCTGACTCACCGAGGGTTGGCTCAAGGCTGTACTTACATCACTGCACACGCCGAAAAAGACTTAGAGATCCAATGGAGCGCTTTAGCTCAGTTAAACCAAACCTTGGTTATCTATATGGGGGTGAGCAAGGTTGAACTCATCTCAAATAATTTGATCAAGGCTGGCATGAGTAGTTCGACTCCCGTTGCCTTAATTGAAAAAGGCTGTTGTCCAGAACAACGAACATTCACCGGCCGTCTAGACGAATTAGCTCAGTTGAAAGAACAGCATCAAGTTCGCTCGCCCGCGTTAATAGTGATTGGCGAAGTTGTTAGCGTAGCAGAGCAGATGAAACGGCTCGAAGAAACTAACCAATTAAGCCAGTTAGGCCCGCTGAGTGAACAACAAACCATCACATTGGAAATGCACCTCCAGAGTGATGAGCAGAAAACAGAACAATTAAAACTAACGGCATAACGCCTTATCTGAACTCTCATGGGGTGCGATTTATGTGGTACATGCGATCGCAGCTGCAAGCATGATTTCAGATCTTAAATTTATTACTTATTACATGAGTAAATGTCGCTTGAAGGGAATCAATATGAGCAAACAACGAATAGTCGTGGTCGGGAATGGCATGGTTGGCCATAAATTTATCGACACGTTAATGCAGAATAAACCAGAAAATATCGAAGTAATGACGTTCTCAGAAGAGTCTCGCTTGGCCTACGATAGGGTCCAGCTTACGTCGTATTACACAGGGAAAAGTGCCGATGATTTGGCGATGGCAAAACCTGAGAAATACGATGAACAAGGCGTTCGTTACTTAGTGAACGAATGCGTCAGCAACATTGATACGCAAACAAAAACAATCACGACAGAGAATGGATTGGTTGAAGAGTATGACACTTTGGTTCTCGCTACCGGATCGACCCCCTTTGTTCCGCCGATCCCTGGAAGTGACCAGAGTCATTGTCACGTGTACCGAACACTTGATGATCTGGATGCCATTGAAGTGTCGAGCAAAAGCAGCAAAAGTGCGGTTGTTATAGGTGGTGGCTTACTTGGGTTAGAAGCTGCGAATGCAGTTAAGAACCTCGGGTTGCAAACGCATGTTGTTGAATTTGCGCCTCGCTTAATGGCTGTTCAACTGGACGCAGGTGGCGGTGCCTTGTTGCGAAGAAAGATTGAAGATCTTGGCGTTCAAGTGCATACCGAAAAAGCAACCACTGAGATTATTGCAGGTGAACAGAGCCGATATCGTCTAAATTTTGCGGACGGTAGCTTTTTAGAAACCGATGTTGTGGTGTTTTCAGCCGGAATTAGACCCCAAGATGCATTGGCACGAGCGTGTGGGTTAGAAATAGGAGAACGCGGTGGAATAGTGATAGATAACTATTGCCAAACCAGTGACGCTAACATTTACGCGGTGGGCGAATGTGCTTTGTGGAAGGGGAGAATTTTCGGGTTGGTCGCACCGGGATATCAAATGGCGAAAGTGGCGGTAGAGCAGGTACTTGCTGCTTCGGAAGCCATCACTAACGCAGATGCCCCGACGTTTACGGGCGCAGATATGAGCACAAAACTCAAGCTGATGGGCGTTGATGTTGCAAGCATTGGTGAAGTACACGATAAAACGGACGGTGCTCAGTCTTACACTTATCATGATGAAATTACTCAGGTTTACAAACGCCTTATTGTCTCTGAAGATGGCAAAAAATTGGTAGGAGCTGTGTTGGTTGGCGACGCAGAAGCTTATGGGTCATTGTTACAGCTCAAATTGAATGATATGGATTTGCCTGCCAACCCTTCAACCCTGATCCTTCCTCTACTTGATTCAGACGAACCGGTTGGCTTGGGCGTCGAGGCATTGCCGGCCAGCGCGGTCATTTGTTCGTGTTTTGATGTAACCAAGCAAGACATTCAGCAAGCGGTCGCTGATGGTTGTACCGATATGTCGATGCTAAAACAGACGACAAATGCTTCAACAGGCTGTGGGGGTTGCTCTGCATTAGCGAAACAAGTGCTTGATGCTGAACTGTCCGCAAACGGTGTGGAAGTGAGTAACGATGTTTGCGAGCACTTTGCTTATTCTCGCCAAGAGCTAAGTGACCTTATTCGTGTGAATAAAATTAAGTCATTTGATGATGTATTAGCTCAACACGGTAGTGGCTTAGGCTGTGACGTTTGTAAGCCAACAGTTGGCTCAATTTTGGCGTCTTACTGGAATGATTATGTGTTAGAAAATAAACACATGGAGCTTCAAGATACCAATGACTTATACCTAGGTAATATGCAAAAAGATGGTACCTATTCCGTTGTGCCTCGTATTGCTGCGGGCGAAGTGACCCCCGAAAAACTCATTGTGTTGGGCGAAGTTGCCCAAGAGTTTGGTTTGTATACCAAGATCACTGGCGGCCAACGTATTGATTTGTTTGGCGCTCAATTAAACGACTTGCCAACCATTTGGCGCAAACTCGTCGACGCTGGCTTTGAGACCGGCCACGCCTATGGCAAATCCTTACGGACGGTCAAATCGTGCGTGGGCAGTTCTTGGTGCCGTTATGGTGTACAAGACAGCATGGACTTTGCCGTTAAATTAGAAAATCGATACAAAGGCTTACGTTCTCCTCATAAACTTAAGTTTGCGGTGTCCGGTTGTACGCGTGAATGTGCAGAAGCGCAATCAAAAGACATTGGCGTCATCGCAACAGATAAAGGTTGGAATCTTTTTGTATGCGGTAACGGGGGAATGCGTCCCCGTCATGCCGATTTATTCGCAACCGATCTGGATGACGAAACCCTCATTAAATATGTCGACAGAATATTGATGCTCTATGTAAGAACCGCGGATCGTTTACAACGCACGTCAGTCTGGCTAGAAAACTTAGAAGGTGGCTTAGATTACCTCAAGGAAGTTGTGATTGGAGATAAGTTAAAGCTCGCTGCCGAGTTAGAAAAAGACATGGCGTTTAACATCGAGCATTACCAATGTGAATGGAAAACAACGATTGAAAATCCGGAAAAGCTAAAACGTTTCCAACACTTCATCAACAGTGAAGATCGAGATGACGCTCTTAACTTTAAGAAAGAACGAGGGCAGCTAATACCGTGCGCCTCAGTGACGACTCCTAGTGATACGGGTGCGCAAGACAAGCAATTGGAAGCTCAAGCCGAAACACGTACAGCATCAACGGTAGAATAAGGATATGACTCATGACTAATTGGCAAACAGTATGCACCAAGGATGACTTGATACCACACACAGGGGTATGTACCAAGGTCGGGGATCAGCAAATTGCGCTATTTTATTGTGCAAGAACAGAGGGGCTTTATGCGATTTCAAATTACGACCCAATCGGTAAAGCGAATGTTTTGTCTCGGGGCATGATGGGGTCAATAACCGGGCAGCCGTGTGTCGCATCCCCTTTATACAAGCAGCACTTTCACCTTGAAACAGGGATATGTATTGAAGATCCGGATTTAAAAGTGGAGACTTTCGCCGTTCGTGAACAAGGCTCAAGCATTCAAATTTCATTATCTAAATAATTACCGTTGGAATTGAGAGGAAAAACTATGGACAGTACATCATTCTCACTATTTTCTTTTAAAGGGAAAATGAAAGTTTTACACCTAAGTTGGATGGCATTTTTTGTCACTTTTGTTGTTTGGTTTAACTTTGCGCCAATGCTTCAAATGGTGAAAACGACATTGGGTTTAACGACCGAACAGATAAAAATGTTGCTGATACTTAACGTCGCTTTAACCATTCCTGCACGGGTCGTCGTCGGCATGCTGACGGATAAATATGGACCAAGAATTGTTTATTCGGCCTTGCTTGCGCTGTGTTCGTTGCCTTGTTTTATGTTTGCTTTGGCAGATAGCTTCGTTCAAGCTGCAATCGCACGGTTTTTGTTAGGCTTTATTGGCGCAGGGTTTGTGGTTGGTATTCGCTTGGTTTCTGAGTGGTTCCCTCATCATGAATTAGGGACAGCTGAAGGTATTTATGGGGGGTGGGGTAACTTTGGTTCGGCCGCTGCAGCCTTTACTTTACCGACATTGGCTCTGCTATTTGGTGGTGAAGATGGCTGGAGATATGCCGTCGGGGTTACCGGAATGATGAGCTTGGTGTTCTCGTTTATCTTTTATGCGAATGTAACGGATACACCAAAAGGGGCGACGTACTTTAAGCCAGCGCACCTAACCGCGATGGAAGTCACCTCGAAAGGGGATTTCTTTCTCCTGATGTTGATGAAGATCCCGATGTATGGTGCCCTTGCGTTATTAGCTTGGAAGCTTTCTCCTTCCGGTGTGGGCATGTTAAGTACAGAGATTGTGAACAGTGTCTATGCCTTGCTTGGTGCGCTTTATTTGTATGAATTAGCTCAGGTATGGAAAGTAAATAAAAAGGTGTTCTCTGAGCCAGTAGAAGAAATCCACCAATATAAATTTAAGCAAGTTGCAGTACTCAATGTCCTTTATTTCGCTACTTTTGGTTCTGAGCTTGCTGTCGTTTCAATGCTTCCTTTGTTCTTCCTTGAAACCTTCGAATTAACACCAGTCATGGCTGGCATGGTTGCTTCTGCTTACGCCTTTATGAACCTAATGTCTCGTCCGGGGGGCGGTTGGATTTCAGATAAATTCGGGCGGAAACCGACGCTGTTAATTCTTACTGCTGGCCTTGCTGTTGGTTACTTTGTCATGGGTAAAGTAGACGCACAATGGCCATTGTGGCTGGCAGTGGTTGCTGCGATGGCGTGTTCGTTTTTTGTGCAAGCAGGTGAAGGTGCCGTCTTTGCGACAGTTCCATTGATCAAGCGCCGTATGACAGGTCAAATTGCAGGTATGACTGGTGCCTACGGTAATGTCGGGGCTGTTGTTTACTTAACGGTTCTTTCCTTTGTTAGTTATCAGACGTTCTTCTTTGTGATTGCAGGTACGGCAGTACTCGGTTTCATTACTCTGGCCGCTATGGAAGAACCGAATGGGCAGATAGCTGAGGTCAACGATGATGGTAGCGTAACCCTGATTGATGTATCCCATTAAAAGGTGTGATTAATTTCTAAATGAGATAATACACAGACCTCAATAAGCCCTTAACTCGACAGTTACTGAGTTAAGGGTCACTTCGTTCATCGCAGGCAAGGATGTTGGCAATGGAAAAACAACAGATAAATGAAACGAACACGCTTTCACTTCTTTATGGCGGTTTTACCGATGCGGGCCAACGTCGCGAAAATCAAGACGCGTTGGTTTTTCACCTGCCGGACTCTGATGAGGAAATAAGCAATAAAGGCTGCGTCGCGTGTATTGCGGACGGTGTCAGCTGCAGCGAAATGAGCCAACAAGCCAGTCAAACGAGTGTTATTCAGTTTGTAAATGACTACTTTGCGACCCCCAACAGTTGGAGCGTTAAACGCTCCGCGACGAAAGTACTCAGCACGACCAACTATTGGTTGTACGGTCAAGGCATAAAGCAGCCACTGAAGCACAATGGGCTCGTGACTACATTCAGTTCTATCGTTATTAAATCCAATACTGCTCATATTTTTCATGTTGGGGATTCACGTATCTATTTGTATCGTGATGATGAGCTTAGATTACTCACTCGAGATCATGTGCGGGCTGGTATGGGCAGCCAGACCTTTTTAACTCGAGCTTTAGGGATGGATAACACCGTTAATATCGATTATCAAACATTGCCAATTAAAGAAGGCGACTGGTTTTTGCTGACTACGGATGGGGTACACGATTTCAATTCGCACCAAGAAATTCAGGCTCAATGTTTTGAGTTGGTCGACAAACAAACGTTAAACCCAGAATTAGCGGCAAAACAATTGGCGCTTTTGGCACTCAAGAATGGCAGCAAAGATAACATCAGTGCGTTGTTTGTGGGGGTTAATGAGCTGCCAGAGAGTAGCCGTGCTGAACTGCAAACTCAGCTTGGTCAATTTGCTATTCCCCCGGCATTAAGAGTGGGGCAAACTCTGGATGGATTTCACGTATTAAACGTGATTTACGCTGGGAGTAGAAGCTATGTTTATGAAGTCAAAGAGCTACTGTCAGAACGAATTATGGTCTTGAAAGCTCCGTCACCAAGCATGGTCGATGATATGAATTATCTGGGCAGCTTCATACATGAGTATTGGGTTGGTAGGCAGTTGGATCACCCGCAGTTTATGAAAGTATACCCAAGCCCAAATCACGCAAAGTTTTTGTATCTGTTGTGTGAACCATTAACGGGCATAACGCTACGACAGTGGATGTATGATAACCCAAAACCTACGCTAGAGCAGGTTAGAACTATCATTGCTTCGTTGGTCACAGCGTGCCGAAAGTTGCAAAGAATGGGCATGGTACACCGAGACTTAAAACCAGAAAATATAATGGTCGACCGTGAAGGACAAGTCACGGTGATAGATTATGGCTCAATGAGTGTTGCTGCATTTGAAGAGCAGCAAGCCATGGATAAAGATGCGAATTTGTCGGTATTAGAAGAAGAAATCCCAATGGGGGATGCCAAATACATTGCTCCGGAATATTTGAATGGAGATAAGGCCACGTACGTTTCCGATTTGTTCTCTATTGGTGTTATTTGCTACGAAATGCTAACTGGAAAACTGCCATATAAATTGACGACAACGCAGTCTTTGAGAAGAGCGAGGCATCAAAACTGGGACTATTATTCAGCTTGTTTGCAACGTCCAGATTTGCCCGAGTGGGTGGATCCAGTATTGAAAAAAGTGTGCGCGCCAGCGCCAGAACACAGGTATCAAGC
Source organism: Vibrio tapetis subsp. tapetis (assembly GCF_900233005.1). Classification (NCBI taxonomy): domain Bacteria; kingdom Pseudomonadati; phylum Pseudomonadota; class Gammaproteobacteria; order Vibrionales; family Vibrionaceae; genus Vibrio; species Vibrio tapetis. The sequence goes on from NZ_LT960612.1 coordinate 1,446,065, forward strand.
AATGAGTGAATTTATTGCCGACTTGTCGACGCCTAATCAAACCTTAATATTAGAAAACGAAAGACGTTCGTTATATGAACGAAACCCGCTTCTCTTTTGGAAGGGATTGGCATCTATATTCATCGGATTTAGTATCATTGAATTGTTCGTTTTGATTTCATAGCTAAAATAATAAAGCCTAATGTTTGTTGTTAAAAATAAATAGACTCATTTCGATGATGATAGATAAATAATCTAACTGAAGATTATTAGGGCGCATTGTATATTTTCTACCTACCCATTATTCGGCTTTATCTGAAGGGAATAACAAAATTCATTGCAATATGTGACATGTTATGAATAAGTTGCTTGAGTTAAAATTTACCCTAACCCGCATCGATATCTTGATGTCTAGTCACTTTTTACTGCCTTTCTCGTTCAAGTTTATCCGCTAAGTGTTACCTGTTGGTGTATTTTACACATAATAACTGTTTTGATTAGTCAACCAATTGCGTCGAATTAGGACATTCATTGTTTCCAAATGTAGAACAATGGCCATGTTAGCTTAAGTGATATTACAATTAACTTATTGTTAATTAATGACTAATGGTATTAACCTCTTTTATTGTATGTGATCCTTCTCACGAATAGCCAAAAGGCTCTGTAACGGCTTGGTAAATAAGTGATGGTCATTTGTTACACCGTGTTTACAATGACTTCCACATAAGGTCAGAAAATAAAAATATAACGACCAAAATAATAATTACTTACCTACATAATAATATTTATTTAGCCTCTACGAATAAGGTGGAATGGAAGAATGTTAAATTTAGTTATCTCTGTCGTACCGATATTGCTTCTCATTTGGATGATGACAAAAAGGAATGCACTACCATCACATTATGCACTGCCAATAAGTGCTCTGCTGGTGGGAATATTTCAAATATTCTATTTTGGTGTTGATAGTCAGTTATTGATCGCCAATATAGTTTCAGGGAGCCTGTCTGCAATTACTCCGATCTCAATAATAGCGGGCGCTATTTTACTTAATCGACTGATTGCATTATCCGGGGCTGAAGCGGTTATCCGTCAATGGTTGGAAGGGATCAGTCGTAACAAGGTTGCGCAGTTGATGATCATTGGTTGGGCGTTCGCTTTTATGATTGAAGGTGCGTCTGGTTTTGGTACTCCTGCAGCAATAGCCGCCCCAATTTTGGTCGGCTTAGGTTTTAACCCTCTCCGAGTCGCGATGTTAGCGCTTGTAATGAACTCTGTACCTGTGTCTTTTGGTGCGGTTGGAACACCAACGTGGTTTGGATTTAGCGGGTTGGGTTTGTCTGACGCTGACTTGTTGGAAGTTGGACAATTGTCGGCATTAATGCACTCCGTTGCTGCCTTCATTATTCCCGTTGTGGCGCTAAGCTTTGTTGTTTCATGGTCTACGATACGCCGTAACTTTTTGTTCATCCAGTTGAGCGTGCTGTCTTGTACCATTCCTTATTTTTTGTTCGCACAATGGAATTATGAATTTCCGTCATTGATAGGCGGTGCTATTGGTATGTCTTTATCGATAGTGATTGCACGTTTCAAAATTGGCCTAGAAAAAGAATCTGGGACAGAACTAGAACCTGTCGAGAAAGTGCCAATGGCAAAAGTGATTAAGGCTCTGAGCCCTACGCTTATGCTTATCGGTATTCTCATTGTGACACGTATCCAACAGCTTGGAATAAAAGGCCTGCTGACTGATTCAACGCCATTGTTTTCGCTAAACCTTGGGTTTGCAGATCTAAGCGTTAGCCAGGCTTTGATCATCAAGTTAAGCAACATTTTACAAACCGATACGGCTTGGGCATACAAAACACTGTATGTGCCTGCACTTATCCCGTTCTTTTTGGTTGTAATGATTTCTGTATGGATATTCAAAATGCCTAAAGAACAAGTAAAGCAAGTATTTACCGAAACAGGCAGTCGCATCAAGATGCCGTTTATTGCCTTGATTGGTGCCCTGATTATGGTCAAGTTCATGATGATGGGAGGCGAAGGCTCGCCAATCATGACGACTGGGCGCGCGTTTTCAGACTTAATGGGTACTAACTGCTTCTTACCTTGGAGCCTTGGGAGCCTTTTTCTCTGGTTCAGCCACGGTTTCAAACCTAACATTTGGTGGTATTCAACAGACGATCGCTCAAACGGTTGGACTGTCACAAAATGTGGTGTTAGCTCTGCAATCGGTTGGCGGCTCTATGGGTAACATGGTGTGCATTAACAACATCATTGCGGTTTCAACCATTCTTGGTATTTCTAATCAAGAAGGATACATCATCAAACGAACGGTTATTCCTATGATTCTGTACGGTGTGATTGTTGGTGTGGTCAGCATCGCGCTTTAACTTCTGCTAAATGTACGCAAATTATCGCTAAATTTAATAAACCTAGACAGAGCAAATCTAGATTCAACAACCAGAGCGGAAAACCGCCGATATTAAATTTAGCTTTTTCTAAAAAATTGAGCGCGCTGCGCGCTGGGAGCAATAATATGAAGGTGAACTTTTTCGCAACGTGTCTGTGTGACACGGTAAAGGCGGAAGTAGCCAAAAAATCGGTACTTCTGCTCGAAGAGTTGAACTGCGAGGTTATCTTTCCTGAGAAACAAGGCTGTTGTGGGCAACCATCACTAAATAGTGGCTACATTGAAGGAAGTAAGCCTGCAATGAAAAGTATGATTGAAGCATTCGAGTTGAACTCATACCCCATTGTTACACCAGCAGGCTCATGCGCAGCTACCATTAAAAAGTACCCAGAATATTTAGCAGACGAACCGCTTTGGGCTGAACGAGCTCAAGCACTTGCCGATCGTTTGTATGAATTGACTCAGTTTATTGTTAACGAAATTGGCGTCGAAAAAGTAGGCGCAAAACTGGCAGGTCGCGGAGTCTATCATCCATCATGCAGTTTAATCCGTAAGCTTGGCGTACGAGAAGAGCCAATAAAGCTTCTTTCTAATGTTGAAGGCTTAGAGCTACTACCGATAAAGAATCAAGAAACCTGTTGTGGCTTTGGTGGCACTTTTTCAGTGAAGATGTCTGAAATTTCCGGAGAAATGGTGAAAGAGAAGGTACAGCATATTTCTCAGGTAGAGCCGGATTACTTGATTGGCGCCGACATCAGCTGTTTGATCAACATTGCGGGGCGTATAACGCGTGAAGGTAAGCCTATTAAAGTACTGCACATTGTTGATGTGTTGATGAGCCGTTAACGAAGGGGAAGCAATATGTCGATGAAAACCAGTGATGTTAAATTTCGTGAGCGCATCAATGTACAAATGAAAGATGAGTTCATGCGTCAATCTGTCGCGAATGCTCAAGAGCGTATGTTTGCTAACCGACAAATTGCCGCTGATAAGTTGGGCAATTGGGAAGAATGGCGAGAGATGGGAATGGATATCCGTAACCATGTGCTTGAACACTTAGACTACTACTTGCAGCAATTAAGCGACAACGTAGAAAAAAACGGCGGCCATGTTTTTTTCGCTCAAACTTCTGAGCAAGCGACAGACTATGTAGAAAATATCATTAAGCAAAAAAAGGCCAAAAAAGTCGTTAAGTCAAAATCCATGGTGACTGAAGAAATCAACCTTAATGCCATGATAGAACGCAACGATTGTGAAGTGGTGGAAACCGACTTAGGAGAGTACATTTTACAAGTTGATGATTGCGATCCGCCATCGCATATCGTGGTTCCAGCGCTGCACAAAAACAGAGCCCAGATCCGAGATATATTTAAAGACAAGATTAATTACCAAGGGGGAGATGACCCTGAGGAAATGACACGTTTTGTTCGTAATCACATTCGTCATGATTTTCTGGAAGCGGATATTGGCATCACAGGATGCAATTTTGCTGTTGCAGAATCAGGTTCTATTTCTTTGGTTACCAATGAAGGTAATGCAAGGCTCGCGACCAGCCTGCCTAAAACGCACATAGCGGTTATGGGAATGGAGCGTATTGTTCCCACTTTTGAAGAACTGGACATTATGATCAGCTTACTGTGCCGCAGTGCAGTAGGGATCCCATTAACGGGGTATGTCACGGCTTTGACTGGGCCACGAGAAGACGAGCATTGCGATGGGCCAGAAGAATTCCACTTGGTGATCGTTGATAATGGACGATCAGACATATTGGGGTCTGAATTTAAAGATATCCTTCGGTGCGTTCGTTGCGCTGCGTGTGTTAATACCTGTCCGGCATATCGTCATATTGGTGGTCAGTCTTACGGATCAATCTATTCGGGCCCGATAGGTGCGGTGTTGTCACCTCTGCTAGGTGGATATGATGACTTTAAAGACCTTCCGTATGCCTGCAGCTTATGTAAAGCCTGTCATGATGTTTGCCCGGTTAAGATTCCGTTATCTGATCTGTTATTGAAACATCGTCAAAAAATGGCAGAGCAAAAGCTAACCCCAATCAGCGAGCGAGCGGTAGCCGGCGCATTCAATTTTACCAATGCACGACCGATACTTTGGGATACCACGGTTAAAATTGGCGCAAGAATGGCGGGTTACATTATTAAAGACGGCAAATTGCCAGTGAATGTTGGTGCGATCAGTGAGTGGACACAAGCCCGTGACCTACCTGAGCCTGATGGTGAATCATTTAGAAGTTGGTTTAAGAACCGTAAGTAAAACGCGCCCATAACCGAAAGTGGAAAGAGTAAGGAATCAATATGTCGAATTTGAATGCTCAACCATCACGAATTCATAGCCGTGAGTCGTTTCTAAACAATATTGCCAATAAGCTTCAAAGAGATCGTATTACGCAGAAAGTAACCAGACCAAAGCTGAAGCATAACTGCCATCATGAAGTTTTGGCCTCTTGTACTAAAGATGAGCTTAAGAAGGTGCTTGTCGACTATACACAAACCGCTCTGGGGGCGAACGCGTTAGTGACGACCAAAGCGCAGCTTTCGGAATCGCTGCGGATGGAGTGCATAAATTATTGTGAGAAAGAGGCCAAGGGCAGGCAAGAAATTTTATTATCAGCCGATGAGCGTCTACTCGATTTGATTGATGGCAACGTATTTTATAATCTCGATCATGAAGTCAATGTTTGGGATAAAAACAAAGGCTACGAGCGCAATATCACTTTGGCTGAACGAGCTAAAGTTGGCGTGGTGTTTGCTGAACAAGCGTTGGCAGAATCAGGAACGATGGTACTTTATAGTCAACCAAAGCAAGGCCGGGCGGTAAGCTTGCTACCCGAAGCGTCTATTTTCGTGGTACCTAAAAGTGCGTTGTTCGCTCGTTTAACCCAGGCTACGGCCGACTTACACCGTAAAGCGGATGCGGGCGAGCGTATTCCTTCGTGTGTTAATTTTATCTCTGGTCCAAGCTCAACCGCAGACATTGAACTGATTAAAGTCGTTGGTGTTCATGGGCCTGTTTATGCGACTTACATTATCATCGATGATATGTAGTTGATTAGCGGTAATAGGTTGCATATTAAGCCTAGAGCGTGGATCTAACCTGTAAAGTGATAGCTCGGCGTCACGTAATAAAAGGCAATAATCTTAGGGTTATTGCCTTTTGGCTATTATTGTATAATTAGAATCAGTGATTTAACCAAGGAAGTATCGCGTGCCACATATTGATGATTTAGCTATGTTTACTCAAGTGATTGAGCAGGGCTCATTTAGTAAAGTCGCTGATCTGAACGGCATTACAAAATCAGTGGTCAGTAAGCGTGTGAGTAAACTTGAAAGTGATTTGGGGGTTCAGTTGCTTTATCGAACCACTAGGAAGCTCTCATTAACGGAAGCCGGTGAAGTTTTATATTATCGGGCAAAAGGGATTAATTCATTGGCTCAATCGGCCTTTGACGCGGTTACTGGTTATAACGAAGCGCTATCTGGCCATATCAAAATGTCAGTTCCTACCATATCCGGGGAATTGTTACTCGCAGATGCGGTTTCCGACTTCTGTATGGAGCACGCAGGGCTTACGATAGACATGTCGATGGACAATAACTTCGTTGACTTATCGGCTGGAAATTATGACTTGGTAATTCGAACCGGTTATTTGGAAGATTCGAGCTTAATTGCTCGTTGAAGCTGTAGAATTTCTCGATTTTTCACCGATTTCCCATGTTTTTATCGTCATTAATCCTACTGGCAACGGCGTAAATACTGCTCGATGGTAGCGGCCTTTATCATGGTAAGGAAAGATAGAGCGACAGGATGAGAGTTAATTTGGGTTTTTCGCTGATTTTAGAGGTTTTACCCTCTAGATGATGCAATTCCGTAGCTTTTCCATGTTGTGAAGCATGCTGAACATCGCCCATTGGGCGTTCACTTTCTCTTGTCCTCTTAGCGTAAATCGATTCATCTGTTTGTTGACGGTGATGTTGCCAAAAACAGGTTCAACACACCCAAGCCGTTTACTGTATTGCCGCCTTCCTTCTGGGCTATCAATCTTGTCTTTCATGGCTTGCATGTGGTCAAAGTCTTTGGTGTTTTTGTAGATGAAGAAGACTTGTCGACCGACTTGCTTGCCAGGCGGTTTTCTCATGCACAGCGGTTGATGAACGCATTGTCTGCAGTCGTTTAGGTATCCACAAAACTGAGCACCACGCTCTCCACGGATGACGGCGTTCTTGCTGCTCAGCCGCATCATATTTCCTGCAGGGCATCGGCAAGTCATGTCGTCTTGGTTGAACTCGAACATAGAAATGGAGTAACAGGTTTTACCTGTTTTCGAGCGTTTCTTTCGTTTTTTCGCTTGCTCGGTCTGATAGGTTTCACTGTTTTGAAACAGCGGATTACGGCTGCGAAATCCAGTGTCTGCTATGTAACAATTATAAGGAGTCTCAGACAGGAACTTGAGGTTGGTTTTACTATGAAATCCGCTGTCTGCGGTGAACTTGGTGGTGCGCTTTGAGCTGTTGGGTAGCTTCTCTAATTGTTCTTTCAAAGCGAGCACTGCAGGCTTTAATGTTTGCTGTTCACCAACGCTTCCCCACACTTGGCTGTGTAAAATAATTTGGTGCTTGTCATCCGTGATGGCGATGCCGTTATAACCTTGAATCGTACCTTTTGAGGTGGTCATTTTAGCGCTGTCATTGTCCGTGATGTTGCTTTTTACGGGTTTTTTACTGCTGCCCAATTTGTCTTTAGTGCTCGCCAGAAATGAACCTATTTTATCGGCGCTGCTATCAAGCTTTTGTTTTTGTCTTAGGTCTTGTTCGATAACTTCATTTGGGAGCGAATCTTGGCTTTGATGACGCTCGATAATTCGCTGGCTCGCCCGCTGTAGTTTTTCTTTTTTACGGCGAAGCTCTTCGTGTGTGCCACTCCATTCCTTACTGGCATTGGATGAAATTTTACAGCCATCAATAGCAAACATGTTACGGCCTATTAGGCCTTGTTCATCGCATATCATGAGAACCTGAGTGAACAGTGGTTCGATGGTGTCCTTCATTTGTGCCATTAAAGCCGCGATAGTGGTGAAGTGTGGTCGCTCGTCGCCCTTTAAGCACATGAAAGTGACATTGTTGATGCAGGCTCTTTCTATGCGTCGGCTAGTTAACATGCCGAGGGAATAGGCGTAAAAAATAACCTTAAGCATGATGGAGGGTGGATAAGCCGCCGCCCCGTTTTTGTCGTTGTGGTAGTGCGCATCAAAGGGCGAGAGGTCGAGGTGGTTATCGACAATGTGGGAAATCGCATACTCAATAGTTCCGGGGATGAGTTGTTCATCGATGATGATAGGGACGAACATGTTTTGGTTCGAGTAATCGGTTTTGAAGTTGGGCATAACCGTGTCTTGTGGCGAATAATTTAGATTAGATCACAAGGAGTTAGTGCGTTCAAGTTCATATCGTGATGAAATGGCGGCAGGATCAGAATTGAGACGGGCGAGGAGAAATTCTACAGCCTCGTTATATATTTAACTCACGTTGGGTGATATGCGGTGCGCCGAGCTATTTTGAATCACATGAATGCCCGACGGAACCGAACGAGTTGCTGCGTCATAACTGCTTTGGTTACACGCATCCTAGCAGTGGAACGTTTGACTGGTTATTTAAACGCAACAGTGACACTTACATTCTTAAAGTGAATGGCAACTTTTCGTCCGACAACTCGGCCGCGCTGAAAAAAGCAGCATTAAAAGGTAATGGGTTGGCTTATTTACCGACATGCTTGGTTTACGATGAACTGCAAAGTGGCGAGTTAGTTGAAGTGTTATCCGATCACGTGGGAAAAGAAGTCGGTATTTACGCAGTTTATCCTTATACTCGGAAGCCCGCTAAGCGAATTCAAGCACTTATCGATCACATTCGTGATTGCTATCTAGAACGAAAGCACTGCTTTTGAGTACGGAAAATTATCAAATCGATTCAAAAAAGCCAAGCTGAACACGTTAGCTTGGCTTTTTATCTATTCAGTACATTGAAAAACTAGTCTTGCGGACGGAATTTCTGCTGAATACCGTTCAAGAAATTACGAAGAATTTGAGCTTTACAATCGCGGTAATGCTTGTGCTCTGGCTTACGGAAGAAGGCACTAAGTTCGTGCTTGCTCATTTCGAAATCAACACTTTTCATGATTTCTAACACATCTTCTGCTTTGTAATTCAAAGCAATACGTAACTTCATGAATATCATGTTGTTAGTCAAGTTTTGTTCTGGCGCTGGTTGTGCACCTTCTTTCTTACCGCGTTTCGTGTTGATCAGACCATTTAGGAAAATCGCCAATTCCGTATAAGTACAAGCAACGAATGCGCTGTCTTCGTCTTTCTTCAGCCAATTTGAAACTTGCTCACGGGTTACTTCGTGCTCGGCAGCAGCAAAAATATCGATCATGGTTTTGTCGTCAAAATCGAAAGTAAAGCGGATGCGGCGTAAAATATCGTTATTGGTCACTCAATTTTCCTAATGATTTGCAGCATTGGGTATGGCTGCTGAGTTTGTGGTCGAGCACTTTAACAGATTTCTAGGTTAAGGTCTGAATTATTCAAACGAATTTCACCGGCAATATGTCTTAGCGCTGCGATCCTACCGCACTTTAATGCTGAGTTATTTACGTGAAGCGGCTGATATTTACTGACCAACTTGTTCAGCGTGTGAGGCGCTGATTGGGTGATTCGGTCTTTATATCAAATAAATTGAATATAACCCGTGAGATCTGGTTCTTTTTTCAACAATTGCTTGCATAAGTTGTTATGCGATCAATACTTTAGGGTGTCAGTTGTAGAGCAAGGATGTTCATAATGAGAAAGAAGAAGCGCTACCCTCTTAGTATACATATTACGACGCTATTTTTAGCACTCGTTACCGCGATTGGGGTCAGCTTGATCACGATTAGCTATCAGCACTCTCAAACACTTTTAGAGGGGACGGCCGGCGAGCTAAGTAACGAAAATAGCCTAAAACTTCAAACGTTGTTTAAACAGCAAGTTGCGCCTGTCTTGACGACACTTGATTTTATGGCGATGAGTTCGTTTATCTCACACCAAACGGACTTAGCGGAAAAAAGTGGCTGGCTGTCATCAATCGATTTACTTTTTAACCGCAACAAAAGCTTGGTCGCTCTTTACTATGGTTCAAACGAAGGCCGCTTTACGCTTTATCGTCCACTTTCTAACCCCGTTGTTGCTAAGCAGTTTAAAGCACCTGAAGGCTCGACGATGTTATTTCGAGATACGGATCTAGAAGGGAGGAACGAAGCCGTATTTTATGATCCAAACATGAATGTAATCAGTGCGAACGTTCAATACGATAATAACTATGATCCTAGAGTTCGGCCTTGGTACAGCAAAGCAGAAAATGGCGGAAAAATAAGTTTAACCGAACCTTATCGGTTTTATTGGCTAAACGATTCGGGCGTCACCTTTGTGCGACGTTCTATTGATGATAGCCACGTAGTCGCCGCAGATTTTTCGCTATCAGGATTATCTGAAAAAATAATGGAATTGGCTTATTCAGAGCGCAGTCAACTCCTGTTATTTGATAAGAAGTTTCATCCACTTGCGAGCCATCAGGTTGATTTGGGTGAAAAAGGCAGTAGCCAAGATATTAGGTTAACACTTGCCGACAGCGTGTTTAGTGGCATTTTAAAAGAAACGGCATTAACTGGGGGTTACGATACCCAAGAAGTTGATGGCCTTGCTTGGTCTGTTGCTTTAACGCCGGTGCAATTAACCGATGGCGTTGAACTCTACTTAGTTGAAGCAACGCCGCAAAATGACCTTATGAGAGATCTGCTCTCGATGCGCGACAAACAACTCATGATGGCTTTACTCATGCTCATGGCTTGTTCTTTGATCGTAAGATACGTGGCAAAGCGTATTGCCGAGCCTTTAGATGGCTTAAACAAGCAAGCTGAAAGCATAAGACGGTTTGTTTTTACTAAGTCTAATTACTCTCGTAGCATGATAAAAGAAGTGAACGATCTTTCTCTTTCCGTTGAGTTGATGGAACACACGCTACATGATTTGATTATCTTGTTACAAGACACGGCAAGTAACCAAGATTTTAGTGTTCTGGCCAAAAATATTGCAAAGCAAAGTTATATCGTTACGAAAGCTGAAACCATCATTTTGTCTACTTGGGATAGAAAAACCAAGAAGTTTGATGTTACCGTTAATCATGCGATCATCCCGTTGCGTGTAGATATGAATACACTGCTAGCCAATGCACCATTGATGCATTCCCAACTTAAAAATGGCGAGGTCTTTCATCTTAATAAAAAGGATGAATTGCTTAAGCCATATCTTTTGCATTTCCATAATTCAGATCTTTACTTCTTTCCTCTCCTTAATCGAGACAAAGAACTGGTAGGGGTGCTTACCTTAGGTTATGAGCGCGCAGCCACTAAGTTACAGCGAGAAAAGCATGATTTCTTAAGTGAGTTACTTAATTTTGCGGCGATAGCAAAAGAGAATATCGATCAGATTCAACAACAAAAAGACATGCTTAATGCCTTTACAGAGCTACTCGCATCGACCATTGATACTAAATCTCCTTATACCGGAGGCCACTGCCAACGAGTACCAGCCCTAGCGGAAATGCTGACATTAGCTGCAGCGGAAGATAACGGGAAATTCCATGACTTTTCAATGGATAGTAAACAATGGGAAGAACTGAGTCTTGGCGCTTGGATGCATGATTGCGGAAAAATCATTACGCCAGAATACGTGGTTGATAAAGCCACAAAACTAGAAACAAACTACGACAGAATACACGAAATACGTATGCGATTTGAATTGTTGAAACAGCAAGCCCATACCGATTATTGGAAAGCGGTCTCGCAAGGTTCAGACGCGGCATTCGAAAAACTCAGACGAGACAAAACATTGCTCAGCTTAGATTATGATTTTGCCTTTATTGCGGAGTGTAATATTGGGTCTGAATTTATGAACGATCTTAAATCTGATCGGTTACAAAGAATCGCTAAGTTAACTTGGCAACGAACCATAGACGATCAAATCGGTATTTCGTGGGTCGAAAAAGAGCGTTGCGACGCTTCTCAACCCTTACCCGTTACTGAGTTAATGTTGTCGGATAAATCGGTACATAAAGTCGCATGGCCTTTGGGGCATAACCCTAAAGATACGTGGGAAGAAGCATTCAATCTCGTTCCGGGAGAATATCAATACAATAGGGGGGAACTGTACAACTTAAGCGTGAGAGTCGGGACGTTAACGGCAGAGGAGCGCTTCGTGATCAATAATCATATTGTTCAAACCATCGTTATGCTCGACAAACTACCGTATCCAGAACATATGAAGAATGTCCCTGAGATTGCCGGTTGTCATCATGAAAGAATGGACGGAGAAGGTTACCCAAGAGGTAAAAAAGGAAGTGAATTGTCGGTACAAGCCCGAGTGATGGCGATTGCTGACATTTTTGAGGCACTGACTGCCAACGATAGACCATATAAAAAGCTAAAAATTTACAAGAGTCACTGTCAATAATGACCCAACTAGCCACCACTGGCCATATCGACCCAGACTTGTATGTTCTTTTTCTAGAAACAGGCGTCTATAAGCAATATGCGGAGAGGTTTTTAAACGTAGATCAGATGGTAGATGTGAATATTGACAGTTATACCGAGCAAGTGAACCTATACCTAACCAAGATGAAGTTTGAGAAGGAACAGTCGGAATTGCTAGTTAGATAGTGCGTTATTACGGAGTGTTATTGCAATAGAGAGTCATTGCAAGAGAAAGTCATTGAGCCCGCGTTAACACTAACGCGGGCAACGAATTCAGTTGGAGGGTCTTAACTTGTTGGTGTCTCTGTTTTAACGTCTGTTTCCGCAGAGGTTTCTTTTGCTTGGTGATCCAAAGGCTCCTCTGGTGGTGTCATTTTTTTACTGACCGGGCTCTTTTTGATTTTAGGCTCATCGTGAGGCACTTTAAACATTGGCTTATAGTTTACGTTGTCGTTTCGCTCGCCGAAGATCAGATTTTTGATCAATAGCAGGAAGAACAAACCAACGGACGCAATAGCCACGTAAATTAGGGTATTAAAATCGCCACTTAAACTCTGATAAATACCATATGCAAACCCGCCAACAATAGCAATTAGCATCAGTAGTCGAAGCAGGCTGGTTTTTTGTCCCATGATGTATGGATTCCTTGTGACGTTTGAAACGTCTAGTGTGATAAAAACGTTTGTTAAACTATTACGTTTGATGCCCCAGTTTTGATGTACGGGCGTTGAAACGTTAGTAATCCTGAAGTATCTCCCGCATATTGGCAATCAAATTCGTTTTGTGATCAAGCAAAATACGATCTCTATCTAGATACTGATTCCAAAAACGACAAGGGTGTGCAAACAGATGTTTATGTTGAAGGTGTTATTAGACGAACCGCTATCGACTGCCTATGCTTAATACACAATGTGCGTAGGAGCGAGTAAGTATGTGTCAAGGTAGTCAAACTTTAGGGCTGCGATTACTGCTACTTATTGTTGTTGTCTCAATTTCCTTTGGGACGTTAGCGAGTCAGAATGTGGTTATCTATGGTGACGATAACTACCCACCTTATTCATACATTGAAAATGGTGAACCCAAAGGCATTTATGTCGACATTTTGCGACTCGTATTTTCAGAAATGGATGACTACACGGTTACGATCCGGATGGTGCCTTGGAAGAGGGGGCTAAGGTATATTGAACAGGGCAAGGGGTTTGCCTTATTTCCACCGTATTACACAGAAAAACGCGACCCATGGATGTTGTTTTCTGAGAGCATACTAAGAGAAGAAGTGGTTGTGTTTGGTAAACCGAACAAGCTTATCGGTAAGCGAAATTGGCCGGAAGACTTTCATGGAACCGTCATTGGTTTAAACCGAGGATATAACCCTTATTCTATGGGAGGCCATGAGTTCGGCGAAGCGGTTAAGTCGGGACACATAGTCGTTGAAGAAGCGACAAATGGCATTATAAATCTGAACAAGCTTGAAAAAGGAAGAATCGATTTCTATATCAATGATCGCTTAATTGACATCAGTGACTTTCCGGGCATTAAGCGCGGTATAACGGCCAACACGAATGATGGGTATCTAGGCTTTACTAAGTTAAATGTAGATTACCCATACTCTGCAGATTTTAAGGCTCAATTTGATCACGCTATTTTGCGTTTAAAGCAAACAGATACGATAGACAAAATCGTACATAGTTATGTTGATTAAGCTGAGCTACGTACTATGAGCGATAGGTTATGATTTATAGTGACTAAGGAACATCGCGACAGTTTGTTGTACTAAATAATGTTTAGCACTTTCTGAAAGCTCGGGTTGCAGACGCATTAGCTGGGGCCAAAAACACTGACCTTTAATAAGGCTATGAAGTTGGCTATTAGCAAACGCTGGATCTACGTTTTTCAATTTACCGTCCGCTGCTGCTGCGCTGATCCAACGATGTAACGTCGTTTCTTGGCTCGCAATCTTTTCCACTTCTTTAAGTAGCGCTTCTGGGTGATAAAACAGGTGGCCAAATGCCACTCTCGAAAGATCCAAATAATCTTCAGAACACATCAAATTAACTTCGGCAACCAGAATAGCGTGTAATTGCTCCTCTAGTGAAACATTGGCTTGATAGACAATATTCGGTTGAACGAGCACTTTATTCCATAGATCAGACAGAATAAACATAACCAACGCTTCTTTAGTCTCAAAGTGGTTGTAAACGGTTCGTTTCGATACGTTAGCCAACTCAGCCAATTTATCCATACTGGTGGCTTTAACGCCGTTTTCTTTAAACGAAATCATCGCGGCCTTGATGATCGCCTCACGCTTTATCTCACTTCGGGTCTTTTTCGGTTCGCTCATGTTGCCTGCTCATTCTAATACTTTTTGGCTATTTTACACCGAGTAGTTTACTTTTTAAAGATGAAACTATAAACTGCACCGTGTAGTTTACTTTTGAGTTATACAAATGAAAAAACGGTATTGGTTTTTAGGGGGTTTAATCATGGCAGCAATTTCGACGGTGGCATTAACGTCAGCAACGACCGATGAAAAAGGTAAGTTCGTCAATAGCGAGAAAGCGTACGAAACTGACGCAAGTAACCTATGGGAAATTATCAAGGCTTACACCGTGTCTAAAAGGCAGTCGGCTCAGCCAAACAATGCGCTTCCTTTGCAACCACTTACCGCTTCGAAAATTACGCAAGACGAAGGAGACCGAATTTATCGACTTGGTCATTCTACGATTTTGATGAAATTAGATGACAAACTCGTGTTAACCGACCCAGTGTTAAGTGAACGAGCGTCTCCAGTACAATGGGCTGGGCCAAAGCGTTTTCATCCAAGCCCAATTTCGATAGACGAAATGCCGCAGATCGACATCGTGGTGATAAGTCAAGATCATTATGACCACTTAGATAAGCATGCCGTTCTGGCACTGGCCGAAAAAGTTAAGCATTTTGTAACGCCTTTAAAAGTGGGTCAAACCATGGTTAATTGGGGAGTTGATGCGGCGAAAATCACCGAATTAGACTGGTGGGAAAGTGTCAGTTTTGAAGGCATCGAATTTGTTGCAACACCAGCTCAACACTTCTCGGGACGAGGGTTATTAGATAGAAACCAAACACTCTGGGCCAGTTGGGTGATCGACAGCGGAAGCCGAAAGCTATTTTTTAGTGGTGATAGCGGTTACTTTTCAGGCTTTAAACAGATTGGTGACAAATACGGGCCATTTGATGTAACAATGGTGGAAACGGGTGCATATAACGACCTGTGGAGTGATATCCATATGATGCCCGAGCATAGTTTACAAGCCCATTTGGATCTGCGTGGTCAAATTATGATGCCCATACATAACGGTACGTTTGATTTGTCATTACATGACTGGTTTGAACCATTAGAGCGGATTCAAGCGTTAGCCAAACAAAATGACGTAACTTTACTGACTCCTGTTTTTGGTCAGTCGGTATCACTTGATGATGCAGCTCAGAACCCAAAATGGTGGCGAGAGCCCGCGCTGGGTTATAAAACAGACTTGTTGGCTCAGTCTCAATAAGAGTTGCAGTCTCAATAAGAGTTTCAGTCTCAATAGAAGTTAAAAATAGTTAAAGGCGAATCAACGAGTTCGCCTTTTTGTTTGCCCAGCGAAGCTGGCAAACCCATTAGGCTGAAAGAAGCCTAAATCACCCTGATTGAGGGGAAGATAATCCGAATCGCAAGGGCGTTGCTGGCCAACGGCAGGGTTTGAAGGAAGCGATAGGAAGTTAACAGTACACAACGAAAGTGAACCTGATTCGGCAATTTAGGTGGGTAAGCGTGCAAAATAGCGTGAAGCCCGATACTCAATCAGACCTAGATTGTGCTTGAGGGTGGCATTGTTAACAGGGAGCCAGTGCAGTAACTGGGGAAGCCTGACACCACATCCGAGCAAACGTCGGAAGCATAAACTCAAGGCGAGAGCCAAGATCTATGTTGGTGCGAGGTGGCAGATGAATCCGTAGTAGTGAGTAAAGCTCGGCCGGTGAAGCCCAGTAATGGTGTGGAGGATAAAACTGAGCTGACCATCAGTAACACGTCTGATGGGACAACATTTTGCCAAAAGCAATCTGGTGTTGCGAAGGGATGAAGTACATTTTAAGTCTGTGATGAGCAGATGTTTTTTTTTTCAGTGGTATACAAGTTGATTAGCTATCGAGGTATTCCGTCTCGGTCTTTGTGAAAGCAAAGCACTGAAGCGAGAAACCGTACAAGGGAGTAACTCTGACTCACTCTAGTAAATTGCCATTGAGCTAGAAGGCTAGAGAGTGGAGTGAAATACACCAACACTGTGAGAGAGCATTTGTCCCCACACGGCACACAATCTAAAGGAAAAAGTTGAGAGTTTACTACAGTTTATATGGTCACTTGCTCCACAAAGAGCGACTCTATAAAGGATTTAAAAAAGTGTGGAAAGCGAAAGGCGCGGCCGGAATAGATAGGCAGAGCCTAAGCGACTACGCCCAAAATCTGAGTGATAACCTAGATCAACTTCTTCTGGAACTCAAAACCAAGCGATACACCCCTCAACCCGTCAGACGGGTAGAAATACCGAAAGATGATGGTGGGGTGCGATTACTTGGGATCCCAACAGTACGGGATAGAGTTGTCCAACAAGCTCTAAATGATATAGTAACCCCAATCTTCGAAGAGCAGTTTCACCCATCCAGCTTTGGGTATAGACCGAATCGAAGTTGTCACGATGCTATAAACAAAGCGACGATGTTCATCCGTCGATACGGAATGCAACACGTCGTAGATATGGACTTATCGAAGTGCTTCGATAAGCTCGACCACGAGCTTATTCTAAAAAGCATTAAGAAACGAGTCACAGACAGTAGCGTACTGGAGCTCATCAAACAGTTCCTGAAAAGTGGCGTAATGGTTGATGGAGAGTGGCAGCATACCGAGATAGGTAGTCCGCAAGGTGGAGTAATAAGCCCACTGATAGCGAACATCTATCTGGATGCGTTTGATCAAGAGATGCGAAAGCGAGGACATCGAATAGTCCGTTATGCCGACGACATACTGATCTTCTGTCGCAGCCGTAAAGGTGCAGAAAATGCGCAAGTACAGGCAACGAAGGTCCTGGAAAAACAGCTCAAGTTAACGGTGAACGAAACCAAATCACACATAGCGCACAGCGGCGAAGGTGTGAAATTCCTTGGAATAGAAATCGGTAGCCATTATAGCCGTATTCAGCCAAAGAAAATGTCGACGTTCAAAGGAAAGTTGAAGCGAGTGACAAGACGCAATGGCGGTAAGCCATTGTTAGAAGTCATTAAACAACTGAATCCACTTCTGAGAGGGTTCAGCCAGTACTTTCGAATAGCGAATGCCAACAGGGAGTTTAAGAAACTGGCCGCGTGGTTAAGGCGAAGACTTCGCAGCGTCCAATTACGATTATGGAAAAAACCGACCCGACTCCACCGCAGGCTAAGACAGCTAGGTTACGAAGGGTCATTCAGGTATATCTGTATGGATAGTTGGAGAAATGCTGCGAGTCCATTAGCCAGTTACTCGATGCCAAATCAATGGTTTAACGACCTTGGATTAGTGAATCTTGAACACGTTAGGACAGGATATGTGTTCAGCCATTATGCTGAATGGAAATGTGCATGAGCCGTATACGAGGTCCGTACGTACGGTTCTGTGAGAGGGATGAGGCGGAGACGCCTCACCCTACTCGATGCATTGAGTCGCATTCAAGTAAAGATTCATTGGAATATCTGGATAAAAAATGAATGTAATTTCATATCGGTGTATCCTCGTTAGCAAATATGCAGGAGGGAAGTACTGATGGAATCGATGCCAACAAGCATGAATCAACAAATTCAGTTAGACAGAGAGCCGATACACAAGATCTTGGATTTCATGGTCGAGATCGAGAAACTGAAAAACGTAATCAGAAAAACGAGGCCGGTCGGTCTTGATCGCTATGAGAATTCCGCCGAGCACAGTTGGCACGTGTGTTTAAGCGCCTTGATGCTAAAAGATCACGCAAACGAACCGATAGATATCGAAAAAGTGATGAAGATGCTATTGATTCATGACATTGGAGAAATCGATGCCGGTGACAAAATCATCTATGAAAGTGAGACCACAGAACAAAAAGGCCAAGAAGAAAAGGGTGTAGCGCGAATTCTTAATAACCTAAGTGAAGAGCAGGCAAGATACTATTTGTCTTTGTGGCAAGAGTTTGAACTAGGCGAAAGCGCAGAAGCGAGGTTCGCAAAGGCTATTGATCGAGTCCCCCCGTTGCTTCACAACATTCACGGCCAAGCTCATAGTTGGAAAGAGCATCAAGTCAGTAAAGAAACTGTGTTAGGCTTTAACAGCGAACGTATTTCAGCAGGGAGCGAATCTCTGTGGAAGGCGGTGGAAAGCCGTTTAAATACCGCATTTAACGACGGTATCTTAGATTAAGAAACAAGGCCAACAATGATAAGAAAAGCAGAATTGAGCGATCTGAGTGATCTGAATATTTTATACATCGAACAGAATCGTTTTCATCATAACATTACCCCCGATCGCATTGCCCTATGCGACGAATTGCTCACACACGAAGAACTGGCTGAAATGATTGCCGAGACCAGTACCTACCTTACGGTCTATGTGCTTGACGGAAAGCTTGTCGCGGCCTTGCTGGCCAACCTCCAACGCAATGAAGCGAAGCGGTGGACACCAAAACGTTGCTTTGTTTATCTCGACGAACTCATTGTGATGCAAGAATACAGAAGCAAAGGCATTGCGCGAGAAATGATGGATGCTTTTGAAGACTGGGCGATGGAACAAGGCGCCAGTTGCATAGATCTCAATGTTTGGCAGCATAATAGTAATGCGCTCGAATTTTATCAAAAGAACGGCTTTTATACAGAACAACGCTTAATGAGTAAGAATCTGGAGTAGCCGCTTCGAGCTATTCTTGTCGTAATTCTAGCCTTCATATCGCAAATAGATTGCATCAATCAAAAAGTGGCGTATAGTTAATCGTAAATCGACGATTAACTATGTGGTTAGCGATGAAAAAATCTTGTGCTGAAGCAAATAACACTGCTTTTTCTTCTACTGAGAAGCAACTGATTGAAGAAAAAGAGTTTGCGGCCCTATGTAAAGCACTGTCACACCCAGCAAGAGTAAGAATTCTTAATATTCTACTGACGCTAGATAATTTGGGAGGGTGCCTAAATAGTGATTTGGTTTCTGAACTCGGTCTTGCTCAATCTACAGTGTCAGAACACCTGCGAATTTTGAAACAGGCGGAGTTTATTACTGCGGAGCCGATTCCACCGAAGATGTGTTATCGAATCAACCGCAATCGAATTGATCTGTTTTCACAGCGTTTTTCAGGGCTAGTGAATTCATAGAAAAGTTATAAACGGTGCTTAATCGCTTACCCGCACAAGGGAAGTGGGTGAGTACCAATTTTTTAATTATATTAATCGCATTTCGACGATTGACGAATAGGTGCAATATGAATACTGAACACGCGCAACCTCAACTTGGTTTTCTAGACCGATTTTTAACACTATGGATTTTTGTCGCGATGGCGATTGGCGTCGCTATCGGGTTTGTTTTCCCGAACATTGGAGAATTCAATGAAAGTATGTCGGTAGGGAGTACCAACATTCCTTTAGCGATTGGCCTTATTTTGATGATGTATCCACCGCTTGCTAAGGTTAACTACCGTTTGTTAGGTAAAATAACCAAAGATAAACAAGCCATAACACTGTCCTTAGTGATGAACTGGATCGTTGGCCCCATCTTGATGTTTGTGTTGGCTCTGACGTTCTTGGCTGATCATCCAGGTTATATGGTCGGGATTATCCTTATTGGTTTGGCTCGCTGTATTGCAATGGTACTTGTTTGGAATGATATAGGGGGAGGCAACAAAGAATACGGTGCCGCATTAGTTGCGCTCAATAGTGTGTTTCAAATATTCACATACAGCTTTATGGCGTGGCTGTTCATCACTGTGCTGCCCCCTGTGTTTGGCTACGAAAGCATGGTGGTCGATATTTCAATGAAAGACATTGCCGAAAGTGTCTTTATCTACCTAGGTATTCCTTTCATCTTAGGCTTTGTTAGTCGCGTTGTGCTGGTGAAAAAGAAAGGCGAACAGTGGTATAACGAAGTTTTCATTCCGAAAATTTCACCGATGACATTGATTGCTTTATTAGCGACCATCGTGCTGATGTTCAGTTTAAAAGGTGAAATGATTGTTGAACTGCCAATGGACGTAGTGCGCGTTGCCATTCCACTGGCTATCTATTTTGTACTGATGTTTTTTATTAGCTTTGCAATAGGTAAAAAAATGGGGCTTCCGTTCGATAAGAATGCATCCATTGCTTATACCGCCACTGGCAATAATTTTGAGTTAGCGATTGCGGTGTCTATTGTTGTGTTTGGCATCAATTCTGATCAAGCTTTTGCCGGTGTGATTGGCCCTTTAATCGAAGTACCTGTACTTATTGCGTTGGTAAATGTTGCGTTGAAGATGAAGGGTAATTATCAAGTAAAGAGCGCTTAGAATATAAATAACAAACGACGCTGTTTAGTAGTTGAAATAGACAGTATGGCACGCGCAGCCGTTCCCAAGCATGGATTGCTGCGCTAATTGGCTCAATGCTAATCTAAACTGAACCCAGTTTTAATTTGGGGCGTATAAGATCGTAAACGAAATCTGCTTCATCGCTGAGTTGGTACATGTTATTGATAATGCCGCCAGCCATGTGAGCGTGACCACCTCCAAAGCCCAATCCAGAGTCCATTAGTGCGCCTCTTACAATATCCGCAACATTGTTATGAGTGCATTCTGAGCGTAGAGACAAAAAGGTTTTTTCCCTGTTTCGAGCGCTAAGTACAACGATATCTATCTCATCAACACTAAGTAAAAAATCCCCCAACACACCAAGCATATTCTTGGGACAACCTTCTGGTAATACGGCAAAAGCTGCGTTGTTTTCCTTTTTCATGGTAGCCAGCATTGAGTCGAATAATTTTAACTCAACAAATTCCATTTGGTTTCTACAAATCTTATTTACCATCGGCATATTGGCAATCGCCTGTAATTGCAGTAATGCACGAATATCGTTGGTGTCGACACCACGAGTGAAACTGGCCGTATCAAATGTTAACCCTACTAATAACGCGGTAGCGATGCGCTTTGGGATATCCAATTCAAAATGGTTAAAGTACTCGACCATGATGGTGGCGGTAGATCCATAGTTTGGGCGTATATCTGAAAACCAAACAAAGCTGGGAGCTTGGGTTTGATGATGGTCAATCACAGCGACTTCCAAGCCCGGTAAATCTGTCACGTTTTTCTCGCCAATACACCCATCGACGACGATTATCTTGTCGTCGGGTCTCATTTGAAGTTTATGAGGTTCCACCGTTGGGATTTCTAGCCAATCTATGAGATTGCGCAGCGAGATCCGATCAATGTAGCCCTTGTAAGAAATAAATGGCTTGAGCCCTTGCTTCTTAAGTAGATAAGCCAGAGCGAAAGCTGAGGCAATCGCGTCGTGATCAGGGAAATCGTGAGCTTGAACAATAACTCGTTCTGTATCTTTAAGTCGGCCGAGAAGCTTTTCAAAATTACGATAGTTCATGCGTAGAGGTGACACCTAATGGTAAGAAAATAAGGAAAGTAACTTATAGTTGAATGTCGCCACGGTTAGTTACATGTAGCAACGATGCGGTTAAGTGTTTCATAAGCCCATAATTAGGCGCGATATATGTTATTAAGCTAATCCTAATGATTATCAAATATCAATAGATTTATAAACGTAATATTCATTTACATGATAAACATCTCATCCCATACATTCGCTGGTTGTATGTCATTATCCGTAACGATAACTTGGCGGTTTGGTGTGATATTAGTCCCATACTGACTTTTGTAACAAAATCTAATGACATGTATTGAGCTTCATACTAACGAATTGAAGTTATTAGACGCAGGTTAAGGGACGCGTGGATCTTTAAGTCAGTAACGAGAATCATGATAAGGATATGTATGAAATTTGGAATGTGGCGAATGTCTCCACTTGCTTTACTTCTTGTTGCTTCCATAGGCCAAGCTGAAACATTAGAGCAGGCTTGCGATCTAAAACCTTCAATTAGCAACTGCCCTAGTGTTCAGCACTATATGAACAGACCTTTTGAGGCGAAGGATGATTTCGAAAAGTATAAGCTGTGCAGCGAGGCTAATTTTGAGGTCTATAAGGTTGAGAAAAACTGCGAATTTGATGCTTATCTCGCTAAGGCTGAAAAGAGTTTTAATCAGTACAAAAAACACGTTGCAAAGGTATGGGATAAACCAGAATTTAGCGACAAAAACTCGTGGATCAGCTACACACCATCGTTAAAAATGAAGCGAGAAGTTAACTTCGAAAAAAATGTTATTAAGGTAACCACCATTGAAGGCGAAACAACAACCGTTGAACAGCTGAAAGAAGAAATTGTCTCGACGTCCAAACTTAGTATTGGGTCGGCGCAAAAACAAGACAAATTTACCTCTGAGCTTATTGAAGCAACGAAAGTGAGACAGCTCAGTAAGGCTTCATTTTTGCCTTTGTCTGAGAACAAATCGACCAATAAGAAAGAGTTAAGTAAAGCTTTAGAAAACATCAAGATCACCAAGACAAAAGACTTGAAAGGAAACGAGGTTGTTTCGGCTGAGATCTCGTTTCCTTCAGCTTGGTTGACGCGCAAAGAAAAGCGCTTTATCGACTCGGTTGAAACCTACTCTAAGAAATATCAATTAGAACCTGAATTTGTTCTATCTATTATTCGTACCGAAAGTGCCTTTGACCCTCGTGCTGTATCTCATGTCCCTGCGTTTGGTTTGATGCAGATTGTACCAAGTTCTGCAGGCCTTGATGCTACAGACTATTTATTTGGTGAACAGCAGTTATTGAAACGTGATTACTTGTTTGATCCCGATAAAAATATAGAAGTAGGGACGACCTATTTGCACTTGCTCAAAAACCGATATTTCAAGGGGATTGAAAACAGTGACAGCATGAAATATTGCGTTATCGCGGCATATAACGGTGGTATGGGACCTATCTATCGAATATTCGGTAAAGGAAAAACAAGCGCAATCAACAACATTAATGCGCTTTCGCCTCAAGAAGTCTTCGATAAAATTCAGAAGAAGCATGCTGCGGCGGAAACTCGTACCTACTTAAAAAGAGTACACAGTGCCGAGTTAAAATATCAAAATAATATGATCTAAGGAATGACCATGAATAAGACAGTATTAGTCACAGCGTTACTAGCAATGAGTGCGAGCTTAAGTGCTGCAGAGCAATTTCCTGAATGGAGAAGTTACCCACAAGACGGATTAGAAGAAGGCCTAATTGCAGGAGTATCTTGTGTTGAGAGTATGGGTGACATGACACTAGACATGGACATTGCTGCTATGGAAGCAAGAGCATCTTTAGCGTCATCTTTAGAAACGATGGTGCATAAAGAAGTAGGAACCGATAGAAATAGCGAAAAGAAAACCATCATTACGGCCGATCGAAAAGATAAAGTCGTAACGACAACCATATCGGCTAACTCAACGTCGAAACAGATAACTAATCAGTTGATGAAATATACATGGATCAAAGAATCAGTATCAGTTGAAAAGGGCGTAGATGAATACCTATGTACCCGTATTGTCGCTCGCGTTCCTAAGTTCGTTGAAGAATAGAGATAATGATTCATGGCTCAAGATGCAGAAGTTGAAAAAGAACCGTCCAAAGCAGAAGATCAGTTTTTTGATAATCTAAGAAAAAAACTCCCTACACCGCTAGTGATCGGTGCGGTTTGTGCGATATCTATCGGTCAATTTAACGATACGATTGATATGGTACAAAAAGGATCTGAAGCGATTTTCTCTACATTTTCAGACGCTCCTTCAAACAATCGACTGTCGAAAATCTATATTAGGGCGTCAAGCGATGTACTTAATGAAACCTTTGGTGCACCGATCTACACCAAGTACTCAGACGGCGAAACAGCGATTAAGTACTACAAAGATGATAACTTCCTACTTTCAGCTGTTACCTCAAACGGCATCATTGATGCCTACTTGGTGTTTCCAGAATCGGGTTTTACCCCAGAAACAGCAGAGCACGCTGGTGGTGAACGTTATTTAGATGTCAGCTTTAGTCAATCGACCACACCAGTGACTGCAATTTCGAACATCGCCCGTTCAGGGAATTATTACATTGAGTCATCAGATGGTGGGCGCTATCAATTACTTTATACCTCAATCGGTGGTTACAGTGAGTACTTGTCTTCCTTGACGGGTGAGCAAACGATCAAACTCGCCAAATTTAACGATAAACTCATGATGGAAGAAGATGTAGAGGCATCGCTTAAACAAGTGAGATCTAATATTAGTCCTAATTTCTACGGCTACAGCACGGTCGATCTTGGCATTTTGGAATCTGCGATTTTGACTAGGTTAGAGTACGAGCTGATTTCCAAGTAGCAATCACGTTTATGTAGAAAGTTTTGGTAAAGGAATAACCATGAGACCGATGTATTTAGGTGCCGCCATGTTGTCATTAATGACCGGTGGAGTGCATGCCGCTGATGACGCTGTTTGTCAGTTTTTGCCCCAGTCAGATATGCCCAAGTGGGTAAATCAAGATATCAGAGACGATGATTTTTATTACGCCGTAGGTGGTGCCAGTGGTAAGTCGGGATCATCATATGTCCCAATTAATACGTTTATTAATAATGCCCGAGAAGATGCTGTTGCCAACTTATCTAACTCGATACGTAGCTCCATAAAGGTTTCTACTAAGCGCACCATTGAAAGCAAGAAGTCGAATAAGTCTAAGGCCGAAGTACGTAAAGAGGTAAAACAAAAAACGGAAGTCGTCAGTCAAGTAGCACTTGCTGCGGTCATTGACGACGCAAAGTGGCTAGACACGAAACAATGTTTGCTCTGGTACCGTGTCAAAGTAAGCAAAGCAGGGGCTGAATTCGCAGTAAAAGCGTATGTAGATGAAGTTTCTGAAAGACTTCATAAAAAAATCGAACAATTGACTCATCGTGAAATCGAACAAATACTCTCTGATAATGGCTTTTCTCCAACGCTAGAGAGTGCAGTCCAATCCTTATTAAATAATAGCCAGGCCTATTACCGTGGTCAGGTTTATGATGTTGCAGAGCTCTACCAACAGAGCGGCTTTGATTGGATTAATGAAAGCGATAATTCGTTTTTCATGCGTTCTATTTGGGGAAATAATAGCCCTATAACTCGGTTTGATTACCTCTACTACCAAAATAATGCTGTGACTTCAGTCGTAAGATCTAGCAGCAGTTTAAGTAAACAAATACACGCATTAACCCAACTCAAGTCGTTTGGTGTTGATCTTAATGACGTGCGTATTAGTGCAGGGCAGTACTTCCCAAATGGCGGCACGGACACTTATATTTCCAAGAAAACTAACTCGTTATTTTCGGAACATGATGATGCTATTTACAGAGCAACTCGTGAAGCCACGTTAGGAGGAACGTTAAAAACACCTCTAATTTATAATTTTACAACAAACTCTAAAAAAGAGAGCCTAGGATTATTACACTTTGCGGTGATTAGTCATCGTGCTGATTTAATTCAACCATTACTATCACTTGGTGTTGATATAAATCAAAAGACAACTCTAGGTTATACGTCACTTGCTTTAGCCGTAGAGTATGGCCAGTTGAGCTTTGCACAACAACTGCTTAAGTTGGGTGTTAATCCGAAAGAACAAGATTATATTGCTTATAAGATTGCTTACTTATTGCAGCACTTAAATACTCCAGATCTATATAGTGCTGAGTTTTCTGTACCGAGTGCAATGAACCTTCCCTTACTTGAGAAGGTGATGTCAGAGATGGAGTTGAATGCACGAGAGGTTAATAAAGTTAAAAAGATGATACTGAAGAAATATCCAGTCAATCTGACGGTCACGACGGTTAAGATGAGCGATGATCTTTATAACTACGATTATGACAATATAGAAAAGCAGGTATTTCTAAACGGTAAGGAAGTAAAATGAAACTAATCCTGAAAGCCTTATCTGTCGTTACGGTTATCTTAATACCATCCATCTCAGTGGCGCAAACTTGTCCTTTTGGAGAAGCATCACCTCAACCATCATGGATAAGTGATACTGAGTTTAAACAGGAGATGGTATCCGCTGTTGGAGTAGAGCAGTATGACTCATCAGTTCACAGCGATTTTTTTGCCCTACGAAAGCAATCAGAAGTACGAGCAAAAAAAGCACTTGCACAACGCTTGAGTGCTTCGATATATCATTCGATATTAAGTAACAAAACGCTATCTCATGGGCAACTAGTTAAAAAAGGTCAGTCTGTTGTTGAACAAGTAACAGAATTAACAATGCCAGATAGCCGAATTACCGATAGGTGGTTAGATAAAGACAATTGCTTATTATGGAGCAAAATAGAAGTTGGTAATGATATTGTTACTGAATACGTAGACGAAATCAGCGAAATGGAACAAGAGGTAAATGATACCCTTGAAGTAAGTATCACAAAGTCGGTAGTAGAGACTCTAAATGCAAAGCAGTTCTATTTGAACTATGATGGTTTTAGTAAAGCTCTTGACCAGCAAGCAATGTTGACCTTTCAAGGTGTTAGCAAGCCTGCACTTACTTGGATGATTGATAGCGGCTTTGACGTGTTGGAACCCTCATTCGTGCGGTCATACCTTCTTAGTGATGGAATGGCATTGCCTTATAATACCAGCTCTATTGAAACTTATATGGCAGAGAAAGACTTAACGGCTGAAAAAATGGCCTATATTGTTCGTGCATTTAAAAAGAGCCAGTATTCAATTTTTGATCTAAGAACGCCTATTATTCAGCATGAAGGAAGTAAAAATATTTTCATGGATAGGAATTCGGGTATTAATTTTCTGCAAGAGCAGGGGAATAAATTGGATGCTGCATTCGCTTTAGGGCTTCGCTTTAGTAAAGAGCAACCTTATTGGGACTATCCTAAAGTGACTAATGTGTATGAAAATGAAAAATCATTAGCTACTGGGAATCTTTCACTGTTGCATATTATGACTATTTTTCAACGTACCGAGTTAATTAGGGTTTTACTGGACGAAGGTTTTGACCCGAATGTCGAAGATATTAACGGCATGACGCCAGCTCAATATGCAGTAGTGTTTGAAAATGAATCCATTACAAAATTGTATTTAGATAAAAGTAAAAGCCTTAAAGGGGTTTATCTTATTGCTGTAAAAAAAGCAATCTATACGAGTAATAAGTATCTTTATCTAATGTCATATGACAAGGGTACGATAGATATTATGACGACAAGTACTGGTGTGGATTACGAAGGTAAGTTTCTTAAGAAATACAAGAAAGCATTTAAACGTAAAGATCCTAGTAATGTCAAAGCAGCACAAAAATTGATAAAGCAAAGTGTACATGCTCTGAATGTTTTTTGGCAAAGTGATAAGTATCATGGCGCTAATCGGTCGTTAACTAAAAATTACTCAGATAGAAACATTAAACGCCTAACTGATTTAATATAATAATTATACCTAAACGTGATGTCGTCATTGTTACCTAATGAGGCATCACTATACCGAGTACTGGTCACTATCCTGATTTCGCAATGATTTTTTCTTATCAATCATCATCTTGATTAGACAACTTATGCCCTTTAAACACCCATACAGGGCCAATCAATAGAAACGAAATGTCGTCTAAGAAAGACGGCTTTTTGCCTTCGATTTTATGGCCGATAAACTGAAATACCCACAATACAACAAACAGCCCGATAGACATGTCTAATATTGGAGCCTGTTCGTCGCTGAGAACGGCCACGATACCGATACAAACTGTGCTGTAGGCAGCCATCATCAAAAAAGTAATAACCGAAAGCAAAGCGTAAAAAGTTAACACAGGCGCAAGAGCGATGAATACCCAGTTCAAAGTGATGCCGAATAAGTTAAAGCTCGGAATACTCCATATCAGCCCAACGATAGAAAGATAGATCCCAGGTACTGCAATCGTGTGAATGCGTTTGTTCGCTGGGTTTTGGTGGCTTTCTGCGTAAGCCGCTAGCCATTGTTCTTGGGTACGCATAATCTAATATCGCTCTCATTTATCTGTTTTATTTAAATAAAGTTGGCAGTAATAGCGGCATAAATCAAATAATGATGGTTAGGATCCGGTTTTGTTTTCTTGTCATGTGCACCCCGTCATATCCTATCGATCATTTACGAAATTAAAGGTTACTGGCATATGCTAATTATTGTGTGGTGCAACATCATAATTGGCGTATGCTAGTAACGATAGAATGTAACAACAATGAATTTAAGAAGGAGGCTATTAATGGCAAGGCCCAAAAAATGTCGACGTGTTTGCGGAAGACCTGCGCACAGTTGCTTTAAGCCAAATGGCGTTCCAATGAATCAACTAAAGCAGGTTGAATTATTATCAGAAGAGTTTGAAGCCTTGCGATTGGCAGACCAGCTTGATTTAAGCCAGCAAGAAGCGGCTGACCAAATGGGGGTCTCGAGGCAAACATTTGGCAATATCGTCAAGAAAGCCCGCTTCAAAGTCGCGACGTGTTTAGTTGAAGGTAATGCATTGGTCTTAGCAGAGCCGATGACACAAGAATCGAACGAAGTAATAGGAGAATAACTATGTATGCGATCCCTTACCAAAATGATCGAATCGCTGGGCATTTTAGCAAAGCAGCCCAAATATTGTTTATTGAAGACGGGCATTTTCAGCTAATAGATAATCCCGCGGTGGCAAGTGTAACCTGTAGTGGAAAAAAATCCTTGGTGGCGTTACTGAAGCAGCAAAAAGTGACAAAACTTGTGGTTCGTAATATTGGCCAGCGAATGCTTGCGAAACTGTTTGAAGCCGATATTCG
The DNA here is from genome assembly GCF_900233005.1 of Vibrio tapetis subsp. tapetis. NCBI lineage: Bacteria > Pseudomonadati > Pseudomonadota > Gammaproteobacteria > Vibrionales > Vibrionaceae > Vibrio > Vibrio tapetis. The sequence goes on from NZ_LT960612.1 coordinate 1,474,965, forward strand.
AGTTTTTCATGCTCCTGCGCGCATGCCCGTTGAACAAGTGCTTACGTGTGAATTAAGTGAACTGACCAATATTTCACAAGCACGGGAGTCAGTGAATGCTAAATCTGGTGGTTGCGGTAAACACGGAGGAGGCTGCTCGCATACCAATAAGCAAGAATCGTTGATCGAAGCGGCAGACAGGCTATGCACAATGATGGTTCGTTCGATTGGACCTAACAATCAATCTAAATCATAGATAGAGAGTAAATGATGGCAACGTTACTGGTTACTTTTGGCGTATTCCTATTGGTTATAGTGTTAATGGCAATAGGAGTATTGATGGGAAGAAAGTCGATTGCTGGAAGCTGCGGTGGGCTTAATAATGTCGGTATTGAAAAAGAGTGTAATTGCGAAGTAACTTGCGACAGCCATCGTTTGTATCAGATCTCTGAGCCTAGCGTTAAATATAAAATCAACGAATAAATAGCGTTATGCCAACTTCTTTAGCTGTGATATTGTCTGCCCATTATTGATATTAGAAATTAGATAGCAGGTCGTAACCCATGCGCGCGTTTGTTTTAAGAGCTCGTTCCGCTCCAACGGACAGTGAACAATTCCTAGCCTCAGTAGGACAAGAAGCTCACGTAGAAATATTGGCTCACACTTTGATGAATACGATCTTTGTTGCGCAGTCTCATCGTGACGATGTTATCGTTTATTTGGTATTAGAGAGTACCAAGGATTACTCAAGAACCATCTGCTTCAAGCCGAGCGAAATCAGTAATTTTGGTGGGTTTCACGAGCAGGCTTTGCTTAAGAAAATTGCAGGGGCGTTAACGCTTTCTGTGGGTATGACCAAAGAGCAAACGCGTCAGGTTGAAGACGGTATTACGGTTCAAACCATTAGCTTCGAGAAGTTGATTCAAGAGTTAGCGGAAGATTACAACATCTACATGATGGATAAAAAAGGCACTCACATTCGTGAACAGGCGTTTGAAGGCGACTCGTGCTTTTTACTTACCGACCACATTCCAATGCCGAAAAAGAGCTTTAACAGTTTAAAACGCTTAGGAACACAAAAAATCAGCTTAGGCCCTAAGATGTTATTTGCCTCTCAATGCGTGGTTCTGATTCAAAATGAGTTGGATATGCGTGAGTAAGTAACCTCGTGACTAAAGATTTATAATGATGAAAAAGCCTTCATTGTCGTGAAGGCTTTTTTTGTGCGTGTCGTTCTTCGTTTTTTAATTAAGGGATTAATAACGGCAAGATAGATAAGAGCGTCAGCAGCCCTAATGAAACTGAAAATGCTCTTTTTTTCTCGATGTGTCCAGTTTTTTGCTAATTCCTCGACCTAGAAACGCCCAGCTGGCATTGGCTATCAGCCCGAATAAGGTAAAAGCGACAATAATCACCATGACGGAGAACCAATAGTCATTGGGCAGAGTATATCCACTGATTAAAGCCAGGCAGGCCATCCATGCCTTTATGTTGCCAACTTGAAAAAAAGAGGCTTGTATCAAAGTAAGAGGTGTCGCGGATCCTGATGTGCTATCGAACCGGCTAGTAAACACCAGCTTCACTACTAACCAAAGCATATAACTGGCACCGAGATATCGAAGTATTTGATGCCAAGTCGGGTGTTGTTGTAAGGCGACGGCAACACCGCTTGCACAGAGAAGCAGCAGACCAATAATGCCTAGTCTTATTCCCAGTAGGTGATAGACCGATTTCCGTACCCCAAATTGTGCTCCCGAACTCGCAAGTAGAAAGTTGTTCGGGCCCGGTGTAAAAGCGGTAACAAATGCGAGCAAACTCATCGCAGGTAAAATATCGAAGATAGTGTTCATGAAGATTCCTTGTTTTCTTACACCCTAACCAATTTCTTTTTGCTCTCCCTAGGCTTAATGCGTCACCATGACAATAATGTTGTTTGCTTTTTTTAAGTGCCTAGCTACTCTGTTATCTATATTCAATTGTATCCGCCAAGAGGGGCACAATGTTTAAGCCAGAAATAGAAGGCCGAACTGGGCATAAGTACATTGCTTTGGCTGATGCTTTTGCTGAAGCGATCGAAAGCGGGGAATTAGAGGCCGGGAGCAAGCTTCCCCCCACAAAGGATTTTGTCATACAAAATTGGTGTTACAGTTGGCACGGTCACCCGAGCGTATCAGGAGTTGTTAAGGCGCGATTTGGTGGAACCAAAAGTTGGCAGTGGTACCTACGTAAAAGATCGTGAGAGCGAACATCATGGGTACTATTATCCCGTTGCACCGAGGGAGGGTATTGATATGGCCATATGCCGTCCTCTGTTGGTTAATCAACAAAGCCACTTTCACGACAGTTTATTGCAATTGGCGCAAGAGCCGATCGCGCAGAATGCGGTGCTAGGTTATCACAGTGCAGCCGGGCTGCATGGGCATAGTCAAGTGTTACGCTCTTGGTTATCGGAGAAGTGGCAGCACGATATCGATAGCAGAAGACTATGTTGGACCTACGGCGGGCAGCATGGATTGTCGGCGATAATACAAGGTATGACTCGGCCTTCAGATGTGATTCTAGTTGAAGGCCTTTGTTACGCTGAATTTGTTCATGCCTGCCAACAAAGTGAACGCAAAGTCGTACCGATTAAGCTTGATGAATATGGCGTAGTACCAGAAGACTTACATTTGCAGTGTCAGCGACACAGCCCGAAACTGTTGTATTTAACGGCTGCAGTTCAAAACCCTACCTGCGTGCAATTAAATGATAGCCGACGCCTACAGGTCATTGAAATATGCCGAAGGTTTGGCGTGATGATCATTGAAGATGATGTGTTGTACTGTCCTCCAGAAAATAGAAAGTCGCCTTTGATCGCCATCGCGCCAGACATCACTATCTATGTTGGTAGCTTTTCTAAGTATTTTTCTGGTGGTATCCGAGTTGGTTTTCTCATCTTTCCCTTGGCACTGCAATTGGCGTTGCAAAAGTCTTTACGAGCAAGCTGTATGAATGTGAGCCCGTTGCTGGTGGACTTAGTCTGTCGTTGGTTGTCGAATGGAGCAATGAATGCCGTTGATGAGGAGATTGCTCAGGAGTTAAAAGCGCGGTATCGAATATTTGAAACGTTCTTTCCGCATCAAGCACAACATGCAATTGCTGGGTTTAATGTATGGCTGGAGTTACCAGCCCCGCTTAACAGTGCGTCGTTTCGTGAACAATTAGCAGAAGAGGGCGTTCATGTTCGGGAGGCAGAGTTGTTTGCTGTTGGTCACCATATCATCCCACCGTGCGTGAGACTGTCTTTAACTGGGCCAACAAGCCGCAGTCAACTCAAGGAGGGGTTAAGGATCATATACGATGCGATTCATTCTGATACAACAACCTGTTTAATTGAATGATACCTGTTTAACTGAGTGATGCTATGGCTTCGGTCACTCCCATATCAGGGCTACTTAAGATAGGAATCGACTTGGTAAAATAAGCACTGCAACCCGCCATTGAAGCTTGAGCCAGCACAATGATGTCGGCGTCGATAGCTAAGATATTGAGGTAGCGAGCAATGGATTGATGATATTTTTCCATGTCGCCTTGTTCAAAATGAGTCCAAGCGTCAGGTACAACAGAGTGGGTAATATCGACGTCCTTATTTGCCTTTTGCGCTGAATTCCGAATTAGATCCATGGTTGGTCTAATGGTACTTTTCAGCGCAGCCGCCACTAAAATCCTATTGCCATCTTGTACTGCTTTGTCTGCCATTGCGCGATCAATTCGTTTTACGATAGACCGATTTAAGCCGTTGAAATCTTCAGCGATGCCACCGATGGATGAACAGGTACAGACGACCATACGGGCATTTTGACTAAGAGCGTCGATCGTATTGAACATTGCCGACTTTAAGTCGTCATCGATGCCTAGGTTTATCGCATGAGTTAAGAATGCTTCTTTAACGGTGTGGCTTATCGTTAATGACGAATTTTTCTTTTTTGCGAGTGCGTCAAAGGTATTAACGTGTACATCTCCGGTGTGCAGAAAAGCAATATCCACTTGTTTTTCAGGCATTATTTGTACGGTTAAATTGTCCATAAAGTCTTTATCCATCTCGTTCTAGAATCAAAAAAAACAACTAAAATTAGGCTATGATAATCTGGCTACGTCAGTAGAGAGTTACTCAAATGCTGAGCGTATATTTTCCAACACAAATTGGTGGATACTGTTAGCAGGCTGATTTTTAGGCCAAATAACGTCATATTGCATTTGCATTTGAGTTCGTACGAAATCAGGAGCCAGTGTGACCAATCCAGTACGATTGTGCTCTGACGTTCGACTCAAAAATGCCCAACCTACACCTGCTCTCAAAAGTTCAGCGATATTGCTGTGTCCGTTACTTTCGCAAATCGTTGGGGACATTTTAACGGCACTGACAAGCGGGTTACTTTGCATGATCGAAGAGCTGATGACTTGTGCGTGAGCCATTAAGTCATCATTAGTTATTTGCTTTTTATTCGCGAGAGGATGCTTTTGACCGCAAACGATGTCTAACTTTAAGTGGCCAACGGCTTTAAATTCGTAAACTTGGCTGTTGCCTTCAAGGCTTGGGGTGATGCCGATATCGACTTCTTGGGTCAGTATTTTCTCAAAGATGTCTTGGGTCTGTAGGGTGAGCACCGTTAATTTTAGGTGAGGCCATTTTTGTTGTAGCTGAAAAATTAAGTCGGAGAAGGGGCCCAACCCCGCATCTTCATCAATGGCAACCGTCAAGGCTGCCGGAATGCCCATAGAGAGCTGCAACGCATTTCGGCTAAATCGCTCGATACTATCGACGGCTACCTTAGCCCCATCGTACAAATTCAAACCTGCTTCCGTTAATTGTGGGTACTTGCCATTTCTATCGAACAACAAAACCCCAAGCTCATCTTCAAGTCGTGCGATATTACCACTCACTGTCGCCAGGTGTTTACCAAGCAGTCGCCCGGCGGCACTAAATGATCCCGTGTCGGCAGCGGCAATAAAGCACTTAAGTAAATCAGGTTTGATCATGTGTTAGTCCTTTGTTTGGCTTTCGTCTGCGCAGCACTCGTCTTGTAAAAAACCGATGACAGAGGCAAGTTTGTCGTATTCCGCAACGCAATATAACGTTCTGCCTTCTCTACGCTGGGTAATCAGGTTGGCTGATACTAAACTTGAGATGTGATGAGACAAGGTCGAACCGGGAATGTCCAATTTTTCTTGTAACCCACCTACAGCGATACCTTGAAACCCTGCACGTACTACGCTTTTGTAGATCGTTAATCTTGTTGGATGTCCTAATTCTTTTAGCGCTTTAGCGATGATTTCGATTGCCATCAGTATTACCTCGTTAGATTATATTTCGATATTACTGGAAATAACTTGATCCTTCCATGATTAAGGAATATATTTCGATAGTACTGGAAATAACGAAAGGTTAAATTTATGTTTACGATAGACAGCAACATGGCTTATGAAGCCCTTAATATGTTTGTGTTCCTAGCCGCAGAGCTAACCGTGTTGTTTCTGCTTATCAGCTATTTGGTAGGAGTGCTTCAAGAATATGTCCCACCCGCTAAGATCCAGTCGATTTTAAGTGGTAAGAATGGGCGGGGTTATATCATCGCCGGATTCTTGGGCGCCATTACTCCGTTTTGTTCTTGTTCTACGATTCCGTTCTTAAAAGGACTACTTAGGGCAAAAGCAGGATTTGGCACCATGATGGTGTTCTTGTTTGCTAGCCCATTGCTTAACCCAATCATTATTGGTTTGTTTGCCGTGACATTTGGCTTACAGGTGACTGTATTTTATTTTGCGGTTGCGATGGGCGTGTCGGTCATTGCTGGCTATTCTCTTGAAAAGTTGGGCTTTGAAAAATACGTTAAAGAAGAGGCTTATATCGCGCCAGAACCTAAAGGATGTGGTTCTGGCGCGATATAAGCCACCAAAAAATAAGTGGAAACGAATTTGGGACACAACATGGACTGATTTCAAAAAAGTACTGCCATATTTGATGGGTGGCATCGCATTGGGCTCTTTGATTTACGGATTCATGCCAACAGAGTTTGTGGCAAAAGTCGCGAATGGTGACAATCCGTTTGCAGTCCCAGTTGCGGCGGTAATTGGTATCCCACTATATATCAGAGCTGAGGCGGTCATCCCGCTTAGTGCTGCGCTTGCCGCGAAGGGCATGGGGCTGGGGGCAGTCATGGCGTTAATCATTGGTAGTGCAGGGGCGAGCTTAACGGAAGTCGTTTTGCTTAAGTCTATTTTTAAGAACCAGATGATTGCCGCGTTTTTGTTTGTGATTCTTTCAATGGCGATTGGCGCGGGCTATTCATACGGTTGGCTGTTTGGCTAAGGCTCATATTCTTAGCTACAAGCTACAAGCTACAAGCTACAAGCGATAACCCCGCGAGAGCAAGGTGTGGTCAGAGAGATTTGATCACACCTTGTTGCGTTGAGGCCTAGATTAATGGCACCCATCGCATGTGCCATCAGTGCGATCATATCAATGTGTTTTAGCTTAGCATCACTTGTTATCATTGAGTTCCGAAAATGGCTACTTTGAGTTTATTTAGCGGTTACACTTAACGGACACTAGCAGCAATTGCACTGAATTAGGCGCGGTTATGGAAGATCAAAAAACGAAAATGAGCCAAGAGGAATGTCAACGAGCGAGGACAGCAAGAGACGCGCGTTTTGATGGTAAATTTTATGTCGCAGTGAAAACAACCAAGATTTTTTGTCGCCCTATCTGCCCGGCGAATCTTCCTCTGGAGAAAAATGTTGAGTATTTTCATGATAAAGCGCAAGCATTGCAGTCGGGGTATCGTCCTTGCCTACGTTGCCGACCCGACAGCGCACCGAGTTCTTGGGCTTGGAAAGGCACGGAAGTTTCCTTTCAAAGAGCAGTAAAGATGATAGAACAAGGTGACTTACACAATACGACCCTAGCGCTATTGGCCGAAAGACTGGGTATTACCGATCGGTACTTACGCCAGCTGTTCGACAAATACATGGGTATGTCACCAAAGCAATACGCTCAGTACCACCAACTCATGTTTGCCAAGCAGTTACTCCATACCAGCAGTATGACGATTACCGATATTGCCTTTGCTAGTGGTTTTAATAGTGTTAGACGTTTTAATGATGCATTTAAAAAACTTCTACGCCTTTCACCAAGTCAGATACGAAAAACAAACCTGAATGACCAGAAAACGAATCAAATTCAATTGGCTTTTCAGGGGCAACTGAACTGGCATCATATGCTGAATTTTTATCGCTTGAGGGCAATTGACACTGTTGAACGTGTTGGAGATAACAGTTATCAGCGCACCTTTACGCTTAATGGTACCTCGGGGTGGTTTAAGGCAAGCATGGAAACAAATAATGCACTAACTGTGGAGTTTGATATTGCCGAACCATCACAGTTAAAAGCGTTAGTGGTAAGGCTGAGAAGAATGTTTGATTTAGACACGAATGTATTGGATATTGAAGCTCAATTAAGTCAGTTAGCTCCCGACTTAATTACGGAATCGGGCATTCGAATTCCGGGACTGTGGAATGAGTGGGAAGCCGGAGTTAGGGCGATATTAGGCCAGCAAGTCTCAGTAAAAGCGGCAATTAATCAATTGAATGTCTTGGTAGAGCAGTGTGCGGATCAAGTGGACGGAAAAATGGTTTTTCCGAGTGCTGAAACGGTATCAACTGTGGATCTGTCCTTTTTGCGAATGCCTCAAAGTCGCAAAGATACGTTAGCTCGATTTGCCCAGTTTATGCTTGAGAACCCTCATGCTCCAGCTCGCGATTGGATCGAGCTAAAAGGCATCGGCCCTTGGACAATAAATTACGCGCAAATGCGTGGTTCATCTCAGCCCGATCTATTTCTAGATAACGACTTAGTGGTCAAAAAAGCGATGACCAAGTGGCCCGAACTAAACAAAACGGATGTAGCTCCTTGGGGGAGTTACGCAACACTGCATTGCTGGAATAATGCGTGAATACAATTACCAGAGCTTAATCCAAATTGAATAAATTACAGAAAGTCTAAGGATTGAAAAATGACCTTTTATGATGAATATCACTCGCCAATGGGCCGAATCACCATCCAAGTCAGTAATGAAGGCCTACTAGGAGTGTGGTTTGATGTCCACACCACCAAACCGGATGAGTTGGGAGAGAGAAAAGTTGATCATTCACTCATCGATAAAACAAGGTTGCAACTGGCGGAATATTTCGCAGGTGCAAGGCAGAACTTTGATATCCCGTTAGCGGCGACAGGCACGGATTTTCAACAAAAAGTATGGAGAGCGTTAACGACTATCCCGCATGGCGAAACATGGTGCTATCAAGATCTCGCGAATGCAATTGATAACCCCAAAGCAGTTAGAGCTGTCGGGTTAGCGAATGGCAAAAATCCTATTTCTATTATTGTGCCATGCCATCGCGTGATTGGTAAAAGCGGAAAGCTAACAGGCTATGCTGGTGGTGTTGATACGAAAAAGAAGTTATTGGAACTTGAACGTGCTATTTAACGGGGGGAGTGGTGATGTAGGTACATATAAAAAGTTCGACGCAAATATGCGATGTCGCAAATAAATACGCCGAACTTGGGTTCTTCAGTTATGAACTGGAATGTGGGTTAGCAACCGTGGTTCATTAAGAAGCTAAAGTCATCACCTTCATTAAAGTATTCAGATTCTTGTTGGTGCCTGAACAGTTTTAACGGAGCTTGGTTAGCACTGTGGTAAGTGAGCTTATCGCCAACAACTTGGAGCATGGTTCCTTCAGGGATACCAACCACGACTTCGTGAGGATTAACGACTAAGAACTCTTCGATACGTTCGTCGCGTGTCTCACCCATATGGCCAGAAATGTTGGCCTCAATATAGTGTGGGTTAATTTGGAATGGCACTAAATTCAATGCAGGTAAGATAGCCGCTGTAACGATCGGCATGTCATTGGTTGTGCGTATGGTTGGCGTGCCAATGTTGGTTCCCGCGCTCCAGCCTATGTACAGCTTGTTGTCATTCAAGACAGCTTGGCGAATAGGGCGAATAAGCCCTAAGTCATGAAGCGTTTTATTCAGTACCCAGGTATTGCCACCGCTCACGAGAATGCCATCAGATTCTTCAATCGCTTTTACTGGATCGTCAGCTTGGTGGATGCCTACAACTTCACAACCATAAGGCGAAAGCACTTCATTAAGGGCATCAACACGCTCGCTGTAGTCTCCGCGGATCATCGCATAAGGAACAAATACGAACTTTTTGGCGCCAGTGCGCTTAACGGCTTCTTCAATCCACTCCAAACCGTATTCGAGAATTTTCTGGTTTCCAGGCAATTTACCATTGCTAAATAACATGACGTTCATATATTGAGTTCCTACTATTTGAAAGGGCACGAACAGTCCGTGCTGCCGATTTTAGATGTTGCGAATCTCTGGATACCATTTTGTATCACATCCTTGGTTTGAGTGCTCGTTGAGTTAAGTCAATAAACTGTAAAATGGTAAAAAATCAGTGTTAAGCACTGTGTGGTTGGGTTAGGGGAAGAATAATGATTATGTTTTATACGTTCACTTACTGGTTTGTAAATGCGAAGAACGACCAAGGTAAAGATAGGCATAGCCTTAGAATAAAGCCTAAACACTGAGCTAAGAATGTAATTAGATTACTATGTGGGAAGATTCATATTGTTATGTGTTTATGGTGATATATATCGCGCAGGGAGCATTTGTTTAATTATTATTCTGTTTTGTTTCCGCTTGGTGGGTCTTATGTTGGTTTTTTGTTGCGGCGTGGCGATTTGTAGTGAGTTAGATCACGTTAATGATTGAGCGGTGAAATTTAATTTCAGAAAAATTTGGATGTGCTGCTAATCTCCTTGGCGCTTTGCAATGATGGCAAAGTGTACAACAAAAGGAGTGTTCATGAAGAATACCAAAAAACCAATGTCGCTAACCGGTCGAGTAATTATCGGTATGGTAGCGGGTATATTGACAGGATTTATAATTCGCGCATTGTTTGCAGAAAACGGGTTTGTCGACGCCTATATCGTAAATGGCCTTTTTGAGGTTGGCGGCAAAATCTTTATCGCTAGTTTAAAAATGCTAGTCGTTCCTTTAGTCTTCGTTTCTCTGGTGTGTGGCACCAGTTCTCTAAAAGATGTCGCAACACTTGGGCGCCTTGGCGGTAAAACCGTAGGCTTCTATGTAGTCACCACTGCTATCGCTATTTCTTTGGCATTGGCCATGGGTACGATTTTCCAGCCGGGTGCTGGCGCCGACTTAACGGCAGCCAATTCGTTCCAATCTGCTGCTGCGCCTTCTTTGGGGCAAGTGATCATTGATATGTTCCCAACCAACCCAATTAGCGCAATGGCTGAAGGTAAAACACTTCAAGTTATCGTGTTCGCCGTATTATTCGGTATTGCAATCAGTGCCGCAGGTGAAGCGGGCGAACGTGTTGCTGCCGTCTTTAGCGATTTAAACGAAGTGATCATGAAGCTTGTCGCTTTACTGATGAACATTGCACCATACGGTGTATTCTTCTTAATGGCGAAATTGTTTACCGGCTTGGGCTTAGGGGCGATCCTTAATCTGGCCGAATACTTCTTAGTGTTGTCTGCCACTTTATTGCTTCACGGTTTGATCACCTACAGCTTTATGTTGAAGTCTTTTGCGGGTCTAAATCCAATTACGTTCCTACGTAAAATGGAAGATGCTGTGATGTTTGCATTCTCTACTGCGTCATCAAACGCGACCATTCCGGTAACACTTGAAACCGTAAAGAACCGTTTAGGTGTGCATAACAAAGTTGCGTCATTTACCGTACCGCTAGGTGCAACCATCAATATGGATGGTACTGCAATCATGCAAGGTGTGGCGACGGCGTTCATTGCGCAAGCCTACAATATTGACCTTACCATGGCGGATTATTTAACGGTTATCTTCACGGCAACGCTAGCGTCTATTGGTACTGCGGGTGTCCCTGGTGTTGGCTTGATTATGTTGGCAATGGTATTAAACCAAGTTGGTCTGCCATTAGAAGGTATCGCTCTGATTATGGGTGTAGACCGTCTGCTAGATATGATCCGTACTGCAGTTAATATCACCGGTGACAGCGCAGTAAGTTGTATTGTGGCTAAATCTGAAGGTGCCTTGGATCTAGAACGATTCAACGACCCTAAAGCTGGCGAGAAAGAAGAAGAGGTTCATCTTTCGAAGTCTTAAAAGCTAAAAGCGAAGTGCTAAAAGCTAAGTATGTATGGTGGTCATCAAGGTAGTGGGGGAACCCATTTTTGATGGCCACTTTATGTTTTTAACGGCCACAGCGAAAAGGCAGATATGATTTGCCAGGTCGCTACTGCTGAATTTTTCTGTTGCTCCATAATAACCCAAATACTAGAAAGTCGGTTATCAAAAATATGATGATGTCGACACCGATATCGCTTGTTTGTTCCCAATAAAAAAAGACAGGCATTAACATGTAATACAGTGAGTTAACCATATAGGTAACAGCAATTACACGATAAGTGTTGTGGGTAAAAACGTCTTTGTTATAGGCGAGGCCAAATAGCGCGATTAAAGTGAAAAGGATAATAGGAAACTGGAAAATATCTGTAAATTCAAAGTAACTCTCACGCAGTGAATTTGAAGGGAAATAGGTTCGAATTGAATTGGCGAGTATTAATAGCCCAAAAAAGCATCTAGATAGGTACATAGATTTCATACTTAATCAGCCTCATAGTATAAATGAGTGAAACCTAACACATATTCCTTATATCGATTCAGAGTTAGGAAAAAGTTGCGAGTGATAAGTAAGTTTTAATCAGTGAATTCTTACAACGGATCTATTTGCAGGTGACCGATGTTGATAATGAGTACTAGAGAGCTTGCCATTGGTATGTCCGTAGGAACCAGAATAAGCGGATAACCCCTTTACTTTATTGAGGTGTAACTTTATTGTTCTCGCTAAATTTACGCTCATTACTCAACCGAGATCAGGCTGAATGTCGCAAACTCGTATCCTCCTTGTTCGCCATGCAAAAACGCAATGGAATTTAGAATCGAAATTGCAGGGGTGGAAAGACAGTAAACTCAGCGCTTCTGGGAAGCGTCACTTCCAAAATGTTGATTTTTCCCGTGCGGTTCATTTAGCTAAGACTGAACATCAACCTTCGCATCCTCCTATCTATTGCAGTGATTTAGGCCGAGCCTTGTCTTCGGCTCGAATTATCGCAAACCAAGTGAATGGTTACCTTATTCCTAATGACAACGTTCGCGAAAGGCGTTTTGGCGAATTAGAGGGTAAGCAGGTAACCAATCAAGTCTATTGGGATTGCTACCATCGGCGTTTTGATCAACCCTTTGGTAATAAGTATGGGGCGGAATCAGATTCGGACTTTGAATCACGTATTGCGAGTTTTCTGAATACGTTAATAAAGAGACACCCATTTGAAACGGTTTGGGTCGTAAGCCACGGAGAATGGATACGAACCGCGCTTAATCTTGCACATGGGCGAAAAGGCTGGGAAATTGGCGAGGGCATACCGGAAAACGGTCAAATTACATTGTTAGATATGAAATCAATCAAATAATCGGTTTATAGTTCTCGTCATATCCATTACAATCCATCTGGTTATTATAAGTAATGTTTTGTTTTACAAGACCTCAACGGACGTTGAGCAGGGAATTAGGTGAGAATCCTAAACTGTACCCGCAGCTGTATGCGATGAGTATTATCAAGGCCACTGACTCTAAGATCGTGAGTTGGGAAGGCGATAATGCGTTTTAGTCGTGAGTCAGAATACCTGTTACTAACCTTTGCATCATCTGCAAAGGACATGGAATTTTCGAATACTGGGCGGGGCTACTCAGTGAAAGCCAAATTTACTGCATAATTGTCTTTAAATTATAGCAGGGCGCGGCAGTATTCGACTTTCTGTAACTCACGGTTTTGACGCTTTTATAGGCCGACGAACGAGACAGACAGGCGAGACAATAGCGCGGTGTTACACACATTTTTATCGACTTTACCCATTGCTATTTTACAACGAGCTTGCGCTTTTTTAAGCGTTAGAGCGAGCGTTTGCTTATGGGAACCCAACCCATGGTAACTCCGTCTTCGGTAACTAAGCCTACGGGGCTCCAGTCCTCAGTAACCAAAGTCAAGCGCTCTAAAAATCGTTCGGATCTTCGAACTGGTTTTACGACGGGCGCATGCGCTGCTGCCGCGAGTCGAGCTGCCGTCTATGGTTTATTGCACAACACGCCTCTTGAACACATCACAATTACTCTCCCAAACGGCGAACCCGCGACATTTGCATTACAGCGATTTGATATTACCCCGCAGGGCGTACTGACGGGTGTCATTAAAGACGCTGGCGATGACCCAGATTGCACCCACGACGCTGAAGTTCAATGTTATTCAACTTGGGGTGAGAAGCCCGGGTTTGAGGTTGATGGTGGTGTGGGGGTGGCAAGAGTCACCTTACCAGGCTTAGAGCTTCCTGTTGGTGTGGCGGCCATTAATCCTGTGCCGCTACGTAATATTCAGGACATGGCACTTTTAGAATGGGCTCAGGCCTCCCAAGAGCTGAAGTTGGCACAAGGCATGCGTTTAGAAATCCGCGTACCTGATGGCGTAGAGCGCGCCAAGCAAACCATAGGTCCGAGACTTGGTTTGATAGGCGGGATATCCATTCTGGGTACTCGTGGTACTGTGAAACCCTATTCAACGTCGGCGTTTTCCGCCTCTGTTAGGCAGTCGGTACAAATTGCGCAAACGAACGGCCAGCGCCACGTTGTGCTGACTACCGGATCTCGCTCTGAAAAATCCGCCATGACCATGCTGCCAACACTTGATTCACTTTGTTTTATTCAAGCGGGTGATTTTGTTGGAGTGGGGCTACGAGCATCGAAACGCTACGAAGTACCAAAAGTAACCGTTGTCGCCATGATTGGTAAGCTCGCCAAAATGGTGGCCGGTCATATGATGACACACGTATCAGGCCGTGCGATTGATTTTTCTCTGCTTGCTGACCTAGCCGTGCAATCCAAACTCGATGCCGATGCATGCGCGCAAATACGCCAAGCAAACACCGGAAGACACGTGTTGGATTTATGGCGAGAAACCAACCACCAACCTTTTTTAGACCTTTTATGCCAACAAGCAGCGGAGCATGCTGCTGTGTACGTTAAACATGCGGTGACAATTGAATATCGACTGATTGATTTTAATGGTGAATTGTTGGCGAAATATTGTGTTCAAGGCTTAGGGCTTAAGGCATAAGGCGGGGGAAGAAAAAGCTATGGGGAAATTGAGATATGAGCGTTTGGAATAGTCACACGGTTGATGAACAAAATTAAGGAATAGTGAAATGGAAAAGATGCGTCAAATGACTCAGCAAGGCCGTCAAATAGAGAGTGATTCGTTCACCATTATTGATGACGAAATCGAACGCTTTCATGGTGGTCATTGCTTTACTGCAGAGCAATGGAACATTGTTCGTCGCGCCATTCATACCACCGGCGATTTTGAATACGCTGATTTGTTTAAATTTAGTGACGATGCCGTGGCATCGGGTATTGCCGCGTTGCAATCGGGCGCACCCATCATTACCGATGTGAGCATGATCGTCACGGGCTTAAATAAGCCAAGACTCAATCACTTTGGCAATGAAGCGAGTTGTTTTATATCTCATCCAGATGTCATTCGTGATGCAAAAGCAACGGGACAAACGCGTGCAATCCATTCTATGCAATACGCTCGCGATAATGGGTTACTTGACGGCGCAATCGTTGGCGTCGGTAACGCACCCACGGCATTGTTAGAGCTACTAAGAATGATCGAGGTGGGCGAAGTAAAACCTGCGTTGGTGATTGGTATTCCTGTCGGCTTTGTAAAGGCAGACGAGTCAAAACAAGCTCTATACGAACAAAATAAAGTGCCGTTCATTGCGAGTTTAGGGCGTAAAGGCGGCAGTCCATTAGTGGTGTCGACCATTCATGCCCTGCTTGCTCAATCTATTTAATTGCCAGATAGGAGATCATCTAGATGGTGTGTATTGAGCAAAAAGAAGCGGCTGTGACGGTTATCGGCGTGCCGGAAGATGGCTGTTTAAGCTTGACGAGCAGAGCGGTAAACAGGGTAGAAAAGGCTCGTGTATTAGCAGGTAACACGCGCTTACTTGAATGGTTTCCCCAATTCAAGGGTACGGTACTGAACATGGAGGTCGGCTTTTCGACATGGCTTGCTCAAGTACTGGAAGAAAGCGAAGAAGGCGGTGTGGTTGTGTTGGCTTCTGGTGATCCTTTGTTCTTTGGCATCGGCAGCACATTATTAAAACGTTTACCCAATGATGAACTGCGCTTTATTCCTTCTCCAAGTTCTATGCAATTAGCTTGCAGCCGCATTGGCCTTGCTTGGCAGGATGCAAAATCCGTTTCACTGCATGGACGATCCCAACATTACGGCTCAATTCAAGGGCTGTCCAGTCAAATGCAGCAGGGTGATTTGTTTTGCCTATTAACAGACAAACAGAACCACCCGGCTCGCATTGCCAATCATTTACTGAAATTTAATAACGCGAATTGGCAGGTTTGGGTAGCAGAAAACTTAGGTGGAACCACGGAAAATATATCCGAGTGGACGGTCTCTTCACTGGCAGAGTCGGAGCGTGAATTTGACTCCCTTAATGTCGTGATATTGAAGCGCCACCTAAATCCCGATATTCAAGCATGGGGTGGGTTAGGCCAGTACGCGAGCGATGATGATTTTGAAAAACGCATGCCAAAACGTGGCCTGATCACAAAGCAATCAGTACGCCATTTAGCATTGTGTAGCATGCGAATCAAACCAACGGATGTGGTGTGGGATATAGGCACAGGTTCGGGCTCCGTCGCGATAGAAGCCGCTAAACAATGCGCTCAAGGTCAGGTGTTTACCCTTGAGTCCAACCCCGATTGCTACCCGTCGATTGAAGCGAACATTCAAGCGCACAGTACCGATAACGTGACGTTAGTGAAACAAAAAGCCCCGTTAGGGTTAGATGACTTACCGCAGCCATCTAGTGTGTTTATTGGCGGCAGTCGTGGGCAAATGGACAGCATTTTGGATACCGTTTGGCAACGGCTCGCCAATAAGGGCGTATTAGTGGCATCGGCGGTAACTGTAGATTCCGTATCTGAAATCTACAGTTGGGCAAAACGTCATGGTGTTGCCGTACAGGTGCAGTTGGTATCGATTTCAAATGGGGTGCCTTTAGCGCATTACACCCGTTATCAAGCGGATAACCCCATCCACCTGTTCATCTTTAACAAATAGAAAAGAACAACAGCAGCACTCGACCAAACCGAGTGTGACCGTCACAAATTCAAGCCTGCGAGGTCTCCACTTTCGCAAGGCAAAACAACAGAATATTAAGAGAAAGTAAATCATGACATTAGGAACTATGTACGCCATCGGAGTCGGAACAGGTGACAGCGAACTGTTAACGCTAAAAGCGCATCGCTTGTTATCTGAAGTGGATGTGGTGGCTTTTCCCGAGAAAGACTTAGGTTCTAATCATTCATTCGCAAAGCAGATTGTTGCTGGTGTTCTAGAAGAAAGCGATATGCAGGGGCAAATTTGTTACCTGCATTTTCCAATGACTCGAGATCCTAGCATCAACATGCCAGCATGGCGTAAAGCGGCAGAAACTCTGGCTGAGTATCTTAAGCAAGGTAAGTCAGTGGCGTTTGCAACCGAGGGGGATCCATCGGTGTATAGCACGTGGGCGTATCTTCAAGAAGAACTTGCAGAGCTACTACCTGCATTAAAAAGTGAAATCATTCCGGGCATTACGTCGATTACTGCGATTCCGTCTCAGACTCAAATCCCTTTGGCGGATGGTCAAGAGCGCTTTTGTGTTGTACCAGCAACATGGGGTATTGAATGCTTAGAGCGCCTGTCTAAAGAGTTCGACACAATCATGCTCATCAAAGCGGGTCGTGTTATTCCTAAATTGATCGAACAGCTAACCAAACTTGATCTACTGGAGTGTGCAACTTACGTATCTCACGCAACAACAGATAAACAAGAAATTTACTGCAACCTCAGTGACGTACCGGAAGAAAACCGCTACTTCTCTATGGTTCAAATCTCTATTCGTTCACGCAGAGGCGTATTACGCGGCACATCCGAGGCGCAAAAATGTAAGGCGTTAGATTCAGCGATAGAACCTGTGAGTGAGCGCAATGGGGTAAGCAAGGACGAAGCCGCATGAAAATAGCCATCTACGCCATCACTCTAAATGGAGCAAAGCAGGCCAAGCGGTTAGCATCAACCTTACCTTTTGCGGATGTGTTTGTCGCCCCAATTGGCCAAGAGGCCTATGAAGAGGCTCAAACGTTAACCTTACCGCTTTCAAGCTTTTTGGCGCCTAAGTTTAACCAATACGATCACCACATCTGCTTTTTTGCAGCGGGCATTGTAAGCCGTATGATTGCGCCATTATTACAAGATAAACGCACTGATCCGGGCGTGTTATGTATTGATGATCATGGTCATTTCGTTATTCCTATGTTGTCTGGACATCGAGGTGGCGCAAATAGCCTTGCTTGCCAAGTGGCAAAAACATTGGCGGCTACCCCTGTTGTTACCACCGCCTCCGATGTCGCGGGGACATTATCTGTTGATATGTTAGGCGCATCATTTGGTTGGAAGCTAGATCCGCGTTGTGAAAGTGCCATTACGTCAGTCAGCGCGGCGGTTGTTAACGAACAAAACGTGCTCGTGGTTCAGCAAGCAGGGGAACAAACTTGGTGGCCTCATAAACGTTCTATGGCAAGTAATGTGCAGTGCCATCCCGATCTATCGTCGAATCATTTACCCGAACACCGCTCTCAGTTAGAGTCGCTTGAGCCGAATAAATGGGATGGTTTGGTGCTTATCTCCGATCAGTTGGAACCGAAAGGTGCGCAGCAATGGGAAGACAAAACCGTACTTTGGCGGCCTAAGTCGTTGGTACTCGGCATTGGTTGCGACAGAAACACGCCAGCGCATGTGATAGAAACCGGCATTCGTTTGTTTCTAAATGAACATAATCTTGCTCATCAAAGCCTGTCGGCATTGGCCAGTATTGCCCTTAAAGCTGATGAAGTGGGCATATTGGAATACTCGCAAGCGAGCCAAATCCCGTTTGTGACTTATCCAGCCCAAGAACTAGCAGACATAGAAGGGATTGAAAACCCGTCTGAGTATGTCAAAAAAGTAACGGGTGTTGCATCAGTCGCCGAAGCCGCGAGCTTGAAACGTAGCAGCACCAACAAATTGGTGGTGGGTAAATGGAAGTACAAACAAGACGGCTTTAACATCACACTGGCCTGCACACGTATTCAATATGACGAACCATTAGCCCGTAAGAAATGGAAAAACTGGTTAGATGAAGTTGTCAAAATCAACGCCCATGGCAATGAAGTCGTAGAAGGTTTTGAATGCAAGCCCAAGCACGTTGATTTGAACCGACCAATGCTTTACCACAGGCACCACTTACTGGTGTGTGAAGGCGGTCGCTGCGCCAAGCAAGGTAGCCGAAACCTTGCTCATGATTTACGTCAAATCCTTAAAACCATGGGGTTAGACAAAGGCGATAAGCGCATCAAAATTAGCCGTACTCATTGTGCTGGCGCATGCAGAAATCGCGCTGCGATGGTGGTGTATGAGCGGTTAACTCAACACGAAACGCCGATCAATAACGGTGTGTGGCTAAAAGCCATTGATGAATTCACATTGGAACAATGGCAAGCGTTGTTTGATGCATTGCACACACGTACACCATTACAAAACATATTATCAGAGCAGTTTTTTGCACCCATTGAAGGTGCGAAAGAGTGTTTAGAAGAATTAAAAGATTAAGGAAAATACATCATGAAACGTTTACGTCATTATAACCAAGGCACTGCCATCGTATTAAGTTGCTTTGGCTCGGTAGTAGAACAAGACCGTTATGAGCAAGTGGCCCAGCACGTACAAAGTAACCACCCTGAGGCTCTCGTACGCATTGCAACCAGCTCCAAAATGGTGATCAAAAAGCTGGCCAGCAAAGGGGTAGAGTGCCATAGCTTACCGCAAGTGCTAGCCGATTTAGACACCAAAGGCTACCAACGAATTTTAGTGGTATCGGTGTACCTATTCCCAACCGATGAGCACCGTTATCTAACCAGCATTGTTGATGGCTTTAAGCAGTTTTCATTGGCACACATTGAGCAAACGCCAGCCATTATGCATCACAGCCAGCATACTAGCCGCCTGATCGGCGCTTTGCATCAGCGTTTTGTTTCAGATAATGGCTTCAACTTATACGTGCATCATGGTGCGCCATTGTTGGATAACCCGGGTCATCAATCTATCCATTATAGTGATAGCCTGCTGGGTAAATTATCTTCACGCAACTTTGCTTGTTCTTTGGAAGGCGCATGGCCGTTTGACTTGGTTAAAGGCGAGATCTGTCAGCAAATCAAAGCTCAAGCTAACGAAGATAAACCTCAGCTAACCTTGATTCCTCTATTGCTTGTCTCTGGCAATCATTTTGTAAAAGACATGCAAGCGATCAAATCAGAGCTAGACGATCAGTTTGATGTGTCAATTGCCAAACCGGTGAAAGGCGACAAATTCTGCATGTTAGATATGCCGGAGCTTATCACCATCATGGACAAGCAAATCAACGAAGGCTTGATTCGTTTGAACGCACCAGAGGCTAACAAATAATGGCCAAACTTACGCTAATCGGATTAGGGCCGGGCAGTATTGACTTGGTGACGCCTGCCGCTCGTAAAGCCATTGAAACCGCTGATGTAGTGGCAGGGTATAAAGCCTATGTAGATTTGATCCGAGAACTGATTTTAGCGCAAGAAGTCATTCAAAGTGGCATGACTCGCGAATGGGAACGAGCTCAAGCCGCAGTCGAAGCGGCGGCGGCAGGCAGACAAGCGGTATTGGTTTGCTCTGGCGATTCTGGCATGTATGCCATGGCCCCTTTAGTATTAGAGCTATTAGAACAAAATCCCGAACTCAATGGCAAAGTCGAGCTCGATATTATTCCCGGCATCACGGCTGCGAACGCCTGTGCATCTTTAGTTGGTGCACCGTTAGGCCACGACAGTTGTACTATTTCCTTGTCGGATCTTCTCACGCCTTGGGATGTGATTATTAAACGCGTTGAAGCGGCGGCAATGGCGGATTTTGCGGTGACGTTTTATAACCCTCGCTCTAAAAAGCGTACCGAGCACATTGAAACTGCCCGTGAAATATTACTAAAACATCGAAGCCCAGAAACCCCTGTAGCGGTAGTCAATGCGGCATATCGAGACGATCAGAAAGTGACGTTAACGACACTGGCAGAATTCACCAAAGTTGAGTTCGGTATGAACGCAGCTGTTATTGTAGGCAACAGTAATAGCTACCGTTTTGGTGACTGGATCGTCACGCCTCGTGGTTACAAAAACAAATACCAATTGGCAGACGGCAAAGTGTTAGAGGGCCAAAAACGCGGCCACTCACTGAATACTACCGAAGCACAGCCACAAGAGGTGAACGTATGACCGTATACTTTATTGGCGCAGGCCCCGGTGATCCAGATTTAATCACAGTGAAAGGGGCACGCTTGGTAGAGCAATGTCCTGTGGTGATGTACGCTGGCAGCCTAGTCCCTAAAGCCGTGATTGAACGTGCTCGCGACGATGCGCAAGTGTATAACTCAGCGGATATGGATCTTGATGACATTACCAAAGTGTATCAAGACGCTCATGAAGCCGGTCAAGATGTGGCGCGGGTTCAAACGGGCGATCTCTCTATTTATTCATCTTTGGCTGAGCAAACACGCCGCCTAGATGATCTGGGCATTGATTGGCAAGTCATCCCCGGGGTATCGTCTTTTCAAGCTTCTGCTGCGGCGTTGGGGCAAGAGTTAACCTTGCCTGAAAAATGCCAAACCATCATTTTAAGCCGCGCTTCGGGTAGAACGCCCGTGCCAGAAAAAGAGAACCTGCGCTCCCTTGCTAAGCATGAAGCAACCTTGTGTTTGTTTTTAAGTGCGACCTTGATTCGCAAAGTGGTGCGTGAATTGTCTGATGTGTATCCACAAGATTGGCCAGTCGCCGTGGTTGAAAAAGCGTCTCATCCAGAGCAGCGTATATTACGTGGGACGTTAGCCACCATTGCCGATCAAATGCATGACGCAGGCATTCGTTCAACGGCGATGATCATCGTAAGCAAAGTGTTAGGAGAGCAAGATTTTGTCGACTCAAAACTCTATGATCCGACCTTTTCTCATGCATGCCGCAAAGCCAAAGTGGTTGAGGAATAAGCCTTGTCATTAGTGCTTTGGATGGCGTTGTCTGTAATTAGCGCGTGCCTACTTGACCGATTATTTGGGGAGCCTAGAAAATGGCACCCACTAGTCGGCTACGGCAATTATCTCTATTGGCTAGAGAAACGTTTAAATCTCGATGTTCTGCGCGACAGCGAGTTTGATGTCTCCCAAGCTCATCAATATAAAACCAAACGCCGAGGAATCATTGCTTGGTGTTGCGCTACCTTACCTCTTGTGATGATAGCGGGGGGGATATTTGAACTACTTTTCCACGGATCTTTTCTTCTCTATTGGATCAGCAGTACTTTGGTCTTGTATGTGTGCATTGGTCAAAAGAGCTTATTGCAACATGCTGATTGGATTCATCGGCCCTTGGTCGCAGGAGACATAGAACAAGCAAGAGAAAAAGTGGGTTGGATAGTCAGCCGAGAAACCAGTGAAATGGATGAATATCAAATCACCTCTGCCACCATTGAGTCGGTATTGGAAAACGGCAACGATGCTATCTACGGTGCTCTATTTTGGTTTCTTGTTGCGGGGCCAATTGGCGCAATTGTTTTTCGTATGGCGAATACTATGGATGCCATGTGGGGGTATAAAAACGCGCGTTTTATTCATTTTGGCTGGTGCGCCGCCAAACTCGATGATGCCCTTGGTTATCTTCCCGCCAGACTGACCGCCATAAGCTACGCCTTAGTGGGCAATACCCATCTTGCGTTGAACTGCTGGAAGCAACAAGCTGATCACTGTGAAAGCCCGAACGGTGGCCCAGTAATGACCAGTGGAGCAGGAGCGTTAAGTATTGCGATCGGTGGCCCAGCGGTTTATCACGGCGTGTTAAAACAAAAGCAATTCATGGGGCGTGGCATCAAAGCTTCAGGGTCAGACATAGCCCGAGCGTGCCAGTTGGTTCAAAGCACAACACACATATGGTTGGTGACAATGTCACTTATTGCGGGCTTGTTATCAATACAATAACAACCGAAATAATCACAACTAACGTTTCGGATAATACAATGGATATGACATGCTAAATCATGGAGGCAAGCTTCGCCAATACGCGAAGCAATTTGAACGCCCTTTTAATGAGTGGGTGGATCTTTCCACAGGCGTGAGCCCGTTCACTTACCCAATCGGGAATATCCCAGAACCAATCTGGAATCGATTACCAGAAGACGAAGACGGACTAATTGAAGCGGCTTGTGGTTATTA
The DNA here is from genome assembly GCF_900233005.1 of Vibrio tapetis subsp. tapetis. NCBI lineage: Bacteria > Pseudomonadati > Pseudomonadota > Gammaproteobacteria > Vibrionales > Vibrionaceae > Vibrio > Vibrio tapetis. Next base: position 1,497,501 of record NZ_LT960612.1, read on the forward strand.
TCAATGCAACAATCTACTGCCTGTCGCAGGGAGCCAAGCGGCCATTCAGTTATTGCCTAAGTTGGTTTTAAATCGATACTTAACCTTGCCTAACATCGCCCAAGACGATGTGCCTATTTTTAGAGTGGGCTTGCCAAAGGTTGGTTACAAAGAGCACCAGTTAGCATGGCGTAATGCCGCTTTTATCTATAAGCAAAGTGGCGTGCTGTTAGAGTATTATTTTTATGATGGAGAGCCAGCGCCAGCCGATTTAGTTCAACTGGATGCGCTACTGGTGATCAACCCCAATAACCCATTGACGGACAAATTCACTCCAGAGCAATTGTTAGCATGGCGCCGTTCAATGAAGCCCGATGCAGTATTGCTGGTGGACGAAGCCTTTATGGACATGACACCAGAGCAAAGTATCCTTCATCACTATGCGAGTCATTTCGGTTCCAAGTCGTTACCTGAAAATATCATGGTACTCAGATCGCTTGGAAAATTCTTTGGGCTAGCAGGGCTGCGTGTCGGATTTCTATTTGCCTGTCCCCTGATATTAGAACGGGCAAGGTCTCACATTGGGCCGTGGGCGCTAACGGGCCCTAGCCGTTTTGTTGCAGCCCAAGCATTAACGGATCACCCATGGCAGCAGCAAAATCGTTCAAGATTGCTAAAAGAAGGGGATCGAATGCAGCAGTTATTGGCGACTCATTTTTCCCAGCCACCTAATGGACATTTTCTGTTTTATACAGTAAAGCTCGATAACGCAGAAGAAGTGCATATCGCGTTAGCCCAGCAAGGCATTTTGACCCGTTTATGTGATGAAAAAGACGCAGTTCGCTTTGGTCTACCAAAAACAGAGCAAGAATGGCAAAGCTTGGAACAAGCACTCAATAGAATTAAGGAAGTTTGATGAATACCAAACCTGACTCACAGCACTGTCCTGCGCTTGTTGTTGCCGCGCCATCTTCTGGTAGTGGTAAAACAACCGTCGTCGCCGCATTAGCAAGGTTACTGACTCAACAAGGAAAGAAAGTTCGGGTGTTCAAAACTGGGCCAGATTTTATCGACCCACAATTTCTTTCTTTGGCGTGTCAATCGCCGGTTTATCAATTGGATTTATGGATGTGCGGAGAAGATGAATGCCGACGCTTGTTAGCCGAAGCCGCAGCAGAAGCCGATATCATCCTAATCGAAGGTGTGATGGGCATGTTTGATGGGCAATGCTCCAGTGCCGACATCGCGGCCAAGTTTGGCATTCCCATCCTAGCGGTGGTAGACGCTGGAGCCATGGCTCAGACTTTCGGTGCCTTGGTACATGGGTTGGCCACTTATCGAGAAGACGTTTCCATCTTCGGCGTGATGGCAAATCGAGTCGGCTCGCCTCGACATGCTGAAATGTTGCAAGAAAGCTTAAAACCCGGTGTTGAGTTTTGTGGCTGGCTAGCCAAAGATACTGACCTTAGTTTGCCTGAGCGCCACCTAGGTTTGGTGCAAGCGTGTGAGCTGGAAGACATTGAACAAAGATTGGACAAAGCCGCGTCTGCATTGGCAGAACATGGTGATATACCGCTCCCTGAACCGATTGATTTCAGTTTCGAAGTTGATGCTGCTAATAAAACCTATTCTTACGCGCTGGAGGGTAAAACCATCGCCGTGGCCTTTGACGCCAGTTTTGCTTTTTTATATCAAGCAAACATCGACTTGCTACAGGAAATGGGTGCAAACATCGTTTATTTTTCGCCCCTCGCCGGTGACACTTTGCCAACCTGTGATGCCTTGTATTTACCGGGTGGTTACCCTGAGCTGAACTTGGCCGAACTTGCCAATAACGCAAGTTTGATGGCTGAGATAAACGAACATATTAGCCAGCAGAAGCCGTGTTTGGCAGAGTGTGGTGGCATGTTGTATTTGAGCCAGTCTCTAACCAACAAGCAAGGTGAAGTTCAAACTCTGGTTGGCGCGTTAAATGCCCAGTCTGAAATGCAACCGAAATTGGCCGCGCTGGGTATCGTAAAAGCGAAATTTGGTACAGAAGAGCTCAGAGGACACACGTTTCACTACTCAAGAACCATGAGCGATGAAGCGATTCTGGTGCGTCCTGTGTCGCAATATGGCAGAGAAACCGACCCAGTTTGGTACAAGCATCAAACCATTGCCTCTTACATCCATTGGTATTTTCCTTCTAACCCGAACGTGGTGGCTAAAATGTTCAATGGGGAACTGTGCTAGCGAGTCTTTTCTTTGTTATCAGCGCTTCCTAAGCTTAGTTTTCTTGGAAGCGCGAATAAGCTAGCTTTTAACAAGTGGCCTCATGTTCCGATTCAACAAGCGGGATCACATCAAATAGTGAGTCGAAAATGTGCGTAGCACGGGCGGCAATGTCTTCTCTGGGTGGTAAAATATCAGGCACCATTGCGGCCATGCAGCCAGCATCTAACCCAGATTGCATGCCATTATTGGAGTCTTCTAACACGAGGCAGTGCTTGGGCTCTATCGCTAATAACTGAGTCGCACGAAGGTAACAATCGGGTTGTGGCTTTCCGTGTTCAATATCTTCTGCTGTCACGATGGCATCAAACTGATTCAGATAGTCTGAATGTTTGAAGTGATGCTCGACTTCTGGGCGATGAGACGAGGTGACTAACGCACACTTCAAGCCGTGTTTTTTTAGCGTTGCGAATAAGCGGTCGAACCCCATTTTGTAAACCACACCAACGGCGCGTTGATTGCGCAATTCTTGTTTGCACACGCTGCGATAGCGCTCTAGATCCAACTTATCACCAAATTCCGCTTCAAGCAGCCGTTCACATTCCGGATCTTGAGTGCCGATGAAGTGCTGGTAGACATCGTCGGTCAGATCCAGTCCTTGTTCTTTGGCTGCATATTGCCACGCAGCCTTGTAAATGTGCTCACTATCGAAAATCAGCCCATCCATATCAAACAGCAGTGCTTTTATCATGGTTCTTCCTATTGATTATGACCGTACCGTTTTACCAAGTTTTGGAAGAAAAATGAGCCGCTTAGCTCACACCCTTGAGACTGTTAACCTGAATTTTACAAATTTGTGCCTCCATTGAGTGTGAGTAAGCTTCGGTCAACTACATGGACCAACTACATGGACAGGCAACTACATGGACAGGCAACTACATGGACAGGCAACTACATGGACAGGCACCTAAAGGCAACTACATGGACAGGCACCTAAAGCTCAAAAACATGGACACACACTAAATACGATTTAGCCTGAATGATTTACGCAATCAGTACAATCGAACTGTCTTGATTAATTTTGGTATGTGGGAAGAAGGTCGTAAGGTGGTATGTTTAAGAAAAGTGACTGTTTGTGAGTTTATGATTTAGATGCAGTTAGCCAACTTAATGCTGGCGTAGTGTTTGTGATTATAAAATGCGAACATTTCTTTTATTCGAGCTGATAACAGTGAATTTTTGTTTTACCTAGTGCCGTTTTGGCTTGTGCAAGACTACTCGGTGAGCCTATTGCTGTGGAACGTTTCCTTTCAAGCGTGGTACAGACTTCAAGCCAATCACTTTGATTGAAATTAAGTCTCTCCAAAATGGGTGGCAAATTGTTAGCCATTGTTGCTTTATTCTCTCGAAACTGCCTTGCTGTCCAATCTACTAATTCGATGTAATCTATTAATCTAAAAGGTATTCCATCCATCAACTTGTTTGTTGCATTGCCAATAAAGGGGTGCAAACAAGGCGCGGTTACAAGGTTGTCATTAAGCGCCTTTAGCCTTGCTTTTATTGAGGTAAATTCAGAGTGTTCAGGGGACTTCGCTATCCCCGCGCGAACCGGATTTAAGTCCACATAGGTCATGGCAGCGGCTAAGGCCTTTTCATCAAGCAGCGCTTGGCTTTTGAAGCGACTTTCCCAAAAGTGGCCAGTACATTCATCCTCCTGATTGGCTTTACATGCAATGTCGTAGTTGAGCTCTTTCATGAACCAACTTAATGACCATAACCTCTCTCGCCAGATATTGATGATTTCTATGCACTTATCTTGCTCTGCTTGGGTCTTTAATTCCTTTCTTAGCCAACGCTGAACCAAGACAGGCAACTTGTGAGACTGACTCCAACGCTCAATCACTTCATCCAGTGTTAATCTAAGAGCCTTGTCGCGATTGATGTGCAACACCAAATGGTAATGATTCGACATCACCGCATAGGCGCAGACATCAATGCAATAGGTGCGAGTGAGGGACTGAATTTTGTGCTCAATCCATTCTCTTCGGTGTTCGTAGCTCTTGTTAGTCGAGGCATCGCTGCCACATAAAAAACTTTGCCTTACACATCTCGACACACAGTGATAGTAGGGCGTTGCCTCGACGGAGATAAGCTGCTTTCTTGCTGTAGCCATGAACATTTCCAATGAGTTTTTTACTAAGATAGCAATGGCGTAGAGAAGGATAAGTTTTGAAGAATAGAAGTGGAGTGGTGTCGAGGTAAAGTCAGTCGTTTGGTCATACTATTTGGTGTGTGTCCGGTTAGGGCATGTTCTAAATAGTGAGCAGCTGTTTTAGTATCGTGGTGGTGGTTCACTCGTTACTGGCTGCTCATCGTATATTGTGTGGCTTTAGTCGTGGAGGCAGGTTAGGTGCTTGAACAGCTGTCTGTGTGCAAGGACGTTTCTGCCTTCATGCTGTTATTTGAAATCAGCAGTGCTTGGGTTAAGCATTGTTCGGTTAATGCTAGGTAGTAATCAAGACTAGGATGCGCTAATGCTTCTTCTTTGCCTAGGTCGTCAAATAATCTCACTTGAATCGCATCTTTGTGGTAAGTCTCAGCTTCAAATAGTTGTACTTCACCATCGCTCATTATTCCACCTTGGACATGCAAAGTGTCTTTCGATGCTTGGCTGAGTTTAGCCATGTAGCCGGGCTTTACCGTACACAGGTAGCGCTTTGCCGCGACATGAAGCTGAATTGGGTCAAGGATACTGCTTGGCAGATATGGGCGTAGAAAATCAGCGCCAATATTTTCGTGGAAACCGTCTATACCGTTTTCTGTTATATCTTCAGGAAGCCCTAAAATTAAATGGCCAAAATCATGCAAAAAAGCGGCGACAACCACTTCGCGAGTGCTGTTTTTCTTTTCGGCAAAGTACGCGGATTGCATCATGTGTTCAGCCATAGAGATACGTTCACCATAGGCGACATGACCGTTCTCGATGAATTGCTGGTGGATAAAATCGATAACTTTCATTGTCGCTCTCCTTGAATGGTACGCATGGTACTCAGTAAGGAGTCCTTGTCGGCATAGCATCCCTGCAAATGACGCTTACCTATAGCGGCCACTTCACGACCATGCAGCACACGCTCGTTATCAAACATCATTAATTCGCCAGGCTGTAGCTTGCAAGTGAACTTACATTCTTCACTGTGTAGCACCGCCATAAAGCATTGGTAGGCTTCGTAAAAAGCGCGCTGTTCATCGAATGGCAAGCGGATAGTTTGAATAGAGCGGTTGTTAAGGCGTACTTTCGTAACTTTACCTTGGCTATCTGTTTCAATAACACTGCCACAGCTTTGTAGGTCTGCTTCGGTGCTTTTAAAGCGGTAGCTCAGAATGGCGCTGTTCAAGATGTCGAAGTGATGCTTATAGCGTTCTTTTACTATCTGCGCAGCATAAAAGCCATCGGCTAGGGCGGTAATACCACCTTCAGGTGCCGCCACTAAACAGTGCAATAATTGCAAGCTAGGGACAGGGTGGCGATAAGGGTTATCGGTATGCAGGCTCAGTGGCTTCGGTGTAAAGGCCAGATTCTCTGGGTTATCTTTGGTGATGACTTCGAAGTATTTGCCGTAATTGGTTTCACGAACGTAACCGAATTTATCGACGACTTCTAATAGTTGCTGATCGTGATTAGGTACATGATGAAGAAACGCAATGCCATGTGTATTGACATGATTAAGCCACTGATATTTTGATTCTGGTTTATCAAGGTCGCGGTAATCAATACTGAATGCGGCTTGATCTAATTGGCTGCCCCATAGCGTTATACCTTCATCGGTATCGGAACTAAGACTCACTGCTTCAGAAGGAAATAGAAGCGAATCAGGGTAAATTGATTGATGGCCATCCTGCCATTCAACAAAGAGCTGATCGTTATCGTATCGGGCGTCAATGATCTCGATGTCGAGATTAAGGTTAATGACTTCTTGTAGTCGCTGACCAGACGGATGTAGGCACTCTGAGCATGGGCAATTATCACGCAGCCAGAAGAAATGAAAAGGCGTGTTGTTAACCGTTAAGTGTGTGTCAAAAATTGATAATACATTCATGTAAATACTACTTCTTATTAGCTTCTGTTTTCTGTGCGAGATTCAAAATGCGCAGACCATTTTTTTAAAACAGCAGCGCGGTCGTTTGCCATGGCATTAAAATCAATATCAGCAATAGCGGATTCAACATCGGGGTAGTTTGCTACCTCGCCGTTGACCTCTTTATGAGCAACGACGGGGTAGACGGTGTTGTAGAGCTCGTTGGCTTCTTTGGTGATAGACCAGTTCACCAAGGCTTGTGCGGCTTTAGAATCGGTATTAACCAATGCAACTGCTTCGGTATCCCAACCAATCCCTTTTGGTAATATCAAATCAATCGGGGCACCCTGCGATTTGAGCTTAGCGGCGCGAAGTGCGAATGAGATACCAATCACCGCTTCTCCTTGGGCTGACTCAACGCATGGTTTTGAGCCTGAATGGGTGTACCTGACGATGTTATTGTCTAAGCGCGTCATGTAATCCCAGCCTTGTTCATTACCCATTGTTTGTAACCATGCTGAAACTTGGGTATAGCCCGTACCGGAAGAACTCGGGTTAGGCATGACGATGTGGCCTTTGTAAATCGGGTTGGTGAGGTCTTCCCAGGTGGTGGGCTTAGGTAAGTTAAGCTGCTTGGCGATAATTTCGTTAAAACAGACAACGTTGAAAAAAGCGTCGTGACCATACCAAGCTTGATTTTCTTGAGGATCGATCATGGTCGATTTTAATGATTGTAAGCCCACGGGAGTAAAGGGCTTGATGACGCCTTGCTCTTTAAGTAGTGCCAGTGAAGAACCTGCCAGACCCCAAATAACATCTGCTTGGGTATTTTTCCCTTCAGCGAGCAACTTAGCGGTGATGACGCCCGTTGAATCTCGAACCCAATTAATGTCGATATCGGGATGGCTTTTTTGAAATGTATTTTTGAAATCGGCCAATAAGTCTGTTTCAAAAGCGGTATAGACTGTGATCGTTTCTTTTGAGTAAACGTGGGATGACGTAGCAAGTAATAGCGTTGCGCCGAAGCAATGTGCAAGTTTCATTTTGCATCCTTAGTGATTGTGAGCTTGGCGATAATAAGAGTGGTTAATGAAGACTTGGTGTGATTTTTGTTACGAATAGGTTAATTGTTTTGGTGGGTAGGTAATAAATACACTTTAGCTATTTTCAACAAGTACTTGTATTGCGACGGCTTAGTACTAATTGACGTCTTTAGTTCATTTTTGTCTCTCGTGACGGAGAAACATTCATCGTCGTTTCCTTGTGATGGCTCCGTTGATCTGGGTGAAAATCCATCAATCTGAACAATCGATATTGACGATCTACCATAGCTTTACCGAACGCTGACAAATCATGACTGTACCTGTTTGATTTCAAGAGTAATATGAACTCACTAAAACCTACAATTAGGAGGTAAGTTTTTATGACTACTTCAAAATCATCTTGGGCCATTGGTGTGGGCCTTGTACTTGGGCTTGCGTTGCTGGGTTTCCAGTTGCAGCAGGCTGTTATCAGTTTTAAAAGCTACGAGCGGGTAGTGACGGTGAAAGGCTTGTCTGAAAGGGAATACCCAGCAGACACCGTTATTTGGCCAATTGAGTTAACGGTTGCCGACAACGATTTGCAAAAAGTGTATCAAACCCTCGAAACACAAACCAAGCAAGTGCGGGAGTTTTTAATTGAACAAGGCATAGAGGATTCAGAGTTTTCGCTCTCTTCGCCAAGTGTCGTGGATAAAAAAGCCCAACAGTACGGCGATAGTTATGTTGAGTTTCGCTATCTTGCTAACCAGAGCATCACGATATACAGTACCAAAGTGGACACGGTTCGAGGTGTAATGAACAAACTTGGCGAGCTTGGAAAGCTAGGGTTGGTTTTAAACCAAGACAGCTATAGCAGCCAACCTGAATACCTTTTCACTCAGCTAAATGACGTAAAGCCAGAAATGGTAGAAGAAGCAACCCGTCAGGCAAGAGAAGTCGCGCAGAAGTTTGCCGCGGATTCGCAAAGCCAGTTGGGTAAAATCAAGCGTGCTTCTCAAGGCCGTTTCAGTATTTCAGATCGAGACAGCAATACCGCACACATTAAAAAATTGCGTGTTGTTTCTACGGTTGAATATTACCTTTCTGACTAAATGGTCTTAAGCGTGCTCACCCTCCGTCAAGAGAGCTTTTGGTAAGGAGAGCACGCTTTAATGGCTCGTTTAGGCGACTCTCCCTGCATACCATAACTCTTGATACTGAGAGTTGTTGTTTAACAATTCATTATGATTGCCATTGGCGACGATCTTTCCTTTGTTTAACAAATAGATGGTATCGGCATCGGTGACGGTGTCTAAGCGATGTGCGACGGTAACGAGAGTTTTGCCTTTGCAAAGTTGTTCGAGTGTACCGAGCACCTCTTTTTGTTTTACCTGATCCAAGGCCGATGTGAACTCATCCAAAAGCACGATAGGCGCGTTATGAAGTAGGGCGCGAGCCAAACTCAAACGTTGTCTTTCTCCTCCAGATAATTGGCAGCCATTTTCGCCAACCTCACTGTCTAGCCCTTGAGGTAAACGTTGCAGTAATTCATTCAATCCTGCGTTGGAAACCGCCTCTTGTAATTGCGCTAAACTCGCGTTGTTATTTGCAATTAACAGATTGTCTTTCAAGCTGCCTGCAAACAACTGTACTTCTTGCGTCACGTAGCTGATGTGCTGATACAACTGCTCTGTTCCTATGTCCTCTAGTGTTTTACCGCCAATCTTAATAAGCCCATGTGTTGGGTTATGGAAAGCCGCAATAAGGTGCAAAAGGCTAGACTTACCTGATCCACTGGGACCGACAATAGCGACGTGCTCACCCTCAGAAACAATCAAATCAATGCTATTTAATACGGTTTGCTCCCCGAACGTTAGGCTCACTTTTTCCAGCGAAATATCATAATGATTCGGTGCCTGTCCCTTCTGGGTTTGTTGAGGAGAAGAGGCGAGCTCTCGCAATCGACGAGCTGAATTGATAAACAACCGCAGAAGTGTCGAGAACAAAGCAAGACGGGCCAAAGGGCGAACCGTAGCAATGGTGGCCAAAATGGCAGCAAGGCAGTCCGTTAAAGAAATGGCACCATAGCCATACAAAGTTGATGCGACGGCGATCATAGCGGGTAGGCTCAACTCAAGTATTAACGTTGCGCCCATAACACCTGTACCCCCAGCCCATTCTAAGCCGAGCCCGCTTTGCCTTACTTGTTCGATGCGTTGGTTGAGAGGGGCAGACAACCTTTCGGAGCGACCAAAGCTTTTTAGCATCGGTAAACAAGCGATAAACTCAAAGATTTGATTAGCACTTTGGGTCGTATGCTTGTGGTTGTCTTTGGCCATACGGCTTAGTCGACCTTCTGCCATCATCAGCACTAAGATGGCGAGGGCGACAAATAAGGCCAGTACCGCCGCCAGTGTTGGTGACACCCACAGCATAAACACCAGCATACAGGCGGGGATCACCCAAGCGGCAAAAAAGTCCGCCACGAGGTGACTGAAGATGTCTTCAAATAATTTAAGGTCGGTGGTGACCAGCTTCATTCGCTCGCCAAGCCCTTTGCCGATTAATTGCGCCAAAGGCTGCTTACGTATGTCTGATAACAACTGGCTACGTAAGTGATGCGTGATGTCGTATGCACCAAGAAAACTTTGTTTAGCGGTTTGGCCCGAGAACCATTGTAATGTAACCACTGCTCCTGAAATGCATAACAACCACGTTAACTGAGGCGCATCTTGCGTATAGAGAAAAACAAATATCATGGCCCACACGATGGCGGATAATAACTCCGTGAACATTTTACCTGCAATGCCAACAAAAAAATCGTGGCTGCTGGCTTTACTGTATTGCAAAAGAAATCGAACGTTATCCATGTGTGCATTCCTTTAACGAGCCGTTATCAATAGTCCAATGCTGTGTAGGGCGAATCATGGTGCTGGCGACTGCGTTAGTCAGCGACGAACCCTTGCCGCGGGTTCTGTGGTTGATGATGATCTGAATTTGATCAGGAAAAGCGTGGTGAATTGAATCCAATATGCTGAGTTCTGATTTTTGATCCAAGTGAGCAGTGGCTTCATCCAAGACCAGAATAGGTGTGTTGGCCAACAAGGCTCGAGCGATAGCCAATCGTTGCATTTCTCCGCCACTGAATGTGCGGTGTGTTTCTCCCATGTCGGTATCAAGCTGATTAGGTAAGGCGCGAATTAATGTAGTCAGTTCCAATCTATCGAGGGTTTGCCAAACCGTAATATCGTCGCATTTTGGGTAGGAAAGTAAGAGGTTATCTCGAATGCTGCCACTGAAAAATTGACTGTGCTGGCTAACCACCGCAACATATTTGGCTCGATTTTGATCCGTAAGAGTCGAGACGGCTTGATCGTTGATATACCAACCGCCCTGTGTCGCACTCAAAGCCCCCGTGAGTACCTCGATGAGCGAGCTTTTACCAGAACCGGAAGGGCCTTGAATGAACACGCGATCTCCTGAACTTAACGAGGCATTGATGTCTCGTAGGACAGATTGCTCGCCTCTGTCTAAGTACAGTTTCTGACAGCTTAGCGTTTGCACAGAGCCTGAGTATAAGGCCAAGTTTGTTTCCGAATAACCGAACAAGGGGATCAATCGGTCTAAACACAAAAACGACTGTTGAGCTTGGCCGAAAACCTGAGTTAAGTCGAGCCATGGCTTTAACAGGCCAGCGGTAATGGCAGAGATCATGATGAGTTCGGCAATAGACAACTGACCCTGCATGGTAAAGCCAATAGCGACAGGGACCACAAGAATGAAAGACGTTTGAGCGATGGTGATAAAGCCAACCCATGCAGTGATGAGTTGCTTAGTGTAACTGGAAACCATTTTATTGTGCTTTTCCATGGCTTTATGCAGTTGTTGGTAGCTTTGCGCATCGACGGAAAACAATTTCATGACGCCAATGCTACGTAGGAATTCAAGCTGTGCTGAATGCATGGTGGCTACGATGCTTTGGTACTTCTCGAAACGGCCACTGAACCCTTTCATCATGAGAATTTGAATGGTTGCTGCAATAGGCAAGGGGATGAAAGCGATCAGCGCAATACGCCAGTCGATGTAAAAAAGCAGTCCTGAAAGCAATATTGGCATCAGTAAGCCGTTAATGATGTCGGTGCCGTGGTGCGCAATGAGCGGCTCTAATTGTTGGCAATCGTTAGAAATACGCTTTTCTAGATCGGCGCGTTTGTAGCGTTGTAGCTGCTCCAATGGCATGGCACCGAGTACTTTCACCATGTGTTGTCTTACTTTTTGAATGACATGATAAGCCACAAGGTGCGCCTGCCAAACCGCAGCGATGTAGAACACATAGCGAACCAATAGCGCGGAAGCAATGACAACAGAAAGAACAACTACAGAGCCTTGGTTCATGATGGCTTCAATTGCCAAATACACGGCAATCCAAGGGATGAATTCAACTATAGTGGCAAGCAAAGCAAATATAATCGAAGCGTACACGCGCAGTGTTTCACTTCTGAGCATGGTAAAAAACGCGTCTTTACGCGTCATGGTTTGAACTAAATGCATAAACAACTCCTTAATAGGAACTATTCTCGTTTAATGGGCAAGATCTGGCTGTCAAATATGGGAGAAATTATGTTCGATTGCGGAAATTGTTCGGCGTGATGCCTACATGGCGTTTAAAGACTTGAGTGAAATGACTGCTAGATTGATAGCCAAGGGACAAGGCTATGTCAGTGATAGGCTGAGTTCCGTGCTGGAGTTTGTCTTTGGCTAAGCTTATTCGGTGATGCTGAATCCAGTACGCAACGCCGACGCCTAACTCTTCTCGAAATGCACTTTTGAGGTAGCATTCGTTTGTATTTAACGCTTTAGCAAGTGACTTTATGGTCCAACGGGTGTCGGGCCTGTGTTGCACTTCGGAACAGGCTCTATCGACAAGGCTTTGTGGTTTTGGTCTTGTCATGATGAGCGCGAGTATTTCTAACATTTTTCCATGTAACCAGATCTTGCGTGCTTCGCCTGAGTACTCGCATTCCCATACCGTTCGAACCACGGCCGTAAGCTCTTGAAAAAGTGGCGTTTGCCAGCCCGCGCTGTAGCCTTCAAATGGCAATAAGAAGTCGTCCGACTGGCTGGTGGCAAGTGAACTGGCGATGCCATGATTGAGTGGAAACTGCATGCGAATGGCCTGCATTTTCCCGCCTTTAGGTAAGATGATGGTCTCTTTCTTCAATGGCATGCTGATGACGGTCGCCATAAAGCGGTTTTCGAATGAAGAAGCAGGGTAGTCAGGATAGTTAGGTGAATAGGCGTCATTCGCACCCATGACACTGATATAGCAGCCAGAATCGACAGGATCATTGATAACCGTATCAGCGCTAGCACGGTAATTCACGATTTGAGCAGTACACTGAGGCCCTAAAACGATCGTATCGCAGCATCCCATTAAATGTTTGGCCTGCGTTAGACTGTTGACGAGATTACCCATGACTCCTCCCTATTTAATGAGAGTTATTATCATTTATTGTAATGCGATGAGCAACCATTTGAGCATTGAGTGAGCGTCTTTTTTTGAAGATAAATACGAAATTTCAAGCGAGGGTTATAGTGTGCCGTATGGTTTATTTCGTTGTAATAACAAATAAAATCAACAGAGTAAGGGCAATTACCGCTTAAGTTGCGCTGCCTGTTGTGGCATATTGAAAGTACTAAAATTTGCTATGAAAAGGAATCACTGAGTGGAACTAAAAGTATTGGTAGACAATAACACCATCATCGATCGCTATTTTCTAGGGGAGCCGGGCGTTTCTTATTTGGTCACAGATGGCGATACGAAAATTCTTTTTGATGTCGGTTACTCAGATGTTTTCATTCAAAATGCGATTAAGATGAAAGAGTCGCTGCTCGACATAGACTTTGTGGTGATTTCGCATGGTCACAACGACCATACTGGTGGGCTCGTGCCACTTTCGAAGCTCTATTCAGAAGCCAAAGCCGAATCCACCCAACATAACAGCCCAACCTTGGTCGCCCATCCCGACGCTTTTTCGTATAAAGAATACGACGGTGGTGAAATTGGTTCGGTATTGGATGGCAGCAAAGTGGCTAAGTATTTTGATACCCAACTTAGCACTAAACCAATATGGCTCACCAAGAATTTGGTTTTTCTTGGTGAAATCCCAAGAACGAACGATTTCGAAAACATTGAACCGGTTGGATTATACGAACATGAGAGTGGGTTGCAGGACGACTACGTTCGAGACGACTCTGCAATGGTGTATCAATCAGAAGATGGTTTGGTGATCATCACTGGCTGCTCACATGCAGGGATTTGCAATATCATTGAATACGCAAAGCAGGTCTGCAATGAAGATAGAATCTTGGATGTGATTGGTGGCTTTCATCTACTTGAAGCAAGCAAGGCGCAATCGGAAGGCACGTTGAAATACTTTGAAGAACATGCCATTGATACCATTCATCCATGTCATTGCACGGGCCTTGAGCACAAAATCAAATTGTCACATTGCGCGCAAGTCCAAGATGTCGGCGTCGGTCTTTCTTTGAGTTATTCATGAGTATCTAAAAAGAGTACAAGTAATGGAATTGGTACCGTTTAAAGAAAAGGATTTTGACGTACTCTTGGGGTGGGTCGATTCAGAGCAGCTCAATTATCAATGGGGTGGGCCGCTATACGTTCACCCATTAACCGCAGAACAAATCGCCAAACATTGTGACCAACCGGAAGTGCACTCTTATCTTTTCCAAGTCGATGGACAAAATGCGGGCTTTATAGAGCTGCGTCACCTTGAGGCCAAAAAATACCGATTGTGTCGCGTTTTCATTGCCGACCCATTTCGCGGCCGAGGCTTATCTAAAATCTTGGTGACTCGCGCAATAGACAAAGCTCAGTCACGTTTTGGCTGTAATGAGCTGTCTTTGGCTGTTTTTGAGCCAAACACCAGTGCGAGGCGGTGTTACTTAGGGTTAGGGTTTATCGAGGTCGACAAGATTCAGGGCAGCCGGATCTTTAATGGCGAAATTTGGCATACCATCGAAATGCAAAAACACCTTTAAGCTGTTGTTAATGGTTGTCCATAATACGGCCATTTCGAACTAGCGCGCGCCTCACATTCTTACACATCTTCCCAAAGCGATTTAGCTCTTCAAATGTTGGCGCTATGCCTCGTTGGACTTGGTGTTCCCAATAGGTTAAATCGCTATCGACCAATTCCATCAGTTTCTTCGGGCAGCCTTGGCAGCTGTTATCTGGCCCACACACAAACGTGTCTTCGTCATACAAAGGAAATTGATGTTTTACGTCATCAATAATGTTCTGCATTGCTTCAATAAGGTTAGGCTTACCGGCCATAACGAAACCAACTTACGGGCTCAATTTGAGTGGGGCGACATTGTAGAGCAAGAAGTTTATTTGCGCAGCACAATTTGTTGCTACACCATTTGTTTGTGTACAAGGGTAAGCCACTTTGCCGCCAAATGATTGCAGATCTTTTGTTGATTAAGGAACTGATTTTTCGTTGTGTTGAGCATCGCCTGATGAATAGGGCGCGTTGTTTCATCTAGATTGGTTGCTACCCTATCGGCCCAGCCATTCACAATGTCAGCGGTTGCTTCAGGATGAAATTGAACGCCGTAGCTGAATTGACCCACTCTAAAGGCTTGGTTTTGGCAGTGCTTTCCGGTGATCAGCAATTGCGCATCGAAAGGAAGCTCTAGCGTATCTTGATGCATCTCGTACATAGATAAAGTTTCTGGAAGTCCGGATAATACTGGGTCTTGTTGACCAACTTGGTTGATGGACAAGTCAGTAAATGCCACTTCCCACCCATCATTAGAGCGATATTCACCGCCAAAAGCGCGAGCAAGAAGTTGAGCGCCTAAACAAATACCAAAAATGGGCTTCTGTTGACGATGATACTCTTTAATAAGGTCAACAACACCCGCTAAGAATGGCGCTTGGTCATCATCAAAGGCACTCATTCTTCCACCGAGTACAACTAACCCGTTAAAGTCTGCAGTGGCTAAGCTATCAAGGCTGTCGATATAAGAATGATGAGTTGTAAGCTTGCATCCTAGCTGTTGTAGCGCTTTACCGAAGTCACCAATCGGTACGATGTCATCATTTTGTATTACAAGAATTCTGCTTAGACTTTTATTCACATAGACTCCCTGTGTTCGTCGAACAGTCGAGTGGGTAGAAGGGTAAACTTGAACGTAACATTTATGATCTTATGTTACGGTGATGTTTATCATATTAACGTTACTGTTAGCAGGCACCCGAATACAACGTCTGCGCCGCATTAATTTTGCTTAACAGCTTTTGCCGTAACGCTTGCGGTTCAAGCACTTCTACAATATTGATGTGTTTGAGTAGCCACCACTCGAACCCATTGCAGTCGCGGACGTTGGCTCTTATTACAGTATAATCTTCTTGCTCCTCGACAATGGTTTGACAGTCAGATAACTTGGTTTCAAACAGAATATGCTCACCGCTGTAGTTTTCGACTCTAAGCACAACATCCATGAGATTCCCGCCAGAGAAGTAATTCCAGTTGTTCTCAATCCATGTCCCTGTATCAAATTCGTTTTCATAGTTGAGTGCGCTAAAGCTTGTTTTTAACGACTCGATACGGTGGACTGCGAATGTTCGATGTTCATCTATGTCATTTCTCTTGGCCAATAAGTAAAAACTGTTGCCGTGTAAGGTCACGCCTAATGGAGTGACATCATATTGCGATGGGGTTTGCGCACCTCGTTTACGATACGACATGGTCAGAGTAAGTTTATCCAGAATGGCCCGCTCAATTATGTTGATATGTTCATTGTTAATCTCGGCCGGAAGCAATTGAAACTCCATTGGCGCGTAAGCAAAACGTTCCCGCCATAGACGCTGCTTTCTATCACTTTCTATATTGGCGGTGCTAATTAACGCCGAAACTTCATGATGCATGCTTGGTGGCAACATGTTCAAGATTTCATGTTCAAGATTTCATGTTCTATCATTTGAAGCGATACAACAGAAGACATCGCGCTGGGATTAATCGGGTGTGCTTCTCCGCTGCGTATTTGATAGCGGTGTGGGCGGCAGTTTTCAATCTTCTCAATACAGGTGTGCTGCTCACATATGGTAGCCAGAATCCGTTGCAGCTTACGCATTTGAGAAGGGGAGTCGAGCTGTTCATCAATCAACTGGCAGTTCACCAAGATCTGTTTTAACTCAGTAGTGGAGATACTGTCTGGAGCGCATGGGATTGACTGCAACGTTTTTTGATATCGATTAAATATATTTGACATAAAATCACCTCGGATTGTTTTTAGAAAATATCAAACAATTAATCACAAAGCGACACTTTTTGTCGTCTACTGTTGGCATACTGTTTTGGTCGTGTGAGTTAACCAAGTTGAGGTAAGAATGCAGCGAGTTTTATTGGCGGTAACAGGTAATCATCCGCAAGTCGTGACTGAGACACTATTTAGTATGCATCAAGCTAAACAGCCGATGCCGGAAAAAATCATCGTTATGAATACTCCGGACAGTCGCGTTAATCGTGAGCATTACCTTCTCATACAACAAGGTTTAGAACGTTTTATTTCTGAGCATCAGTTAGACCCGATAGAGCTGAGTGAACAGTGCACGACTGGAACAAAAGAAAGGTCAGTTAAGCCCTGCCAGCGTCTTACACTGATCATCAACCCACGTAAGCTGACACTCAACATTGCTGACGAAGAAATCAAGTTAACACCCAAGTATTTTGCGTTCTATTCGTGGTTACTAAAGCGTGAATCACAAGGTCAGTCATTGCTCGAAATCGAAAGAGGTTTTGAGGACAATACCCACCTAGCGCGTGACTATTTAGATTCAGCGTACGATGTGGTTCGTGACCCTCGCTTCTATGGAACGTTTGGTATTGAAAGGGAAGACATTACAGACAACAGCTTGGGCTCGCTTAAAGGGATGGACAGAAAATACGTAGAGCAATGCCGTTCCAATTTGAAACGTAAGTTCAGAGAAGCGTTGTCGGCTGATCTGGCTAAGCGTTTGGAAGTTAAGTCAGGGAAAGTAGACAAAGTACACGCATGCTGGTTGAAACTCGCCGCGAATGATATCGACGTTCAGTGGGCGGCTTAACTCACCATGAGACGTTCTATAGGGCAGAATGATGCGCAATAAACTCAAGCAAAAGAACATACAAAGAGTCGAATTTTTTCGCCGGCAGTTACCAAAACTGTCGGTCTCTTTGCCACAGAAAATTCGCGTTTATCGCCATCTAGATCGTGTGAAACACATCCGGCGTCACTTCAATCGATTTGGCTTTGAACTTGTATGGCAAGAAGCTGAGTACTGCTCACTCATCAACATGATGCGAGTGCCTCACGTTAGCCACAAAGGTGTAACGCATCCGGCTTTCAATACGGTGTTTACGGATATAGAGGAACTGCCGTTAGAAAAACGCCATTTATGGGGGCGAATTGATGCAAAAGAACACGACTGAAAAATAATTGTTCATTGTTGTACTTACCTCTGTGGGTGACTATTATCTGTGCGGCATTTACATCGATATACTGGTGTCCAAACTTTGTAGCACGAGTGTGTTAAAAGAGCTTATATTTACACGTAAGGCAAAACAAAATGAGATTTCGTAAAAGAATTAAAATTGCCCCGGGTCTTCATATTAATTTGAACTGGTCTAGCAAAAAAGGCGTAACAACCAGCGCAAGTGTTGGTGTACCGGGTGCGAATGTGAACATTGGCAAAACCAAAGAGGGGGTTGGGTTAAAGCGGGGTACGGTAGGGCTTCCGGGGAGCGGATTTTCTCATCAGGTTAATTTGGACAATTCGAACCAAACGATACAAGTACAACCCAAACAAAGCGGAAATATCTGGAAGTACGTGTCGATATTGTTGGCCGCGATGCTGTTGATAAATATCTTTGGATAAAACAACAAATATCTAACTAAAACAGGGAAGCAGAATGTCTCAACTTTGGCTTATAGACGGAGACCAACTCATTAAGCAGGCTGTCGCCGATTTTTGCATTTAAGTGGCAAATTGTGATGGGCTATATGCCAGCGGCATTTTGTAGAGAGTCAGTCAGAGCCTGTAAAGCGTGTAACCGATCGTACACTTTAGTTCGTAGATTAAGGCTCTAAATTAAAAAGGTGTACGTTATTACACTTTTTTCTCGTTTGGCTGCACACTCAATACTAAAGTAACTGTAGTGGCTATAGTTGATTTGGTCACCTAGTGCTTCCCGAAGAGTGCAGTCCATGGAGATCCGGATGAATAGTTAGAAAAAGTAAAGTCAGGCCTAGGGATGTTACTCATCAACAAGGTTAGGGAATAAGGTAGTAAATCAGCCGCTATTGTTCTCCATCAATAGCGGCACTTTCACAATATTACGATATCAATCCTTCTGCCATAATGCAGCGCTAACACAAGAGATTGCTATGACAAAT
This sequence comes from Vibrio tapetis subsp. tapetis, assembly GCF_900233005.1. Lineage (NCBI taxonomy): Bacteria > Pseudomonadati > Pseudomonadota > Gammaproteobacteria > Vibrionales > Vibrionaceae > Vibrio > Vibrio tapetis. The sequence continues at coordinate 1,516,255 of NZ_LT960612.1, forward strand.
TTCGACCAATACGCTTCTCGTGCTGAAGGTAGGTGCTCTGGTAGTCACCGAATCAAGAATGGGTAAGCGTAAGAGAATGTGTGAATTACAGGCCAATAATCGCACCTTATTCTGTTATTAATTCCGGTATTTTATTGAGACCGCTATCGCCAATAGTATTTGCACCATCTATAGTTACGCCATCACAACTTACATAAACCTTGCCATTACGTCGGATTTGTGTACATTCCTCCGGGATTACTTCGACTTCTTTTTCAACTATCTTTTCTTTTTCTACTATGGTTTCGACAGGGACTTCAACTTTTTTTATCACTTCCTTGATCAGAGGTGTTTCTACTGTCCATCGGTATAAGCGATAAATCCCTAGGCATAATAGTGCGATCAGAAGCAGCGCGATTATGACAATTAGAGCGTTTTTGATGCGGTTTCGAACGACTTGTTTTTGTAACTCCTGCTCTTTTTCAATAAGCTTTAATTTTTTTAACTCATGCTCATGTTCTTTGTCGAGTATACTTTGCTTTGTATCATGGGTTTTGAGCTGCGTAGAATTCGATGTCTCTATGACTTTCGTTCGAAGTTGTTCTGTTTCAAGTTGGTTTTTAAGAGCTTCAGCTTCTTCAAGAGCTTTAGTATTTTCCGCTTCCAATCTGTGTAGCTCTGCTTCGTGCTTCTTCTTAGCTACTTCAATATCGTATTCTAATTTATCCAGCTCATTTTGAGGTGAAGAGGTTGGTTTTTCACTCCCATCATCAGTTGGCTGCGAGCGGTTGTTTGTGCTCTCTATGAGCCTCTTCCTCATTATCGCGTTGAGATCGGTTAAGCTCATGCTGTGCATTTAAAAGTGCCTCTAGTTCAGCGCCAGTAATATCTGCTGGGACAGGAATAATTCGTTCATGGATAATTACTTGTGGATCCTTTATAAAATAAGGTTCAGGTTCTTTCTTGATTTTTTCAATGAAGACAGGTACTTCCTTTGGTACTTCCACTATACGGTCAACCTCAACGGGCACTTCAACTCTTATCTCAATAGGAACTTCCTTTATTACCTCAACCGTTTTCTCCACTTCGACTTCAACGGTAACTTCTTTAATGACTTCAACCGTTTTTTCGACTTCGACTTCAACAGTAACTTCTTTAACGACTTCAACTACTTTTTCGACTTCAATAGGAACTTCAATTATCTTGTCGACTTCCACTTCAACCGGGATTTCAACGGTTTTTACCACTTCCTTTTCAATGGCTTTTGTACGGCGATGTGCCCAAACACGAAAATATTGCATCATCCGGTTATAGAGAGCTTCACGGCGAGTAGCACGACTTTCTCGAAGCTTTATTGCCGCATCAAGTTTTCGTAAGGTAGCTTTCTTTTTACGTAGGAGCCTTGACCTAAAGATGCAGACAAGCTTTTTCAATAGTTCAATACGAGTAGACTTGCGCTCCTTCTTGATGGTTTTTTCTCCAATACGCTCCTTTCTTGCTTGTATGTTTTCTGGTGAGTCTAACGCTATAAACAAATTCAAAATGAAATATACCGGGTAAATTAGCCCTGATACTAGTCCGACAAAAATGCCAAATGGATCTTTTGGTATATAACCGAAAAGGCTTGCTGAAGATCGAATAACTTTTTCATATGCGGCTTTCTTCATTTCAAAATTAGACTCAACACCCGCGTGCTGGTTAATTTCCTCTGTATCAGATAGCTTTTGCTCGCGAATGACCTTTAAAACTGTGTCGAGGTCTTCTTCTGTTTTAATTATGCGTTTGTCTAACCGATCGCGGTTTGAGTACAGATTAGGTAACTCTTTTCGTAAACGGTCAGCTTGATCTTCAAAGCTGGCTACCGAATCGCGGCAGTCTGCAACGGCTGAACAATCTAGAGCTTTTAAGCGCCTTTCACTTGCAGCTTGAGACATGATATTGATCTTTTCGTTTAGATCACCGATCTTTGCTGTTAGCTCTTCACGTTCAGGGCGCATGAGCGTAAGTTGCTCTCGTAGGGTTAGCACTTCTTTTTCTCGTGTGTCCAAATACGCAGCATTATTTGAGTTTCGAGTTCTCACCTCTTCAACTTGTCGAATTTCGTGCGTAGCGAGGGATGATAAGTAGCTGTTTATACCTGAGTAACACAAAAATGCGAAAGCAGGAACTAATATAAAAATAACACTTTTTAGAATTCGGCTGATCTCAGGCCATTTACTAATTACAGCTGACGTCCAAAGCAATACGGCTATTTCTGCACAGCCAAGAAGAATACCGAAAGGAGAAGCCAACCCAAACCATGGGTCGTCATGAAATAATTCATCGTAGCCTTTTACGTTAAAGGCGATGACCAAGAACCCCATCACAAGTAGGACTATGCGTAATAATGGGTGTCGTGGCCAATGTTTTTTTAATAGGTCAAACATTAATATGTCTCTGTGTTCATAAATTTATTTACATTGTCAGTTCGCAAGATATACATGTCGTCTCTTCCATAGTTTTTCATGAATATGTCATATAACTCTTTGTTACCACCAATGTACTGCCAGAAATATTGGTACTCTTTGTACATCTGCTGAATGATTTCAGGGGTATCAGGTTTACTTGGGAAAAACGGACGATGAAACCCGACTTCAGCACCCTTTTGAATGCGTTTCGTTGTCCCTGCTGCGTAGATAAATCCACATGAAGAATAGCAACGCATATATTTATCACTGTCTGTTGTCCAGTTATTATCATGAATATAGTAAGCAATTTGTAAACCTTCATTCACTAGTCCGCCAGGGCTGTGTAGCATGATACGGTTTAAGTGAATTCCGTTGCTTTTAAAGTGATTTACGTATTTTAAAAACTTTGAATATGCCCCTTTTACAATTGGGCCTTCACCATATAGATAATGGCCATATGAGTCTTCGCCCAACATAAACGTTAAGGAAGTTGCATTTTTTAAAGGGTGCTCTAACTTTTTCGGAGCGCTTATATTTGGTGAAAAAATGGGTAACTTGGTTTCCTCAAAGCTAGGCTCTGGCTTCCATTTCCAATCATCTTGTTTTTTTTGTTTTAATGTGGAGCTAGGCTCATTGTCTAATTCAGGCTCTTTTTTCGGATTGGTGCTAGGCTCGGTAGTGGTTTTAGGCTCTTGTTCTGGCTTGGCGTTAGGCTCGGTATTGGTTTCAGGCTCTTTATCCGGTTTGGCTCTAGGCTCGGTATTGATTTCAGGCTCTTTATCTGGTTTGGCGTTAGGTTCAGTGAAGGGGCTAGGGACAATCGTAGGCATGGATTGAGTCTCAGAAAGATTATTATCACTATTGGTTTTTGATTTGATTCGCGATTCTTTTGAGTTACGTTCGTCGGTCGCTTTTTTGTGCTACTTGATGTGATGTCGAGTTGTCCAGTGGTGGTGCTATTGGTTGAATAGCTACAACCAGACAAAGCTAGAGATAGAGTGCTGGTACATAGTAGAAGGTGTGTTATAAGACGAGGAAAGTTCATCATTTTTATTAGCTACCAATTGCCCTTGTTTATTGGAAACAAAAAAACGCCAGGGATTATATTTTCTCCCTAGCGTCATACTTAGCATTCTTTGATGTCGTATTATTGCATTATATCAGTGGTAGCACAACATAGATTGAATTTTGAGCTTAGTAAGATTGCGTATATATACGGATTTACGTGCAACTCCTATATTGGGGCTTTGAAAGCGCGCAAGATGCCTTGTGCCTATTTTCACAAGCTTTCAATATCACACCTTTTCAAAACTCCTGCCAAAATGCACCTCTAATACAGGAGATTGCTATGACAGATTTCGACCAATTCGTTTCTCGTGCCAAAGGCGCATTACTAGGCTTAGCTTTAGGTGATGCGCTCGGCACAACCTTAGAGTTTAAAGCCAAAGACTCATTTGAACCCATTACCGACATGGTAGGTGGTGGTCCGTTCAATTTGGAAGCTGGGCAGTGGACGGATGATACGTCAATGGCGCTTTGTTTGCCGACTCGCTTTTAGAGCAACGCGAGCATAATGCACAAGACCAGATGCAACGTTATCTACGGTGGCGCAATGAGGGGCACAACTCAGTGACTGGCCACTGTTTTGATATTGGTAACACGATTGCAGCAGCGCTCGACAAATTCGAGGCAACAGGTGAGGCTTACTCAGGAAGCTACGCTGGACATACCGCTGGTAATGGTAGCTTAATGCGTGTAGCGCCTGTTGTACTCTTCTACATGAACAACCACAAAGACTGCCGTAGAGAAGTGAACAATTACGTGGTGTTGAGCTCAAAAACAACCCACAGTGAAGCTCGCTGCTTAAAAGCTTGTGAGGTCTTGTCGAACCTACTGCATGACATCTTGCTTGGCGAACAAGACAAAAACACATTAATCGATAACCTAAAGTCTTATCAGTTTGAATGCCCAGAAATACTGCAGGCCATTATGGATGCGAGTAACACAAAGACGTCACGAAACGAGATATTTGGTCGTGGATACGTGGTGGACTCACTAAAAGCGGCGCTGTGGTGCTTTATGAACTCGGATGATTTCTCACAAGGAGCGTTGCTTGCCGCTAACTTAGGTGACGATGCCGATACAACCGCTGCTATCTACGGGCAAATAGCCGGTGCGTATTACGCAGAAGAGGGCTTACCTAAACACTGGCTTGAAAAACTCGCGTGGCGGGAAGAGATCAGTCAAAAAGCAGAAATGTTGGCGTTAAATGGCCCGCAACCTGAGCGAAGTGAACATGTCTTTCAGGTAAGGCTTCGAGACCCTGTAAAACAAGAGCCGCTTGAACCACAAGAGCTGCCTCAAAAAGAACTAGAAGCAATGGCAGCGAATTGCCCTGTTTTGGATATGCGTCAACCATTGACTCGCACGCAGATCTTGATGCACGTGCAAGCTTATTTTTGTCATACGTTTGATGCGCCGGAACTGGTTGTAACCGAATCAAGTAATGTGATTGAAGACCTAGAGCGTTTTTATTACGCAAAAGTTGAGGGCATATCTCAAGATGATGTGGAGTATAAATCGTTTATTGGTGCCTTATCAGACCGAGGTTTAGTTGGCTATTTGGCCATTTGCTATGAGTTGCCAGATACCATGGGCTTCGATGCCACTACCCTTGTAGAGCCTGACTTTGACTCTTATTTTGCTGTTGAAATCAAAGACACCAACGATTGGGAAACGGTCGGTGATTTTATTAATAGCTGTATGGCGATCAATCAAGCATATCTTGCAATAAGCGCCAACTGATCCGCCAGAATGACAGCGCAAGTAACGCTTATTGTTCGATATCAAATTTAGTTTAATGTAAAATAGAACAAAAGTCGCAAGTAAGGTAGCCAATGATAGGGTTACCTTACTTTCGTATCAAATTCCATGATGAGAGAAAAAATGACCAATCCGTATTTGCTTCCTAACGATCTGTATTCGTTGTTATTTATTGGTGATGTTCACGGCCGTGTTGATAAGCTTAATGCATTGTTAGAGCAAGAGTGCTTTATTGAACACGAGCTCGTTGATGAAGATGAAAAATCGGACTTTTATACTAGCCGAGTTGTGTTTGTTGGCGACCTCATTGATAACTCTCATGGCCATAACGCAGACCATATTACGACGCTTGAGCGTGTAAAATACTTGATGGACAAGGGCGTCGCACATTGTGTGATGGGCAATCATGAGCTCAATGCGATTGGTTGGCTACTTAAGAATGACCAGGGTCAACCTCTGCGTAAACATAGCGATAAAAACCGTAAGCAACACGCTCTTTTCCTTGAGCAATTAGGCGAAAACAGTGAGCTTCATCACCAATGGGTGAACTGGTTCAAAACGTTGCCTATCTTTATCGATTTTGGCTCGATTACAGCAATACACGCATGCTGGAAGTCTTCGATAATCGAGAAGTTGAAACCCTATCTTAATTCAGATAACTCACTCAAAAGTGAATATTGGCACAATGCATTTGATGAGCAACATGAATTGCTCGAATTACTTGAAGTCGCACTAAAAGGCCCTGAATACGAGCTTCCTGCCAGTTACTCATTTAAAGATAAAACGGGCTTTGAGCGTCGAAATATTCGTGCTAAATGGTGGATGGAAGATGCAACGACGTATGCCGATGTCGCTCAGGTGCCTGCTTCTGAAGTGGAAAATATCCCAGAAATCACGTTGGCTGAAAGCGCTCGAATAGAGCCGTTAGATAAGCCTGTTATCGTTGGCCATTACACACTATTTGGAGTCCCTAAGCTGCAATCTAGTAAAGTCGCTTGTGTGGATTACAACGGTGCTCGAGATTCTAATCCATTAGTAGGTTATCGTTTTGAATTGCAGCGAGATGAGTCGGATCTTGTTCAATTAGATGACGAACAATTTACTTTTTCCTTTAAACGAGAAACGATGGATAGCGTTTCGAAAGGAAAACTTGAATTACTTGAAGGTTATTTAGACTCACTCCCAGCCATTGGCGAACACGAACTTAAAAAGTATCACCATCAATTAGAAGCTATTTCGGATACGCTTCGCTTAGAGTGGGATCCTATCGGTGTAGGTAGCGAGCCTGAGATGGACGATGAGTATTACGCCTACATTCAACCGGTATTGCAGTTATTGCTACACAGTGAGCGTAATGTACTGGCGTATTACTTGCTCGCGTGTGAACAAGAATACATGGGAGTAGAGCGAGAGTGCGCAGAACTGTCGTGTGGCCTAGTTGCGAATCAATTAACTCACGCTTGGGACTTGAATCAACCTAGTTAGATTATAGCCGTCATATACAAAAGACCTCGGTGAATAAGCTCACAGAGGCCTTTTGCTTAGTTTTAAGTATTTACCCTATTAGAACAAGGGTGAAGCCAATCAAAGGCGATGCTTTAAATTGTCCTGAGGACAAGCTTTTTTTGGCAAAACGGCATTGTTAAGGAAATTTGACCTTCTCCCCTTGGCCAGTCAACAAACAAATCTCTTTTGGTTTCCCATTTTCATCGAGTCGTAATTCCCCGATGGCGCTTTGATTAACCAAGCGATAAAACTCTTGGGTATCTGGGTTGCGTTTAGTGATCTTTAGGCGTTTACGCTTGGTAAACCAGTTTAATGGAGAACGAGGGCTGTACAACACCGTGTCCAACGCATCACAGGTTTTGAGTAAGCGATCAGGAAACTGATTCTTAATGCCGCTACAGGTAATTTGATAGATGTTTGGGCTATTTTTACTGTGCCTCAGTTTTGCGTCATACGCGAAAGAGTAATGCACATCGCCAGATAGAATGACAAAGTTGGTCGGGGTTTTCGTATGGGTGAAAATACTGATAAGTGTGTTAGCGCTACCTGGATGTGCCATCCAATTTTCTGCATCAATAACGAGAGGTTTGCCAGCAATAGTCATGGTTCTTTGTAGCATCTCAATGAACTTAACACCAAAAATCGGAGCGGCAGAAATAATGATGACTTTGCTTTGATCGAGCAATTCTTGTTGAAACTCGGTCATGGCTTCCCAGTCGAGTAGCCCGGAAGGTTTGTTCATTTTAGACTCAGAACGCCAGCGTCGAGTCCGAGTATCCAAAACGACCACTTTGGGAGAGGTGTGAATGGTGTAATGCCAACCTTCAAAGCGAGATAGATGCAAAATCAGGTCATCATGAGCGTCGAGACTTGGTTCTGGTAAATTCGCTTCATCAAGGAATCTTTCCACCTTGGTGAGAAACGCTTGGTTGAACTTTTCAGGCGCATTGCCCCAACCTTGACATAACCAATAGGCGATGAGGCCATTGCCAATTATTCGACGAGAAAATAGATTGTCATACGCCGCTTTTTCCCAGCCGACGGTGAGGTTCCAGTCGTCAGTAATGTCATGGTCATCAAAGATCATGTAAGTCGGAATATGAGCCAATAACCGTTGAACTTGCTTCAGACCAGAGACAAATTTGCGGATGTGTTTTTTCTCTTCGTGCCACTTTTTTTGCCATTGAGGAGTCATGGCTTTCCCGTCAATTTCAAACCCTCGCTGTTCAAGTTGCTCAAGATCAATGAGATCCCATACTGTCGGTGACCACACCAGCAAATACATGGCGAAGTATTCCGCGAAACTGATCAGATGATTTTCACATTCGGTGGAACTGAATATCGGGATATTGCGATGTGGGAACAGTTTAGTCAGTAAGGTTCCGTCATCAACGTAATGGGGCAAGATCTTATCGCGACCATAATAGCATTCAGCGTGCTGGTACAACTCATTACTGTTGGTGATTGGCGCTTGTTTAAAGCTCTCCGATGGCAGGCCGAGTAAGCGAATGGTTTGTTCGATCGCGCTGAGCGTTGGGCCCGCTACATGATCTGCGTAGATTTGATCTCCGCTCATGATTAGCATGTCTGGTCGAGATGTCGTGTCTAGCGTTGATATTTTAGTATCCGCGGCGACTAATGCATCGTCACTAAAATGATGTGGATTGCGGCATGAACCATGCAGTACGTAATCCGCTTTTTCACTGATCACAAAACGGATACCTGCAAGACCCTCTGTATTGTGAGCGTAATTCAAATGAGGCACCAAGGTGGTAACTGGCCCATGCTGAGTGTCTATTTGGTAGCTTAAAGCCGTTTGAGTGGGGAAGTTAGCTGAAATCGTCAGCATACAAACCCACGCGTTTGTGCCTATTTGTAGCTGTTGTTGAGACTCGATTGTGTGCTGAGTGCAAAAATCGTCTGTTTCGGTACTCTTAATTTCAACGCTACCGGTTAACGGTTCAGACGTTACTAGCCATAAATTAACCTCATTGTTGGTAACTTTACGCAGTATGGGACCGGCAAGTACGAGAGGTAAACGGGTTGCTTCTACAGACAAGTCAGCTTCCTTTATATGAGGCAAAGATGGATAAAGACAGAAAATAGGATATCGAAATTTGTATTTGTTTGCACTGTGTGATGTAGCCAAATTATCAATGAGACGTTAAAAAATACGCTTTATATAAATTTTATGAGTTAAAGCTCATATTGTGACGTATGCCCTTGTTTACTTGCTGTGTTTTGATAATTTCTAACCTGAATCATGGAAATAATTTGAAGGCGAACTTAGATTCGCAGCTGCTAGGTAAGGGATTGAAAATGAGTAATTGTGTATGGAACAATTTCGGGGTGTTAACGGAAGTTAGAATTGATGAGAATTTTGTTTGGGTATCAAACCAAGATGGTCGAAGCCTAAAAATGAGTATCATCAGCTACAAAGATAAGTACCAAGATGTGTATCAAACTGCCCTCGGTTTGGTAGGCAAAAAAGTACGCCTGAATACAAGCCAAAGTAATGGCGAGCAGGCTGTTTGGTTTAGTCACATTTCAGAAGTTTCTAAACGTCGTGCTGCGGTATTAGAAACAGTAGAATAGTCAATATCGGTGAGTTTCCATCCTGATATTGTAAAGAAAGGTCGACTTTTTAGGAAGTCGGCCTTTTTGTTTGTCTAGGGCTTAGGGTTAATGCAATTCTTACCCAATCTAAGGTAAAATACCGCTCTGTTTTAATTAAACGTCCAATTCTTTCCTCATGGCGCAATTTACCGAAGAACAAAAATCAATAATCAAACACCGTGAAGGCAATGCGTTGTGTTTAGCGGGCGCAGGAACAGGTAAAACCACCACGCTTGTTGGTGTTTATCAGGCACAAACCCGCCTGGTGCCTGAGCAAAGTATTCAAGTGCTCATGTTTAATAAAACCATTTGTGATGATTTTAGAAGCAAGCTATTAGATAAGGGATATAACCCGCACCGAACGGTTAAAACCTATCACGGGTTTTGTCAGGAACTACTAACACGTCAAGGGCTTGGTTCTAGGTTGGTGTTTGAGCCCATGCGCCGCACACAGCTCATTAGAACCGTCCTGCAAAAAATGGCGCTGAGTTGTCGTCTTCCAACCACTAAACGCTTACTCAAAAAGCCTAAAACTGTCGCCGTGCTGGAAAGCTTTATTAGCTTGGTAAAAGCCATTGGGCTGAGTGAAGACGAGGTCTTCGAGGCGCAAAACTATGGCGAAGAATATGATTTTTTGCTGGACGCCTATAAAGTGGTCGAGCAAGAAAGGTTGCGCTCTGGATTACTGTTTTTCGATGATTGGTTAATCGAATCGGTAAAGCTTCTCTCAGAAGATTTGGAGTTCCGAGCGCGAATTCAGCAATCAATTCAGCTCGTTATTGTCGACGAATTTCAAGACACTAACCCAGTTCAACTTAAGCTTCTCAAGCTTATTGTGGCAGACGGCGCACGGATCATGGCTGTGGGCGATATTAACCAATGTATCTATAGGTGGCGGGGCAGTGAGCCTTCCATCATGCTGCGATTCGTTCAAGAGTTTCCACCTTGTACCACTTACAAACTGAGTCATACCTTTCGATTTGGCCATAGTTTAGCGATTGCTGCAGATCATTTGATTAGCCATAACAAAGAAAGATTCAAAGATTTTTGTACCGTGCCTGCTCAAAGTGTTGAAGACACGCAGATAGAGCACATAAAAACCTCGACCATTGCCTCGCACGTGGTGAAGGCGGTGAAAGGTCAATTAGAGGAAGGCTGCGAATCCGGTGAAATAGCCGTCTTGGTTAGGCGTTGGTCACAAGCCATGCTGATTGAATTGGCGTTTATCAAAGCGAATGTGCCGTACATGGCACCGGAGGGCAGTACGCTGGCGAAAAGCCGCGAGGTTAAACTTCTACTGCAGTTAATGAACTTAGTTATCCGCTGGCATGAACACCAAAAGATAGACAGCCAGATACTGCAAGAACTGTTCAGTTATCCTCATTGCTATTTGCGTGGCGAGATCCTACAGCCACTTTGTCGTGCACTGGCTAGCGTTCCACCAACCAGTTGGGTTAGGGAAATTGATAAATTTTCGGCTGCCAACAAACGTAAAGATCAAAATTTTGATAACGCGATTGAACGAGTCACATTGATACGTTCATTACTTAAAAAAGACATGAAAGCTCGGCAGATCTTTGAAGAATATCGAGCCGGGTCGGATCTGGATCATTGGTTAAGAAAGTCTGAAGCCACTGAAGGCGACGTTGAAGAAAGCTTAGATAAGCTCAACGCATTAACGGCGGTACTGAAAGGTTTAAATTATGACTGTAACCAAGCCAAAGACTTTTTTGAAAGCACGCAGCAAAGAGCGGCTCAAAGTTCGAAGAAATCAGACGGTGTGCGTTTAACCACGATATTTAGAGCGAAAGGCTGCGAATACAACAATGTGCATTTACCCTTCTGGGATAGAGGCATATTCCCGACGGAAGCGAAATTCGATACAGGACAAGGGCCAGATTACGAAGAGGAACGTCGCGTTGCGTATGTTGCGGTTACCCGAGCGAAGCAGAGAGCCAAAATCTACACTGGTGATTCACCGAGCCCGTTTGTGTCCGAGTCTTATCTGCCGTTGGCACACGCATTCGGGCCAAGTTTATACAAAGAACAGAGCCTACCGTACTTTGAAACCGAAGCGCTTGAATTGTATTTAACGCAATTGGGCCGAGTTGATGATTGCGCCGAAGCGCCTAAAAAGCCGCTTAATACTCGGCTAAGAGACAACAATCGTAGCCAATCAACCGAGGAAGGAGTGGCAGCGGTAGGAGACAGAGTTCGACATATTCAAGGTGATAAAGGCACTATCACCAACATCTCTGGGCCGAAATTTACCGTGAAATACGATTCCAATAAATCGCATCAATATCAAATGGTGATGTTCAGTCGATTTTTTGATTTAATCGGTTAGCGAGCAAGGTTAATAACGCATGAAAACAATGAACAAATGGTTGATTGGACTTATTTTATTGGTAACTGTTGGTTGCGCAAATATCAGCCAGGATCAGACTAATTTAAAACAAGGTGATGAGTTAGTTGTGCTTGCTCATGGCCTAGCAAGAAGTGGCAATGCTATGTGGAAGCTGGCTCAAAGAATAGAGGGTGCTGGCTTTCATGTGTGTGTCATCGATTATTCCACTATCGGCCAGTCACTTGAGTCAACATTACAAGAGACAGAAAACGAAATAGACCTGTGTTTAAAAAATGATAACCGCGTTCATTTTGTCGGTCATTCACTGGGTGGTTTAGTCATACGCTCTTATCTAGACAAGCACAAAGAGTTAAAAAATACTCAACGCTTGGGTGAGGTGATTTTTATGGGAACCCCCAACCATGGCAGCGAAGTTGCGGACCATTTTGACGGTCGTTTGTTGATGAATATTGCAGGAGGAACCAGCCAATCTTTAGTAACGGGCAATCGTTCGTTAGGCGAGGTCATTGCAGAGCCGGACTATCAAGCGGGGGTGATAGCGGGAACCAACAGTAATGGTGCAACCAATCGATTTTTCGACGGTCCTAACGATGGCTTGGTTTCTGTAAACTCAACTAAAGTCGCCAACATGAAGGATTTTATCACGATCGAAGTGGGTCATTCCATAATGCGTTACGATGAAGTGGTGGCGAATCAAACGATACACTTTCTAAACTATGGCGTGTTTGATCATCCAAACACGCCTGTCCAGTAAGAAATCGGGCAGTATTTAGAACTGGGCGTCGACCTGAAAGTGCATCGGCTGTTTGGTGTATGGGTGATCGAATGACAGGGATTCTGCGTGCAAGTGTAAGCGGTTCGCTTTCATACCATACAAATCATCGCCGATAATAGGCATATTTAACCCCAAATAGTGAGCGCAATGCACACGAAGTTGATGGGTTCTGCCAGTTTTAGGGTGCAGATATAGCTTGGTTTTTCCGTCAGCTCGCTCGATGACTTGCCACGTTGTTTCAGCCGCTTTACCGTGTTCTTCACATACCATTTGTCGTGGTCGATCATCAAGATCGCCGCGCAATGGTAATTCAATTTTACCAACATCCTGCTCTACGATGCCATCCACCAAAGCCACATAGCGTTTCTCGACATGACGAGTAATAAACTGCTTTTGTAGGCTTTTATTGGCGCGTTTAGTGAGGGCGAACACTAAAATCCCAGAAGTAGACATATCCAGTCTATGGATGACGAACGGGCCTTCTACATCTGTAAACTGTTGTTGTAAGCGATAATAAGCGGAGTCCTTAATGGTACGGCCAGGGACGGAGAGAAATTCAGCGGGTTTATTTACCACAACAATGGCTTCATCTTGGTAAAGGATATCGAGTTCTTTGCCTTCGGCTGGGTTCTTTAATAATGGGTTGTCATCCACTTTCATGCCTTTCAGCATGTGCCCTAAAATTGGCTCACATTTACTCTGACAAGATGGGTAGTATTTTTTATGCAAACGAACTTCTGATTTCGGCGAGCTCCCCCACCAAAATTCTGCCATGCAAATAGGCTCCAGTTCATTCTTGTAAGCGTAATGCAATAACTTAGGTGCAGCACATTCGCCAGCGCCGGCTGGTGGCGTAGGGTTTTTAGTCGGCTCAAAGATATCGATCAGAGACTTTTGTTCACCTAAGCGATTAAGAAAGTGATATTGAGAAAACAACCGATGTTGCAGTGCGAGCGATAAGATAGCTCGTTGTTCTTTAAGGTTATCCAGCTCCTGAGTGAGCTGAGAAAGCTGTGATTGAACTGAATCTAGTTTTTCTTGCCATGTTCGTTTTAAGATCTTCTGTTGGTTTTTTTCCGCAACACTTTGTTTACCTAGCCGGCTTTTAAGATCGTCAAATTGCTCACTGCATATAGTTTGAGCGCTCAATGATTTTTCTGCTTCAACGCGCGTAGCTTTTCTTGCCGCTCGACTCAAAATCATGCTTTGACGTTGAGCTTCAATTTCATAGTTCGCATGGTTTTGTAGCTGCTGAAGTTGAGTACTTAATTCATCAAATAGAGGGTTATTTCGATGTTGTGTTACTTGCAGGTTGATGGCGGTGATTTGATCGGTATCGTCACGGAAAAAACCGTCTTCTTTTAGCATATCAAACACTGGGGGTACAAACCCACTTAAGATATTTTGGTCAGCTATCTTTCCAGAAAACGCGCTCAAAAATCCAATCTCGCCTTGAGTGTTTTTCACTACAAGTACGCCAAACATTTTACCCGTTGCCTTTTCCGTGTCATCAAATTGATGGGCACTAATACTCGGATGCCCAAAGTGATGTTGCCATTGTGTTTGCGTTTCTAAGTGATGCTGGAGTTGACGTGCGGCTTGCTCACATAATGGGTGCGCTTGGTAATAAAAAGGGAAAGTGAACTTATCAGGAACTGAAGACGCATCAATAGGTGACGCGAAATGAGTAAAGGCGTTGTGTTGAGTAGGCATTTTCAGCTCTTTTGTCTAATGGTTATCAAATTCCGAACGTCGGATTCTAACCTCTACTGCTTACGAGAACAAATCGACCAGTAAAGGGCTGGGTGCGTTGGCTAGAACACCGATTCTAATGCATGGCATAACCAGGTACAGGCCGGCCCTTTGCTACTATCAAGTTGAGTGATCCGATCTACCGGAACTTGCCACGTTTTGATATCAAATTGCACTGGCAACCGAGTCAATTGACCTAAGTCTATGCCTATTTGAGCAATGTGAGCGGGAAGGTAAGACCAACCTATTTTTGCTTCAGCCATTTTACGCATGGCGACAAAGTCATTGGATTCAAAAATGATAGGAGAGAGCAGCGGTACGTAATCTGGAACATAGTGAGTTTCTTCACGATTGATAATCTGAGGATATTTGGTTAACTCTGTACGGGTGACTTCTTTTAACTGACTTAAAGGGTGCGTTTTATGGGCAACGGTGAAAAAGGCGACTTGCCCAATAAATCCTTGTTCAGTACCAACGTGCATATTATTGCTGATCAGCATGAGTCCGATGTCCGCTTTATTGTTTGTGATTTCCGCTGGTACACGCGCACTGTTGACAGTATTAAGAATCAGTTTTGTCGTCGGGTAGCGCTGATTAAATGATTTTAATACGTCAAAAAGCTTTGGAACCAATAGTGCCGGATCGGCACACAAAACGAGCTGAGTTTCATTTCCCACCGCCATGTTTGAGGCTGCTTGCTCCATTTCCTGAGCTTGTGTTAATACGCATTTCGCATATTCCAACAGCTTTTGTCCAGATTCTGTTAAAACAGGTGAGCGAGAGCGTCTATCAAACAACGTCTGATTTAAGTCTATTTCTAGATTTGCAATCGACTGACTCACTACCGACTGAGCCTTCCCCAACTTTCGTCCAGCAGCTGAAAAGGATCCTTGTTCGGCACATACAACAAAGGTTTGTAATTGAGCGAGATTTAACATATCTGTTTTTCCGATAGAAACTAACTTTGAGTTAGCTTAATTATAGATAGAATGGCGACATATATCTAGAGGGGTAAACCGTATGTCGAACAAAGAGCGTGCATTTCATAGTGTGCTATTTGAGCTATTTGCAATTATGTTATTGATTCCATTAGGCAGTCTGATTGGGGGGATTGATACCCATACCATGACAGGCGTCGCTATTTTCATGAGCTTGATTGCAATGGGATGGAACTACCTGTTTAACGTGTTGTTTGATAAATACTTTGGGGCTGATCGTTCGAAAAGGAGTGCGCGACTCCGCGTGAGCCACGGCGTCATGTTTGAAGGCGGATTGTTAGTCTTAACTTTGCCATTGTTGATGTGGTTCTTACAGCGCAGTTTCATGGACGTGGTGGTGTTAGAACTGAGTATGATTGCCTTCTTCTTGCTGTATGCGATCGTATATAACTGGGTTTATGACGTACTTCGAGGTCAAGTATTAAAAGCAAGGGCCGTGTAGATAACCAACCTTTGTTCTACGAAGCGACCATAAAAAAGCAGCGGGATCATCGATCGCGCTGCTTTTAAAAATAGATTCAGAATGGTTTACTTCTCAGCAGCAACCACTGAAATCTCTACAAGTAGAGTATCGCGAGCCATGCTTGCTTCAACACAAGCACGTGCAGGTGCGTGACCTTCAGGAACCCATGCGTCCCACACTGCGTTCATTTCAGCAAAGTCTTTCATATCTTTGATGTAAATAGTTGCAGAAAGCATGTGCTCTTTGTCACTACCAGCTTGGTCAAGTAGAGTCTCTACTTTGTCTAGCATGGTTTGAGTTTGCTCAGTGATGTCTTTAGTCGCATCAGCACAAACCTGGCCACATAGGTAGATCGTACCGTTATGCTTAACGATACGGCTCATGCGTTGCTTAGTTTCCATTCTTTGGATCATGATAATCTCTATTTGTTTTCGGAATACAGAAGCCGATCAGTTTATAAGAACTGACGAATCATTCAATATCTAATCAAAACTATTTGCAAAATAACGCAAAATAATAAAAATTTTTTATTTTCAAGGCTATTTTCCCCCCTTATACCCCATTTGAGTGATGCCAAGAGAAAGACATTATCTTAACTTTCGAGTGATAACTCACTTATCAAGGAAGAAGGTCATGAAAGCATCTCAATTTTACCCCGCCTTGACGCTCATTGCAGCCGCAATGCTTAGCGCATGTGGCGGAGGTGATGGCTCAGATCCTGTATCTAAGTCCAACTACTTGAACGTAACGGCCATTGATGGATACCTGAAAGGAGCCGAAGTTTGGTTGGATATAAACAAGGATTACCAGTGGAACACAGGAGAGCCTAAAGCCATAACAACTGACGGCGGTAAAGCCAATTTAAACGTAGATGGGATACCCAATTCAGAGAGCTACCCCATTGTTGTAAGAGTCATTCCTGGACAAACCGTTGACGAAACCACCCCCGATCAAACCGTGAAAACCGGTTACCTAATGTCGGCTCCGTCAGGGGAGTTGGATATCACGCCACTATCAACATTAGTACAAGTTTCAATGGTGAACGGTTCGCTAACAAAAGCACAAGCCACTGAAAAAATTGCGATGGATCTCGGAGTATCCAAAGAAGAGGTGCTGGGGGATTATATCGAGAAAAGTGCGTCCGGTGCTGCGATGAAAGCAGAAGCACTCGTGAAAGCGGAGGTGATGCCTCAAAGTGCCGTACATGCCTCTCAAGCTGATAAGGTCGTCGACCAAGCGAATTCTATTGCACCATACCTGAAAGATCTGAAACAAGATGAAATCATTATTGTTGATGGCGATACCTGGAAAGTAGGAGTTGATGATAACGATGACGATGATGACGGTGTGATCGATAGCGAAGACGCATTCCCATACAACGCGCAAGAAACCGTAGATTCTGACGGCGATGGCATCGGTGACAATGCCGATCAATTTCCCAATGATGCTAACGAACAATTTGATTCGGATGGGGATACTGTCGGTGACAATACCGATGTCTTCCCAATGGATCTCACAGAGAGCAAAGACACTGACGAAGATGGTTTAGGGGACAACGCCGACAAGTTCCCAACCGACCCAACCGAGAAGTTTGATTCTGACAAAGACAAAGTCGGCGATAACGCAGACGAATTCCCCAATGACCCCACGGAAACAAAAGATACAGACAAAGATGGTTTAGGTGATAACGCCGATAAATTCCCAATCGATCCAACTGAAAAATACGATTCTGACAACGACAAAGTCGGCGATAACGCAGACGCGTTCCCCAATGATCCGACTGAGACAAAAGACAGCGATAAGGACGGCACTGGTGATAATAAAGACAAGTTTCCTAACGACCCGAAAGAATCAAGCGATGCCGATTCAGACGGCATAGGCGATAGCAGCGATAACTGCCTTTCAACCGCAAACCCAGACCAAGCAGACAGTGATGGTGATGGGGTGGGTGATGCGTGTGAAAGCGTAGAAATAACATTTGATAATGCAGTATTTGACCAAGCGACTTGGCAATAACTCCAACGAAAAGGACGACAAATCATGATGAATTTAAATAAATATATGCTTGCTGCGATTGCTGTTGGTGGATGCTTAATCAGTATGCAGAGTATGGCGGCAGATAACTTGACGACATTTAAGCGGGTGATGTTATCAAAGCGGCTGAAATGAACGACAACTTCACCTACCTTGAGGGACTGGCTAATCAAGCAAAACTCGATTTCTCTGCCAAAACTGTCAACATTGACTGCAGTGCTGATGCACAAGCACTAAGAACGTATCTGCTTTCGGTTCAGCCTAGCCAGTTTGCTAAAGTAAAGTTAACGGGTGTTTGTGAGGGCGACAGTAAAGGGGAGCTGGCAATCACACGTAGCGATATTTGGATTGAAGGTGGAGAGATTTCAGCTCAAGTATTAGTAAGAGGGAAGCAAGACGTCAGTTTCGCGGATGTGAGTTTTACCAGTAACCTCAAACCAGAATTTTGGATCGATGGCGGTGGTTCCGCTTATTTACAGAACCCAGTTTTTACCGCGGGAGCAAACCCAGTTGTAACGGCCAACAGTGCGTTAGCCTATCGAGGTGATGTTACAGGGATCAATTTTTACGCAAACCAAGCATCCCGTCCCTTTTTCTTTTCTCCGACGGGCACTGCAAGCTCTGTGAGACTTGAAATTGGCGCCGCTATGGAGTTTGGTGGGCTTACTACGACCTCTTTAGATGCAAACACAGGGGGAAGCCTTAAAGGAACATCACTTACGGCTGACTATATTAATATCAATAATGGCGCATCTGGAATGGTGGAAACCATCGTCGCAAATGAAGAGCTTATCCTGAAAGGAAATGGTGCTTTGTTTGCGGGTAACATGACGGGGAAAAACTTGAACGTGATGCAAAGTTCCTCGCTAAAAACCACGGGTGACGTTACGGGTACGGAATTGTTTGTAAGTTACGGTGCAAGTGCACGAATCAAGGGCAATGCAACAGTAACAGACTTCCATGTAGGGTCTACCTCTAGTGCTCGTATTGATGAGAAATTAACATCGACCAACGTTTCAGTTGTTGAGGGCTCGACATTGAGAACAAAAAATCTAGCCGTTAACAATAATCTGTTTGTGCGTAGAGCAACCGTTAAGGTAGACGATGAGATTAGCTATACCACGGTGGATGCGGGTTCATATAGTGACCTGTATCTTAATATGTCCCTCTCCAAAATGTGTGCTGACTTCAACCCGGCAGCTGTAATGGCTTGGAGTACTTTAGATTCACAGTCATTCCCAGAAAACTGCAGTAATTAAAGTTGGCTAACTTAACGTAAAAACAGTCAGTGGTTGTATAAACAAAGCATTAGAATAACTTGTAGTTATGAATGGCGCCTTGCTTATTTGAATTTCATCTAAGTTAGGTGCCATTTTTTATGACTATCGCCCACTATGTGCAGATCCTAAATGCTAGTTTTAAAAAGAATTAGAGCAAAAACCCAACTTAGGGCAAGTAGGAACTATGCACAGCAGTCAACTACCAGATCGATTGGTAGGGAAAATTTATGATACCGCGCTAGAGCCTCGCTTATGGCCAGAATTGCTCGAACATATGGTGACGTATTTAAAGCCGAATATTGAGGTAGGCGAACAAGGGAAAATAAACACAAACCTGATATGGGTAAAGGAACCAAAGGAGGAAGTCCCAAGTTCTTATACACAATTGCTCGAACACATGCAGCGCAGCAGCGATATAGCAAAGCGTTTAGGTGTTGTTAAGGAGAAAGAATGCATACAGCGTAAGCTCCTTAATCAAATCCCGCTTCCCTGCGTGTTATTAAGGGCAGACAAGCAGATCGTTGAAATCAATGATTCGGCGATGCGCTATATGTCGACGAATAGAGAGTTGTCGGTCAATGGCAGTCATCTTACTTTTGAAAGTGGGCGATTAAGGGCTGAATTTGAAAGCGGCATGGCTTCGTTGTTTTTCCCCGGACAAAAGAATAAAGAAATCGCATTTGTTGTGAGGCCATCATTCGATACAAACCCTACGACGATTAATTTAACTCGCGTGGATAATCTGCAGGGCCTTGAAAGTCATGTGTTGATGTTTATTGCGACAGTGGATCAAGCGCAAAAGGTCGATGTTTCGTCATTTTCAACTCGCTTTAAATTGACGCAAGCGGAACAAGAGATCCTTAAAAGTCTCGTTGAGGGCAAGACTCTACAATTGGTGGCGGCGCATAAGAAGGTGTCGATTCACACGGTGCGATCGCAATTAAAGTCGATATTTGGTAAAACGGGTTGTCATCGGCAAAGTGAGTTGGTGAAGTTGGTGTTACTGCAATCTACACAACAAGAACGGCAACAAAAAGAAAAGCAAAACATCATCCTATTGGATGCACAGTGCTTTCACCAAACCATGCTATTACCTGATGGCAGAAAACTAGGCTATAGCGATGTCGGAAATAAGAGTCACGCGCCATTAGTTATGTTGCACCCCTCGACGGGGTCGCGTTTGCAGCAGCATCCTAATAAGCAAATCGCATTCGAACAAAGAGTCAGAGTTATATCGATAGATAGACCTGGATACGGTTTATCTGATACTTGTGAGGGAGCGAGTTTAAAGAGCGTGGCCAAAGATGTGGGATATTTGATGGATTCACTTAATATCCAACGCTTCGCTGTCGCGGGTTTTTGTGGAGGAGGACCATATGCCCTGGCAGTGGCGGCGCAATTTCGCCATCGGGTTGTGCATACCAACTTAATTAGCTCCGTTACCCCATTTCAAGAAATTAACCTGTTACACGGAGTCAAGACAACCAACAAGATGATGGCACATTTGGCGTTAAAAGCGCCAGAGGTATTGCGGCATCTCATTTTCTTGATTGCGAAAAATGTCGTGGATGAGCCAGAGCGATATTTTGACCAAGTCATCGAGCATTTGGGTGTGAGTGATGCGTCGGTCTTGCAAGAGCCTGAAGCGTTGGAAAACTTTGTCGTTGCATTTCAAGAAGCCATGAGGCAAGGCAGCGCAGCATTTGTGCATGATCTTTATACGCTATCTAACCCGTGGGAAACTGATTATTCAGCGATAACCTCTCCGATTACCATGTGGCATGGTCATGAAGACAGGCACGTTCCTATTCAGTATGCCCAGCAACTAGCTCATGTTCTTTCAAACGTAACGATTAAGAACCAGCCTCAACATGGACACTTTCTTATTTACTACTTATGGGGGGATATTCTAGCAGAATCGGCTGCTGCGTTTGAGCAAGATGAACAGATAGAAAGCGCCTAATAGAAAGTCTTTTAGTAGGCGATAAAAAATCACGGATGGTATCTCAGCCACCCGTGATTCTGTTTGAAGAGCGCTTAATTTAAATGATGTCTTAAGTCCACAATATGACCGCTAATAGAGTTAACGTCCCGATACAAGCAATGTTGAGCAAAATACCAACTTTAAGCATCTCTTGTTGTTTAATATGACCAGATGCATAGACGATGGCATTTGGCGGAGTCGCAACAGGCAACATAAACGCACAGGATGCCGCTACAGCAATTAATACAGACAAAATGATAGGTGACATACCGAAGGCCTCGGCAACCGCCGCAAATACCGGAATGAGCAGAGCGGCACTGGCCGTGTTACTGGCGAACTCAGTTAAAAACACAACAAAGCCTGCCACAATTAAGATAATAAAGAACAAGCCAAAATGAGAGATAGCATCACTCAATTCAGAAGCCAAAAACAAGCTTGCTCCGGTTGCTTTTAATACATTACTTAAACAAATACCGCCACCAAACAACAGCAACACGCCCCAGTCAGCGGTTTTTTCGACGTCTTTCCAGTGAACAACTCGAGCGAAGTTAACTAATACAATAGCCAACAATGCCACTAATGTATCAAACTTAGAAAAGCCGCCTAACATGGCATTAATGGGTTTTGAAAAAATCCATAAGCAAACGGTCAGTGCAAATATAGCAAGAGTGACTATCTTGCCTTTGTCCCAATTAACTGGCTCATAATTGATCTCGAAATTGCCCTTTAAGTCAGGCTTTAAAACAAAATAGAGTAGAGAAATAGCAACAGGAAGCAACACAATAGTTGCAGGTACGCCAAAGGACATCCATTCTGTAAATGTGAGCCCGACTTCAGCCGCTGCAATAGCATTGGGCGGGCTACCAACGATGGTCGCAATCCCCCCAATACTGGCACTGTAAGCGATGCCAAGTAACACGAATACATAGGTTTTATGGCCTGACTCTTCGTTTACTTTACTTAGAATACCAAGCACTAATGGCAACATCATTGCCGTTGTTGCGGTATTACTGATCCACATCGAAAGCCCTGCGGTTGCGCCAAATAGCATGAACACGGCGACGCTCATTTTACCTTTCGCCATGATAAGCACTTTGTCCGCAATGACTTTGTCTAGCGCTTGACGCCGCATGGCAGCCGCTAAGGCAAAACCACCTAAAAATAAGAAAATAGTAGAGTTAGCGAAATTATTGAGCGCAGTTTGAGTATCAAATACCCCGAGGCCAACGGCCAAAATAGGCACTAGAAGTGCGGTTACCGTTACATGTAAGGCTTCGGTTAACCACAAAATAGCGATGAAAGCTAAAATGCTGATCCCAAGTACGACTTGCGGATCATACGGCAGGGTGTTGTACAGAACCAAAAATAAAGCGATGTCAGACAAAATGATGATGCTGTTGCGGTTAAAAAACCATTCTCTGGTGTTCGAGGGAAGAGGGACGTTGTCGTTTCTATTCATGTTGGGCTTCCTTGAGGGCGACACAAGGTTCAAAAGACGCAAATTAACGCCTTTTGACGTTGTTATTATATGTTTTAGTATGCATATGTAGTGGAACACAAATTTACAATCGTCACTGTTAACCGCATCAAAACTATGGATAAAATCATTAGGAAGTTAAGCGCATTTGATAAAACTTTTAAGTCGCGCAGAGATAGAGAGTTAGGAGACCGTCCCTTCAGAAGCCAGTTTGATTTGACTGATCAAGGACTCAATTTTGTCGGGTAATTGGCCTAGTGGTACATATATTCCAATACTGCCGATCTTTTCATTATTGACGGTGAGGCATTTCAGGCCTTTTTGTTCCAAATAAGATTTGAGCTTATGAGTGTACGGCATCACAGCCTGAGTCATTAGCAGCATATCAATGCTGGCAGAAAGTGAATCAACGTCATATATGATTTGATTAACGGGCTGTTGTAACGGGTTATGTGCATGAGGTTGATCGATTAGCATGGAACCGTGACGAATATGATCAGGTGTTGCGCGAAGTAAAGGGAACTCATCCAATAAGTTCATCGGAGTATCGTTGATAAGCAAAGGGTGCAAAGGGTGCACATAATAAGCTTCGAACTCTTGGAAAAGAGGGATAAAGCGCACTTTAACCTGAGGGGATAAGTTCGCGACCTCATGACCGATGAAAAGGTCAAGTTCGCCTCGTATTAAATGGTGCATCAATGACAAGTTGTTGCCAAACTCAAGGTGAAACGAACTAGAAGGCGCAGTAAGCTGATATTGTTTTACGCTTTCTTTAACAAAACACTCCCACCACGCTTCACCTGTACCTAATTTTATACGGCCAAACTGTCTCTGTGATAATTCATTGAGGCTGTGAACCATCTCTAGATGTTTATCTTGCTGCTCCCGAGCATAGCGTAAAAATACATGGCCATATTCTGTCAGTTCTACCCCCTTAGAACGTCGGTCAAACAAGGCAACCCCAAGTTGTGATTCAAGCTTTTTAATGGCGGACGTTAACGAAGGTTGGCTAAGCTTAAGAGATTCGGCAGCGTGCTTAATTGATCCGTGATGGGCGACGTGTAAAAAATAACGATGATTCTTGTTCATCTAAATAGGCTCACAGTGACAAAGATTTAGTGTGATACCGCTAGAATAAATAACAAAGAAATTTTGTGATGGCTATATCAATAGTTTGAATTTCGTCACTTTAGGTAAGGTTTGTATAGTTTTAATCTATATCATTAGGGGTTGAGTCTATTTTTTTGTTGCAGGAGAAGGCGATAGGATTCACCGTAACAGTAATCAAAAAGTGTAATGAATATGGAACAGAAATGGTGGCATGACGCGGTAGTCTATCAAATTTACCCGCGAAGCTTTTGTGATTCGAATAAAGACGGTATTGGCGACATTACGGGCATTATCAGTAAGCTAGACTACTTACAGACGCTAGGCGTGAATGTTCTTTGGTTATCTCCGGTTTATCAGTCGCCAATGGACGACAACGGATATGATATTTCAGATTACCAAGAGATAGCCCAAGAGTTTGGTTCAATGGAAGATATGGAAGCCTTGTTTTATCAGGCTCAACAGCGAGACATTAAGATCGTGATGGATCTTGTTGTTAACCATACTTCCGATGAGCACGAATGGTTCAAACAAGCTCGTGAATCGAAAGACTCACCCTACCGTGATTTTTATATTTGGCGAGACGCAAAGCCAGACGGCTCAGTGCCGGATGACCAGTGTTCTGTTTTTGGCGGTTCAGCGTGGGAGTGGTGTGAAAAGTCTCAACAATATTTTTATCATATTTTTTCGCGCTGCCAGCCTGATTTAAACTGGAATAACCCAGAGATGGTTAAGCGAATCCACGACATGATGAATTGGTGGATTGACAAGGGCATCGGTGGTTTTCGTTTGGATGTGATTGACCTGATTGGTAAAAACATAGATAAGCGAATCATGGGGAATGGCCCTAAACTGCACCAGCGATTGCAAGATATGAACCAAGCAACGTTCGGAGATAAAGACTTATTAACCGTCGGTGAAACCTGGGATGCAACGCCAGAAATTGCCAAAATGTACTCAGAGCCGAACCGCAATGAATTGTCGATGGTGTTTCAATTTGAACACATTACATTGACCTGGCAAGACGGAGACAAATGGCGACCAAAGGCCAAAGATATTAACGCACTAAAAGAAGTGTTAATTAAGTGGCAATTGGAGTTAAAAGACGGTGGTTGGAATTCGCTGTTTTGGAATAACCATGATTTGCCACGTGTTGTCTCTAAATATGGCTGCGTTGGTGAGCATAGGGTTGCGTCTGCAAAAATGTTAGCAACAGCAATGCACATGATGAAAGGTACGCCGTACATTTACCAAGGTGAAGAGATTGGCATGACCAATGTCGCGTTTGATTCTCTTGAGGACTACCGAGATATTGAAACGCTTAACTTTTATGACGTAAAAACCGGTTCGGGCACCAGTCATGATGAAATGATGGAAGCGATTTATCAGAATAGTCGAGATAATTCGCGTACGCCTATGCAATGGAATGGGAGTGAAAACGCTGGCTTTACTCAAGGAAGCCCTTGGATAAACGTCAACCCTAACCACAAGGACATTAACGTCGAGCAAGCATTGGAAGATAACAACTCCATTTTTTATCATTACCAGTCTTTAATCGCGTTAAGAAAAGCGCACCCGGCGATTGTTTATGGTGATTTCACACCAATCTTGCGAGATAACGAGCAGATATTTGCTTATCTTCGTCATGATGATAACGAACGCTTGTTGGTGATCAATAACTTTAGTAATGAAGAGCAGGCGATTGTTTTGTCAGAACAATTTCAGGCCCAAGAAGTAGAGTGCTTATTGTCTAATCGGCAGCCAGTGACAGAGCTTAGCAATAAGCTGTACCTGACGCCGTATGAATCGATGGTCTTGAAGCTGAAGTAGTTGCTTGTTAAATATTGAAAAGAAAGCCCAAAACCTTCAGTAAGGTTTTGGGCTATTTTTATGACATTTTGTTGCTGTTCTGGCGCTTTCTCTACGCTTAACGGCCTCGACCGTCAACCATGATGAGAATGGTTTTGGTCAAGATACCTAAATCGGTGATTAGCCAGCTTGATAAAGAGTTCATTGAAAGCGCGTAGCTGTGATCAAAACCTACTTTACGACGAACATCATCGATGCACGTGTCGTAACCTTGATTAACTTGAGCAAGGCCAGTAATACCGGGCAATACACCATAAGTACGGTCAGCAAAGTAAGGGATAGCCGTTTCCAATTTGCTGTAGAAGGTTGGGCGCTCTGGACGAGGACCAATCAATGACATTTCACCGCGCAGAACGTTAAAAAGTTGTGGTAATTCGTCTAAACGAGTCTTACGTAAAAAGCGGCCTACCGGTGTGATGCGTGGGTCGTTCTCGGTTGCCCATACGGCACCTGAACGGGTCTCTGCGTCTTGGTACATGGTGCGAAATTTGATGATATCAAAGAACTCCATGATTTCTGGGGTCGATTTACCGACACGTTGTTGGCGGTATAACACTGGGCCTTTAGAAGTAAAGGCGATAGCCGCCGCGATGATTGGGAAAATTGGCATCAAAAGAGCTAAGCCAACCACAGAGCCAACTAGGTCAAAGGTACGTTTTGCAACAGCGATGATTTTGTTTGAATTCATTAAACGGTTCATAGGTTTTCCTTAACGATTAACTCGTGTCCATGGACTAGATTCTAAGCCGATTAGGTAGCGTAAGCCGCCTACCAAGTTTGCAAAGTGGCCGATAAGCAGGTAGCTCAACCAGCGACAGATTTTGTGACTAAAAATGTTCGGTAATAAATGACCTAGTAGGCCAATACTGTAAGCCGTTATTTGTATGATAAGCATCGACATGAAAATAATATGACTCGATAGCAAGGCCGAACTTATCAAACACGCCAGCATCAGGTATGGGCTAATGAGCCTTAAACCTTTGCCTGAAAAAAAGGTAAATGCTGTGCCTCCAAATTTCGGATTAAACAAGCTTGATAACGTAATGGCTTGCTGCATGTTGCCCGCAGAAATACGTAAGCGGCGTCTAAAATCATTGTTTAGGTCAGTCGGTTCTAATTCAACTGATACCATGTTGCTGTCGTATATCGCTTGGTATCCTTGCTCGACAATCTTCATCGGTAACACAAAATCGTCATTAATGGTGTTAGCCGCAAGCGGAGTAAATAAGTCAGTACGGAAAAAGAATAAAGCACCGTGTGAACCCAACGAAGAGCCAAGTGTGGTTTCGTTGGTTTTAACTTGGTTTTGATATTCCCAGTACTTTCTTTCTCCTTCGTTACTTGATGTTCTCAGTTGATACGTTGCGTTTACAACGCCGATATGGTCATTTTTAAAGTGAGTATCAGCGACGATTAATGCGTCCATCGCGATGAGTGCAGACACATCACTCAAGGCCGTAATATCCGTATCGACATCTTCCATTGCTCTGTTAATCACCGCCACTTTGCCTAGGTTTTCTGAATACGCTTTAACTTCAATGTGAGTATCCGCACAGATAGCTTCTTGCAATGTCATTTGTGCTTCTTCTACCGTGTTGTCTGTACAACCGTCACAGGCAATGATGACTTTTAACCTATCTCGAGGGTAATCGAGTGAAGCGATGTTACGAATTTTTTCACCTATCCACTGTTCTTCATTAAACGCTGGTACCAAAATCGTTATGCTAGGGCGAGTTTGGTCTTGGCGGTTCTTACGGTAGCCATACCATTTTTGTTGAGCATGGTTTAAAGGGTGCTTTTTTGAATACCATTTCAACAGCAGTGGGTAACCAATGTGATGGTAAACCACCAGAAATGCACAAGTTAGACAGATAATAATCAGTGTCCAATCCATCATGCTACTACTCCTGTTGTTAAGTCTAAGTATGCTTGAGCCATTTTGTTTACATCGTTGTTTTCTAAGACAAAATCTCTTGGTGATTTTTGGCTTGGGTTTTCTAACATTTCCAAGACGACACTGGCCATATTGATAGGGTTATTCGGGCTCATGAGGCGGCCAGAGTATGGGCAGAGAGTTTCTTCGGCTGCGCCCACTTGGGTAACGGCAGTCGGTACACCACAAGATTGAGCTTCAAGCGGTGATAATGGGAACCCTTCATGACGGGAAGGAAGACAAAAAATGTTTAAGGTCTGATAGAAGCGAGCCATGTCGTCAACGAGACCAACAAACTTAACGCGCTCTTCCAATTCCAATTTCTTGACCAGATTTTGCAATGCCTCTTTTTTAGAACCATCGCCTGCAATCACAAGCATGATATTGGCAGGAAGAAAGCGCATTGCACTGATGAGTAAATCGTGACCTTTTACATGCTCAAGGCGACCCGCACTACCAATGATGGTTTTGTCCATCGGGAAACCATAATGCATGCGAGCAAGCGGTAAGCTATTGGGTAAAAACTTCGCGCAATCAATGCCATTTTTTATGGTCACTGTGTTTGCGTAACCAAAACAGCTGTCTAAGTGCGCTTTTACTCGAGCGGCATCCGCAACCAATGTCGGCGTTGCAATTTTCAATGCCCATTTTTCCAAACGAACCGCTTTGGCGTTCTTAAGGTGCCATGCATCATGCTCTGTATGAATTCGATGAGGAACGCCAGAAATTTTTGCAGCGATAGAGGCATAAACAAGTGGCCCAATATGATGGGTATGAACAACATGAGGTTTAACAAGGTTGAACAGTTTGATCAGTTCTTTAAGAAGGTTAACCTGAACGCCAGCGGCTTTGTTTAGAAAGACAAGTTGATCGGCGTGCGACTCAAGTCGAGGCCAATCTTGCAGTGCTTGTTCTTTATTACCTTCAAGACTCACAATGATGACATGGTCTTGAGGTTGGGCGTGATTCGCTAAATCTAACGTTAAGGTTTCTAAACCACCAGGGGCTAATTTTTGAACCACATGAACAATGGTCTTTGCTGTTGATTGGTTGCCTAATGTCAGAGCAACTTCTGTGTTTTTAACATCTGAGAATACAGTCATAACATTTATCCTTGAGTCATTTTGCAGTTTAGAGAAAGTTAATTTTTTACCTTCTCACCGTATACAATAGATATTGCACAAGGCGTGCCATAAATGGATTGTCATTAGATACAACAACTTAGATTTTTTGTGTCAGTTTGTTATTTTGATTTCTTGTTTTGACAGTCATTTTAAAATAGGAATTGAATGTGGCAGAAAGGCAGAAAGGCAGAAAGGCAGAAAGGCAGAAAGGCAGAAAGGCAGAAAGGCAGAAAGGCAGAAAGGCAGAAAGGCAGAAAGGCAGAAAGGCAGCGCCTAGATGCCAGTAACATAGTGTATTGGGGAGCTAAAGAGGGGGTTAACGAATACGTGGAATAACCGTTAATACAGGAACGCCGGTTAATTGCTCTAATTCCTGACGAAGGCGAATGGAGGTATCGAATATTTCCATCAGCACGGCCAAGCCAACGCCGAGAAACAATCCAGCAAATAGCCCTGCGATAACAAAAACGATCGTTGGGAAGTTTGTCGGCGTACTTGGTGTATAGGGTAGATCGATTATTTTAACGCGATCGTTTTGTTCAAAGATACCAAGAGAGCCAGTCAGTTGCGCCATTTCGTATCGAGACATTAATTCTTCGTAAAGGGTTCGTTTTATTTCAACATCACGAGTTAAGCGGTAGAGTTGTTTGGTGTTATCACCAAAATTGGTCGCTTTCATTTCCAGTTCATCAATCATGCCTTTCAGGCTCTTGGTTTCTTCTTTTAACGATTCGTAATTGCCTCGAGCAACTTGCAAGTTATGCAGCTGAGATACTAATAATGGTTGAACGCTTCTAAGCTCATCGGTGTTGGTTGAACTGGCAATATCCCATAGTTGGTCACTATTTAATCCGGGTTGCTTTTGTTGCAGCATGATGGTTCTTTCTTGTTCTAATCGATTCAATTCACGTTTCTTCGCTTGTACGGCGCTGTGGTTGTCGGTGTATTTTGCTCGCAATAAGGTGAGTTCACTGCGTATGTCGATTATTTGTTCCTCGATTCGACCGACCACAGGGTTAGTTTTAGATAATTGCTCGTCAAGTGACCCCATACTTTTTTCAACGCCAGCTAACTCGGCTTGTTTTTCTGCCAAGCTTTGCTTGAGGGTCGCCAAGCGGCTCAAGCTTTGATTTTGCATATCCGGCGTCAAAGCAGAATTTAAGTTCGTGTATTGCGCCAACGCCTGTTCTGCCTGTTCAAGTTCCGTTGCTCGCTTTTTGATATGAATGGTTAAAAACTCACTCGAATCGGTAATCGAAGAGCGTTCTGGTGCTAATAGCTGTTCGATGAAATGTCGACTAACCGACTCGAGCATGGCTTTCATGCCATCTGGTGAGTTTGATGTGTGGTTGATTTTAAGGAAGTCTTTACCGAGTTGCGAGACACTCAAACTGTTTGATATTTTTTGAATGACGCGCTCTACTTCCGCAGGTGACATGTCATCGTTAATTAACTTGAGCTCAGCGGCTACAGAATGTAAAACATGGCGACTTTTTAACAAGGTTTTCACCGCGCTTAATCTTTCGTTGAGCATGGTAGAGACCGCAATATCTTCAAGGAAAGGGTTCATTTTCGCGGTTTCTTGCAACAACATACTGGTATGAGAACGGTACTGTGTTGGTGCCATTTTACTCACACTTAAGCCAATGAAAGGCATGATTAAAATGGGCACAAAAATAACGTACCGACGTCTCCAAGCTGCGCTTAATAATATCAATAAACGAAATTTTAGTTTAGTCATAGAAGTTCCAACATTCTGTCAACGAATTCGCTCCGTTTGTCCCAACTGTCTTGCCCAACCAGAGGTCGAGTGTTCGGCGTGTCGTTTTGAACCTGACGAATGGCCTGTTCCATGAGTTCGGCACTATTGGCTACTTGGACGTGGTCCTTGTAAGGCGCTAAGGCCGGAAAATCGGTGGTGACGATTGGGCGGTTAGCCGCAAGGTACTCCATCAGTTTTAGAGGGCTACAGGCTTCAATTTGCGAATTATGCTTGAAGGGAAGTAGGCTCACGTTCCAGTGTTGCGAATATTGTGGTAACAGATGATGAGGTTTTGCCCCTAAATAAAATAGGTTGTCAGTTTTAGGAAGCTGTAATTGATTTTTTTCATTTGGCCCAATAAAAACAAAATCCCAGTCGGTCATTTTTGCGGTGAGTTCACGTACGAGATCATAATCCAGCCATTCAGATAAACTTCCATAAAAGCCGGCTATAGGGCGGTCACCATTGGGTAGATCATGAGCGCGTGGGGCCGGTGTCGCAAACAGTTCTACATCGACACCATGCGGAAGTAATTCGGTTTTTTGTGCTGGGAATTTGGTTTTGATATTACTGCTTGCAGCAAAAATGAGGTCAGCTTTTTCGACCAGCTTCTTCTCATGACTTCGCACCGTGTGATGATCGACACCCGCGAGAGACTCGAAATCATCGCCGCAGTAATACACCACCGCCGCTTCATTTAACTCACCGCATAAATCGGCGGCAGTGGGCAAAGAAGACCACAAAATAGGGGACTGAAGTTGTTGCTGTTCAATAATAGGAAGCAGCTGACTCAGCATCCATTTCTTGGCCAGACTGCATGCAAAGTTTGACGCAGGAGCGGGTATGGTTTTTAAATTCACGATCGTAATATTAGGGTTGTCATTTGCTTTCGCCATCGGTTGATAATGAGCTTTACTCTTCCCCATCAATTTGTAGGCCGCGCGCTTGGCATCACCGAAAGAGAGTTTAGGTTGACGTAAACCAATGGAGTTTACCCACACCACTTTACGAGAGTCAGCCAAACGAGAAACTAGATGCTGGGTGCTCGACGGAAGACCACCAAAATCTTCTCCAAATACAATAAGATCGTGCATGGTAGCTCCTTAAGCTTGCGCTTTTAAAAGTGTAGTTGTTGATTCAAGACTGCGAACGACTTTTGCTGGATTTCCCGCTGCGATCACAAAAGGAGGTAAACTGCGCGTTACGACGCTGCCAGCAGCAACAATGGTACCTTCACCAATCGTCACGCCGCCCTTTACCGTAACGTTTGAGCCCAGCCACACATCTTTTTCCAAAATGATGTCTCCAACTTGGCTATCTTCGTCAGGCAAGCCAAGTGCTCGTTGTTTTGCATCTAACGGGTGGCCTGAATAACCAAATAGAAAGGCTTTGCCGGCAATGCGCACGTTGTCTTTAATGATAACGTTGCGTCCAACGGCGATCGTGGTTTGCCATCCAATGCCGACATTATTGCCAATTTCAAGTTTAGGATTAATGCTGGCACTGCGGCCGCTAAACGTTGTTTGGCCACTAATTCGACAATGGCTGCCAAGGTTGATTGTTAAGGGGCCAGTAACAAGAGGGACTCCCCCATAAACGTAAACGTTTTTACCGCGTTGATTAAGACGCCCTTTGAAGGCTGGTGTATGGACAAAAAGGCGTAAAGTGCTATTTAACACAGACAGCAACAGTTGATGGATAAAGTACACTGCTTTGTTAAAAAGCCGTGGCGTGGGGAACTCAAAGTTACGAACGGCTTTTAACTGAACAAACAAGCGACGATAACTTGGATTTGGGTGGTTTTGAAGCCATTGCTTAAACTGATTCGTTTTGAGAGCTAGCATACTATTCATCCTTAAAATGCGATTCTATATCTATGCTATTTCACATATCGTGCCAAAATATAAAATATTATTTATCAGTTACTTACGTTTGCTTGTATCTAGGTGGAGGGTAAGTTCTCTTTTTGAGTGGCATTTTGACTAGCGTTTTGAGTGATGTTAGCAACAGCAATGGTTAGCGCGGCGAGGATATAAATGGGCCAATTGAAGCCTTGCGTGAGGAAAGTGCCCGAGATGATGGTACCGATTAGTCCGGCATAAACAGCATTTGCCGAGGCGGTTAAATAACTTCCGCATTGTGCGGGGCTCTCATTTAACGTTGTTAAGGTTTTGCGCGCAGTGATGATAAGAGAACCAATGAAGCAAACGAATATGATTAACCCCAAGATCCCTGTTTCTGCGAGAACGCCAAACCAAGTACTGTGCACCGCGTGATTGAGGCCATCCCAATGCGAGCTATAGTAATAATAATTGAAATAGAAATTGTTAAGCCCAACGCCTGTTAGCGGATTATCAAGAGACATTTTGAAAGCGGCTTCCCATGCGTATAACCTGCCCATTGCAGAGGCATCGACGCCGGCTTCGGCTGCGCCTCCAGATGCTCGCTCACCTATCCCGGCTACGAAGTAGAGAACCAGAGCGCCGATTGCGCCCAATGACATGACCAGGGTTTTAGATTTGATCAGGCGATAGGCGTAAACAGCGAATACCGCAACTGCGCCCATTAACCCACCACGACTTTGGGTAGCGATGACGGCCATCATTAGAATGATACTCGTTATGCCACTTAACACTCGCAAATAGCTAGGGATACCTTGAGTGGTCACCAAGCTTATAGAAAACGCCAAAGGAAACATAAGGACGAGAGCCAAATCGTTAGGATCGCCAAGCATAGAACCAAAATCTCGGCCGATGGTGACACGGCTCCCTTCGACCAATCCAATGCCGTTGATAGAATTGTACATGGCAACGCAACCGACCAATAATCCGGAAAACGTGATTAAAACCGACATCCTAGCGAGATTTTTGCTGCTGTCGAGTAACCACGTAATGGCCAACGTCATCACGATGATTTTCCAGTACATATTCTTGAAGTAATCAAGCGCGATAGGGCGATTAGAAGCAAAAACCACCCCAATGATGACAAGAACCTAAAAAATGGCCAACCAAGTTAGGCTACGATGCCAATAGATTTTAAGTTCACGGCTAATAAGGCTATGCCATAGCAAAGCAGAAAGTGCGCCCAATGAAAGGAGTAGAGGTATCTTAAGCGGGTACAATGCTGGTACAACTTCATGAATTCTGAAAAATGAAAACAATACAAATAAAGTAACAAACCAAAACGTTTGGCTAATAACCACGAGTATGCCCAACGGCAAAACTGAAATGACTAACGCAACGGCCGGGTTAGGGACAAGTCGCCATACCATTGCTATTAGCAAACAGACAAAGACGGCGATGAAAACATGCGTGCGATTAGATTTGGTCATTGCTGCGTTCGCCTTGTAAAACGTTGGGATACATCATGCCAAATCGTACTTTGAGCAATCGGGAGTAACGCTAATTTCGTTGCGAGTAATAGTATGAGTATAGGTGCACTCAGTGCCATTAAGCTAATAACGGTGACTGACAAATCTTGGGCAAACAAATACAAAAGCCCAAAGGTGACGACAAATAGGGTTGAAAGTTTACTGAATTGATAAGGCAAAACAGAGAGCATCTGACTTAAGTAGGTGACGGCCAGCATACGCACGAACTGAGCACTAAATAATGCGAACAGGATCCCCCAAATACCGTAGGATGTTAGCGCAAATGCGACAGTGAGACCGAATAAGGTCGCTGCGATATTGGTATACAGTAACCATTGTGTTTTTTTGTGGAAAAGAATGCCTATATTGGTTAATTCAGTGATTTCTTTACACCAGGCAACGGCAAGAGTCGCGACCAATAATTTACTCGCATCATGGTACAAGTCAGGAAGAGCAATCAATATAAAGACTTGTCCGATGCCTGCCATGAATAATGTCAAACAAGAAATAAGAACTAAACCATATTGTGTTACCCGTAAAGTAGCGTTCGCACCTTTGTTGTTTAAGTAATCAAAACGCTTGGGCATCCACCACATTCCAAAGGGCTGCACCAAAATACACATAGCGAGAGAGAATTTGGCTGCAATAGCGTATTGCCCGAGTTCTGCGAGCGAAGTGGAAGCGGCGAGTATCCAGCGTTCTGCTCCGTTTAAACCAAAAGCGACCAAGCCGGAGAGCATCATAGGAATGCAATACGTCAAATAAGTTCGAAATGGAATGGTGTTTTTGGTCGATAGATCCAAGCGGCTATAGACTTGAATTGCTATCAGCTGGGCTAGGTGAGCGATAAAACTAGCGAATAGAATACCAGCAACACTTGGCATGAATTGCAGAACCAGTAAAACCAAGGTCACTTGAAATACACTGGTACCAATACAAATCTTGAGGAAGGCTTTGACTTGGTCTTGCATGCGTAACCAAGCTAAACCAAGGCCAATGGCACTTTCTAAAGACAGTGATAGCAGTAAGACATTGATTTCAATTTGAGAAGCAGGAATCCATTGCGTAACGGGCAAGGTGTTGGCTGCAAACAAGAGGCCGGCTGAAATGTTGCCTGAAATCATCAGCCCATTCCTAAACAATTCACTCGCAATGGCTTTTCGTTGCACTGAATTCGTTTGTTCACCTGCAAAGCGATAAAGCGCCTCATGCATGGCTAACCCCATCAGTAGGCCAAAAAACATGCCAATCGAAGCGAGCAGTTCGAGCTTCCCCAGTTGTTCAGGGAGTAAGTATCTCGCCATGATCGGTAGCATAATGAGGGATATTCCCTTAATGAAGAATAAGCCAAGTGCATAGCCAGTCATATTTTTTAACGCAGATGGGATTTTCATTAGTGAGCCCTCGTAGTTAAAGAAGAGCTAGAGTCTTGTGTACCTGACTTTGCCATTGTGCTGGCATTGAACGGCAGCGTTTCTATTGCGTTATCGTTAACCGCCTGATAGATGGCTTGATAAACCAATTCGGCTTGGAAGTGCATCGCCATTTTTTTCGCCTGCTCTCCCAGCGCCGAGATTAAGCCTGTATTTGAGGTTACTTTAATAACCGCGGCTTTTAGGCTTTCTACATCGTTAGGCAGGTATTTGATGCAATGGACATCTTCGATTAGAACGTTATCCCAATAGGCGCCGTCTGCTGGAATGATGACACACATGCCAGCCGCCATGGCTTCTAGAGTGGCGAGTCCAAATGGTTCGCTGGTACTTGTCGATACATAGATATTGCTCTCAGATCGTATTTGATCCAGGTTGTTTGGCTGTTGAAACCAAGTCACGCCTTGAATCGCAATAGGCGCATCACTCACCGTCAAAGTCGTATTTTGAGGTTTGATATAACAAATATTAGTACTGGTAAGGCTACGGTTAGGTAGGGTTTTTAAGCAATCGACCAAAAGATCCAGGCCTTTCCATTTAAGTAGCGATGCAGACCAAAACAAACGGGGTTCGTCGTATTGACATTGAGTTGGCCATTTTTGACGCGAGAGCCCATTATTAAACGTTTGGCAATGAGGCCGTTTGAGATAGGTCTTAGCCAGTGTCTCGTCGAGATCGTTGTTAATCTTATTGCGTAAATAGAGATTAAGTGCAGTAATGACCGAAGATTCGCTACTAGCCAGATAGAAGAGTTTGTCGGCGGTTGATAAACAATAGCCAATGGAACGAGAAGCGCCAACAGGGCCATGAATCAGTTGAATGATGGTATAGCTAAAGAGGAAGCAACACAGGTAAAGTGCCATATCAACGCCGGGACCTGAAGCGCCTATGGCTTGGTTAACTTTTGCAATGCGAAGCAAAGTGAGCAATAAAAACAGGCTGAAATAGCCTTGCTTTAACCAATAACTGATCCCCGATGATGCTTGGGCTAACCTAGTTGGGCAAGGCAAATAGATAATGGAAAGCTGGCCGTTATCGAGTTCAGAATTTTCCCAGCATTTAGGGCTGGCCGTTATGACGGTAAACTTGATACGGTCCTGATCACAATGTGAGAGAGCGCAGCTGGTGGCAATTTTAGAACCACCAGAGAATGGGATTGGATCAAAAATTAAGTTCATCATATTACCCTCGCATCATCAGCGTAGTTGGAAGGCGGCGCAGAGGACGCAATCCGCTAAACCAAGAAGGTTGAAAATCACCGTGACTGTTTATGCTTTCGTTAAGAGCTTGTTGATAGATGCGTTCGATCTTCTGGCAATTAATGGCTAAGGTAAATGTGCCGTGAATGTGTTTTTGCGCATTACTCGCCAGAGTTTTGTTCGGGTGTTCGGGGCTTAACTGACCGTCTAAAAACCGGGTGATGGCATTGGTTAAATCCGCGTCATCGTTATTTGAATATAAAATCCCTGTTTTTCCATCGGTTATGATTTCAGGAATACCACCAGTATCAGGCGCAAGAATGGGGAGCCGAGCCATGCCCGCTTCTGCAACGACCAAGCCAAACGCTTCACTTCGAGCTGCACTAATAAAGGCGTCCACTCCGCCTGTTAACCAGTCTTGTACATTGTGCTGTTCGCCTACGAAATGAATGCGACTTGCCAGACCGACGGTTTGTGCTTGTTTTATTAAGGTGTCTTTCTCGCACCCGTCACCAATGACGATCAGGTGTAAGTCGGGATTGGATTGCTTTAATTGAAATAAAGCGTTGATGATGCGATCAACACCTTTACGATAGATTAGAGAGCCTACTGTTACGAACACGGTGGCACTTTCTGATATACCTAAGTGTCGACGCGCGTTGAGTGCATTGCCTTGTATGGCATCGTTAACCTCTGATGCTGATGCCTGTGCCGTATCAATGCCATTATGGACGACACTGAGCTGCTCAACTGGGTAACCATCTTTAATCAGGTTATAGCTGATCGCTTTACTGACGGTGATTATACGTGGAGAAAGGTGAAGGCCAAGGGTTAAACGGTCACGAAGGGGATAGTCACTGTGCAGTTGCGTCACGACAGGGATACCGGCTAATCGACCCACTAAGCACATCCACTGACAAGGGGCTCCACTATTAATATGAATCAGATCAATTTGATTCTCTTTTACCATTTTCAGCCCCCGGTGAACCAACTTCAACCAGCCAAAGGCATTGAACTTGTTACTAGACCATCCAAGTAACACGGGAAAAGAGTCAAGTATTGATGGTACGTCATTTCGCAAAGCGACGTGGTGTAGAGCGGGATTATTGGTCCATAAATAAGGACGATATTGATGAAGGTTGAGTTGACCTAATAGATTGACAAGGCAGTGCTCACTGCCGCGTAACCAGTTGTCTCCATAATGTACGTATAAGATGTTCTGTCTGTTGTTCATCTTTATCTCTTCCTAATCGTCCTGAATGGTAGAGATATTGCAAACTCAGTGCCAAGAAATGACTATTACTATGATTTTGTATTTAAAGGAGTTTTAGGTTTTTCAAAGGTGGGGCTGTCGTGTTTCTCAATCTGAGAATCAGATTAAGGAAGAAATAAAGGGAGCTAGGCGGCTAACTTTCAAGGTGATAATGATGCAAAATTTGCGGGATAACCGCTTGGCTAGAGTAACTATGAGTCACGGTATTACAGGCATTAATGGCCACTTCATGTTGTTGGCTAGGTGACATTTGTAGCCATTCCATAAGGCAAGCTGAAAGCTCTTCAGGAGAGTTAGCTATCCAGCCATTCGTTCCATGGGTGATGAGTGTACTTAATGCGCCCACATTCATCGCGACGACAGGAATGCCTCTTGCCATTGCCTCAAGAGCAGCCATAGGTAGGCCTTCAAATCGAGAGCTGATGACCAATATGCCTACCGACTCCCAAACCTTACTCATGTTGTTTTGATGACCATGATAGACAATATTGGGTTCACCTCGATCAAGGAGTTCAGTTTCCATAGGGCCAGAACCATAGATATGAAACTCTAAGTACGGAAACTGACCCGCTAGGTTTACAAATCGGTCAGGCCCTTTTTCTCGGCTAAGACGACCAACAAAAGCGATTTGTTCTCCTTCACTGAGATGCAGTTTGTCTGTCGAGATAAAGTTGTTCAGTACAATTGAGGTTGATTGGACTTTATCTTGTACCAATTGGCTGACCGCAAAATTGGCTTGAGAGATAAATGCACTGTAGCGATCAATGGCATCATAAAGTCGGACTTTACCCGTCGGACTCTCACCGGCATGGAAGGTCGTAAACTGATTTATAGTGCGGCCACTGGGTGCGAGCTTAACAAGCTTGCTAAGAATGCTTGCCTTATAGCCATGCGCGTGGAGCAATTTGGGGCGGTGGATTCTAACGGCTCTAGACAGTGCTCGAAGTGGGTTAAGACGTTTCGGTGAGCCACTTATTTGATAGAGGTAAGAATACTGAATATTGGCCATTTGCAGGCGATCGACAAGCGGAGATGCGTGGTCGTATTGTGTCACAAATACAACGCGAACCGAGTGACCAAATTGGCTCAGCCCGTAAGATAACTCAAGAACGTGTGTTTCAATGCCACCGAAGGTTAGGCTGTCAATTAACAGCCATATTTCGTTTTCCTTAGGAAGGTGACGATCACGCTTGCTTAATGTCATCTTCTGCTTCCCACGCTTGCTTCTTACGGTATACCGTAGATGGGCTTAAATCGAGTAAAACGGCGGCGTTGAGCACATTACCATCACACAAGTTAATCGCGTTTTGAATGGTTTCTCTTTCGACCTGCCACATGGGTTTAATGTCGGTATTCGTGATTGCATCTTGATTGCGTGATGCGAAGTCTTCGTTAGCGACGTTATGTTCGGTTGCGCCTTCATCTACGTCGTTAATAGGTGCGGTGAAGCTATTTGATGAGAGGCGGTCTTGGACGTGGGTCGTCTGTGTTGACGGATCATGTGAACGTTCTGTTGCTGGTCTTTTTCGGGCTGGACCGTTCACTGGAGCCGGGATATGGGCAACAGACACAAGCGGCTCGTCATTGAGTACAACGATATTACGAATGATGTTTTGCAACTGACGTACGTTACCCGGCCAAGGATATCGCGACAATAAACTCTCGGCATCAGGTTGGAAGCCGGTGAACTTTTTCTTGTCTTGTTTTGAGTACACCTTAAGGAAGTGTTTCGCTAAGTTTGCAATGTCTTTTCCGCGTTCACGTAAAGGTGGCATGTCGATAGGGATGACGTGTACACGATAATACAAATCTTCGCGGAATCGGCCTTCTTCAACTTCCAATAAAGGATCTCGGTTGGTTGCACAGATGATCCGAACGTCTACTTTTACCTCGCGGCTCCCTCCGAGTGGAGTAAACGTACCCGTTTGAAGAAAACGCAGTAATTTCTTCTGCATTTCTAATTCCATTTCACACAGCTCATCTAAGAACAACGTTCCGCCGTTGGCTTGCATGGCGGCACCCTTTCGGTCCGTGGTTGCGCCGGTAAAAGCACCTTTGACATGGCCGAATATTTCGCTTTCCATTAAATCACGGGGAATGGCGCCACAGTTAATGGCAACGAATGGTTTGTCTTTTCGTTGGCTTTCTTTGTGAATGGCTTCCGCGCAGACTTCTTTACCTGTGCCACTTTCTCCGCAAATGAACACGCTCGCCGTTGTGGGTGCGACCGCGTCAATGGTTTGATATACCGTTTGCATTGGAAGACTTGAACCTATGAAACCGTGGAAGCGGGTACGGTCTAACTTACTTTCAAGGCTTTCAACAAGGTGCTCTAGTTTGGCTCTCTTCAGATGTAAGCTTACAGAGGTTTTAAGACGGTCTGCTTTGATTGGCTTTTCGAGAAAATCTTCGGCACCTTTTTGAATCAGACCGACGGCAATATCAACGGAGCCATGAGCCGTTGCGATCACTACAGAGCTTGGTAGTTGGTTTTCATTTATCCAGTCAAGAATGTCCTCACCGGACATGTCAGGCAACTTGAGATCTAAAATGACTAGCTGCGGTACGTTACGTTCGATGAAGTCTTTGGCTTCACGCCCCGTCTCTACGTGAAAAAGATCATAGGGTTCGTCTTTTACGTACTGCTTATATAAAATAGCAAGTGAGGTGGAGTCCTCAACGAGCAACACTTTTGGTCGCATAATCACATCCTGTATATTTTCCTAACTGACGTTTATTACTATGAAACTTATTGATAAACATTTCGAGCTAAATGATAGAAATGGCGTCTATTTTTATGAAAAGTGTTAGCGCGTACCATTCTCAATCACAAACTTGTTTACAATTTGTTCGCCGTTTTCTGTTGACTGTATTCCACAAGCGAAGCGAGAGAGAGCTGAGCTAATTCAGGTAGCCCTTGGCCTAACGCTAATGCTGTCGTGATATCGCCTTCTCGACACTCTTTCTCTATGGCTCTTGCTAAATCTGATAGTTTTCGGTTACCAAGTGCTAATGACGCACTGCCTAACGTATGGGCTTCAAATTCAAGCGATTCTGAATCTGAAGACTCGAGTGCTTGAATTACTTCACCAACCCTTAAGTGAGTCTCTTCAAGGTAGTGCTCTACAAGTATAGGCAATACCTCTAAGCTAGTGTCTTCGATCATCTGCTCCAAAATGGCCTCATCGACGATTGCACTGTCATCTTTGTTGACGGGTTGACTGTTATTTTCTTCATGGTCACTGGGCTGGCTGTTGCTTGGGTCTTTGAGCATCGGATCTTCTATCTCTTCGTTTATTAATTCTGAAGTTGACGAGTTTGGAGCGACACCCTTGATGGGAGGATCAAGCTCGTTGTTATTATTTGGAGACAAGTATTTATAAAGTACGTCGATGAGTTGGTTTTTTCTGACAGGTTTTGATAAATAGTCGGTCATACCTATGCTTAAAAAGTTTTCTTTATCTCCAGATAAAGCATGAGCGGTAAGTGCGATGATGGGCAACTGAGCTTTAACTTCGTCGGTCATTAATCGAATTTGTTGGCAGGCTTCAATTCCATCCATTTCAGGCATGGATATATCCATAAATACAATGTCATAGTCGTGCAGTTGTATTAATTCTAAGGCTTGTTGGCCATTTTCTGCGAGATCTATGTCGATGCCTGCGTGAGAAAATAAGTTTTTAATTACTAGTTGGTTGGCCTTGTTATCCTCGGCGACTAAAACAGAAGCGCTGAGCATTTCTTTAGGCAGAGCATTATTGACTTTATTACCCGTGATAGACATTACGGGTTGTTTTGATGTTTCTAGGCTTACGTGAAATTCAAAACGACTACCAATATCAACAGTACTGGTTACTGAAATTTCACCTTCCATCAAAAATGCTAACCGCTTGCAGATGGCTAGCCCTAATCCAGATCCTTCTTGTGATCGCGAGTAGGTTTGATCGACCATAGTAAACTCATCGAAAAGGTAACCTTGTGCATCTTGCGCGATGCCAACCCCTGTATCAATTACAGCGCATGAAACCGTAAAGCGTTCGTCGGCAATTTTCTGTGCGCCTATTTCAACACTAACACTACCATGCTGGGTAAATTTGAAGGCGTTGGCGAGTAAATTAAACAGAATTTGGCGGTAGCGATTTGCATCGCCATAGACGTACTCAGGAACCTCTGGGTTAATCGTATAATTCAAAATGAGTGCTTTGTCTTTGGCTAAGGGCTCAAAACTGCTTACTACATTGGATACACAAGCGTGAAAGTCGAAGGCCTCACGTTCCAATATCAGTGTGTTGGCCTCCATACGTGAAAAGTCTAAGATATCGTTAATAATCGACAGCAAAAACTCACCGGAGTCGGTTGCTGTTTTCAGCAGTTTTTGTTGCTCTATGGAGAGTTCCGTTTCTTCCAACAATGAGAGTAACCCGAGCACGCCATTCATTGGTGTTCTTATTTCATGAGACATCGACGCTAAGAATCGACTTTTCGACTCGTTGGCATTTTCTGCTTCTATTCTGGCACGCTTCAATTCTTGGTAGCTGTGTTCAAGGTTACGAGACATGTCGTCGAAGGCATCCGCCACATCACCTAACTGGCCGGTTTGGTCTAGTTGCAATTCGTATCCGGGGCCCTTTTTACTTAAGGTATGGGCCACTTTGGTCAAACGGAGCAGGTTTTTTGCGAGGTACGAGCCTAAAACAAATGAAAAGAAGGCAACCAGTAGAACTTCAAGCGAGGCGATGGCGATGATCGATTTTTGTGCCTGTGCCAACATCTGGTTAAGAGCCGATGTTCCAAACCCCATGTCTACATGACCGTAAACAATGTCGTTCTCTGTAATAGGGACTCGGGTATCGAATACACTGTCGTCGATAGAAGACAAATCTTGGTCAATGTTGGATGTTTGGCTGAGTAAGTAGCTGTCTCCGCCAACAGCCAGAACTTTTCCCTGATAGGTAATTCGCACATAAAGCACGTCTTCTTGCGTCATGATGTCATTGACTAGGTCTTCTATTGTCGCAAAATCCATGGACAAAACTGCATTGGTGCTTGCATGAACAAACATCGATGCTGTGACGTTGGCGCGTTGAATCAGTTGTTTTTCATTGGATGTGGAGAGGAAAGAAATAGAGCTGAATACCAAGATCATTAAAAGTGAGATCTGTATGATGGCGATGCCCAAAATAGTTTTGGTTACGAATGTCATAGTCTTCCTTGATGAGTCTTTTAATTCAAATGGTTGCCCCTAAACAAGCATAGCTCAGTTTCATGCGTTCACTAGACCGGAAGGTTCAAAAATGCGTTTTTCATCAACGATTTGGATATCTTATTACGCCAAGATTGAGGGATGATTTTTACGCGTTGCACTTCTCGGCTCAATTCTTCAGCTAACGTGGGTTGATCTCTTAGGTTTAGTACGGAACCTAAAAGGTGAGTGTTACCTGCCTTTAACATCGTCATTGCTTGGCTCACTTGGTTGGCGTTGGTCGTGCCTCCAAGTGTGACTAAAATGGTTTCGTCACAGGCACTTGC
This sequence comes from Vibrio tapetis subsp. tapetis, assembly GCF_900233005.1. NCBI lineage: Bacteria > Pseudomonadati > Pseudomonadota > Gammaproteobacteria > Vibrionales > Vibrionaceae > Vibrio > Vibrio tapetis. The sequence goes on from NZ_LT960612.1 coordinate 1,559,356, forward strand.
AACACTTTGAGCAGGGATATTTCCTCGGTTGACTTGCAATAACGGTGAGGTATCGACGATAACGCGGTCATATTTTTCTAACCAATCGGTGACGGCAAGTTGCATATTTGTGGGGTCTTTATACGCGAGTTGAGTGGAGAGATCGCGTGGAACGGCTAAACCAACAAATAATTGATGACTGCTTTCGTGCTCGATCCATTCTTCGGCGCCATCTTCTGTGCCAATTTCAATGTTACGAAAAGCCGGATTGAACATATTTAGGTCAACCAATAGGGTGGTGTGGCCTGCGAGTAAATAACGTTCTGCCAAAGCGGAAGCAAATGATGTTACACCGTCACCCGAATTGCATGCAGTGATGCACAACGAGCGACATTCTGCGAGCTCGGCCGCTAAGTAAATTTGTTCTATTTCAGCGTGGGTCGAAGGAATCATCATTACAGAGCTCCTATTAGTACTATCGTGGTGGTGAGCTGTAACACGTCAGTTAGCCCTTGACGCGCTTTTTCCAATATGCTTTCACTTTGATCCGGAATATAAATTGTGTCTCCTGCGCGTAATACGGGTAGCTGGTAGAAATCCGCTGTTTTACTAAATTCAATTAAATCAAAGGTTCTGGCTTGCCCTTGGCAGCAAGACATATTGACCACACTGATCTTTTCTAGGTAAGCACTTTCGCGTGGGCCACCCGCTTCAGCAAGTAAGTCTAAGATGGTCATGTTGTCATTGAAAACGTAACGGCCTGGTTTATTGATCGCTCCCAAAATTCTTACCGTAGATTCTTTTGAACGGTCTAACCAGTTTTTGTCTTTTTCAGGGATGTAAATTGTGTCGCCTGTTTTTACATGTGGAAGCAAAGATTCATCGCCAGTTTCGAAATATAAAGACAGGTTTAACTTACTCACTTGGGAGTAGGTTTTGTCTCGATGAGTAATACGAATGTTGTGTATGTCGGCATCCTTTGTTGGGCCATCTGCGGCGGATAGAATGTCGAGAAAGTGCATTTGGTTGGTAAAACGGTAACGTCCTGGTGCATTGACTTGACCAAAGACATAGATTGACGCATCCGAACTTTGACGAACCCATTGAGACTTGTTGTCTGAAGGGTCTTGAGGTAGGTCATGCACACGAACGATGGCGCCAGAAGTGATGACAGGTAAATTGGAAACTTGCGCGCCACCAATGATGTATTCATCCAAATTGAAAACAACCATTTTTCGGTTACCAGAGACGACTTCAATTTTAGTGGTATCGGCTCTCAATGTTGGACCACCAACGTGAGCAAGTAAGTCCATAAGGTTCATTTCATCAGACCATTCAATACGGCCAGGGCGGACGACTTCTCCAATAACACTGACCGCGCGGTTTGGTGCGATTTTTAACCAAGATTTTTCGTTCATGTCTGTTTTTTCAGGAACAAATATCGCGTCACCTGATTGTATCGCTGGTGGTTGCGCGCCTGTTAAGCCCTCGGTATAAGCAGTAAGGTCAAATTTGATGACTTGTCCTGTTGATTTCAATACTCGAATTTGGCGAGATTCAGCAAATCGGGTAGGGCCTCCCGCATTGGCTAATATGTCCATAAAGGTTGCGCCTTTTTTGCCTTCGAAAGCGCCAGGCTTCGCCACTTCTCCCATGATGTAAACCATGTTGGCGCCGGATTTGATTTCTTCTTCCATCATTGGAACGAAAATAGTAGATCCAGGAGTCAAGGCTGGCAGCATTGACGCATCGCCGGTATCTAAGTAGCGCTTGAGATTAAACAGCGTAGGAGCATTGTTTGTGATCACTCGGATTTGTTCGACGCCGGCATAACGTGTAACACCACCAGAGCGCATCAAAACGTCGACCAAATTGGTGCCTTCTTTGTAGCTAAAAGATCCGGGTGCATTAACTTCACCAAAGACTTTGATGGCTTGGCGAGCATCGGCACTGTCTCCTGCGTTCGCTAATTTCGCAGCGTCAAACTCTTGTTCGATGTTACCAACCAGTGGTGAGGCTGGGATGAATAGGGTGTCTAGCGAGCGAAGTTTAGGTAAGTCACTGTCGTTACCGCTATCTAAAAACTTCTTATAGTTGAATTTGGTTTGCTCCTTGTTACGTTTAAGGATCATAGCGTTAAGCTGTGCTCCCGAGCGCAATCCATCAGCAGCATAAAGAGCCATTTGTATACTGGCACCCTCAGACAAAGTGTATTCTCCTGGTGACTCGACGTAACCTTGAATAGACACCAAAATTTGACGCTTAGTTACGTACACCTTTGCACTGGATAGGTCTCGGAACATTTGCCCTAGCGCACCCTTTACAATTTGTTCTAGCTGTTGGTCGTTGTAACCTGCGACCAGGATAGGGCCAATTTCAGGCAAGGTTATGCGGCCACGTTTATCAACCTGAAAGCTTTTATTTAAGCTGCTTTCACCGGGGAGATTCACCTGTACTAAATCACCGATTTGTACGGTTTGCGGTTGGCTTTCCGCCTTGTTTTCGGTGCTGTTTGTCTGAGCAAAACAAGTTAATGTAAAAAACAAAGCCGCGATCAATAACAGCAGTTGTCGTGTAAATATCGATGAAGGTTTAGTAACGATCATGTTGACCTCCCAGAGCAGATTCAGCAGTGTTTGCGGGGGCGATGACTTCAATACTCACGCGTCTATTGGTGAGTTTTACCGCCGCGGTGTCGCCTTCAAATAACGGCAGGCTGGAGCCTAATGAAGAGGTCTTGATTCGTTCAGGCGCTAAGCCAAAAATACTTAGGTAACGTTTGACTTGTTTGGCGCGCCCCATAGCGAGTTTATCATTGTGTTCATCTGTTCCGCTGGAATCGGCGTGACCAGTAACCACAATAGTGAAGTCTTTGTGCTCTCTTAAAATGGTGGCAGCTTCGGCTAAGTGGCCCATATATTTTGGGTTAATTTCGATGGAGTCGTAGGCAAACTGGTTATCAACATTAAGAAGTTCAAACAGTTGATTGATGATGTCGAGACGCGATAACAAAACGGCTTGGTCTCGTGGCGGTACACAGCGGGTTTGACTAGTGACGTAATCTAGCCTGAGTTCTAGGTCATTTAATGTTCTTCTTAGGATGATGATGTCGTTCGCGGCATCCAATAGTAAACCACCTTCAAGCTCCCGAGCGATTCTGTTTTGTTTTTCCTGAGCTTGCACGACGGATGCTGGAAAGCACCATTTTGCACCTTCACGGATCAACGAATCTAAATGGAGCTTGGCAATTTGCCAATCGAAGCGTAAGCCGTGCTCCGGGCCAAGAGGTTCATCGGGCATAACGGGAGAAAAACTCGTACTCGCATAATTTGATCCGGTATAGTTTTCTGCCAGTCCTCCCGTCCCATTGTCTGGGTAGCTTGTGCACCCAGATAACCAGGCCGTCGCGAGTAATCCTATTGCATATTTAAATGATAATTTCATGCCAACGTCCTTTGTTAGAAATCTTATTATTTTTATTGTTTGTAATAGCTTAGTTCATTTACGCGAAATCTAAACTTTTTGAGTTAACTGGAATTGCATGGCCAATTCGAAGCAGTTTAATTATTTCAAGTGGCTGCCCCTTTGCGTTTTCGATGCGCATGCTGCGGTTATGTTCTACAAGACGTTTGTACAGGTAAACCATCGCGCCAACGCCAGATGAATCAAGAAATTTCACGTTGTTAAAGTCAATCTCAATTTCAGAATGCTCGTCGGTTGAAATGATACTGTCTATGTGTGGTTGGGCGGCACGAGCGCCAGTTGCATCGAAGTCACCTTCTAGTGATAGCGTTAGTACGTTTTGGTTAGTTTCAATTGTTGTAAGTTCCATAATGTTTCTCCTAACGGGGTTTAAGTAAAGCGAAAGAATGTTGTGTTGTAGTTATAACAGCAGGTTTTGTGCCAAGTTTTTACTTCAGTAAATACAGTGAGTTAAGTTGTTGTTTGGGTGTTTTCTCAAATTGGAATTGGGTTGTTTGTCAAATTGAGAATCAATCAGAATGAATGGGACTAACGCATTTGCGTTATTCCTCTTCGTTCGCACAGGTGGTGCAATGGTGGTGAATCAATTGAAGTGAAACACTCTCAAGGAAGGGACATCATGACCAACACGACACCTTTTAAATTACGTAGCAGTGCTATGTGTGTATCGGTTGCTTTATTAGCAAGCCCGACGGCAATGGCGGCGCAATTATATAGTGCAGAAGGCACCAGTATTGACTTGTATGGCGCTATTGCTGCGCATGTAACCCATAACAATTTTGATAACCCTGAAAAGCTTCTGATGGAAAACGGCATTCATGTCGAAGACCCGGGCTCATACATCGGTATCTCTGCCTTTCACGAATTGGCGCCTTTTACATTGGGTGGCGTCGCGGAAGCCGATCTAGAATTCAACACAAGCAGTGACTCGGTTCTATCGAGTTCTGAAGATTTCCTAAATAGTCGTCAGGTCTTTGTATCTATTGGCCATGAGATGGCGGGCACATTATCAATCGGTAAACAAGAGTCACCGTATATGCAAACTGACATGGGATACTTCAGTTACTGGGCGGGTGGTTCCGGAATGATGTTATCTGACGAACTAGGGAGCCGCCGTACTGCAAACACCATTGTCTGGACTAAGCAAATTGACAATCTTTATATCGGTTTGCAATATCAAGCAAAACGCAGTGAAGACAAGATAACATTTGGTAATGGTTACAATTCGGGGGCTATTTTTGTCGGGAAAAATGCATTGCCACCTTCTTACGGTGGTGATCCATCGAGCATTTCAGCCATCAAAGTTGAAAAAGGGTATGGCCTTGGTTTGTCTTATCAATTCGATCAAGGTGCCAAAGTGGCGGCGGGTTATAACAAATCAGAAGGTATTACCGGTGATGGTCTTGATCTCCTAGCCGGTACGGCCTTATCGCTTAAAGATGCAAAACACAGTTCGTGGGCCGTTGCGGCAACCGTGCCAGTGGGCGACTCATTGGATCTAGGAGGCCGTTTTGAAAGCGTTGTGAACGACTTCAATAACAATGCGGCCAAAGGTGAATATCAAAATCTTACCTTAGGTGCGAACTATCGTTGGGTGGAGTATTTACGAAGCTACGCCGGTGTTGACCGTGTATATGACCGAAGTGAAGGTGCGGCCGACAGTGAATTGTTTACTGACTTCCATGTTGGTACTGCATTTGCTCCAGTCGCATGGGGTGAGATTTACGTAGAGTATTATCAAAGTAAACACAGCAATAGCTTTAAAGGTAATGCAGTTTATATAGGTGCAGGTGCGATGTTCTAATGCCTGTTTGTTGTTTATGAATAAAGGGACGTTTACCGATAAGCGTCCTTTCTTAAAACTTTAACGTAAACAAAAAAGTGCTAACGGTCAGAAGCTAGCACTTTAAATACAAACAAAAGCAACGTTACTGATAAAGCAAAGAATAATTTAACCGGCAAGCTGTAATGGCTTGCCGTTTTCGTTGTTTGTCAGTAAACAACGTAATAACTCGCATTGACTGTTTATTTGAAGTTTTTGATAAATATTAGTGCGATGTACACGCTCTGTAGCAGGGGAAATATCCAACATCCGAGCCGCTTGTTTTGAGGAGTAGCCTTCAAACATGATCTTAACGAGTTCGGTTTCACGTGGGGTTAGTCGAGGTTTTGCAAAGTGTTCAATGGCTTGATAAACCAATTCGTTTAAAGAAACGTTGGCTTGTAGCCTGTCGTAGTGCGCGTTGATTAAACGATCAATCGTTGGCAGCCAGTGCTCCACACGAGCGATTTGATTGTCGGTAAACGTCGGAAAGTCATCCAATAGATCGAGTACTATCCAAATATTTTGGTCTTGCTGCGTTGCCGGTGGTGTGATCACTAGCTGATCGTGAATGTGTAATGCATGGCAATGATGCTTCCATTGAAACGAAAAGATATCACGAGAGGGGAAATCTCCGGTGTGTAATGGTCGATAGAGTTTTGCATGGGTGTGTTTTAGTTGATGGGGGTGCTTAATGCCATCGAGCAATTTTGTTAAACGTGTTTTATGGGTCTTTGGGCCGTAGTGATAGAGCATTTCAGCTTGATTGGGTAAGCAGTTGATAACGAAGAATGCTTGATGGGGAATAACAGACTGAAAGACCTGTTCGAGCATGGCGTAAAAGCTGGCATCACCGCAATGTTCAAACATGTTCGCGATTTCTAGTTGTTGAATGTGACTGATAGCTGCGTCCATATGAGATCCTTTTAGAACAGAAATTTTGAGCAAAAAAAAGCCCTCCTTTGAAGGAGGGCAAAAAGCCAGTGATTATTGGGCGCGGAAAACCTCTTTGCCTTCAATCACAGTACTAAGCACTCGGGTTTTATGAATGGCTGTTGCCGGGACTTTAAATGGGTTTTGATTCGTTATGATGAAATCAGCGTATTTGCCAACTTCAATCGAACCAATATGATTTTCTTGGTATTGAGCGTAAGCACCGCCAATGGTATAGGCCTTTAGCGCAGCTTTGAGGCTAATGGATTCTTGTTCAGCAAGGCCTTCTCCTTCGCCGCCAGGTTGTTTACGTGTGATCATACTTTCGATCGCAGGCCAAGGGTTAGGAGTGGCTGAAACCGGCCAATCTGAACCGACGGAAATGTGAACTTTCTTCTCAACCAATGAGCGGAATGGAAAAACCCAAGACAGGCGTTTGGCACCTACGTCTGGTTCAATCATTTGTGTGTGCGGACCGCGATACCAAAAATAAGGAGAAAACTCGGCCACAACGTCATGCTGCTTAAACAATTTTTTATCAGCGGGATTCACAAAAACAGTATGAGCGATACTGTGCCTTAGTTTACTGCCATTTTTTCGGGTATTTCCTATGCCTTCTAGGCCTTTACGAATCGCCCCGTCACCCACTGCGTGGATTTTGACTGTCAGTCCAAGTTTGTCGTATTGTTCAATTTTCTCTAAAAAATAGTCTGGGTCGTCACGCCAATAGCCATGGTTATCCGTGCCTTCAAAAGGGTCGACCATGACCGCAGTTTGACCCCCTGCCGATCCATCGAGTACAAACTTGACTCCGGCAACAGTAAGGCGGTCGGTATTGTATGAATCGATGTTTTCAATAGCCTCAGTGGCGATGTCTTTCATCCACTGGGATTGCCATTCAATAGGGTCGGCAATATATGCGAATATTCTCACGTTGAGTGCATTTTTCTCAGACAGAATTCGATAGCCGTCTAATATCCATGCACGAGCCCACACATCCGAGATACTGGTAATGCCATAACTGTTGACCATATCAAAAGCAGGCTTTAGGCCTTGGTAAGCGATAGCTTCGTTGGACGGGCGATTTTTGAGAATGAATTTTTCCCACGCTAACGTTGCAGTGTTTTCTCTAAGTACCCCAGTGGCATTGCCGTCTTTATCACGGACGTAGACACCACCAACGGGATCAGGCGTATTTTTGTCGACCCCGAGTAGTTCAAGTGCTTTGGTATTCACCAATGCCGCGTGAGCGCCTATGTCCCAAAAAAAGGCTGGGCGGTCACTTACGAATTTATCAAGAATTGAGGCGTTGGAAGGTTGGTTGAAAACATCAATGTTACCGTTGTCGTCAGATAACCAGTTAATCGGCCCGCCAAATACCCACTCACTATCTGGGTTGTCTTTCATGTACTGTTTTATGCGGTTCCCGAACTCTTCATAACTGGTGTTGTACTCGCTCATTACATTCATAATGCTTTCAGCGACCATATCTGGGTGAATATGGTCGTCGATCAGACCGGGCATAACGAATTGGCCTTCTAAGTCGATAATAGTCGATTTGTCGTCGGCGATTTCTTTTAGCGCTTTAGTTGTTCCAACTTTGACAAATTTACCGTCTTCGACAACAAACCCTTCAGCCCATGGTTGTTGTTCATTGATCGTATATACGTTGCCATTTATGTATATAACATCGTTACTTAGCGAATTAGTAGAACACAGAATTGCCAATGTCGTTAGACATGTCCTTAATTTCATTATTGCTTCCTTTGCTGGTCAATATGAGGCGAGTGAATTCTAACTCTATCGACAACAGGCATATTTTCCTCGATATATTTAACATCACATTAACAATTTAACTAACATTGGCTGGTTGATCAAATATTAATTCGAATTAAATCGAGAAATGTGAAATTGCCTTATGCAACTTGTTCGTATTTAGGAGGGTGAGATCTAGACGTTATTTGCGGGATAACCTCTTAACGAATTGATTTTATGTTGTTTTAATTGGTGCGATAAGTACGTTTATTGAAAATTGGATTTAAAGGTACGACCAGTTTGTTAGTCCCGCGCACTGTATCGTAGTGAGGGAGAACGGTCATTGTTGCAAAGGAATACAAGTTTGGCACACCGTCTGAGTTAGTTCACAATGAGATAAATCGACGGAAAAATTGAGTAGGTTCAATCTAACCCAGAGCAATGATGGAGCGAGAGATATGACGACGATAGTGCAGCACGATCAGGAAAAGAATGAATTTCGCATCGAAGTGGCGACAAATGAGTGGGCAAAGGTCAGTTATAGATTGGTTGATGATGTTGCCTATATTGACCACTCTTCTGTTCCTTCTATCTTACGGGGGCAGGGTAAAGGCGCAGTAATGATGGAAGCGGATTTGCCAGAAATAGCACGTCTTAAATGGAAAATTGTGGCGGAATGCAGTTACGTAAAACATTATTTAGATAAACATAGCCAGTGGAATCACCTGCTATATCAAGGTTAAGAAGTCAGCGCTGATCCTGTAATATAATGAATGTTGAATAAGGTACTAAGGAGCTGTGATGTTTTGGACTAAGGCGCGAGAAGTCAGCCAACGTGCGATGGAAAACGAAACGTTAGTTCCTATTGCGTCGAAGGCCTTTTACTTTGAAAGTGAAGGGTACCGATGTTTTGGGCATACGCTCAGTGATAATATTCGTAAGAAGCCGGTGGCGCATTTTTCCGATAACCCAAAAGCCGTGCGTAACCCATTTTTGCCTTATGAAAAGGCGATGTATGTTTCCGAAGCCGGTGATGATCATGTTTGCATACTCAATAAGTTTCCCGTGATCACCCCGCACCTTTTGATTTGTACTCGCCAATACGCCCAACAGAACCAGTTGCTTGACCTGTCTGATTTTACTGCATGGTTGATGGCATTTAAGTTTGAACCAAACGTTACGCCTCTGCCAAACGAAAGTCACGATGCTGACGATGTGTTGGGATTCTTTAATGGCGGCGTTATGGCAGGGTCAAGCCAACCTCATCGACATATGCAAGTCGTGAAATCTCAAATCCCTTTTGAACAGGCGATTGCAAACGGTGAGTTGCCTTTTCCGCATCAGTTATCACTCATTAGTGAATTAAACCCGAATAAAATACATCAAGGGTATCTTGAGATGATGTCTGAATTACATTTATTACCAGAGCACGATGATGGGATTTGCAAGCCTTATAATTTGTTGCTCACGAAGCGCTGGATGCTTATTGTTCCGAGGAGTGTCAACCAAGTGGGGGGCATGTATGCCAATGGTATTAATTTTAGCGGCCGCTTTGTCGTGAAAAATGAAGCGCAATTGCAATGGCTAAAACAAAGCGGTGTGTTGGCGTTTTTAGGGCAATGTACGTAACATTGCCCTTAGAGAAAGGCCTTGAATATTGGTGTGTTAGTTGACTTTCATTAAGCTGTTAAGTGCCGATGAGCAAGCTTGCTGCTTAAACGTTTCAGTATTGTGATTTGGGTACAGTAACAAAAACTCAGCATTAGAAAATATGCTGTTTTGTGCCATCAGAGCAAGATAATCTAAGGGCATATCAATCACGATACTCTCATGCAGACACTGGTCAAAGAAGTCATAAAGGTACTGGTGTAACTCCTTGAATATAGCCATAGTGTGAGCTTTGTCATCGACTTTGTTTGTAAGCGCTTCAATATTTAAATAGTAGCGTTGCAAAAAGCGTAAAGCGTTTGGATTATTAAGGAACCATTCCAATGCCTTTAGCCATAGAGTTTGCCCTTTAGAATATAAATCGCCGTCGAGATCTTGGTTTATCTCAACACTCAGTTGGGTCTTTATTTCCCGATACAACTCATCACAGAGGAGTTGTTTGTTAGCAAAGTGATGAAATAACGTACCTGTTGCCACACCGGCTCGTTTTGCAATGCTGGCGGTTGAAGTATTGGTTATGCCATTCTCGACGAAAGAGGACAGCGCTGCTTCAAGAATCAGCGCCTTCTTTGAGGGATTAACCGCCTTATTACTGTCAGTCATTATCGTAAAAAAACCTTCTGCAGGAGTTTGGTCATTAAATCACGATTTTTGAGCAGTAGTGCACTACGTGGTAACCACGAGGCGGTATGAAAGACCGTTTTACTGTGAGAAAACGTTTTAAATCCTTCGATACCGTGATAGCTCCCCAGGCCTGAATGACCGATACCACCAAACGGGGCATCTTCGGCAGCCACGTGCAATAAAGTATCGTTGATACTGAGTGCGCCACTGTGCACTTGATAGGTCGCGCGCTCAATCAACGCCTTGTCGTCGGACATGACATACAGTGCAAGCGGACGAGCACGATTATCAATATATCGGAACGCTTCATCAATGTGATCATAGGTCATGATCGGTAAGAGGCTGCCAAAAATCTCATTCTTCATGATCAACATGTCATCGTTCACGTCGCTCACCAAGGTCGGCATCAAATCAGATGGGGTATTGGCTGTTGAATCCTGGCTAACAGGGTGCAGTTTGGCGCCTTGTTTTTCTGCATCCACTAAGTAGCTTTGTAGACGGGATAATTGACGTTCATTGATGATGCAACCATGACGACTTGCTTGTACCTTTCCTCCATAGAAATGCTGGAATCGCTTAATGTAAGTCTCGATGAACTCTTGCTGCCTAGACTGGGGCAGCCAAATATAATCTGGCGCGACACAAATTTGGCCTGCATTGACGGTCTTGCCCAGAATGATGCTATCAATTGCACTTTTCATTGATATTTGGTCATCAATGATCACTGGGGACTTACCACCTAACTCAAGGGTGATCGGAGTCAGGTTGTCTGCGGCGGCACGGGCTATATGTTTTCCAACTTCAGTTGAGCCGGTAAAAAATAGATGATCAAACGGCAGTTTACTGAACGCACTAGATACTTCCATTTCGCCTTCAATGAATATGACCTGATCATTGATGCTACTCAATATGTTCTTGAGCACTCGGTTGGTATTAGGTGTGAATTCACTCATCTTAATCATGACTCGATTGCCCGCAGCCAACGCGGTAATCGCAGGGTTGATGCTTAAATTAATCGGGAAATTCCAAGGAGTAATGATGCCAATCACGCCTAACGGTTGTTGATGAACCGTAACTTTCGAAGGGAACAACAGTAATCCAGCGTGACGTTTTTCTGGTTTGACCCACTTCTTTATGTGTTTGAGTGTGTAATTAGCGTGTTGAATCGTTGCGATGATATCGGCGAGTAAGCTATCAAATTGGCTGCGGTACCCGTAATCGTCACTTAAGGCCTGAATCAAGTTTTCTTTTTCTGCCAATAATACTTGTTTGATGACTGTAATTGTTTCGATTCGGCTATCAATCGGCAAATATGGTGTTTGTTTGAATTGAGCACTCAGTGAATGGAAGTGTTCATTGAGCGCCTCAATTTGTGAGTCTTCATGCTGGGTATCTTGTTGAACGATCGTTTCGTGAACTGCCATAGTTTGTCCTTATAAATAAACCGACTGATTAGTCAGTTTATGGTGGTGCAAAATTTGGACAAGGTCAATAGGAAATTTGTACCATTGGATTAGAGGAGAAAAATCGCAATTTTTGGATAACGAGCTAACGTTAACAATATGCAGTTCAACAACAGAACGACAGTCTGTTAAATGCGAGGCTAAGATGAAAATTATTGGGTTGATGTTACTGACATTGGTTTGTCTTCCGTTGCAGGCGAAAGAAATAAAAGTAGGTATATTTTATCTTGGGCCACACATGATTGTGAAGAGCGAAGATAGGGAACATCAAGGTTACGCCATCACGCATTTTAAAGATATTGCGTCAAAAATGAGCATTGATAAAGTAACTTTCATGGCGTTTCCGTTTCCTAGAATGGTGTATGCCTTAGAGCATAATCAGATTGACGCGGCACTACTATTGGCTAAAAATAGCCAACGCTCAGAGCGGTTTGTCTATCCTGAAGAACCGTACTACAGAACAACCCCTGGTATAGCGGTGAGAGAGGATTTCCCATTAAGTAGCATTGAAACGATTGAGGACATTCTGCCGTTTACTATCGGGATCACCGCAAAAGTCTACCGTACTCCTATGATGAGAGACGAAAGAATCAAGTACGATAGAGTGGCATCCGGTAAACAAATTTATAAGCAACATTTTAGTAAACTAGAGGCGAGACGAATCGATGCGATTTACCTGCCTGACGTCGAGGGTCTTAAATATGAAGCAGATAAGCTAGGGTACGATCAGTTTCGCTACATGACGTTACCGGAACTTCCGACACTTGTGTATACCGTGTTTTCCAAAGAGTCGGCAAAAGTTTACCTTGAAGATTATCAAGATGCATTAAGGCAACAAAATTTGTCGTTGACCTATGAAGAGCTTGTGGAGAGCGAAAGTGACGGCATGTAGAGGGTAAGCCACCGAGAGCGGGGTATCAATAGAGAGCCCCTAAAAATGGGGCTCCTAAGACTAATGCCACTCGCTTAAGAGCGAGTGGCATGTTTATTGGGGTATCGGGCTGGCTTTTTTAAAACCGCTCTGGGGTATGGTTTCCTTTTCCGTTTCTTGGGGAGAATAAGCCGCTTCCCATTGTCCCTGAGAGCTTTTAAGTTTTTTGGTATCGCTCCTGGACTTCGAGTGTCGCTCGCCCAAATCATCTCATCCATAATCAAAAATAAGGCATTAATGAAGCTGATCCGTAGAGGCTCAACTTCATGTTGTTTAGCCATCTCAGCCATTTCCAGCCTCACGATGTTATAGCTGGTTAATATTCCCCATAGCTCCTGATATATCCCGACTTTTTTCTTACTTCGTAATGTTGGTTTGTTTTGTAACTGATACTGCTTTAGTTCGCCGTAACTGCGTTCGATTTCCCAACGCTCCCAATACACTTTAACTAAGTCATCAAACAGATAGCGCTCAGGGCATAAGCACGAAGTAATGAAGCCTTTGATTTCACCTTTAGGGGTTGGAATTAGAATAAGGCGTGCTTGCCATCTCTTGCCAAGATAGGGAGTCTGCTTTTGAGCTTGTGGTGAAACAGGCATCTCAATGAGATGATCATAATCAGTATAACTCTCGATTATGTCATAGCGCATTTTGGTTTTGATTGGTGTTAACCAGTGGCTGTTACTGCTAGCACCCTGCCAGCTGGTAAATAACTCCGCAGAAGTGAACCCTCTATCAAAAAGTGTTAATGAGTCATCTGGTGCTGACCCCACAAGTTGTTGGGCATATGATATTTCACTGTTTGTTACTGGTCCAAAAGCAGCATCGGACACAAGGTGGCTACGTGTAGACATTAATGTTACTGCCAACACGCTTGGAAATGATGCACCTTTTTGAGCAAACCCAAAATGCTGATTTTCTTCGGTATTGTGAGTTTTGAAATACGTTCCATCGACACTAAGAAGCTTTAAGCCACAAACTTCGTCAAAGTCTGATTGTTGCTCCCACTGTTGGGCTGTAGTTTTAAATAAGTAACGCATAGGTTTATCGCCGAGGCGTTCTTTCCCCTTGATAATACTGCTTGTTGCCATAGGTGTGAGTTCACCATCTACATCAGGGAATGCTAACTCCAACTTGTCGCAGACATCTTGAATGGAGCGATTACGTTGGAGCCCAATCCCTAATACTAACCAAACAGCTTGCTCTGCGGGGAGGCGTCGCTTTCTGAGCGATACTCGTCCAGTTTGTTGAACAGCTTCTTCAACCCATTCCCAAGGAATGTGTTTATTAAACACATCGATTGGACGTTCGTGGCAAAACTCTGCGGTAACCTGTAACTCTTTTGAAAACTCAGACATAAAAAATCGGCCGTAACTTACGTTACGACCGATTATGAGGCCTCTGGAGGATCGTTCAAGTAGCTAAACGATCGGCATTAGGCTCCTAAGACAAACTTATTTAAAGCACAGTTCAGCCCAGTGAGTAAGACCGGACGTAACAGAACCAAAGTAGTTACCACTTACCATAGGCACGTTTGGTAACTTCTCTTCGATTGCTTGGCGAAGTATTGGCGAACGAGCGGTACCACCCGTTAGGTAGATAACGTCGGGCGTTTTTGCACCTTGTGTAAGCGCTTCGCTAATCAATTCGATCATTTTTTCTTTCGGTGCTTCTATGGCTTCAGCCATTTGGCTCACGCTCACATCAATTTCCAAAGTTTCAGACAACAAATCAATATTGGCTAAATAATGGTTAGAGTTTGATAAAGCAATTTTGGCTTGTTCTGCTTGCCTTACAATGCTGTAGCCCAGAGTTTCTTGATACACCTTAAGCAGTCGATCAAGCTTTTCTGGCTCTTGGGCATCTTTTCTAAACTGCTTCAGTGCTTTTAGGTTTTCTCTGGCGTAAAAGTCACGTTGCGCTTCAACATTGTTAATGGCGATAGGGTTCCAAAACTGATTTAAAGGTATATCGATACCTGCATCGGTTTTACTGCCTTTTCCTAGTGGCGACATCAAATGTTTAAACGCCAAATAGATATCAAGGTCATTACCCCCAACGCGCTGACCGCTATGGGCCAATAAGCTGCTAGTTCTGTCAGGCTGATTAGCCCACGTTGGCCCCATTTCTATTAACGAGCAATCTGTTGTACCACCACCAATATCCACGACCAACACAGTTTGATCATGTTTTAAACTGTTTTCGTAATCAAGCCCAGCGGCAACAGGTTCAAACTGGAATTCGATGTTCTTAAACCCAGCACGTAGCGCCGCTTTTCTAAGAATGTTTTCAGCCTGAATGTTGGCGTCTTCACCACCACGTCCATGAAAATTAACAGGGCGGCCAATCACCGTATCGGTAATCACCTGTTGAGTTTGAAGCTCACTTTTCTGCTTAATGTTGCTCATCATGGCACACACTAAATCTTCAAAAAATGAAATTTGAACTTCATGTAAACCACTTGCACCCAAAAAGGATTTGGGTGACTTGACGTAATAGACTTCACGAGGGTCTTCTAGATACAAATCAAGTGCAGCTTGACCAAATAACAAATCACCTTTAAGAACTTCAATGTCTTCATCGCGGTTAAATGCGATAGAACGACGCAAGACTTGTTCTCCAACAGGGCTGCTCGGTGAGATGTTGTAATGGCGAAAAAGGTACTCAGATACCGCTTCTCGAGTAGGGGCGCATAGTGTTGAAGAAATAAAAGGGCTGTTGCCTTCTAAGTTAAGTAAATTTGGTTGGCCATTAACCATTGAAGCAACGGAACAATTGGCGGTGCCATAATCGAAACCAATAAACATCATTCAACCCCAAGTAAATAAAAGGCTGGCGATTCTACATCAATTCAAAATTCAACGCATCCGTTAATCGAAAGAAAACTAGGCATTATTCAATAATTTGCATTGCTTTTGTTCAGTTAGGGTCAATACTTAATTTCATAACCACAAAATAATAAATGCAATTACTTTGAGGTAGTTCACTGAGCTGTACACAATGGTCTTAACGTAAACGTCAAATGGATAGTGGCTCAATGAAACTAAAGCGTAAAAATGGAATATTACTTGCCGTTATATCGAGCGCGTTACTCGTCGTTGCGATGGTCCTTATCTCGCAGGCCGCACGGTATGCTGAAAATGTTGAGTCGGCTTATTATCAAAAATCTGTCGAAGAAATAGGCGATGAGGTAGAAAAATTCATTCTTGAAAGGACGAAGGACGTGAGGGTACTCCGTGAAAGTACTCAGGTTCTTGAACAAACGAGTAAAACGAGTTTTGTTGATTCATTAACCGACAAGTTTAACCTCTATATTGATAGCTATCGAGTCTATCAAAATATGGTTCTGTTTAGTCCTGATGGCAACGTATTGGTGGAAAATACTCAATCGTATGATGGTGATGACGTGAAACCGATTTTGGGTGATCCGATGACATTAAGTACTCGTCCTTGGTTTAAAGATACACTAAAAACCGAGCGAGTTAGTATTTCGCAGGTGTTCGGTAAGGACATCTATTTTTCGGTACTTGATAAACATAAGAAAGTACTGGTGTTGAGCTCACCAATTTTTGATGAAAAAGATAACGTTTCTGCGGTATTGGCGGTCGTGGTCGATATCAGCAACATTAAAAATATAATCAGTGGCCACTTTAGTCACTTAGCCGCACTATCGACGCACCGTTATTCAACGTATGCAACAACCGAGCAAGGTAATCATGTCTATGTCGTTGCCAGTGAAAATTTTGATATTAAGAGTAATTTTTCACGTACCACGGTAGCCGAAACACTGACTCACATTAGAGAAACGAATGGAGCCAATAGCTTTACCATTCAAGGTGATTACTTAGTCTCTTGGGCGCAAATAGTCAGCAATGAAAATGCTCCTCGTATCATTTTGTTCTTTATTCCTACCTCTGATGTGTTTAAAAACATAACCCTTGGTAAATGGTATGCCATGGCAATGGCTTTTGGATTAGTACTGACCTTGTGTTTTGCAGGATTTCATTTTATTTCTCGTATCGGCAGTCCATTACAGAAAATTGAGGGTGTGATTGCCAGTTTATCGAAAAATGACTTGGACGTAGATCTGCCTGAATATAAAGAGCTCGATGAGATTTCCGGTATTATTGATTCGCTCAAAATCTATAAAAATCAATTAATTGAACGCGGTGAGTTGTTTGAACGAGTGCAAACGCAAAAAGAGCAACTGGATGTTCAATTTCAGGCAATTGAATCAGCAAATGCCTGCATTTTAGTTCTAGCAGCGAAGAAAGATAATGCTGTTTTGTATGCCAATAAAGCAATGCTGTCGTTAGTCAATAAAGCTGAAGATGAAATCAAAGGAATGCGGGTACGGGATTTATATGATTCAGAACTTAACTTAATTCAAGTCGAAGAAATCATCCAGGCATTGGACAGCGAGTTATCGCTTGAAACGAGTGTCTGCTTTAAAGGACACGATGATGGGTTGATGTTTTTCAACCTATTTTTAAGCCCTGTATACTCAGACTCAAAAGAAATTGCCAGTTATATCCTGGTGCATAATGACGTGTCCGACTTAAGAAGAGTCGAAGCAGAAATTTTAGATACCAATTTCAAATTAGAAGAAATGGTTGAAAAAACCACAATGCAACTTGAAGGTTCCGAAAGCCAAATGAACCTTATTTTTCAGTCGGCACTAGATGGCATGTTGCTCGTAGGCTCCGATGAAAAAATTATGGATATTAACCTATCAGCAGAAAGGATGTTCGGCTGGAAGAAAATAGATATTGTAGGAAGCCTATTCGAGTCACTAATATCAGAAAAATTTAATATCGGTAACATCAATTACCTCAAGGATTCCAACGAGGGGAAAGAGGGCACGATTTCTGAACGCCTCCGTGAAGCGATAGGTGTGACCAAAACAGGTAATTTCATTCCCCTGGATATACTCGTGACTCAAATGTCACTCGACGACGAAACCCTCTATTTTGTGACGTTCCGAGATATCAGCGATCGAAAACACACAGAGTCAGAATTGAAATACAGCAAACGTAGTTTGCAAGAAACCATCAGGCGTTTAAACCTCACGACAGAGGCTGGTGAAATTGGTATTTGGAACTGGAATTTCATTACAGGTGGGCTGGAGTGGGACGACAGAATGTATCGCATGTACCAGAAAGATCCGGATACCTGCGATAACACATACGATACTTGGCGCACCTGTGTTCTTGAGGAAGACGTCGAACAGGCCGAAGTCGCATTGATGGAAGCCAAGAATAGCCTCACCCGATTTTTTGCGGAGTTTAGGATACGTTGGCCTAACGGAGAAATACGTTGGATAAAAGCGTCAGCCGATGTCATTTTCGACGAAAATAGTGGTGTCGCAATTGGCATGGGTGGCGTGAATCTAGACGTCACCGAAGAAAAAAATTCCCAAGAATTACTAAGAAGAGAAAGTGAGGCCGCAAATGCGGCGAACGGAGCGAAATCACTGTTTTTGGCTAATATGAGCCATGAAATTCGGACGCCAATGAATGGTGTAGTTGGCATGATTGACCTGCTTAACGATACTGACCTATCGTTTGACCAGCAAAGTATGACGACGACAATAAAAGATTCATCGTTACACCTTCTTAGCATCATTAATGACATTTTGGATTTTTCAAAAATTGAAGCGAATCAAATGTCGGTCGAACATTTACCCGTACCGTTGCAAGTAACAGTAGAGAAGACCGCTGACGTGTTATGGCTACAAGCGAACCAAAATAACGCGGCGATATACATTGTTTACGATCCTAACATTCCTAACCTTATCTTGAGTGATGGCGTTCGTTTAGGCCAAGTGTTGTTTAACGTACTAGGAAACGCTGTTAAGTTTTCTAAAGGTGATGAGAAGTCACGGGGTGAAATCTGGCTCAAAGCACAGCTTGAATCGAATGAGAGCAATGCCGATAAAAAAGGCACAAATAAAATCGCGGTTACCATTCAAGACAATGGTATCGGTATGAGTGCAGAGCAACTAGAGAACTTATTCAAGTCATTTACTCAAGGTGATGCATCAACAACGAGATTATATGGCGGCACGGGTTTAGGTTTATCGATTTCTCATTCACTTGTCGAAATGATGGGAGGAACGATTAGTGTCGAGAGTCAACAATGGGTGGGCACGACCTTCAGGGTGGAATTGCCTTGTGATGATGCTTCTGTGCTTGACGCAGAGTGTGAAGATCGATGCCTAGAGAACATGAATATTGTAACGGTTATTGGAGAAGAGTCGTTACAAACAGCAGTAAAAGAAAACCTAGAGTTGCAACAGTGCAAAGTGCTTAGTCTCAACTCCTTAGAGAAACTAAAATTACTCATGGCTAATGATGATTCATTTGATGTCGTGATTCTCGGTTCCGAGTTTAGCCATGAAGAAATGAAGGCAATAACCAAGGTCGTTGAGTTAAGAAGTACCCGTATTATCTTGCTAGCAAATGAGCCAGCCGTAAAATTGAAAGGGCTTCCAGGTGGTAATGTTGCGCTCGGGGTTTGTCCGCTTAAACCGAGTGAATTGGTCGATGCGGTTTTACAAGCCAATGGCCGAAAGCACAACAGCAATGAAATCGAAAACCAAGAATACAACGCATTAGAGGATAACTTTGATGACAATATCCGTTGGAAAATCTTGGTTGCTGAAGATCAACCAACCAACCGAGATGTGATTGAGCGTCAACTGAGTAAGCTCGGGTATCAGTGCCTAATGGCTGAGAACGGCTCAACGGCTCTTGAACTCTGGAAAAAACAAAGCTTCGACTTAGTGTTAACCGATTGCCACATGCCTGTTATGGATGGCTTTGAATTGACGCGAGCGATTCGTGACATAGAGAAAGAGCAACAGGCTAGTCATCCAGTTCCGATTGTAGCGCTGACTGCAAATGCGCTTTTAGGTGCGGCAGACTCCTGCATTGAAGCAGGGATGGACGATTATCTTTCTAAACCGATCGAATTGCAGAAGCTGAAAACCGCACTTAATTTATGGTTAAACGATGACACCGTTTCCCGTGAAAATTCAGCGCTATTGAATCATACAAATACTGACCTTACTGAAGCCGTGTCAGATTTGACCGTAGAGCTGAACACGACCCTCGATATTGACCAATCGCGTTTACCTATTGATTGTGAACGACTCTCAGAAATATTAGGCACTGATGAGGAAGAAATACTTTATCCGTTATTAGAAGGGTATTGGGAGTCAATACAGGACGATCTCGCCTCTCTTACGACCTCATTTCAAAGTAAAGATCGAGAACAAATACAAGGTATAGCGCACGCGGCAAAAGGGGCGGCTAAGTCAGCGGGTGCCGATCCACTTGGGGATACCTTTAAAATCATTCAAGATGAAGCGTTAGAAGCCGACTGGGAAGAACTAAACAATCATTTAAATCAAGCGATCACAAGAATAGAAGAGATAGAGCAATGGCTAATAGAGCGTGCGATTATCAGCAAGGGAGCCGCATAAATGAACGAGAAATCTGAACTAGAAGGTTACACGGTTTTGGTGGTGGAAGATCATCAATTTTCTCGCGCAACCTTAGTATCATTGCTACAACGTTTAGGCGTTGAAAGCGTATTGACTGCGAAAGACGGTATAGAGGCTGAAACAGCGCTTAACAGTAATAAAATAGACGCGGTGATTACTGATATTAATATGCCCAATATGAATGGCATCGAGCTGTTAAAAAGTATCAGGATGGGTAAAACTGCCAACAAATGCGATATGAGAGTATTAGCCGTGACGTCATACTCGAATGTAGAAGTCATTAGAGCTTGTATGAGCTTGGATATCAGCGCTTTTTTGGTTAAGCCAATAACGATTGATAATGTAAAAACTAAGTTGATTACCGCATTAGAAGAAAGTGCTGATCTTTCAAATCAAAAAAATTATTCTGAGGTAGAAAGCGACTTCGATTGTATCTCAGAAAACCCGACTGCTCGCAAAGCGGATAAGCACCAACCCGATCGAACGCTTAATAAGAAAATCAACTGGCCTTACGGCAAAGCACAACCAAAAGAAGAGCCTCCGCGTGTACTGCCAGAAAAAATCAAAGGCAAGTCGATTTCATATATGACCGTTAGCCAAGTGACAAACTTAGAGTCAGGGATGATTTTAATGCAAGATTTGTGTGCCAAAAATGGTGTATGTTTGATTGCATCGGGCGTAGTCCTTAATGGCAGGTTAATCAATCGGTTACACGAGCTCAGTTCGATTATTGAACTTGATCAACTTAAAGTGAAAATGCTGGTGGAAGAGGCCAAAAACAGTTGAAGGGTAACTAAAACGTATGCTGCATTTCTACCGGTAGATGCAGCGTGCCTTATATTGAATCAAAATATTAATGTCAGTTTTAGGTTGCAAAAAAGTACGAACGTGCTAAATATGATTATAGATTTGATTGATTAGTAATATTGGATGAGAAAAGGCAAGGTAACACGCGAGCATATATTGAATATTGCGTTTAAGCTAGCGAGTGAAAATGGTCTAGAGAGCTTAACCATCGGTGAGCTTGCGAAGCACTGCGGAATGTCGAAAAGCGGTCTGTTTGCACATTTCAACTCCAAAGATAATTTGCAAGTTTCAGTGTTGGAGCAAGCTAACCTTGTCTTTGTTCATCGTGTGATTTCGCCTGCGCGAGAAAACCTGCATCTGTCCATTGAAGATAAACTTCGAACATTAATGCAAAATTGGCTGGGTTGGAATCATTCGTTTCAAGGTAGTTGCATGTTTTTGGATGCTTGGAAAGATGGTGCGCATAGTGACAGTGTAACGCAAAAAGCCTTAAGGAAAACCATTACAACCTGGGTTAATTACTTAACTATTCAGATTTCAAAAGGTATAGACTCAAACGAGTTCCGAAAAGATCTCGACGCAGAGCAGGCGACATTTGAGTTGTATGGGCTGTATTTAAGTGCGCAGTTGTTTTACTCAATTAAAGGTGAGCAGGCGAGTAAATTACAGTTTTGGCAAGGAGTGTCGGATTTGATTGCTAGCTGGAAATCCACACGATAGGACTAACACTAAAAGGGATTCGTCTCTTTCTTTACTAAAAAATAGCACGGTCGTTCGAATAATTTGGCGGCCTTAAGGAATATGGTCATGAGTGAAAAAATCTATTTTAATACGTCGGATAAGTTCAGCCTTAAAAGGACGGTCGTCAATATGTCTACGAGACTGCATCATACGATAGCTCCTGATCATGCAAAAAAGACGGCGAGAAAGCTGCTATTAACACCGGTAAGGACTTCACCAAAAAATATTGAGCCTGAGGGGCTTATTAAAGGTGAATTAGAAGGCCGTGATGGCAAAGTACAAACGTATCAATTGGGCGAAGGGCCGATATGGGTTCTGACGCATGGTTGGTCTGGCACAGCGAGTCAGTTCTTTCCACTGATGGAATACATGGCTAGCAAAGGGTTTACCGCACTCGCATATGATCACCCGGGTCATGGTGCAAGTGGTGGGGTATATGGGCATCTACCTGCATTTGTAAATGGCTTAGAGACTGTGCTCGATAGTGTGGATAAAGTTGTTGGTATTGTCGGACACAGCATGGGGACGGCGTCGGCCGTAGAATGTCGCCACGCCAAAATCCAACATGTGCCAATGCTTCTAATTGCTCCGGTTTTAGAATATTTAGAAAACTTGTTTGGCAGTATTGAGCGCTCGGGTTTTTCAATGAAATTGTTTGAAGAGGTCGTATTAGAAATTCAAGACCAATATCACTATCCCCTCCAGTCGGTAGACCCATACCGAAAGCTGGCATTGAGAGAAAGTAAGACGATTATTGTCCACGATGAAAAAGACAAATTTACCAAGTTTTCAGTTTCAGAAAAAGCGGCAAAAGAAATGGACAATGTCAGCTTGGTTGCGACTCAAGGGCAGGGGCATGGACGCGTGATGACATGCCAACAAGTGTTTGATAGCTTTGATGCGTTAACGTCACTCTAGTCTGCGATTAACATTGAAAAAAAACAGGCAGCGAATTCGCTGCCTGTTTTGATTGTCCTCTAATTACCCAGTCTCAGTCAGATTTCATGCACTAACTCTTAGCTTCGGTTAGTTCGACTTCTTTCGTCAGGTTATTGGCTTTTTCAAGCATCTTACGAATGATCACTGATGCAGCCAACGCCACTATGACCATCACTACTGCAAGCATAGTTAGCAAACCAAAGTAATCGCCATAAACCGTTTGAACGATTTCTTGTGTGATCTCTTGGCCTTTTTCTAATGCGATAGAGGTAGAGAATACCGCGCCCACAATGCCACTCATCGCTATGGCAACCGAAAACAGGCTAACAGAGAAGTTTTCAATGTGCTTAGGCGCAACAGAGAGAATAAACGCAACAACCATACTGCCGACAATTACTTCAGCAAAAGCTTGGAAGAAGTGGATCAGTAGGAAAACTTCAGGGCGGATAATGACGTCTTCACCGATGTTTTTAACAGCAAAGGCAAGGATACCAAAAGCAATTGCGGTGAAGATAAATGCAAAGCCAATTTTTGTTGCGGTAGTGAAGTTTATGTTGCGCTTTTCAAGATATGAAAAAGTACCCGCGATAACCGGGCCAGCAACGATACACCAAAGAGGGTTCATCGACATCGATGCCTCAGGCGCGATAGGTAGGATACCAAATAAGTCGCCACGCATTGTGTTGATGGTTACCATTGTCATGGAAGTCATCATTTGTCCGTAATAAACAAAGAATGCGGTTGTTAGTACGGTTACGATGAGAATCGTGCCCATCTTAAGAGAATCCGATTTTTCAGCCTTTAACATCAAAGATATAAAATAACCGATGGCCGCAAGTCCGATGGCATAGACAAAATTCTTACCAATATCCATGTTAGAAAACATAAAGAATACTAATGCAATCATACCCGCAGAGACAATGCTGAAAATGATCCAGTTTTTTGTGCTTACAGGCTCCTGATCGATTTCTGCACCAATACCTGATAGTTGCTTGTTAAATGCGACAAGCAGACCTAGCGCGACAAATGCCATAACAGCCGATAGAGTGAAACTGCCATTAAAACCAATGTACGCTACGATGAATGGGAACAAATACTGGCCCAATAACGCGCCAATATTGTTGATGGAATAGTTGACTGGGTAGCCGTTCTCGAAATCTTCTTGTGTGGCAAAAGTACGTTTAAAAAGGCTTGGGTAAGAAGGAGACATTAAGCCACGGCCATAACTTGCAAGTGCAATACCAGCAAGCGCGAGGGGAACGTTCGTTGTTGATGCCCCGATAACAAGTAACGCATATCCAGCACTGAAGCCAAGATAAGCAATCGTTAATGAGCGATATGCACCTAAAAATTTGTCGGCAATAAAGCCGCCAGCAATTGCGAATAATGGACCTATTGCCGAGAACGCACCCACAACCATCATTGTGTCTGCTTCGCTATAGTTTAGAGTTTCTAGGAAGAACCTCGTTAAGATTACCATGACCCCATAAAATGATAAGCCAAACATCATTTGGCAGAACATCATGGACCCATTTAGTTTATTCCACATGTCAATATCCTTAAAATAGTTATATTGTTAGAATTATTACTTGGAAGATCTTACCAGACACAAATGGTTACAAACCGACGTTCTGTCGCATTTATCTTATAATATGCATTACAATTACTAATGAATAAGGTTAGCTTTTCTTGTTTTGATTAAGTATTAAACTTGTTTGTTTTGAATGATAAATAGAATCGAGTTT
This sequence comes from Vibrio tapetis subsp. tapetis, assembly GCF_900233005.1. Taxonomy (NCBI): domain Bacteria; kingdom Pseudomonadati; phylum Pseudomonadota; class Gammaproteobacteria; order Vibrionales; family Vibrionaceae; genus Vibrio; species Vibrio tapetis. The sequence goes on from NZ_LT960612.1 coordinate 1,583,753, forward strand.
ATTGTTAATGTTGTGTGTAATTTGACGTCCTTGGTGACAGCACTTATTGAGGTGCGATGAGTCTCCATCGAGAAGTCGAGAGTAGGTGGGGTTACGTACGGTAATTAAATTATGTGCATATAGTGTTGATCTGATTTTTGGAATGTGTTTTTCTTATACAACTGATTGAAATTAAAGCAATACAAATTAATTAGCGATTAGACAAGCCAAGTAATTCAGGTAATAGAACAGCAAGGAAGTAGAAATGAGCGAGATAACAGTAAGGCATTCAGAGCCAAGTGACGCAATTGCGATTAAAGAAGTATATTCTGGAGTCATGGCCTATTCTGGAACACTTCAGTTACCCTTTCCTGCTAATAGTAATTGGGAGAAGCGCATATCGAATGTGCCAGACAATGTTTATAGCTTTGTTGCTGAAATAGACGGTAAGGTTGTTGGCAATTTGGGCGTAGGTATCTGTACTAATATGCGACGTCGGCACGTCGCTGAATTTGGTATGGGGGTTAAAGACGAATTTCAAAGCCAAGGTGTTGGTAGCGCATTGCTTACTGCGTTAATCGAGTTAACAGATAATTGGCTGAACATCAGACGACTAGAGTTAACAGTGTTTGTAGATAACGAGTCCGCTATGGCTCTATATCAGAAGTTTGGTTTTGAAATTGAAGGTGAATCTAAGGATTATGCGTTTAGAAATGGCCAATATGTCGACGCTTATCATATGGCGCGGATCAAAGCTGTATCTTGATGTTGTAAGCTGCTAACAGGGAAGGCCATGTTCAAGCTGATTAAACAGGTAGCGATAGTTAACGCCATCGCAGCAATAACGGTATATATACTGTCTAACTATGTTGCCGTTTTTAAAACGACCACACTTGTGGATTTTCTCTTCTATATCGTGATTGTCATTTGGATAGTCGCAAAACTTACTTGGGAAGGCGGGATGCACAGTAAAACCTATAACTACGATGATTCCGCAAGTAGTCGTGTGCAGTCTATGGTTGAACATGATGTCGAAGCTGAGAAACAACGTAATGCGACGCAAAATTATCAATTCGGTTTTGTCATGTTTCTGGCAGGAATACCCGCATTTATAACATGCTTCATTCTTCAGTTTTTGCTTTAAGTCGCCCTTCTTGATTGAAACTTACGCCAAATATAATCCATAGCCCCAATAATGACTTTACCAGCCTTAAGTTTTATGGGGGTTCGATTTAGCGCGATGGATCATATTTTGGTTGTTAATCACGGTTTGTTAGTAATTAATGAGATATCACTCAATATTATTCCTGTTACATTCCATTAATATTACATGATTAATGTGATTCAAATCTCGTAAATGTCCAAGTGCAGACGAGATCCGTTTTATAACGCAAGGAATGAAAATGAGAGAAGTCGATTTTAGAACCATTGATCGGTTATTTGTGAAGACCAATATTACCGATAAATTCTGGGCAATGTTTATCATCATCACAATAGCAATCGTAGGGGCGGCAAGTTATCACTATTCGTCGTCTATTGAAGCGTCAAACGAACAGGCTATGGCTGTTGCTAATGCCTCGCTTAAATCAATGATTGATGTGACTTCTTCCTACGATGCGGCGGCACAAAAAAGCGCGCTTGAAGCAGAAGGTATTAGATTGTCGTCTTCAATGGTCAAATCAAACGTATCAGATAGCAGCGTTACGATATCATTGCCCCTAAATGGTGGCTATGCCATATACCAAATGCCTGTTAACACAACAGAAAACAATCCTGAACAATTAACATTCATTATTTCAATTCTTCCTTTATTGTTGATTGGGCTTGGTTTCTATTGGATTGCGACTTACTTACTTGGTGCGCTTTGGGTCATGCATCAGGCGACCAGACGCATCGCTGATGGTGATCTCACGTCTCGTCTTGGCTTCCACGTTGGACGTGACGAATTTGGTATTATCGGTTCAGAATTAGACAGAACAATGGATACCATCAGTGAGTTGGTTGATACCGTGAAACACAGTTCTTCTAATTTGGTTTCAACGTCAACCTCTTTCGAGCAGCAAGCCAGATCTTCAGAACAAAATGTCAACCAGCAGTACGCGGCCGTCGATTCAGTGGCTACCGCTGTTGAACAAATGTCTGCTGCCGCCAACGAAATAGCCAACTACGGTTCTCAAGCGGCAGAGCATGCGAATAAGGATTCCTCACGTATTGGTGAAAGCCATAACCGTGTGTTGTCGGCCATTGGTGTTATGGAGCGATTGACCGAGCACAGTCAGGAAGCATCCGGTTCGATTGCGAGTTTGAATGAAAAAACCATTGAAATAAACGATGTATTGTCGACCATTACCGCAATTTCAGAGCAAACTAACCTGCTCGCATTAAACGCGGCTATTGAAGCGGCGCGAGCAGGGGAACAAGGTCGTGGTTTTGCGGTTGTTGCTGATGAGGTGAGAACCCTCGCTGGCCGTACTCAACAAGCGACGATTGAAATTCGAAGCACGATTGATAAATTGCAAAGCGAGACTAAAGAAATTTCACAAATGACAGAAGAAACATTACTGCAGACCCAAACGAGTCATGAAATGATCACAGAAATTGGTCGAGATATGGGCAACATCGCAGAGTCTTCCAAGCAAGTTATGGATATGAGTGTGCAAATCGCGGCCGCAGCAGAACAACAAAATGCGACTGTTCATTCAATCTCCGAAGATCTGACCGAGATCCGTAGCCAGTCTAGTAACCTACTAAATGCGACCCAAGAATCTGTTACTGGAATTCAAGGGCTGTCTAGCACCTCACAAACATTAAGTTCATTGTTAACAAAATATCGCACGAATGCGTAACCTTGTGAGGAGGTAAAAGCGCTTTATCGCAGCGTCATTATAATCAGTGACAAACCGATCAGAAGGAGAAGCATGCGCTTCTCCTTTTTTATTAAAACACAACTCTAACCAGAGCGAGTCGCTCTAGAGTCTAGAGATGAGATTTGATTGCCGTGATTAATGTATCAATATCCTTTTGGGTAATGTCCAAATGAGTCACCATTCGCATTGGTGAACCGGACGATATCAAAATATCTTGTTGTTTTAGTTTGTTGCATAACGCCTTTGTGTCAATGTTGTCGGCGACTTTCGCAAAAAGAATGTTGGTTTGTACATGTTCAACGTTGACTGAAAAACCGTCGAGCTTATTGAGTTCAGAAGCCAAGTATTTAGCGTTGGCGTGGTCGTCTGCCAGCCTTTCAATGTTCTCTTCCAATGCGATTTTTGCGGCAGCAGCCAAGATACCGGCTTGACGCATGCCACCACCAAGCATCTTTCTGATTCGACGGGCCTTTGTAATTAGAGCCTTATCACCTAGTAGTAGAGAGCCGATTGGCGCTCCCAATCCTTTTGATAGGCAGATCGTCATACTGTCGAAATGCTTAGCAATCTCGGTTATATCCACATTGCTAGCGATGGCAGCGTTGTAAACTCGAGCGCCATCGAGGTGAAGGCGAAGGTCATGCTTATTGGCAAACTCTCGTGCGTCCGCAAGATATTGCATTGGCAGAACTTTACCATTAATGGTGTTCTCAATACTCAATAAGCGCGTCGGGGCAAAGTGAATGTCGTCTGGCTTTATCGCGGCTTCAAGTTTTCTAAAACACAGCGTGCCGTCTTTTTCATTTTCGATAGGCTGGGGTTGAATGGAGCCCAATACTGCAGCACCTCCACCTTCAAATTTGTAGTTGTGTGCTTGTTGGCCGCACAGGTATTCGTCGCCGCGTCCACAGTGTGCCATCAAACCAAGTAGGTTAGCTTGAGTACCCGATGTTGTAAAAAGCGCAGCTTCAAAACCGTGTCTGTCAGCAGACCATTGTTCCAATGCATTAACGGTCGGGTCGTCGCCGTAAACATCATCTCCAACAATCGCGTTTGCCATCGCTTCACGCATTTTTTGAGAAGGTCTTGTTACGGTATCAGAACGTAAATCTATCATGCTTCATCATTCCTTATTGATTTGTACGACATTGCCAAATAACATCGCATGAAATGACAAAGAAAAACAGAATAAATCGAATCTTATTATTGGTATAAAGCTCAATAGATATGTTTAACAAAAAAAGGTACGCGTAATGCGTACCTTTTGTATATCGACATCGGTTAACTACGCATTAGAACGTGTAGTTAATCGCGATGTTGTAGAACATGCGGCTTTTGTTTACGCCACGTGTTTCAGTCTTAACATTGAATGTTTTTTCTGCTTGGTAGTTCACATCGAAAACAACGGCAAAGTCGTTGCCTAGGTTGTATTTACCGTTTACACCAGCACGGTGACGGATAGGTGCAACAGAGTTGTTACCTACCGTAAGGTCACGAGACAGATCGATACGAGCGTATGGAGAAACCGTCAGGTCTGCAAATTTGTGAGCGTAAACTAAACGTAGCTGCCATTCGTTAACAGTAGAGTCTTTCGCTTCAAGTTTAGCTGCTTCATTGTATAAAGAAACACGTGCACTTTGAGTATCGTTAAACGTCATGTTTACACGGAAATCTGCTTCGTGCTTAAGATCAGAAGTGCTCTTACGGTTAGTTTTGTCTTTAGGACCTGATGATTTAAGTTTAACAGGCGCAACAAAACCGTCGAACGCTAGTGTGATCATGTCGTTCATTTTGTAAGACATGTTCGGGTGCATGCGGTACTCAGTAGCGTGAGTATCGTTAAAGCTGAAGTTGTCGTGACGGATAGTCAGCTTAGGCATGATAGTGAATGCATCTGAAACATTGTACGTGTAAGAAACGGCGTAATCTTGACGGCCACGGTCACTGCTGAAGCCGAACAGGCCATTAGCATCTTCTGCGTGCTTAGTGCTTGCAATCGTTTGTTTATCGCTGAACTTAAAAGAGAAAGCTAAAGATGAATCAGCAGATGGTTTGAAGCCAGCACCAAGGTAAGGCATTACGTTGTCAGAGTTTTTGAAATCGTCGTTGTAGTATTCCTGTTCTACGCCTAAGTCAATGTATGCAGCGTTTGCTAAAGTAGAGGCAGCCATTGCCATCGCTAGTGTAGTCAGTGTTAGTTTAGTCATTACGGTTTCTACTATTTTGTGTTGGTATTAAGAAAATAACCCCTTAGTTATGGAGGCCATTTCGAATTTAAGTTTAGTATAAAACCATTTTTTATAAATGCAATCGTGTGCGATGTTAAATACTGAACCTTTGTGCCTCCTTGTTGTCCCGTCTAAAAGTGTGATCAAGGTCATTAATGTTATGAAATTATTCCTTTATTTACATAATGTTAGTGATATTATTGTTAGCATCTTATCCATGTGCACTATCAATGGTTTGCTTTAAAGTATAATTGTGTTTGCATCTAATGCTTTAAAATCAAATGGTTATAATGTTACGTGAGATGAACGCTTGTGATGAAAAAATAGTAAAAAAAAGCAAACGTTTACGCGGTAAGTTAAGAATTTGGCATCTGTGGCTTTTTCGCCCAACAAGGTTCAATATTATCTCCAACATCGAATATCGTTATAGTTTGATGACCACCTAAGGAAGGAAATCGGTTATGTGTCGTTGGTTAGCCTATCAAGGAAGCCCCATTTATCTAGATGAGCTGGTTTATCAGCCAGAACACTCTCTAATACAACAAAGTTTGGATGCTCGAAAAGCGGTCACGCGTGTTAATGCTGATGGTTTTAGTCTTGGGTGGTATACCGAAAAGTCTTCGCCAGGGCAGTTCCATGAAGTTTTGCCTGCATGGGGGGATGAAAACTTACGATCGTTGGCACATCACATTCGGTCTCACCGCTTTATGGCTCATGTGCGATCTTCTACCGGCGCTCAGGTATCCAGAGCGAATTGTCACCCATTTGTTCACGATAATTGGATGTTTCTGCATAACGGCCAAATTGGTGACTTTGACTCAGTTAAGTTTGAACTCGAGCGCTCTTTACCTGAAGCGCTTTATTTGAAGCGGTTAGGTACAACTGATAGCGAGCTGATTTTTCTTCTCATGCTAAAAAATGGCCTAATTCAAGATCCAGTCGAAGCTATACGTGTAACCATCAACGAAATAGAGCAAACCTGTCGTTCTAAGGGGATCAGTGACCCATTTAAAGCCTCCATCTGTATTTCTGATGGCGCCCAACTCTGGGTCGTGCGATACAGTACCGACGATAATCCACCGACGGTATTCGTAAAATTGGATGAGAAGAATGTGATCTTAGCATCCGAACCACTAGACAAGGAAAAAGGTTGGCAGAGCCTAAAGAGGCAGTCTATCTCTTTGTTTCAGGCAAATCAGACAACTAATTTCGCTCTATGACATCATTTTCTTGAGTCAATTCTCAACCAGAATTGGCGTTTGCGTTTGATCGTACCCAGCGCTTCACGGGTTCCGGGAGCCCAAAAACGCGCAGGTTACCGCCAATGACTAAAAAGACGCCTAAAATAGAAAGCGGGCTCCACTGGTAACCTTCGAATACTGTTGAAAGAGATAGGGCAACGAGTGGGAAGAGCACGGTGCAATACGCTGCTTTTCCTGCGCCAATGCGTCCAACTAAAGCGAGGTAAGTGTTAAAGCCAATGACGGAGCCAACAATGGCGAGGTAAATCAGCGCACTCAGATAAATAGGCGATGTGCTCACCATTAACGACTCGCCCATCACCAATGCAATGGCGAACAAATAAATGGCGCCATATCCCATTGCCCATGCGGTTGTAGGAAGCAGGGGCATGTTATTGTTTTGAGCACGAGCTGAAACCATGTTTCCCAATGAAAAAAAGTAAGTTCCAATTAGGCTTAAAGATAAGCCAAGTAAAATAGACCAGTCCATTTTTGCATGGAGAAACTGCGACGCAAACAGAAGCACGACGCCAACGAAGCCCATCAAAGCACCTTGTATAAAAATCGGTGTTGGTTTGCGTTTTTCAAGCATCCATAAATTAAGCGCATTCAGGATCGGGGCGAGAGAAAATACAACGGCATTTAGGCCACTGGGAAGGTATTGAGTCGCCATGTAAAAGCATAAGAAATTGTTAGAAAACAGACATAAGGCTACTAAGACCGCCATTTTATGATTTCGCATCGAAAGTGAAGGCAAGGACTTCCGCCATATTAGAAGCGCAAAGAGTACGATCGACGCTAAGCCAAACCGCCACCCAACGGATACGACGACAGGGGCGTCTCCTAATTGGTACGCAATGGCGAGCCATGTGGAACCCCAGATTAAAACGGTGGCTGCGTATAGTATTCCATTCATCATGTCACTCCTTTGTGTAGCAATGAAAATATAGATTACTGTATGGCTAACGATGCTTATTCCTAGATCTTGTGGTTTTTATAGATTCTTGCGCTTTTCTAATGCGTAGTGTGTTAAAGCTCGGTTCAAACGAGTATATTCGTACTAAGTATGAAGAATGCATGAGCTGGTTAATCAGCAGGAGAATGAATGAGAAACGGATCTTCTCAGGATGAAAAAGAACAGCGCGTATTTAACGTCCTGTCAAATAATACGGCAACGCTACATAACGAGATGTGGCTTGACAACGGCATGGGTTCGGCTGTCTGGAGTAATAGCCATGGTAGCGCAACTTATGACAAACCTGGCCACCACACGCTCAGTTATTACCTGCAAGGCGGAGAAAACACCCAACGAGTGATGTCTGCTGGTAATATTTCAGGCGAACCGAACAAGTTGTGTTTAATGCCGCAAGACCACCGCTCGGACTGGTCTTTCTCTACTCATTTCCGATTTTTCCATTTCTATTTTGAGCAAGCCAATTTACAAAATTTTGCTGAGCAAGTGTTTGATAAGGAAGGACGACATATCGAGCTTAACGAAGTCACATTTGTCGATGACCCGTTTGTTACTCAGTTAGTTCGAGAGACCATGCTGAAGCTTGACTGGGAAAACTCTGCGGATAAATTGATGGTTTCGCATGCTCAACAAATGCTTTTGCTGCATTTAGTTCGCCAATATTGTCACAAGCCAGTCGCATTGCCAAAGAGATCTGGCGGGCTGTCACCGGTTAATCAACGACGAGTAAGTGATTTCATTGAAGCGAACCTGATAGGCGCATTTAGTTTGGCTGACCTCGCCGGCCTGACCCTACTAAGCGAATTTCATTTTGCACGGATGTTCAAGGCTAGCTTTAACGTCACGCCACATCAGTATGTGATTGGCCGTCGAATAGAACTCGCGAAGCACTTGTTAGCAAACAGTGATGTACCACTCGCGGAACTGGCACAGCTTTGTGGGTTTTCGTCGCAACAGCATTTATCGGGTCAGTTTAAGCAACGCGTAGGGAGAACGCTTACTGAATTTCGTAGGGCGAAAAGATAGCCATTGGCACAAGCAGTAATAGCAATAAAGGGTAACGAGAATGTCACCCTTATTGGATGAGCCAAGCGGGCGCTTAAGCTTTTTTCAAATCTAGTGAAGGGTATGTTAGTGTCATGCCGTTTACTAGAACATGCGCATAATAGCCACCTGCACTTAAACCAACAACAATCATAGGACCTAGCTCAACGCCCTTAGTCGCGACAACAACATCATCAATAGCAAACATCTTAATACCTACATGAGAATAATATAGAACCATCTTCTATGCGCGTATTTGACCAGAACTCGTTAAAGAGTCCTAATCAGGATGTTTGTCGTGAGGATAAGCGTTATCTATCATCATGAGGCCGTTAACTCTTTGCGCTACATAGCTTTACGATCAATGAACGCATTGCTGGATTCACGTTAAAATGGGTATCGAGAAAATCAAGTTGAGCTAAGATGGATTGGGGCGTGCGTTCATATCCTTGCGCAAAGGTAGGGAGCGACTGTGCGAAGTTTGGATATCGATTCTCTAAGCGCCTGTCTGCAACAAAGACATCAATGTTACCGTCTTTCGGAGTCTCTATTCGATTAACAAGGTCAATTAAGCGGTCAAGTGCAAATGACTGACAAAACCTCATCGCGGAGAGCTTTTCTCCTCGGCTATATCGGCAAATAGCGACGTATAAATTAGTTAAGGCTTCACCAAGTACCCAATCTAGATCCGTTGTGTCTTGAGGTTCGGGGCAATTCTTAGGCGTGCAACATGCATCGTCAAACTGACTGTCTTGCCATACTAATCGCCCAGCAGTGAAAGGAATGTTATCGAGCTCATCGGCTTCAAAGACCGCAAACTCGCAGAAGATATCGTCACTCATTAGCACCTTGTATCCATCTACAGTATTTCTTACTTGATAACTGATGTCTTGCACGCTCTCTAGCCACCATAAACTCTCTAAGAACACCTGTTTTTGATTAGGTTTTACAATGACGAAAAAATCGAGATCAGAGTAGTTATCTAACCTGTGCGTTTCTGTTCCTACCGAGCCAAGCCCGAGCAGTGCTAGTGCTTTACCTGAGTCTTTCAGTGACGTTCCAATTTCGTCTAATCTTTTTAACAGTAATGAGTTATTTGGCATTATCCTCTCCATTTAATAAATGAGGTGCACCTAATTCAGGCTGGCACCTCCAATGTGCCTTAACGTTTTGGCAACAAAGTTTTGAATGTACTTCACGGGCAGGCCTACATATTGTGATGGGGTTTAGATTTTATAAGAAAAGTGAAAGTTGGGTAATAGGCCTAACATGGGCTACTTTTAATTAAGGATCGCTTATTTAACAACCCCATAGTCATTATTAGCGCTATTTCACATGTACGTCTCATAAGGGAAACAGTGGATATATTTCAGTTAGACATTAGAACGCTTTCGTTTATAACCGTATTGCTATCGTTTGTGTTTGGAATAGGGTTTCTTTTTTTGTCCTTCATTCAGAAGAGTAATCGAGGCATAAAACACTACGCGCTTGGCCTTTTATGTATTGGCCTGGGCTTTTTTCTACTAAGCATGAGGGGCTTTGTTTCAGATTTAATGTCGATTATTGTTGCAAATTCATTGATATATTTAGGTTACATACTCATTGGATTGGGTTTGGAGTTGTTTAGCGGGCTATCTGGACGAGTCGGTTACATTTCCCTAGGACTGCTCACATGCTTAATCGCCATTTTCATTTATTACACTTACGTAGAGCCTTCATTACTCCATCGACTAGTATGGATGAGCCTTGCTGTGGCGTTGCAGTCAGGTTTATGTACATGGAACCTATTAAGAGGAAAAGTAAAAGAGTTAGGCATTGCAAAGTGGATGACCCTTATTCCGTTTGCATTGTCCGCCATTTACTTTGTTTTTAGGGCGCTATGGTCAACGGGCCAACGTGAACTTGTCGAATTTATGTCTGCGGGTAGCGTTCATCAGCTCGCATTTATCATACTCGATTTGCTTATTGTAACGAGTAGCTTTGGACTGCTTTGGATGATCAGCGCTAGATTAGAGAAAAAGCTAGGCAAGCAAGCCCGAAAAGACGATCTAACGGGTGCCTATAATCGCAGGGCGCTAAGTGAATTAGCGCCAATTGAAATATCTCGAGCTTATCGACATCAACTTCCGTTGTCTGTGATTATGCTAGATCTCGATCATTTCAAAGTACTTAACGACACTCTTGGTCACAATAAAGGCGATCTCATTCTCTCGACGTTTTCCATTTTATTACTGAAGAATATTCGCAAAGAAGATCTACTGTTTCGTTATGGTGGCGAGGAATTCGTAATTATCTGCCCAAACACATTAGACAGGGCAGAAATTCTTGCCGAGAAGCTGAAAAATAAAATAGAAGAGAAAATGGTCATTAAGAGTGCCAACATTAAGGTCACGGCAAGCTTTGGTATTGCGGAGTTGTCCCCGGGAGATGACCTAATTTCAATAATTGCAAGAGCCGATCAAGCGATGTACAAAGCGAAAGAAAACGGCCGTAACCGTGTAGAATGCTCGTTCGATCTGTTGCATCAGGGGCACGTAGGGGTGCATTAACGGAAAAATTACGCCTGCGAGTATAACGAAGTTGAGCCTAATGATAGACTACGCCACTATTATTTTTATAAGTTTAAGGCAATAAAATGAACCCGATTCTAGCGATATTGAAAGAAAATAATATTAGCGACCAGCAAATCAGTGAATTGTTCAAGACACTGACAGAAAACCCTCTCGCAGCTATGGCAACGATCAGCCAACTTGGCTTACCTCAAGAAAAGCTTCAACTGTTAATGGGGCAGGTCATGCAAAACCCTGTACTTATTAAAGAAGCAGTAGAAGAGTTAGGCCTAGATTTCTCTAAAGTTGAAGCTGCAAAAGAGCAACTGAACAAATAACGAGTACCACTCTGCATTTAAGAAATCAAAAAGGCGAACCACTTGGTTCGCCTTTTGTTATTTAAGTTAGTTGCAAATTTAGTTATGAGCTTCCAACTTAGTTATCTGTGATCAATCAACGCTAGAACTAGTCTTCGTAGTTATCAATGCTAGGGCATGAACAGATTAGGTTACGGTCGCCGTAAACGTTGTCGACACGGTTTACTGTCGGCCAGTACTTAGACGCTTTGGTTTGTGCGCTTGGGAAACAGGCTTCTTCACGTGAGTATGGGTGTGCCCACTCTGCACTTGAAAGGTCAACTTGTGTGTGCGGTGCGTTTACAAGCGGGTTGTCTTCTAGTGGCCATTCGCCGTTTTTGACTTTGTTCATTTCGTTGCGAATGGCAATCATGGCTTCACAGAAGCGATCTAGCTCGGCAAGATCTTCAGATTCTGTTGGTTCTACCATGAGTGTGCCAGCCACTGGGAATGACATAGTCGGCGCGTGGAAACCGTAATCCATTAAACGCTTAGCGATGTCTTCTTCACTGATACCTGTGTCTTCTTTTAGCGGACGAATGTCGATAATACATTCGTGCGCAACGCGTCCATTAGTACCACGGTACAGAACAGGGTAGTGTGGGCGTAGGCGCTCCATGACGTAGTTAGCATTCAGAATCGCTACTTTCGTCGCGTCAGTTAATCCTTCGCTGCCGGTCATCGCTATGTAAGCCCAAGATATCGGCAAGATAGACGCACTGCCTAAATCAGCGGCTGAAACGGCATAGTCTTCACCAACAACACCATTTTCAACGTGACCTGGCAAGAACGGCGCTAGGTGTGATTTTACACCGATTGGCCCCATACCAGGACCGCCGCCACCATGTGGAATACAAAACGTTTTGTGTAGGTTTAAGTGCGATACGTCTGAGCCGATGAAGCCTGGGCTAGTAAGGCCAACTTGAGCATTCATATTAGCACCATCAAGGTAAACTTGACCGCCAGCAGCATGAACCATTTCACACACTTCTTGTACTTGTTCTTCGTACACGCCGTGAGTAGATGGATAAGTGATCATGATGCTTGATAGGTTCTCTTGATGCTTCTCAATCTTGGCAGCTAGGTCAGTCATGTCGATGTTGCCATCTTCATCACATTTAACCACAACTACTTTCATTGATACCATAGAGGCCGTAGCAGGGTTTGTACCGTGCGCAGAGCTTGGGATCAAACAGACATTACGATGACCTTCACCGCGGCTTTGGTGGTAACGTTGAATCGCAATCAAACCTGCGTATTCACCAGAAGCACCAGAGTTAGGTTGCAGTGAGAAATCGTCGTAGCCCGTAATTTCACACAGTTTTTCTTTTAGATCTTGCGCAAGGGCAGTGTAGCCCGCCGCTTGTTCTAATGGTGCGAACGGGTGAATTGAACCAAATTCAGGCCAAGTCACAGGGATCATTTCAGCTGCCGCATTCAACTTCATGGTACAGCTTCCTAGTGGGATCATACCGTGAGTTAAAGAGAAGTCTTTATTTTCCAGCTTCTTAAGGTAACGCATCATTTGTGTTTCACTGTGATGCGTATTGAATACTGGATGGGTTAGGTAACGAGTTTCGCGACGAAGTGTTTCTGGAATCGCAGCCAACTCATTAGAACTGATATCTGTTGAAAGCGCTTTAGCGTTTTCATTTACGCCGAACACAGCAAATAGAGCGTCAATATCGGCTATCGTCGTGGTTTCATCAAAGCTGATACCCAATTGAGTATTCAGGTTACGCAGGTTGATGTCTGCACTTTGTGCTTTTTGATATAACGCTTGCGACTTGTCACCCGTATTAATGGTTAACGTATCGAAGAAGCTGTTGTGCGCCAGTTCGTAACCAGATTTGGTCAGGCCAGCTGCTAGAATTGCCGTCATGTGGTGCGTACGACGAGCGATAGTTCGCAAACCTTCTTCACCGTGATACACCGCGAAGAATGAAGCCATGTTGGCCAGTAATGCTTGAGCAGTACAGATATTCGATGTCGCTTTTTCACGGCGAATATGTTGTTCACGAGTTTGCATTGCCATGCGAAGAGCTTGGTTACCCTTGGTATCAATAGATACACCGATAACACGGCCAGGCATGGTTCGCTTATGTTTTTCTTTGGTTGCCATGAACGCAGCGTGAGGACCGCCGTAGCCCATAGGGACACCAAAACGTTGCGCACTCCCGATTACAACATCTGCGCCCATTTCACCTGCAGGTTTCAATAAAGCAGAGGCGAGTAGGTCGGTTGCAACGGTTACTAGTGTTTTTTTCGCTTGTGCTTGTGCAATAACGTCGCTTAAGTCGCGCACTTCACCTGTGGTACCAGGGTATTGCAATAATGCACCAAATACATCGTGTTCTGGCAAGGAATCGACAGAGCCAGTCACCACCTCAAAACCAATAAATTCAGCGCGTGTTTTTACAACTTCTAACGTTTGTGGATGAACGTCATCAGCAACGAAAAACACGTTGCTTTTACTTTTTCCAGCACGCTGACATAAAGTCATGGCTTCGCCGGCTGCTGTTGCTTCATCAAGAAGAGAAGCATTTGCGATTTCCATCCCTGTAAGATCCATCACCATTTGTTGGTAATTGAGCAAGGCTTCAAGGCGACCTTGTGAGATCTCTGGTTGGTATGGCGTGTACGCCGTGTACCATCCTGGGTTTTCAAGAACATTACGTAAGATGACATTTGGCGTGAAGGTATTGTAATACCCTTGGCCAATGAAAGTACGTTTGATCTGATTTTGGTTCGCAAACTGTTTCATTACAGTCAGCATGTCGGCTTCGCTCATTGCAGGAGCCGTATTCATTGGTGTTTCTAGACGAATTTGAGCCGGGACGGTTTCTTCAATAAGGGCGTCCATACTTACTGCGTTAATCGCTGCAAGCATTTGTTGTTGCTCTGAATCATTAGGTCCGTTATGGCGACCGATGAATTCGTTATCCGTGCTTAGGTGTTGAAGTAGCTCTGTCATATCTTAATCTACCAGAATCGAATGTGCTTATTCGTCTTCCAAAGAGTTTTCATACTCTTCAGCGTCTTTTAGGTTTTCTAGCTCAGAAGGGTCGCTGAGTTTTACTTTAACGATCCAACCGCCTTCGTACGGTTCTTCGTTAATAAGCTCAGGGCTGTCTTCTAACTCTTCGTTGATTTCAACAACTTCACCTGTGATTGGTGCATAAATGTCTGAAGCGGCTTTTACTGACTCAACCAATGCAAAGTTTTCACCTGCTTCAAGCTCATCGTCAGTATCAGGAAGGTCTACAAACACAACGTCACCCAGCATTTGCTGTGCGTGCTCAGAAATACCAATCGTTGCAGTACCGTCGCCGTTATCGCGAACCCACTCGTGACTTTCGGTAAACTTCAGTGTTTTATCCATTGCTTTATCTCCAAAAATATTTGTGTAACGTGTAATTAAAATTTATTGGTAAAGAGGGAACTTAAGGCAAAGCTGTTGAACTTGGTTCTTTACGTGTTTTTCAACGTCAGCGTTGCCCTCAGGGTGTTCAACAAGGCCATCCAGCACGTCGCCGATCCACTCACCAATGAGTTTGAATTCCTCATTGCCGAATCCGCGACTGGTTCCCGCTGGTGTACCTAAACGAATCCCCGAAGTAATCATAGGTTTCTCTGAGTCAAATGGGATGCCATTTTTGTTACATGTGATCCCGGCACGTTCAAGTGCTTCTTCAACTTGGTTACCTTTCAATCCTTTAGGTCTTAAATCAACCAGCATCAAGTGGGTATCGGTACCGCCAGTGACAATGTCACAACCGCGTGCTTGAAGCACTTCCGCGAGTACTTTAGCGTTTGAGATAACCGTATTGATGTAGTTTTTAAAGTCAGGGCCTAATGCTTCTCCAAAGGCGACGGCTTTAGAAGCGATAACGTGCATCAGTGGGCCGCCTTGGAGGCCTGGGAAAACCGCACTGTTGATCTTTTTAATCGTGCTTTCATCGTTGGTCAGGATCAGACCACCGCGAGGGCCTCTCAATGTTTTGTGCGTTGTGGATGTAACAACGTCAGCAAATGGGATAGGGCTAGGATGCGCGCCAGTAGCAACTAGGCCTGCGATGTGTGCCATATCAACCATCAACAACGCGTCTACTGCATCTGCAATAGCGCGGAATTTTTCGAAGTTAATTTTACGAGGGATCGCGCTTCCGCCGGCAATAATGAGCTTAGGCTTATGCTCTATCGCTAACTCGCGAACCGCTTCGTAGTCAATTTCAAGGGTATCTTTGTCTACACCATATTGAATTGCATTAAACCACTTGCCTGACTGTGCAGGTCTTGCGCCATGAGTTAAGTGGCCGCCAGCGTCTAGCGACATACCTAAGATCGTATCGCCAGGCTGTAACAAAGCCAGCATGACTGCTCCGTTAGCTTGAGCGCCTGAATGAGGTTGAACGTTGGCGTATTCACAGCGAAATAGCTTCTTCACTCTTTCAATCGCAATGGTCTCTACAGAATCAACATGCTCGCATCCACCATAATAGCGACGACCAGGATAACCTTCAGCGTATTTGTTTGTTAAACAAGTGCCTTGCGCCTGCATCACCGCTTTTGACACGATGTTTTCTGAGGCGATTAATTCTATTTGTTCATTTTGGCGAGTTTGTTCAGCTTGAATACCTGCAAAAACGGCATCGTCAGTGGCAGCGAGGTTGGTCGAGAAGAAATTTTCTAAGTTATGTGTTTTGAAAGATTGAGTCATTGTAGGGACCTTATAGCTGGTTCGTATTCGCTTGATTCTTTGATCATTGATAGGAATACGATCTTCCTTTTGTTATTCGGCATAGGGTGAAGTATGCGTCACCATATGGGCGTAATTCTTTGTTATTTCATTTGCCTGACATCTACGGATTTGAAAATCGTTAAACACTCTGCGTTATGCATATAAACGTTTGCTAATTTTCTTCTACCGCGTCCCTGAATGGGTGATCTGAACACAAATGAAATCGTTGAACGGCTAACAAGGTTGTAACATAGCGCTTGTCGAAGGCACATTCAACCAAAAATTTCCTATAGGAAACACGATTTCCTGTTTTGTTACCTAGCGCACTCTTTATTTGCCCTCTGCTACTTTTATGTTCAGGCGACTCTGTGCACAATGAAATAAGCGGATCAGGAAACAAAAAATAGAGGGACTTATGTCTGAAGACATGCACGATGAATACCCATCATTAACGTTAGCCAAAGAACAGCAACAAGAAAGTATTGAGCCGTTAAAGTTAGGTAAGCGAATTAAAGAGATTCGTATGGAATTATCACTGACGTTAGAAGACGCCAGTAAACGTACCGGTCTTGCGCGTTCGACACTCTCGAAAATTGAAAATGAACAGATTTCACCAACCTTTCAGGCGATGCAAAAGTTGGCGGGTGGTCTTAATATAGATATGCCACAACTATTTGAACCACCTAGAAAAAAGGTGGCTACAGGTCGAAGGGATGTGACTCTGTCAGGGCAAGGGAAACCGCACCCAACACCGACCTATGAACATGAGTTGTTAGCCACTCAGTTATCGAATAAAAAGATGATGCCCTTTAAGAGTCGAATTCACGCGAGAAACTTCGATGATTATTCTGATTGGGTGCGCCATGATGGCGAAGAGTTTCTGTTGATTCTTGAGGGGGAAGTGTTGCTCTATACCGAGTTTTACGAACCGGTTCCGTTAAAGATGGGAGACAGTGTCTATTATGATGCAAACATGGGCCACATGTTGGTGTCGACGAGTGAAGAAGACGCTCACATTCTTTGGGTGACGGCAAAATAGCATTTTTAATCAAGTTTCCTATAGTAAAGGCAAACGTTTTCTATGCGGCTTTTTTGACCATGTGAAAACGTTTTTTTCGTTTTTATGATTGAAATATCACGTTAACACCTGTAATAAACTTGTTAAAGATCACATTGTGATGGTTGCAAGGCAATTGTCGGTTTCCAATCGAGTAAACATTATCTACTATCGGAAACGCTAGCGGTTTATTGGAAAGACCAACTGAATCATCGCGCAGTAGAAACTGACGATATGGAGAATAGAATGACAGTACTCAACAAGACTTCACTTCACGAATTACACGTAGAAGCTGGTGCTAAAATGGTGCCTTTTGCCGGTTTCGATATGCCGGTACAGTATCCACTAGGTGTAAAGAAAGAGCATTTACATACGCGTGATTCAGCTGGTTTGTTTGATGTGTCCCACATGGGGCAGTTACGCTTACACGGTTCGGATGCTGCAAAAGCATTAGAAGCACTGGTTCCTGTAGATATCATCGACTTACCACAAGGTAATCAACGATACGCTTTCTTCACCAATGAAGACGGTGGCATCATGGATGACCTAATGGTTGCCAATTTTGGTGACTATTTGTTTGTTGTTGTTAATGCCGCGTGTAAAGAACAAGACATTGCGCATCTGAAAGCAAACTTACCTGACTCGGTCACAATGGAAGTGATAGAAGACCGCGCTCTACTTGCACTTCAAGGACCAAAGGCTGCGCAGGTTTTGGCTAAGTTGAACCCTGAAGTTGCTGACATGGTCTTTATGGATACGCGTGAAATTGAGTTGGTTGGTGAAACGTGTTTGGTTAGCCGTTCTGGTTATACGGGTGAAGATGGTTACGAAATCTCAGTTTCTAACGACAAAGCAGAAGAACTGGCTCGTACGTTAACTGAATTTGCAGAAGTAGAATGGATTGGCCTAGGTGCTCGTGACTCGCTTCGACTTGAATGCGGATTGTGCTTGTACGGCCACGACTTAGACACAACAACCTCTCCAGTCGAAGGCAGCTTACTGTGGGGGATCAGCAAGATCCGTCGCACTGATGGTGAGCGTGCGGGTGGTTTCCCAGGAGCCGATATCATCCTTGACCAAATCGCAACGAAGAACGTGACGCGTAAACGTATTGGTTTAGTTGGTCAGACAAAAGCGCCTGTGCGTGAAGGGGCAAAACTGTTCGACGCTGCGGATAACGAAATTGGCGTAGTAACCAGTGGTACTGCTGGACCAACAGCGGGCAAACCGGTATCTATGGGTTACGTTAAAACTGAATTTGCTGTAATTGGTACTGAAGTATTTGCTGAAGTTCGTGGTAAAAAGCTGCCAATGACGGTTGAAAAGATGCCGTTTGTGCCACAAAGATACTTCCGCGGATAATATTACTTGCTAATCATCGCTTGAAAACTCGCCAGTTGGCGAGTTTTTTTATGGAATACGCATAATCACACAGAAGTATAATCAGTATTGATGCTAGGATGCGATTAAAAGGCTTGAAAGGATAAACTGATGTTAAAAAAAAGGAACTTCATACTTTCTACTATTCTGTTTGCCATGTCGAATGTAGCAGTAGCAAGTGATGCACCAAATAGTTCTAGTATTGCACCAGCAATAATTAATGGCGATCATGCAGACGTAAGTAATTATCCATACTTTGCTAGTCTGTACTTCGATCGTATTTCCGAATCAAACTACTATGGCAACATATGTGGTGCCACAATTTATAATCAAGAGTTTGTATTGACAGCGGCCCATTGTGTTAGCGAGGCAAACGACTCGTTTCAAAATTTATTCTTGAAGGTAGCTACGGGCGTTCAATACGAGGAAGCGGGTGTCCAAGGTGGATACCAGACAGAGTTAGCCATCCCTGTGAAAGAAGTTTATCGACATCCTGATTATGTCGATAGTAACTCTGATTTTTTCCCTAATGATATCGCATTAATTAAACTGGCGTCTCCTCTACCGACAAGTCAAGTATCGCAAGCAAACTATGTGTCTAATAATGTAGCTAGCGACAAAAATTCGTACCGCAGTAATTCTGAACAGTTACTTATTATTGGGCATGGAAAAAATCAAACTTTAGGTGGGGGTATTACAGCGGATACTGCCAAACAGTTAGAACAGGCCGTCATGATTTATACACCCTCATGTAATAGCCACGGCTCTACTGGAAGCAAAAAACTTTGTGTTTTGTCTGACATAAAGTCTGACGGTAAGTACAGTTCAGCATGTAGTGGAGACTCTGGTGGCCCGTTATTGTGGCTAGATAATGGGAAGTACAAACAAATTGGCGTTGCAAGTTACGCTGTGAAAGATTGCGGCTTAGTTAATGACCCAGTAAGCGGTAATCCATACAATTATGCTAGTGCATACACTGAGATATTAGCTTATCAGGCTTGGATCGATGACGTTACCTCTGGAAAAGTTTCGCCTTCATTTACTGTAACTGATGAAGCGAAAACTAAGTTCAAAAACTACCAGACGGATAACGGTGGTTCATTTGGAACTTTCGGCATTCTCATGCTCTTTATTGCGGGCTTAAGTCGAAAAAACAAATAGAAATAGCTTTTAGTTGTCATTTCCTCCCAAAACCGCCTCAGGCGGTTTTTTTTGATCTGCTTCACATAAACCTCATATCTCTTCTAGACTAAAAAGAAAATACTCTGGCTTTTGACTCAGTTGCACTCCTCAATCTCGCGTTTATCGTACAAGGGGGATACATGAACAAATGGTTCCTAAGTGTCGTATTTCTTTGCATTACAAAAGTAACCGTTGCTGCAGAATTTGAGGCGGTGCCCATGATCGTAAATGGACACACAGCCTCAATCTCCAATTACCCGTACATGGCGAGCTTGTATTACGATCGTCGTACAGATTATGGGTATTATGGGAACTATTGCGGCGCGTCAATATTAGATTCGTGGCATGTTATGACGGCGGCACACTGCGTGCAAGATGCCGATTATAACGATCATACGACCGTGGTCTTACAACTTCAAAATGAACGTGATTTTTGGTCGGCACAAAAAATCCCAGCAGAAAGCTTCTATTTTCGTGACGATTATCGAGGTGGCGCAACCTACCTCTGGGCCAATGATATCGCCATCATAAAGCTCGCATCAGAGATTCAAAATATACCGTCCAGCAACTATGTCAGATTACCAAAATCTGGGGATGACTCAAACTACAGGGTGAGCAATGCAGTATTTACCGCTATAGGGCATGGTAACACAGCGAGTAATGTCGATAGCTCTCTCGACTTACTACAAACCCAAGTCAATTATTTATCCGCAAGCGCTTGCAGTACGTTTGGGGCAATAAACAACAGCCATCTTTGTACCCAAGGGGATTACAGTAGTTTAACCGGGTTAAGAAATGGCATATGCCAAGGAGATTCGGGCGGTCCGTTACTTTGGTTTGATGGGAATGTCTTCAGGCAAGTCGGCATCGCGAGTTTTGGCCCAGGAACCTGTGGGCATGCTGGCTCATTATCACAAGGGGTGTTTACTGAAGTTCTCGATTATACCGGTTGGATACAAAGTGTAGTGAGCGGTGCCGTTGCTGCTAAACACACAGTAAATGGTGTATCTAATCTCGAATTTGGTACGAGTCAAGCGACGGAAGAAAGCGCTGGAAGCCTTGGTGTCGTATCCGTACTCGTCGCCTTTGGGGCGTTTATCCGACGCAGACACCGAGAAAAAGAAGCGCTAAATTATTAGAACGAGCTTATTTGAGCCTCAAGCCAACGCATAAAAATTAAATGTTGTCCTATACTTAACAGTGCTGCTCGGTCGAACAATCGAATTTAGGATGGAAGCAGCTTATTGATAACCTATGAATTATGGATAATAGAATGAAAAAAATTCTTTTGGCAGTGGCTCTGATAATGGCAGCAACCCCTTCTTATGCAAACCTTTGGAAGAGCTGTGGTATTGGTCACTGGATTGCGGGTCCGACATGGAACGGCTACCTGGCGATTACGACAAACGTGACTTGGGATTTGGGTACAACCGCAACGACATCCAATTCTTTATCTCCGGGAACGTGTGGTGGGCCTTTTTGGGCAGCAGCAAATTTCATTAATGACACCTACCCACGTCTAGAAGAGGACACCGCGCAAGGTCAAGGTGAACATCTAATGGCGATGCTGGATATCTTCGAATGTGATGCATTGACACGAACTGAAGTAGTAAAAAGTATTCGTAGTGATTTTGGTGGTATGGTGGTTGAAGCTGACTACGCTTCCAAGCCTCAAAACGAAAAAGCAGAAGCTTACTTCTTGTTAGTAGAAAAGAATGTCAATCGCTATTCAGCTCAATGCAACGCGGTTTAGCTACCAGTAATTGATCAAAGCGCATGGCCAGTCCCTGCGCTTTCTCTTTGTCTCACGTTAGTTGTAGGTAAATATGGCAGACGCTTTAGTCTGCTGTTGGTTGCAATAATAGCGGTGAACGCTGTGATTATTACACCAATGGTACACGCAGCAAATACCAAGCTGTCCTCTTCCTCATCCATTTCAGATATAGCGCGAAGTAGCCAATGGAACAAATTACTTCATTTTACTGGCTCACAGAGTGACATTAATAGCTCTGAGTTTTTTCTTAGTGAAAAGGGGGCCCGTTACCCTGAATTGGAACTACTCGCGACCATCAACAGCATGAATCAGCCAGTAAAGGGCGATATAAACCTTCATGCTCAGTGCCGATTTCCAGCCCGAAGATTGTGGTTGGATAGCATCTTGGGAACCAGTTGGCTGGACAATCCAGTTATTTGCCCTAATTTTGAAGCCTGGAAAAAGGAAAACAAAACTGAATCGATCAGCCTAATATTTGTCACTGGTTATTTGGGTAACCCAGCTTCATTTTTTGGTCATTTGCTCATGAAGTTGAATATGAAGAAAGGAGGGAAAATCTCTGATTCACCATTGTTAGATCGCAGTATCAATTTTGGTGCAGACGCCTCAAGGGATGATAACCCAGTTAAATACGTAACCTATGGTTTGTTTGGCGGTTATGACGCGAGTTACAGCGACGCTGAATATTATAAACTTGAATACGGCTATGCCGAAAATGAACAACGGGAGTTGTGGGAATATGAGCTCAACCTGAGCGCCAGTGAAGTGTCCCTGCTTGAAGCGCACCTTTGGGAGTTGTCTGACGTTAAGTTCACCTATTTGTTCCTAAGTGGTAATTGCTCTACCGAAATGGCGAAGTTTATTGAAATAGTGCTCGATGACGAGTTGGGCTTATTAACGTCGTTTCAACCATGGGATATGCCACTCGATATATTTAAACACCTGCAAGATATCGAACACAATGGCCAACCTTTGATTCGAACTATTACCCGGCGCGAATCCAAATACACGCGAATTCACGACAAATATCAAGATCTCTCTACTAAGCAACAACAGATCACACAATTGATTGTTGATGACAACCAAACGTTACGTGGTGACGAGTTCTCAACCCTAAATGATGATGAGAAGCACAGAATCATCAGTTTATTGTTTGATTATTATGAACTGGCGATTACTGAGCGTAATGACGAAGCAGCTAAGGCGTCGAAACGCTTGTTAATGTTAGAGAGTTTGAAACTTCCCGTTGCTGACATCAAATGGAAAAGTAATGTCAATCAGCCGCCGCATGAAGCACAGAATCCAAATCGAATTAATATTAGCTTGGGTTACAGCAGTGAGTTTACGGGTATAGGAACGTTGAGTTACCGTGCTGGTTACTACGATTTCTTAGCCAAAGAAGCTGCTCGCTATAAAGATTCTAATGCCGTTTTTTTTGAAACCGAAATCAAGTTTACGCATGGCGAGGCGTGGCTTAGCAAGTTTGACTTATTTAACGTGACGACTTTGAATTTACTTCACGTCGATCTATTCAAAGACCGGCGCTGGGCATGGAATGGCCGTTTAACCATTGAACAAAAAGACCTGTCCACAAACAACGATGAAAGAATTCGGCTCTATGCTGGTATGGGGTGGGCAAGACACGGTTTTGGTGGCATTTCGTTTTATGCGCTGCCACAACTTAGGGCAGATTTTACCGAGTTAGAAGACACAGGAATCGGCGTAGAGTTTGGCGCTCTTTATACAGCAAGTGAGATCTGGAAGACCTATTTAACGATAACGCCTTCAGCCACATTTGGCAGCACGTCGACAAAAAAAGTGGCCGTAAAGTGGGATAACCGGTTTGGAGATAGCCAGGAATGGGATGTTCGATTTGCTTTAAATCACGATATAGCAACAGAAATGAATTTAAGTTATTCCGCTTACTTTTAATTGCCGTAACGTGATTTCTTTTAAAGCGTGATTTCTCTTAAAGAGAGACCAACAACGTTAATTTTTAGTAGGTGAGTTGTCTTTGCGTTTAAATCGATTTGAATTATTACGTGGCACACTCTCAGGCGCTGGCTTTCTCTCATGAATTAAGTGACGAATTGCGAGAAACGGATGATGCAGCAGCATTCTTGGCCCCGAGTAGCGCATCACCAAGCGCATTTGTTCTTTAGGCTCAGGTTTGTAGCAATGAATAGGGCAACGATTACATGTTGGTTTTTGATCACCGTAAGGGCAACGGTCGAGTTTGGTTTCAGCATAGGCAATTAGCTCAGAGCAGGCGCTGCATAAGCTATGTGTATTGTGATGTGCTTTACAGTAAATCTCTACCATTGCAGAAACAGTGTTGAATTCTGTATTTAGAGACTTCACTAATATCGATGAACGTTGCATTACATTTACTTATTAAGGTGCATTTCAAATGTAAGTTTATACCAACTTAGTCAGATTGAATATAGCGCATGTGAACTTTTTTCTGATGATTCGGTATGGCATAGAACCTAAACTACCGCTCTGTTACAATCGCATATTCAACTGTATATGAGAATAACAATGACGACCGAACAAGACAGCGTAATGAGCGGAGACGATCTTCGCGAGATAGTGGAAAATCAACTAAATGATGGTGATCCGATTAAAGTAAAAGAAACACTTATGCGCTTAATGATGACAGGTACAAAAAGAGAAGAAGCGATCGAAATGATGGCATGCGCTCTTGCATTAGAAGTCTTTGATGTCATGAAAAATGAGTCTGCTTTTAATTTGAAACGCTACAATTCTCATTTAGATGAATTGCCAGAAATGAGCTGGATGGACGAAGACTAATTAAATTGATAACCGCAACGTGGTGATCAAGTTCCGCAAGGCTCAATATGAATTAAGAAGGCCCGTTATTTATTCAGTAACGGGCCTTTCTAATTTGATGATAGCGTCGAAATGGGTCTGTTGCTATAAGATTGGCCCGTCGCTAAATAAGCTTCGTTGCCTGTGTCGTGGTAGAAGGGATACTGACCGCAGGGATTTGACGCTTTTTAATCTGCGCCAGAACCACACCGGAGATCACCATGAGGCCACCAATAATATGAAACTCTGAGATACTTTCTCCTAACAATGTAGAGGCAAGAGCAACTGCAATGATTGGAAGTAGGTTCATGAACATGGCACTTGAATCTGCGCCGATTGCATCGATAGATTTTACCCAAAGCCACGGAGCAATGACTGAAGCGGCTAAACTGGCGTAAGCAACCAAAGGTAATGAATCAGTCGGTGGCAATAATACATCACTGCTCAGCCATAATGGGAATAGCATAAGTACTGCAAAGGCACCTTGCATGTAGATGAATTGCCAATTGGTTAACGGCATTTTCCATTTCTTTATCAGCACGCAATACAGAGCATAAACAATCGCAGCGACCAGCATCATTGCATCACCAGGCGTGACTGAGTTTTGGAAGATAAACATGATATCGCCTTGGCCTAACATGAAAGCTAACCCAGACAATGAAATAACCGCACCCACAACACTAAGTGGAGAGATTTTTTTCCCTAATAATGGCACGCTGATGAATATTGAAATCAACGGCACAAGTGCAATGATCAATGCCATGTTCGATACGCTGGTAGTCAGGGCGGCGTAGTAGCCTAAAGATTGATTTAAAACCATGCCGAGTAAGGCGAGCGTAGCAAGTTTTAATATGAAAGGCTTAATCGTTTTCCACGATCGGATGATCGATGGTAATACAAACGGCGAGAGAAAAAGCATAGCAAAAAACCAACGAAAGAAGCTCATTGCACTGGGTTCTATGCTCTCTACGGAAAGTTTATTTACAATGGAGTTACCGCCCCAGATGATAATTGTGAACAGCGGAAATAGATAAATCATGTGAACTCCATCAAACTAATTGAACTAGACGCTAGTATGTCACGTCAATCTGATAATATATATCTCCAATCGGACACCATCGACGCAAAGTCAGACAGAATGAAAAAAACGAGTAAGGCCAGCACTGCGAATATTCATCCATCCATTTCGATCGATGAACTTCCCGCTCCAGTGTATTTTAATTTTGATGCATTTTTATCAAACACAGTAACCAGAAATCATTCTCACACTTGGGGGCAGGTTCAAATAATACGAGGTGGAATGTTGGAGTTGAATGCAGAAAGTACCCGGTTTTTAGCACCGCCACATTTGGCTATCTGGGTGCCAGCTGGTGTGATGCATTACAGTTTTAATCGAAAACCTGTGGATTATTGTTCATTGAATATTGCTCATGACAAAACCTTGGCACTACCTGATCAAACTTGTTTACTGGGCGTTACACCGATTCTGACTGCTATCATTGAAGACTTTCGTGTGCGAGGTGTGCGCATGGCAGAAACCGCAGCAGACGGTCGTTTAATGGACGTGATGTTAGATCAACTGTCGTTAGCAAAACCAGAGCAGCACTTTTTGCCAACCAGTGATCACAAGGTGTTGTCGCCAATCCTAAATGGCTTAGAAGATAACCCAACGGATGCAAAAACGTTGGGGCAATGGGCCAGTATCGTCCACACTACAGAAAGAACAGTAGCCCGTTATTGCCAAAGTGAATTGGGTATGAGTTTTACGGAATGGCGCTTGAGGATGCGTTACCTGCACGCTTTAACCTTGTTACAAAAAGGCATATCAGTGAAAGAAGCGGCGTTTTTATTGGGTTATAACCAAGCTAGCCCCTTCATTACCATGTTTAAGCGTTACGCTGGTATAACACCAGAGCAGTACAAGATGAATAAAGCGAACGCCCACGTATAAGCGAGTCGTCTGCTGAGTAACTTCAGTTATTCGAATCACGAAACGTTTTGCTGGTTATCAACTAGCCTGACTTATTGACCGTTATCTAAATAAGCTTGGTGTTTTAGTTGATTTCGTCCGTCTTGCTTGGCGCGGTAAAGTAATTTGTCTGCAAGTTGAGGGTCTCTCCCCAATTGGCCAGCAACAGCGTGCGTGGCATGTTGGTTACCGCACCACTCGAAGCGGTAATCACAAGTGGCCCAACGGAAGTTGCAAATTGGGTGGTGCTAAATGTATCGGTAATTCGGTTTAGTAACGGTACGAAGGCATCACTTTGTTTGTGTTCAATAATGAAAAGAAACTCTTCACCTCCCCATCTGGCGAGCATTCCGTCATCACCTATCAGGCGAGTTAATCGACGGCCAGCTTCAATGAGCACCTCATCACCTACATTATGGCCGTGTGTGTCGTTCACCTTTTTGAAGTGATCAAGATCCAACAAGCAGACTGAGTAACGTGCATCATCAGAACTCGTATAGGTTTCGTTATTGATGTTTTCTAAAAATGCTTCAACAAATCGTCTGTTGTGCAACCCGGTTAACGTGTCTTGCAGAGCGTCTTTAGAGAGTTCCTTGTTTGATGATGTTAGCGTCTGATTCATTGCCGCGAAGTAATGCGAACGGTTCTTTTGATACAAAAAGGCGCCAAAACCTAAAACTGCAATGGCGATGAATAAGTAAATTCGAAGTTCATCTTGTTGTTCTCGGATCTCGCTTAATGCTTTTTCTGATTTCAATAAGGCGATTTCATCTTTTTTTCTTGAGGCTTGATAGGCTTCTTGCATTTGATTAAAACTGAATTCCCGCTCACCAAACAACAACTCATTATTTCGTTGGTGATACTCTTCTAGGTACATATAGCCTACGCCAAAATCGCCCTTATTCGCATGAATATCCGCTAGTACTTTAATGGATTCGATGATATCTACTTCACTTGGCACTGATTCGTAGTAGGAGAGGGCTTTTTGGAGCTCGTCTAATGATTGTTCGTAATGACCTAAATAGACCGAAATCTCCGCTTGTTGCCTCATGCAGCGGCCAGACTCTAATAAGAAGTTATTTGCCTCAGGCAATGACAGGCACTCTAGTGTTGCTTGTTTGGCTTCATTAATCCTGCTTTCCAAAAACCGTAATTTTGACAGTGCTTCGTAAGCGATCATTTTTAATCGAGTGGGTGAAATATCGGTCAGTATGTCGAACGATGCATCAATATAGCGATTGGCATTATCGAGGTCGTTTAGGTTCATGTAAGCTGTTGCTTTAGTAATGTAAGGTACGACTAAAGCATCGCGTGATTCGATATTGCTAGCATTATAGAGTTCTATTGCGTCGTCTGTGTATTCTAGCGCTTGCTTCCAGTTCTTGGATTGAGCATACAGATAACCAAGGTTAGTTACGATGTGAGTTTGAGTGGTATCGTCAGGGTAGTTTTTCGCGATCTCGAGCCCTTTGTGATAATAGTGTAGCGCCTGATTTCGTTTGCCTTGAATGCTGTTTACAATCGCTAACACGTTGTAGTTGGCCATGGTTAAGCGTTCATAATTAATCGAACGAGACAATTCCAACGATCGAACCAATAACTCTCGAGCCTTTGATAACTCACCTCGTTTTGTGTACTGAGTTGCGATATTTTTAGTGGCCATTGCTTCTGCCCAAATAAGGTTATGAGCTTTTGCGTCTTCTAATACTTCAAACGTAATGTCCAACGATTTATTGGCTTTCCCTTGATTTAGGTATATCCGCGCCAGCGTAAAGTTAGCGTGGATTCGATAAAATGGTTGTTGATAGAGCGGGCTATGCGCTTTTATTGTTTCTATTAATACCATCGCTTTGTTTGGCGCGGAAAGAGATAGAGCGTTTACTTTAATATAGAGCTCGCCAGCAGGGCTTTTTTCAACCATATCATCAGGATTGAAGCTGTTTGTTTGGTGAAATTCTGATGTTTTGCTCTCGGTTGAGACGAATGGAAGTGTGCCCCAATAGGTGACAGAGCCTACAAGTAATATTGTCAGTATTATTGAAGAAGAGGTCAGTTGCATTAATTTGTCTCGAGAAAAAATGAGTGCAAATTATACAATGTCGTACAATTAAGGTCAATTTCATAATTAGCTCAAAACATGCTTTAAAAAAACGCTCGCAGTGGCGAGCGTTTTAAAGCTGTGTAGCTAGAGACGAGAATTACGACTTAGCCGTCGGTTTAGGCTGGTATTACTTAACTTTCCATTCGATGCTTTCGCCGCCACGAATTGGCACAACGATGTCATTGCCAAATGGCATGGTTTCGGCAACATCCCAGCTCTCTTTAACAAGAACTATTGTATCGCTGTTTCGAGGAAGGTTGTAGAAGTCCGGGCCATTATGGCTTGCGAATGCTTCTAAGTTTTCAATTTTACCTTCTTGCTCAAACACTTCAGCGTACAGCTCAACCGCTGCATGAGCGGTATAAGAACCCGCACAGCCACATGCTGCTTCTTTCATGCCTTTTGCGTGAGGAGCTGAATCTGTACCCAAAAAGAACTTTTTGCTGCCACTTGTCGCCGCGGCAACCAGCGCTTGCTGGTGAGTATTGCGCTTAAGGATAGGTAAGCAATAGAAATGAGGTTTAATACCGCCAACTAACATGTGGTTACGGTTGTACATTAGGTGATGCGCGGTGATTGTTGCCGCTACGTTGTCATTGGCGTTGTTTACAAAGTTAGCGGCGTCAGCCGTTGTAATGTGTTCTAGCACAATCTTTAGATTTGGGAAATCATTAACAACGGGAGCTAGCACTGTTTCAAGGAAAACTTTTTCACGGTCGAAGATATCAACATCGTGCGCAGTTACTTCGCCGTGAATAAGCAGTAACATACCGACTTCTTCCATGGTTTCAAGCACTGGATAAATGTTTTTTGCGTCGGTAACGCCTGAATCTGAGTTAGTAGTAGCGCCTGCAGGATAAAGCTTTGCTGCAAAAACTTTTCCGCTTGCTTTGGCTTTACGAATTTCGTCTGGTGTCGTGTTATCCGTAAGGTATAGTGCCATAAGCGGCTCAAACTGTGCCTTAGGCTTAGCAGCCATAATGCGGTCACGATACGCTAGAGCCAACTCAGTATCAGTAATAGGTGGAATGGTGTTCGGCATGATCAGAGCACGGCCATTGTAACGGCTGATATCGCGAACTGTATCTGTTAGTACTTCGCCATCGCGAAGGTGTACATGCCAGTCATCAGGACGAGTGATAGTTA
Organism: Vibrio tapetis subsp. tapetis; assembly: GCF_900233005.1. Classification (NCBI taxonomy): domain Bacteria; kingdom Pseudomonadati; phylum Pseudomonadota; class Gammaproteobacteria; order Vibrionales; family Vibrionaceae; genus Vibrio; species Vibrio tapetis. The sequence continues at coordinate 1,613,172 of NZ_LT960612.1, forward strand.
ATGTAGTCATTTGATGCTCCCACCGGGTGTTAGAAAACGAATAAGGAGCCTAAGCAGTAAAAACACAACAAAGTGTGATAACGCAACCGTTTAGGCGACAGGATAATAGTAGAAAACCACATAGGTTTCACGTTTTTTTTCATCTAATTACCGATTACAATGGTAAGCAACTGTGTTTAAGCGCTGATATTTATAATAAGTAACTAATTTGAGAGTATGTAATGTCGAATCCAAAACAATCCGAGTTAACCGAGATCAACGTATATCCAATTAAATCTGTTTCCGGCATCGCTATGTCTAGTGGTTGGGTAGAAAAGCAGGGGCTCTGTTTTGATCGTCGTTTTATGCTTGCATTTGCGGATGGCGCAATGGTCACTGCTCGCAAATTCCCTCATATGGTCAACGTGAAATCAAGCCTGATTCCTGACGGTCTGGTGTTGAGCTATCAAGATAAGCCTTCGTTAGTTCTTCGTTATAAAGAATTTTTAATGGAAGAAGTGAAAACCCAAGTCTGGAACGACCGATTTGTTGCATATAGCACTGTGCTGGCCGCTAACAAGTGGTTTTCAGAAGTGGTCGGTCGGCCCGTTCAACTTCTATTTAGTGGCGAACAATCGAACCGTATCCGTGACAAGGTGGGCCATAATGTCAGTTTTGCAGACGGTTACCCACTTTTGGTGATTAGCCAACCATCGCTCGACGAGTTGAATCGCCGTAGCAGTGAACAACACTTAATGGATCAGTTTAGAACGAATTTGGTGGTCTCTGGCACTGAAGCTTTCGTAGAAGACAGTTGGAAGCGAATTCGAATTGGAGAGGTTGAATTCGAAGCCGTTAAACCTTGTGAGCGTTGCATATTAACGACTGTCGACACAACAACCGGCCATTTAAGGGCGAACAAAGAACCTTTAAACACGTTAGGGAAATTTCGTGCTAACGAAAAAGGCGGCGTGTTTTTTGGTCAGAACTTAGTGGCAAAAAACGAAGGGATGATCCGCGTTGGTGATGCCATTGAAGTGCTAGAAGTTAAAGACAAAGAAATCTATCACGACGAAGAAGCGACATTAGTTCAGCTTACGTGCGTGGGTAAACGTGAAATCAGCCCTAATTTTGTTGAGTTCACTTTAGAAAGTAGTGAAGGCATATTATCTCCATTTAAAGCAGGGCAATATTTGCCAATAGAGTTGAGCATTGATAACAAAAAGCATACGAGAAATTATACGTTGTCATCGCATCCGTCAGAACTAAAGCAGTACGAAATCTGTGTGAAGCGAGTAGAAGATGGGCAGGTTTCAAATTGGTTATTAGATCACTTTAAAGTGGGTGACGGCCTCTTAGCTAAAGCCCCAAGTGGTGACTTTTGTTTAACTAATGCGGATGAACCATTGCTGCTGGCCGCGGCGGGAAGTGGGGTTACGCCGATGCTTTCGATACTGAGGTACTTAGAGCAAATAGATAAACTTTCTGATGTGATCTTTTATTATCAATGTAAGACGCTTGATGATGTCCCTTGTAAAAGTGAGTTACAGAGGTTAGAAGCTCGCCATCCTGGCTTGAAATTGCATATTGCGTTGAGTCAACCAGCTGGCGAGTGGAACGGGCTGAAGGGGCGAGTATGCCTTTCTCATTTTAAATCGCTTTCTGAGTTAACACATAGGCAAGTATTTGTGTGCGGCCCTGACGGGTTCATGAAGAAAGCCGAAAATTTATTAATGAAAATGGGCTTACCTCAGAGTCATTACCACCAAGAGGCTTTTGGCGTAGCGGCATTCGATACTGGGATCGAAAAAAGTGTTTCAATATCGATTAATGGTGCTCAGTTCATTGGGAATAATAAAGCATCCATCCTAGAACAGGCAGAAGATGCGGGTATTTTTATCGCCAACAGTTGCCGAGCGGGATTGTGTGGGGCGTGTAAAATAACTATGGCCGAGGGTGACTACCTACAACCTGATGTTCCGGCATTACTTCCGGACGATAAAGTAAACCGTCAAGCTTTGGCCTGTTGTTGCATTCCACAAAGTGACGTTGTAATAGAAAGCTAACCATCAGATATCTCTACTTACTTAAGGCTGGACTCAGAGATAACTTAAAGAAAAAGGAGCGTTTATGCGCTCCTTTTTGTTTGCCCAGCGAAGCTGGCAAACCCATTAGGCTGAAAGAAGCCTAAATCACCCTGATTGAGGGGAAGATAATCCGAATCGCAAGGGCGTTGCTGGCCAACGGCAGGGTTTGAAGGAAGCGATAGGAAGTTAACAGTACACAACGAAAGTGAACCTGATTCGGCAATTTAGGTGGGTAAGCGTGCAAAATAGCGTGAAGCCCGATACTCAATCAGACCTAGATTGTGCTTGAGGGTGGCATTGTTAACAGGGAGCCAGTGCAGTAACTGGGGAAGCCTGACACCACATCCGAGCAAACGTCGGAAGCATAAACTCAAGGCGAGAGCCAAGATCTATGTTGGTGCGAGGTGGCAGATGAATCCGTAGTAGTGAGTAAAGCTCGGCCGGTGAAGCCCAGTAATGGTGTGGAGGATAAAACTGAGCTGACCATCAGTAACACGTCTGATGGGACAACATTTTGCCAAAAGCAATCTGGTGTTGCGAAGGGATGAAGTACATTTTAAGTCTGTGATGAGCAGATGTTTTTTTTTCAGTGGTATACAAGTTGATTAGCTATCGAGGTATTCCGTCTCGGTCTTTGTGAAAGCAAAGCACTGAAGCGAGAAACCGTACAAGGGAGTAACTCTGACTCACTCTAGTAAATTGCCATTGAGCTAAAAGGCTAGAGAGTGGAGTGAAATACACCAACACTGTGAGAGAGCATTTGTCCCCACACGGAACACAATCTAAAGGAAAAAGTTGAGAGTTTACTACAGTTTATATGGTCACTTGCTCCACAAAGAGCGACTCTATAAAGGATTTAAAAAAGTGTGGAAAGCGAAAGGCGCGGCCGGAATAGATAGGCAGAGCCTAAGCGACTACGCCCAAAATCTGAGTGATAACCTAGATCAACTTCTTCTGGAACTCAAAACCAAGCGATACACCCCTCAACCCGTCAGACGGGTAGAAATACCGAAAGATGATGGTGGGGTGCGATTACTTGGGATCCCAACAGTACGGGATAGAGTTGTCCAACAAGCTCTAAATGATCTATTAACCCCAATCTTCGAAGAGCAGTTTCACCCATCCAGCTTTGGGTATAGACCGAATCGAAGTTGTCACGATGCTATAAACAAAGCGACGATGTTCATCCGTCGATACGGAATGCAACACGTCGTAGATATGGACTTATCGAAGTGCTTCGATAAGCTCGATCATGAGCTTATTCTAAAAAGCATTAATAAACGAGTCACAGACAGTAGCGTACTGGAGCTCATCAAACAGTTCCTGAAAAGTGGCGTAATGGTTGATGGAGAGTGGCAGCATACCGAGATAGAGTAGTCCGCAAGGTGGAGTAATAAGCCCACTGATAGCGAACATCTATCTGGATGCGTTTGATCAAGAGATGCGAAAGCGAGGACATCGAATAGTCCGTTATGCCGACGACATACTGATCTTCTGTCGCAGCCGTAAAGGTGCAGAAAATGCGCAAGTACAGGCAACGAAGGTCCTGGAAAAACAGCTCAAGTTAACGGTGAACGAAACCAAATCACACATAGCGCACAGCGGCGAAGGTGTGAAATTCCTTGGAATAGAAATCGGTAGCCATTATAGCCGTATTCAGCCAAAGAAAATGTCGACGTTCAAAGGAAAGTTGAAGCGAGTGACAAGACGCAATGGCGGTAAGCCATTGTTAGAAGTCATTAAACAACTGAATCCACTTCTGAGAGGGTTCAGCCAGTACTTTCGAATAGCGAATGCCAACAGGGAGTTTAAGAAACTGGCCGCGTGGTTAAGGCGAAGACTTCGCAGCGTCCAATTACGATTATGGAAAAAACCGACCCGACTCCACCGCAGGCTAAGACAGCTAGGTTACGAAGGGTCATTCAGGTATATCTGTATGGATAGTTGGAGAAATGCTGCGAGTCCATTAGCCAGTTACTCGATGCCAAATCAATGGTTTAACGACCTTGGATTAGTGAATCTTGAACACGTTAGGACAGGATATGTGTTCAGCCATTATGCTGAATGGAAATGTGCATGAGCCGTATACGAGGTCCGTACGTACGGTTCTGTGAGAGGGATGAGGCGGAGACGCCTCACCCTACTCGATGCATTAACTGTTAGAGCAAATCTCTAGTCGTAAATGGTAGGAATCGGCTCACGCTTATGTTGAGTCCCGTTATAGATTGAAATCAGGCGAGCTTGCGCATCGGCTTCTATATCTTTGCCTTCCAGAAAGTCATCGATTTGGTCATAAGTGACGCTTAGTGCATCTTCATCGGCTTTTTGTGGGGCTAGCTCTTCTAAATCAGCCGTTGGGACTTTCTTAACTAAAAGCTCAGGAGCACCAAGGTAGGCCGCGACTTGACGAACTTGGCGTTTATTTAAACCAAATAGAGGTGCGAGGTCGCAGGCACCATCGCCAAATTTTGTGTAGAAGCCTGTGATGTTTTCTGCTGAGTGATCCGTGCCCAGTACTAGGCCGCCAATGTAACCTGCAATTTCATATTGAGCGACCATACGTGCTCGAGCCTTCACATTACCTTTTACGAAGTCGATTTTAGCCGAATCGTTAGGAAGCAGAGGTGTGCCCTGTAGCGCAACATGTGAAGCGCTGTGTAACCCATCTACACCCGGTTTGATGTTAACTGATACAGAATGAGTCGGCTTAATAAAGGAAAGCGCTAACTGTGCTTCATCTTCATCTTTTTGTTCACCATAAGGTAAACGAACCGCAACGAATTGGTAGCTGTTAGTATCGTGCTGCTGGTTTAGTTCATCGATGGCCAATTGAGCCAAACGGCCACATGTAGTTGAGTCTACACCGCCACTAATACCTAACACCAATGACTTGCAACCGGATGCCGTCAGCTTTGATTTAATAAAATTCACGCGTCTTTCAACTTCGTATTGTTCATCGATAGACGGTAAAACACGCATCTCTTTGCGGATATGATGTTCCATTTCAGTTCCTTTTCATGCAGCAATTTGAAAACTGGTTTATCATACCTTAATCAATTGATTATTAAATACTGAAATCCTAGCTTGCGCCGTCTTTACAGGGCTTGAGAGGAGCAGTTGAAGGTTTATTGCTCGAATGAGAAAAATTGCGATCTTTGGAAGTGCTTTTAACCCGCCATCACTGGGGCATAAAAGTGTTATTGAATCACTGACTCACTTTGATGAAGTGTTGCTTTTACCCAGTGTTGCACATGCTTGGGGAAAGCAGATGTTAGCTTATGAATTACGTTGCCAAATGGTCGACTTGTTTATACAAGATCTAAAACTTCCTAACGTGAGGCGCTCGACGGTTGAAGAATCACTGTTAGAGCCAGGGAAGAGTGTGACAACCTATGCGGTACTCGAGGAACTTCAGTGTCAATACCCAAAGGATGAACTAACCTTTGTTATCGGTCCCGACAATTTCTTTAAATTTGCTGATTTCTATCGTGCGGAAGAGATTCTGTCTCGTTGGTCTGTGACGGTTTGCCCAGAAAAAATAATGGTTCGTAGTACAATGATTCGTGATAAGTTGAAGGCTGGACAATCAATTTCTGAGTTGACTACACCTTCTGTGAATTATTATTTGTCGACTCATTCCTCTGGTCAATAGCTTGGTGCTGTTGATTCAACGTTGTTTTTATAGGTCTCATTATTAAGCTACAGATTCTTATACCATTAGCCGCCCTGTGTGCCAGTACCTTAGCGGTACAGGCATGGGCGTATTGTGAAAATAGCACTTCTTTAATGCTGGCTGATAAAGATGACCGATCATGCTCATTTGTCTATAAGCGAACCGATGGTGTGGCCGGCAATTTCTTCGCTATCAGCGAGTTCGGACAAAAAACAAAGAAAACAGATTATTGGTCGGAATGGATATTAAACAGTGAAAGCGAACCTATTTTTACGTCGAAGTTAGACAAAAACCATTTTGGGTTTGGTGTTTGGACCCCAGAAGAATATGCCGACAGGTTTGATGATCTTAGTTATTATGAACAACTTAAAGCACAAGGATTTTTACTTAGCTTAGGGTTGGGGGAGCAAGATGGCGATGAGCCAAGAATGCGTATCGACTATCGTTGGCATAATAAAGCTGAAGGAGATGTTTATCTTCAAGTAGAAGTGCCTTTTTAAAGGCACTCACCCATAACTAATCCTGAAAGCTGCTCAAACTCTTCTTCACAGCCACCAAAGTACTCTTTGATAACGTCGTCGCGTTTCACACCCGACTGCATTCTCTTTTTCGCTTCACGCAAACTCAGCATCAGTAACAACTCTTTACTCAAATCGGAATCATGATCTGCAGACCATTGACTGATTTTTTGGCTAAGCGGTGACATATCCAAAAGAGGGCGTAATGTTCGAACTTCGTCACGTATGACGCTCATCAAATTGTTTCGATGATCCTCGCTAACATTACTCGTCAGAAGTTTTGAAAGAATAGCTTGAGAAACGGGAGGCAGATTAACGAATCCAGCTTGGCTTGGGAATTTGTCTTGTAAGCGTATCGAAAAATCAATTTGTGATACTTCGCACCCAGGCAAATAGCTAATGGATGTTAAACAGTCAAAAGGTAGCCAAATCGCAGCACCGGCTTCTAAGGCGTATTCGTTTTTACCTAATTTAACCAATACCAATCCAGATTCAACTTGGATAAGGGTAAATTTGGTTTTTTTTCTACGTGGCGTGCTGACTAAAAACGAATAGACGGTATGTTGATGTTCAACTGCATAATTCATGGTGATTTCTCAATTTTTTTGGCGTCCTTAGAGTAGCTTTTTCACCGTTAAAAGCCAATTGTTGCAAACAGAAATGTCGTGATTATTTGAGTACTAATAGTGCCTCGCGGTTATCATAATTGATATTTGTATGTAATTTGGACGCCTGAGTTCGTGTTATAGTTAAACTTTCGCTTATTAATCTGGTCTGACCTGAACTTAAGCTGTGATTCTCTAGCTGATTAACTCGGTAACTATGAGTAGAATAAGCCCGATTTTGTATTGATATTATAATTAGATGACTGACATAAACGATCCGTACCACGACATCCGTCCATACAACGACGAAGAAATTCCTGCAGCGATTGAACGCTTGATTAACGATGAAGAATTCATCAACGCAATTCTACAGCATCGCTTCAGTAATCATGCCTCTTGGTTTAAGACTTTGATGAGTCCTATTCTTAAAGTTTACCTTAAACTTAAGTGGGCAAAATTCACTTCGGTAGAAGCGATACAGATTGAAGTAGGAAAGTACCTACGTAAGTCATTAAAGGAAACCACAAAAGGCGTTACGTTTTCCGGTTTAGACAAGTTAGATAAAAACTGTTCCTATTTGTTTATGTCTAATCATCGCGATATCGCCATGGATCCGGCTCTGGTTAATTTTGGTCTCCATAATGAAGGACACAGAACAAGTCACATCGCGATTGGCGATAACTTGCTAAAGAAGCCTTGTACAACAGAGCTAATGCGAATCAACAAGAGCTTTATCGTTAAGCGAAGTGCAAAAGCACCACGCGAAATGATGAAAGCGCTCAGCCAGCTTTCTTCCTATATTAAGCATTCGCTATCAACGGGGAATTCAATTTGGATTGCTCAGAAAGAAGGCAGAGCTAAAGATGGTAACGATCAAACCGACCCAGCAATCTTGAAAATGCTTCATGTTGAAGGGCGCAAGCAAAAAATGCCGTTTGCTGATTACATTAAAACCTTAAAGATCGTACCCGTCGCTATTTCTTATGAGAATGACCCGTGTGATCTTGCTAAAGCAAAAGAGCTGTTTGAAAAGTCTGAATCTGGCAGTTACGAGAAAGGCGAATTCGAAGATATTGAAAGCATTATTCAAGGTATGATTGGCTTTAAGGGCCGGGTGCACATTAGTTTTGGTGACGTCATTGACGGCGATATCGAAACACCTGACGAACTGGCAAAAGAGATCGACAATCAAATACACAATATCTATAAGCTGTTCCCAATAAATTATTGTGCAGCGCAAGTAGACTGTGAAGAATGCACTCAAGAAGCTAAAAATACGCTAGATGAAAAATTGGCTCAACTACCAAAAGGTGCGCACGATTACTTAACGGGTATGTACGCTTACCCGGTGCAAAACCGACATAGTCTGAGTGATTAGTGTTACGCTGTTTGATTAAAAAAAGGAACCTAAATGGTTCCTTTTTTATTACTCTTCATAAGACTATCGGGGATCGTAACAGACGAAATACCATCGATTTAACGAGCAACCGCCCCGCCAAGGTTAAGATCGTCTGGCCATTTTGAAATCCTTGTCCCCCCTAGATAGAGGTTTCCGTCAATCTGGAGGCGCTCCGGTAGCTCGGTTATTGTGGTGCCGCCGATGTAAAGGTCTCCCTTAATGGTCAGCGGGGAAGGGAGCTCTGTAATCTTGGTACGTACGATACTCAAGTCACCCTCAACGGTCAGGCCTGCAGGCAGTGCTTCGATTGGTGTATCGGTTAAATTTATGTAACCTCCAACCTTAACGCCTTTTGACCATGACTTCATTTTTGAACCGAGTAAATTAGCATAACCTTTAATGGTCGTACCTTTAGCGATGGAAGTTAGTTCACTGTTGGAAGCGTCTAAACTCCCTTGAATATCTAAACCTTTGGGCAGTTTTTTAATCGGTGTTTTTGCAATATTGAGGTTGCCCTTCACGGTAAAATTCTCTGGGAGTGACGTATAATGAGTATTACGAAGGTGGAGGTTACCGTAGGAATCAATGTGATTAAGTACTTTGTATTGATCTAGCGGCGTTGCTCCGATTGTAAAGGCCACGGAAAAAGCGCCTAGAGCGATAGCGTGTTTTATGATGCTTACAGAGGGTAGAATCGTTGAAGCCCATCGTTTAATCATTGTGAATTCTCATGTTTATCTTTCGAGAGTATATAACAGAATTAGTTGCTTGGGCGGGTATTCGTTCCCAAGAAAGGAGTAAAGTTTGAAGAGCTATCTTGTGGGGTTGTTGCTTATTGTTGTTCCAATTTCCAGCGCGTGGAGTGAGGGAAAAAGCTATGGGACATCGAAAACAATAGTGACACCAAAGAACAGTGTTATTGTCACAGATGGTAAAGCAGGGGCGCGGATTTGTTATTACGACGATCGTGCGTATTCAATTGGGGCGGTAATACAGGTAGGGAAGGTATACTTGATATGCCAACGTCAAAATGACTATGAGCTAAACGGACAATTAGCATGGGTGCTACTTAACCCCAATAAGCCCCAATAGTTTAACCCGAAAAACCTCGCTCTATCGTTGTTGCTCTTGCCTCAACGGCGTATTAAAAAGACAGCCGTTAGCTGTCTTTTTGGGTAGCAGAATGAACAGATTAACGCCCTAACGTGCGGGTTTTTAGTTCAAAAATTAGCTTTTCAGCACTGCAAGTAAATTTGAAGCGAGCAGTGAGAAGCGTCGCATCTTCACTCATAGGTTGAACATCATATTCAACGTCACTTGTCACTTGCTTTGCAAGTTCAAGGTATTTCGAAAACTCGGCTTCTAGAGATGCTTTGTCGGCTGCATTAATTTCAAGTAGCGCAACTTCATCGCCCTCTTGAATGATAAAACCGATCTCGCCAGCGCATCCACAAGCTTCGCATACTTCTTGATTGTCTTTTACTTCTGTAACCATTCGCAAACCCCTTATTAAGTTGAGGACATTTTACCGATAGATGATGCGCTTAGCTAGAATAAAGTGAACAAGTTCACACTTTTATTTTGTCTGTATCGGAATGGTCAAAATCACATCAAGAAGTAAAATTCTATTTCAAGCTCACTGATTGTTTGTCGCTATTGATGTGATCATCATCACGTAATATCAAAAGGGATGAGATATTGAACATTAAGACGATTCAACACCTTGTGCGCAGATGTATTTTATAAGAAGATTCCTCAATTCGAAAGTATTCACCAGATTTATAGGCAATAAGCAGCACATCAAGATGCTGGCCATACTTATGGGCTAAAGTGCTTTCGATATTTTAAGCCGATTTAATTTTAGTTTTCGTGGTATTGAGTCTGTAACCAAGCGTTTATGTAGCTCACCATGCTAACTTTTCTCATTGTATTGAGATTTTATTATTTTCGAACATAATAGTAATAATTATGATCAACGCCCAACTAATAGTAGTGAACTATGTTGGATGTTGAAGTATGAACAGAGAAGAGCCCCAAATATGCCAAAGCGTAGTAAAGAAGATACTGAAATTACTGTACAGACAATAATGGATGCCGTCGTCGAACAGTTAATCACTCTTGGTTATGACAAAATGTCGTATACGACACTCAGCCAACAGACAGGCATTTCTCGTACAGGGATCAGCCATCATTTTCCGAAAAAGACTGACTTCACAGCAGCGCTTGATGGTCGTATTTATAAGATGTTTGTCGAGCACTTAACCCTAAATACTGATTTGGATAGCTTCAAAAACAGTTGGTTAGCGGCACTTCACAATAGAGAGTTCTTGGCAATTTTACGCTTGCTATTCCACCATACGGTTGTGTCTGAAAGCACACATCCTTTTGCTAAAGCGGGTATTGAAAGAATATATAGCTTGATTGAAGAAAAATTTGGTGAGCATTCACGAAACGATCTAGACGCGCTTCTTGGACGTAGCTTGGTTCACATGGCGTTCTAACAGCCGTTAGATCTTTCTACATCTATACTCATAAATTTAAAAACGGGCTCAGTAACGATTACTGAGCCCGTTTTGTTTGTACCTTGACTGCCGAATAGTGGAATGATTCAGCTAGTGACTGGTTACATCGCAGCGACGAAAATCTCTGAAATTTCTTCGTGAGTCGCTTGTTTTGGGTTTGTAAAGCCACAGGCATCTTTCAATGCGTTGTCTGCTAATACGGAAATATCTTCCAGCTTGGCGCCCAGATCTTTAAGGCCAGCAGGAATACCCACATCTTTTGATAGTACGCCAATTGCATCGAGTGCTGCTTGAGCACCTTGTTGTGGGCTCAGACCATCAACGTTTACACCCATTGCTTTTGCTACATCCGTTAACCTTTCAGGGCAAACTTGTGCGTTATAACGTTGTACGTGTGGGAGTAGAATCGCATTACAGACCCCATGTGGTAAGTCGTAAAATCCGCCCAGTTGGTGAGCCATTGCATGTACATAACCTAATGAAGCATTGTTAAACGCCATGCCAGCCATAAATTGCGCGTAAGCCATTTGTTCACGAGCTTCAAGATCAGAACCATTTGATACGGCGGTACGAAGGTGAGCTTGGATCAACTCGATGGCTTTAATCGCCACAGCATCTGTTACTGGCGTAGCTGCAACGGAAACGTATGCCTCAATAGCGTGAGTTAATGCGTCCATGCCTGTTGCCGCGGTTAAAGAAGCTGGCTTAGCGAGCATTAATTCAGGATCGTTTACAGAAACTAGTGGCGTTGTGTGCTTATCAACAATCGCCATTTTGATATGACGTTCTTCATCGGTGATGATGCAAAAACGTGTCATTTCAGAAGCCGTACCCGCAGTGGTATTGATTGCAATTAGCGGTAATTGAGGTTTCGCAGATTGGTCGACACCTTCGTAATCACCAATTTCTCCACCATTCGCTGCTAGTAATGCAATGCCCTTGGCGCAATCATGAGGAGAACCTCCACCAAGAGAGATAACGAAATCGCATTGATTTTCTTGCAGGAGCGCTAGACCACTTTTTACGTTTCCGATAGTTGGGTTAGGTTGTGTTCCGTCAAATACAACAGCGTTAACGCCGCGTTCAATTAATAAATTCTCAACCTGCTTAACCACACCGATTTGATTAAGCACCTTATCTGTTACGATCAAACCGTTTTTAAAGCCTTGTGCCTTAATATTGTCCATTGCCGTTGTAAGACAGCCTGCACCCATTAAATTTACGGTAGGGATGTAAAATGCACTTGTCATTGTATTGCTCCAAATATTATAGATTTTATGAATTAAAACTTTAATGTCTGGTTATAAAATTGGACATAACGCATCTATGCTTAGTTGATCTGGCGCAATTAGTTTGGCTATCTGTAGCACGGTAACGGTTAATTGAGAAGGCAATCGAAAAACCACGCAAAATAGGTTCGATGAAAGTGGAGTGAAAGGATAATAAATCGTTAAAAACTGGTGATAATATCTTTATTATCAATAGTATATATTTTTGTTAATTCAGGCTAGGCCAGTAAGAACACCAAAAACTCAGGAAATACAGACAAAAAAATCAGCACGGGAGTGCTGATTATTGAGGGGGTATTTACGCTTAGTGGCGGCTACCTAGTCGCGGCTACTCGGTTGCTACTGATGACTGAGCACGACTGAGTAATTTCGTAAGCTAGAGTGCGTCACTGCTCTCTTCTAGCTTTTTCGCGCCTCGTAACATCGCATTGACTAATTCAGTCGCATCAAACTTGGTAAGTGCTTCGTGGGCACCCACCTGGTGCGCTTGATCAACACAGATTTCGCTCGATAATGACGTATGCAAAATCCGATAAGAACGGTTAAGCGCGTTGTCATTTTGAACTTCAAATGCTAATTCATAACCGTCTAATCCGGGCATCTCTATATCACTGACTAGAATATTGACAGGGTTATGTTCACTGGCATCATTTTTCATTAACGCTAGTGCGTCCATACCATTTTTACAAACTTGGTAAGGAATGTTGATACTATCTAAAGCGTCGGACAACTGCTTCCGCGCCAAACTGGAATCGTCTACCAGTAAAATACTCAGCGGTTTTAGCCGTTCACGTTCAACGTCCGTGAGAATTGGAATGCGTTCTGAGTCATGATCGGGGTAGATTTTAGAAAGCAGTAATTCTACGTCTAGCATTTGAACAATGCGGTCTTTATGACGCGTAATACCCGTAACAAACACGTTGTCGCCTGCAGTATCTGGAGTTGGTTCTATGTTTCGCCAGTCGCACTCAATGATCTTTTCAATTTCACGAACCATAAAAGCAACCACGGTTCGTAAGCAATCAGTCACAATAAGGTAGCAATCCTTATATTCTTCAGGGGAGATCGGCCTAAAGCCAATAGCTGCCGCCATATCAATAACGGGAACAGTGATCTCCCGGATTGGAACAGTACCAATTACATGAGGATGAGAGTAGGGGATTTGAGTCGTTTGCGCATACGGAACAATTTCACGTACTTTTAATGTACCAATTGCGAAGCTATGTTGAATGGTCAACTTGAACATCAACATACCTTGAGACTGATTAGCCTTACTTTTCATATCTGATTCCAAGAGTAGGTTCTTTATTAGTGTATAATCTAACACTAGGTTTGGGGTTAACTTATATCAAATTTTTGACTGAACATCCTTTATTAATTGGCGCATAACAGATGATTTTGTGCATCGTTTTAGTTAGAATTCGCCGATAGAGACTTAGTGAGAGACGTATCATGGCAAGAACCGCAGCAGCAGTGCACATTTTAGTGAAGCATAAAGAGCAAGCAGAAGACATTATCAAGCAGCTCAAAAAGGGTGCAAAATTTCAAGTTTTAGCGAAAAAGCACTCTACTTGCCCTTCAGGCAAGAAAGGCGGTGACTTAGGTGAATTCAAAAAAGGCCAGATGGTGCCACAGTTTGATAAAGCCGTGTTTTCTGGCGAGATTTTAACGCCACAGTTAGTCAAAACAAAGTTTGGCTGGCATGTGCTTAAAGTGTTGTACAGAACCTAATAAGATTGAAAACTTAGATAAAAAAGCGGCTTTGATTTTCCAAGGCCGCTTTTTTTGTTTGAGACTAAGATTAAAGAGAATTCGAGTTATTTTTTTATTAGCCCGTAAGGAACGTTAGTCACAATCTTAGGGTTATTGGTTACATTCGGCACGGCGTGTGCTCCTTGCCAGTCTAACAACATAATGGCCAGTACATTCCTGTGTTCGCCGTACGTTAGATCTAAGTCCCCGGTAACGGAAGGGATCAAACCGTGGTCTACGTTTATAGACGCTTGAATGTGCTTTCTTGTTTTTTCAACGACCGGATCGTTGTCTAATCCTGCCAACAAAAATGCAATACCTACTTCGGCAATCACATCTTCTTTTGCTCGGTTGAGGATGACATCGATATTTTCTCTTAGATAATCATAAAGCCATTGGTATTTTTGCTCATCAATTTGGCGCTGATAGTAGCCTGAATCTGCGAAGATTATATGCGTTAGGCCGTATATTTTATTGCCAAATTGTTGTTTGGTCAGCGTGGCATCGAGATCATCCGGATACGTTTCTCTGAATGCATCGATGAAAGGTTAAACAACGTCTTGTTCACCTAGCTGTTGCAACCAAAATACTTGATTTGCCAGTTGGGCGGCCCACGCTTTGATCATTTCCTGATTAGTGACATAAGGAAGAAAGTCGTGCCTACGTAGAATGGATCTCAGCTTTTCGTCTTGCTGATGCTTAAGCCCATATTCATTAGCACGAGCCATTGACCCAAGAAGTGAGACACCCAAAAAAACGTACTCGGGCATTTTGATGGTGGCGTTGAATCGGCGTAGGCTGCGTTCATCGGTCTCGTCTAGGTAGCCTGAGAGGCGGTTAATCGAATAGGCGTGAATTTGCTCGTCAGTATAAGTTTGACCAGAAATCTTATTGAGGTTGTCAGCAACGCGCGCAATATCAGACCAGATAGCAGATTTGTATTTTGGGTCTAATGTTTGTCTGTACATTCTCAAGCCATAGTGGCCTTCTTTAAACGCGGGTAACGTATACAGTTGTGTTTCGTAGGTGTGTTTAATGATGGTTGCTGAGTCAGAATAACTCAATTTTTGATTGCTAACGGCAGGCGGTGCGGTGCTATCTTGCGCATAGGCAGGAAGACACAAAGAAAGTACTAATGCACTGCAAACGCATCGGGCCATAATAGGGAGCATATTTACCTACGAACAAGAAAGATTTTAGTAATAGTACGGCAGTAAAAATTCATAACCGTCATAGTAATGTCAGGCTTGATGACTTAATCATAAAGGCAATAGGGAGGGACTATTAGGTGAGTTTTAACCCAGCCAAGCTTTAAGCCTGTCAAAAATATTAGGCCTTTTATCAGGAATAGGGCTGGCGTTCTGGCCAACGTAAAAGGCCTGCATGATACCTGAACGTAGAATATCAGGGTCTGCACCTAGTACGTTGTTGACGAGCTTAGCCGAGTTCAACGCATGGTCGTTTGCCAAACTAAAGTCCATTTTTAAGTACCCTTGAACAAGCACCCAAAGTTTGGTGAGCATCAGCAGTTCGACTGTTGCGGTATTTTTAAATTTGTCAGCATGCTCTTCACCGACGCCTTCATTAATTGCTTGCTGCATTTTTATTAGAGAATGCAGATGGTGTTCCAGTTGAGAAGACTGTTGAATGTGCGCTTGGGTTAACGTCCCAAGTAGCATGTGAAAGCTTGGCTTGTCTTGATTGTGCTCACAGGCGTTATTAAATGTCGCTTGATAGCGATCGCACAGTTCTTGGTAAATGGTCTGATCCTGTGGATTTAGCTTTAATTCGCTTAAACCAGCCTGATCAAAGTAATCACTCAAAGAGGTCAAAATAAATCCTTGTTTGACGTAGATATCGTGGATGCATAGTTGAACTATTATTGAAGCAAAGATAGTTCATGGCAGCAAAGATAGTTCATGGCAGGAAATTTTGCCATGAACTTAATTTTATATCTGGCTCAATCTCTCTATTCTTGAAGTGTTTCCCAGTTAACTTCGCAGTCGCCATTATCTGCTGTAATGTAGGCCGAATTGCCGGTGATCATGACAGACATATCCATGGTACGCGTTAATAGTTGAGACATCGCATCAATACCACTCCAATCAAAGCGAGTTACAGAGGCCTTTAACAAGCCAAACTTACCTTTATTTTGGTTCCACCACACATCAGACTTTGTATTAAAACTGTAAACATGAACCTGTTTGGCGAGTCGAGTTGCTTTCTTAACACGTTCAGTATCGGGTTCTCCGACGTCTATCCATAGTTGAATTTGGTCATCTAAAGATTTTAACCAAACAGCAGGCTCTTCGATGTTCGATAGCCCCTTAGAGAATTGCAGATCTTCATGAGCGTTGATACAGAATGCTAATACGCGGGCCATCATTCGCTGCTCATTCTCTGAAGGATGCTGGGCGATGGTAAGGCTAAGGGAGTCGTAATAGTCGCGGTTCATATCAGTCAATGTGATACGAAACTTGTAAATGGTAGGTTTAAGAGCCACTTTATTTGTCTGCTTAGATGAGAGTGGGCCTATTGTACGACAGTTCTCAATGAATAGGGAAAATGTCGGTTAAGTTATTTTTTGGTATTTATCCAAATTATCAATATTTTACTCAGCATTCAAAGGTCGATTGTATTGAAGGCGTAACAGAAATTCTGTGTTTTTCTGGTTATTAATATTCAACGCCAAGGTCCCATTGTGTCGTTGTACGATGTCATTCGATATCGCGAGCCCCAATCCGGTTCCTTGAGCGTTTGTCTTTGTTGTAAAGAAAGGATCGAAAATCTTATCTTGTATATCTTCAGTGATGCCCATTCCATCATCGCTTACTGAGACTTCGATGTATTGCGTACCGTTGTGGGTGATTTTATGGCTTTGTACCCAAATGTTGTGGTCATTATTCGTGTTTTCTTTGTTGGCTTGCTTAGCATTGAGTAACAAATTGACCAGTACCTGTTGAATCTGGCCAAAATGAAACGGAACCAATGGTAAGGATGAATCTAGGTCTTGGTGCATCGAGATTGTGTATTTTAGTTCGTTTTTAACGGCATTAAGTGCGCTCGTAATACACTGATTAATGTCTGAAAGTGGTACGTCATCATAACTAGAGGTCGATAGGGTCTTTAGGCTATTATTAATGTCCGCGACTTGTTTTAGGCCTTGATTTGTTTCAACTAACAACTCTTTCAACTCTTGTGTGGCGTTATTCTCATCCATTCGTTGGTGTTGGATAAGATACTCATCGCTTACCGCGTTGTAGGCAATGATTTGCCAAGCAAGAGTATCGAATTGAATTAATTCATTAACGTGATTTTCAATCAATTGGAGGTTGGCCGTCGAGACACTAAGTGGGTTGGTAAGTTCGTGGTGAACTCCAGCGGCGAGGTAACCAATAGAGGCGAGTTTTTCACTGTGGTACAGTTTAGCCTCAAGCTCGTGCAACCTTTCTTCTAGTTGGCTTACCTTTGATTCTTGCTCTATAAATGCCTTTTTATAGTCGAAATCGTCAGCGTTTGCCGTTGGGTTATTCATATTGTACTCCTAAATAAAGTAGGCTAACGCGGTACGATGTTCGGATTCGTATTCTCTTAAACGATCAAGTGTTGACTGATTGATCTCGCTACCTTGGGTTAACATGGTTGTGCCGTTTGGTAATACCACGTCACGCTTGATGATGACACCAACGGCCAAATCAGACACACTCACGCAATACACAATGTTATGGATATCATCTTGAGGCCTCTCTTTGAGGACTTTCTTAAACTGAGCCAGGACACTTCGGTCGTAGATGGTGCCACAGTGCGTTTCAAGATAATTCATGGCAGCAGCAGGGGATTTAGTTTGCGATTTATTACTGTTGGTCACCATGAAATCGTAGTCTTTGACCACGCGAATAATGCGAGAAGCGATAGGAATGTCATCGCCCTTTATATGATCAGGGTAGCCTGTGCCATCAAGGTTTTCGTCTTGAAACTTAACGAGGTTTGCAAGGGCGCTAAAGCGAGACATATTGGAGATTATCTCGTGGGCTATAAGAGGGTTATTGGTTGGCGCAATATGAGATTGCGCGAAGTTTTGACTGCTTGTTGCACTCGGGTCTTCACCAATTAGCCCCAATTTGTGCATTATTCCGCTCATATAAGTCTGCTTGACGTCTGCATCACTCATATTCAATAGAATCGCGACTTGTTTACATTGATAAGCGATACGTTCTAAGTCATCGGCATCTATATCTGTACGGTACTCAATAAGAGTCGTGATGAGAGACAATATATCGCGAAATAATGCAGAGCGACTGCTGTGAGTTGCTCTAAGCTTTGTAAATGAAGCTCTTAGTGCTTCAGTACGTGTGACGACTTTCTCTTCTAGAGTGGCGTTGGCAAGTTCAAGTTCTTGGTTTTTCTGCTCGATTTCGGCCTTAAGCCTTTTCTTTTCTGATTGCAATGTAAATAAAGAGGCCGATTGCAATAACGAAAACCTCAAATTGTTGTTGTCCCACGGCTTGGTGAGGTAACTGTTCACTCCACCATCGTTTATTGCTCTGGTTGTCGCTTCGACATCTGAGTAGCCGGTAAGCAGTACGCGAATGGCATTGGGTTGAGTTTTACGAGACTGTGCAAAAAATTCTGCGCCATCCATTTTAGGCATTCGCATGTCAGAAAGAATGATGTCTACATCGTGCTCGGCTAAGAACTCTAGTGCCTCCAATGGGTAAACAAAAGCGGATATATCAAAATCTTTTCTCAATACGCGCGTAAGCGCTTTTACGATATCTGGCTCATCGTCCAAAATCAGTAATTTGGGTTTATCTATAAAATTATTTAGCGAAACGTCCATTGCTTCTCCTAAAACCGTAATTGCAATACCTATACATACTCGCCGTACTGATCTTAACTTTCAGACCGGAATGCCAATTCCAAATCTGTTTCTGCCGGAATAGAAAACGTCACCGTTGTGCCAATGTCTTCCGTACTTTCTATCTTAATCTCACCGTTATGGTTTTCTACGATATTTCTAGCAGATGTAAGACCTAACCCCGAACCATCACCGAATGTTCGGGTTGTGTAGAATGGGTCGAATACTCTCGATAGTTCTGCACTATTCATGCCACACCCTGTATCTTTTATCTCCAAAGACACAACGTTTTTAGATTGGCTAGTGGTGATCTCGATTTTTGAATTGGGTTTGTCTTTAGTTGCAAGATAAGAGTTTTTTATAATATATACAATGGCTTGTTGCAACTCTGTAGGGTTCGCGGTGAGGGCTGGAACCGTGCCAAAAGTGATGTTCAAATTGAGGTCTGCATTCAGTGTTAACTCGCTTTCCTTAACCGCTAATGCCACGAGTTCATTAACATTAACGTCATGGGACATCGTTGAATTCTCAAAGTGAGAATAATTTTTTAATCCTGCAACTATCGATTTGATTCTTGTTGCATTTTGCTGTGATTCTTCCAAACATTCTACAAAATCTTGTTGGAGGTAAGTGAAATCTTCGTTGTTTAGAAGTGGGACTATATCTTGGACTTCCGTTGTTGGCTGAGCGAGTTTAAGTTTTATCTCTGATGTCAGGTTTTGATAGTCAGCGAGATATTGAGTTGCGGATTGAAGGTTACTGTTAATCGTCGCTAACGGGCTGTTAATTTCATGAGCATAACCAGAGGCCAGCGTGCCAATAGCGGCAAGCTTCTCCGACTGTATTAACTTTGCTTGAGCGTCTTTGAGTTGAATGTTCACCTGCTCCAAGTGGACATTTTTCGCTCGTAATTCGTGCGTTCTCTCTTTAACTTTACTTTCCAGTGAGGCATTCATTAATTCCAGTTGTTTCTGATAGCTAATAGAAGCTCGTTCGGATTTGCTCAGTTTGGTCACCATGTTATTGAATGCCTTGGCTACATTCGCAACTTCATCATGACCATGTTCAGCTAAACTAATGTCCCTGCGCCCGCTGGCTATTTGTTGTGTCGCTTTTTCAAGGTGGGTTAACCTACGGGTTAAATAGGCCCCTAACACGTAAGAGAAAAGGGCAACGAGAGCCATTTCACCGGCGACGATTAGGCTACTCCATTTTTTTGCCTGATTGATCTGTCTGTTCAGTGATGACATATCAAAACCAATTTGAACAAGGCCATACCGAATACCAGACTCTTGAATGGTATAGGACACATCGTAGATACCATCGGTAACAAATTCGGCACTTTGTTCTGGCTTATGGTAGTTATTTACAAACTCATCAGGCCCTCGGGTTGAGAGAGGTCGGCCTTCATTGTCTATTACTCGTACGTAAACAATGTCTGCATTGGTCATTAATTCGGAAGTATAAGCTTCCAAAGAGGCAAAATCCCAAGATAGAACCGCGTCTTTAACCGTCGATCCAAAGAGTTTCGCGGTTGAATCTCCCCGTTTGGTTAACCCGTCAAAGTTGGTCGTTTCGAGATAACTTAAAGTCAGGGTTAACAGCAAGGCCAATAAAACGGCTTCGATTACGGCAATGCCTAAAATGGTTTTGAGTCTCAGTGACAATGTAACACCTATTCCTTAGATAGAAGTGGCTGTAGCAGTTTAATATTAAGTTGCCTCACGTCATCCCAGTCAGAGTCTTGAGCGGTGACTATGCCTTTAAAATTAATGGATTTAAGAAGCTTTTGGCCTTCAGGGTCGGTATTCATACCTAACATAGCTTGTTGAATGTCGTTGACGACTGCTTTGTCTAAATTGGGATTATAGGCGAATGCATGGGGGGTATACGCGGGGGTTTCCCACAAAACACGCAGTTGCTCTGTGACTTCAGGAGCAGCATTACCAAAAGTGCGGTAGACACCGCCTCCTGCGACGAAAAACCCTTTAGATACCCCAATGTAAACGGAGTCGTGGGACGAGACGTAGCTAGGAGTGACCTTTATACCGTCTTGTTCTAGCTTCGCCCTCGGCAGTACACTGGCCGCAAACGCCGCCGGTGAGGGAAACGCTAGAACTTTGGTGTTTAATTCAGACAAATCCTCAATGGGGCTGTCTTTAGGCACAACGATGATGCCTTTTATTTTCTTGTCTTTTTGTTTCGCGAAGGCGCTATATCCAGGTTTTTGGTTAAAAACAGTGAAATGATAGGGGTTCATATAGGCCATGTCATATTGGCCTTCTAGCAACCTAAGCTCAAAACTTGGGATGTCCTTGGCCGTGGAAAATGTGATTTGATGACCGGTCTTATCGTTCAGGTATTGGAATATTGGCCCCCATTTAGAAGCCAGCTTTTTTGCCGATTGCTGTGGAACGATTCCAAAGCTGATGTCTTTTGCTGTTACATTGGTGGCCAATGTACTTAATAATACTACCGCTATTGTTCTTAACATGCCCAATCCTTTGCCGTGTTATTAACTCTTTAATATTTAAAGAATAGCGAATCGTTAGCATAATGCGAGTACGTACGGAAATTAATGCAATGACATGCGTAAAAATGGGTACTTGAGCGTTACTGACATCAGGAGAGTATCTTGGTAGACTCGCGTCTTGGTTTTTAGCAAAATTGACTGAATAACTGCTAATTTCGTAAAAAGGATTAATGAAACATGATTAAGTACATTATGATTGCTCTTGTTGGGCTCGGCGTTTATGTTGGCGTGACGTACAGTGATGATATTAAAGATGTGATCAACAGTGATCAGGTAGAGAATGCCCAAGAGCATATCGATACGTTAAAAGATGCGGCAAGTAACATGACTGAAGCTGCTGGTGACATTGCGGATAAAGTATCCGAAACGCTGAATTAATAACGTGTTTTTATTTCGTTTCGAACTGAATGGCTAGTGCGTTCAATACGACTCGGGAAGCGATCAAAATGAAAAAGAGCCTACTTAAATAGAGGCTCTTTTTTTATGTGTTTATTATGTATAGACGGGTCAATTGCTAGTCGCTAGTCGTAAGGTCAGCATTTAGCGTTGTTATTCATGTTCAAAGTTAATGTGCTCGCCTTGCTGTAACGGTAACCCCTGAAGGTGTTTAATGTTAACCGTTTGAGTTGGGTAGGCGATATCAGCATCGTGTTTTTTTATGATCGTCATTACTTCTAGTAAAATTGCTTGTTTTACTTCATGAAATTTTACCCAATTGACGGTTTTCGTGAACGTGTAAATAAAGAAATCTAATGAAGAAGGCCCGAAACTATTAAAATTGACGATTAACGTTTGTTTGGCATCTATATCTGGGTGATTGACCAGCATTTCTTTTACATCCGCGATGATCATGGCGACTTTTTCGCTGTCGTCGTAGCGCAAGCCTATGGTTTCAAGAATACGACGGTTCTTCATTCTTGATGGATTCTCAACGACTATATTGCTAAAAACTGAGTTGGGCACATACAGCGGGCGCTTATCGAACGTGCGAATCACCTTCATTCTCCAACCAATTCTTTCCACTGTGCCTTCTATTTGTCGATCAGGTGAACGAATCCAGTCTCCAACTTTAAATGGGCGATCGAAATAAACCATAACGCCACCAAAAAAGTTAGATAGAAGGTCTTTGGCTGCCAAACCCGCGATCAAACCACCAACACCACCGAAGGTTAATAGCCCCGATAAGCTAAGCCCAAAGCTTTGCATAATGCTTAGCAAACCGAGTAGGGCGAACACCAAACGCGCAATCTTTGCGATGGCTTGAACGGTCGTTTCGTCATGCCTGTTTTGCTCGAGCATTTCAGTTTCAATGTTATTGACCAAACGGAACACAATCCAGACCGCAATCGCAATTGAAAACAACATTTGAATTGACCCCAGCCAGTTCAAATTGCTGTCTACATAGGTTTGTAAAATTAGACCAATGGAAGAAATAGCAGGCCAACACCAAATGAGTGTACTGATCGGTGTTTTAAGAGCATGTATGACCGCGTCATCCCATTTGTTTACGGTCTTCTCAGTTAGGGTTTCAATACGAGCGTAGATAATGCGCCAAGCAATCCATATAAAAAAGCTAAGGCCAGTGATGAGAAGTACGTCACTGAACCAAGATTGTTGAACGAGAAAGATATCGTTACGCAAGTAACTGATTAAAGCATCCATAGGTTATTTATGTTCCTAGAAATTGAGCCAAAATTGTAAGGGGAATTAGGTCGACTCTCAATAGAAATAGCGACTTTGTCGAGAAGCTTTTCAATTCGATTTGAAAAATGAGGTAAATCAGCAACACTTGTAAAAGCGTCAGTTAAGGAAATGGACATAATTATGGTGTGTATCAATACAGCAGGGTACCCAATTGCGGCTAATAACATAACGACGTTTGCGTTCGATGACGTGTCTGGTGTCTGCAGTAAACGATTTAAACAATCAATCGAACACGACCTGTTTCATCTGCATACGTTATTAGACGACCAGAAGCAGCCGATTGGTTACTGCTCATTTTGGACCGATATTGTGCAAAGCCCGAGAAACAACGATAAAAATGTGTATTTCTTTCAAATTCATTATGTCTATATCCGCCCAGATCATCGAGGCTTGCGTCTGGCCAATACCTTAGTCAAAATGTTTGCTTGCCATGTTCTAAATGAGTTGCGAGATAACCCCTCGGTGACTGCATTTTGCGATAAATCATACTATACCAGCGATGGGGGCGTGGCCTTTGGTCAAAAAGTGCGCCAATTACTGGCTGGAGTAAAAAACTTACGTTTTGTCTGAGTCGGGCTGTTGAACAGACAAACAATTGATAACAATGACCCCTGTCGTTTCTTAAGCCACCTCTATCACAAAATTGTTGCGCAAATACGAGGTTAGTCGTTGAAATATTGAGGCTATACGGTTTCACATGCTATGCTTTGTTAATATCAGACTAATTTTATATACATATTGTAGACTTTCCTAAAAGGACCCCGTTTAATGATTAATCCTTCCTCTAAAAAATTGGTGATTTGGTTTTGGGGGTTGGCGTTAGGTTACTTTTTTAGCGGTATTGTGCTGTCAGAGTTTCTGACTCAGTCTCAAGTTGTGTCGGTATGGCTTCCTGCTGGTGTTGGTCTATTTGGTTGTTATATCTGGTCTTGGAGATTCATTCCTGCCATTTTCTTCGCCTCTATGGCATTCAATTTATCAAATCATGATCTGTCTAATCTCATCGCTGACAATTGGCGAGAGGTTTTCATCATTGCTTCTGGCGCTTCACTGCAGGGGATAGTCGGAGGGTAAATCTTACGTCGCTGGCTCGGCAATCCATTGGATTCTAATTCTGATTTTAACTCTTTATTCTTCGTGTCCGTCATAAGTTTATTAACAAACCTAATCTCCTCAAATATTGGCGTTATGGCGCTGAGTACATACAACATCGAGTACAGTGCGGAGCGTTATTGGTACAACGTGATGAACTGGTGGCTCGGAGATTCATTGGGTGTGTTGCTGGGGACCTTATTACTTTTTTGTTTACTGAATTTTTCATCCAAAGACATCCAGATAAAAAAGGCACGTGCGGCCATTATGGTAACCACGGCGATCATGTTTTTCTCTGTGACCATGACCAGTCATTATCTGGCATCAAACAGTCGAGAAACGACAAGAAACATGGTTGAACATGAAATTAAACTGATAGAAAACAGCTTATATCGAGAGATAAATAAAAGTTTGGCTCACATTCAAACCCTCTCGAGCTTTATTCAAAATAGCCCCTATGTGAGCAAGAGTGACTTTGAGCTTTTTGCAAAAAGTCTCATGAAAGAGCAAGCAGCGATCAAGGGGATGTCTTGGAACGTTATTTTTCCTCAGTCTCACGTTGGTCAGTTTGAAGCGCAGTTAGCGGATTTATACGGTAAACCGATAAAGACCAAGGGTGCGCCCCTTAACGACGAAGATCATTTAGTCGCCGTGAAATTTATTACACCGGAAAAAGGCAATGAGGCTGCGATTGGGTTTAACGTTTACTCTAACCCTTCCCGAAAGTCGGTTCTATCAAAGCCAGATTCGTTGTTTAGGCCTCTTGCAACACCTATTATTCAATTGGTTCAATCTGAGTCTAGTGAACCCGGATTTTTGTTATTTGCTCCTGTATTTGCCGTGCCCGAAAGAGCGTCAAATAACGAGGTATCGATACCACAAAGAAAGCTAGTGGGTTACGCCACAGGGATATTCCTCGTACAGCAAATGCTCGATGTCGCAATGGAAAAAGTACCGCCAGGGTTATTCCTTTTCGAAATGGTGGAGGATGGCAGCACTGATGTTTTCTTGGGTAACACGAATGAGCAAAGCTCTAGCCTTGTAGGTGAGCCTAACCTTAAAGTCATAAAGCTAGAAATGGCAGGGCAGACATGGTCAATGAATCTTGTCGCACGAGATAATTTTTTGCTGCACTACCAAGAAGAATCTACCCGCATCATGATTTTGCTCCAATTTACGGTTGTTACGTTTTTGGTGCTTTTCATTCTTATTTCGAACAACCGAAGAATTGCGCTAGATACAATGGTAGAGGAACGTACCAAAGAACTTGAACTTGCAAGAAAACTCTCAGAACAAGCGAGTGAAGCTAAAAGTCGATTTTTGGCCAACATGAGCCATGAAATACGGACACCATTGAATGCGGTGATTGGGTTTTCTTCTTTAGTAAAACATTCCGACGAACCTGAAGAAGTCGGACTGTATCTACAAAAAATTGAACTCTCCTCAAGAACCTTGCTAAATATAGTTAATGATATTTTGGATATCTCTAAGATTGAAGCTGAAAAGCTTACTTTAGAAACCATCCCCTTCGATTTAAATCAGATATTGCACCAACTGCAAGTTATCTTTGAATCGAGTGCTGTTCAAAAGAAACTGGATTGGACTGTCTCATCAGAGATGAACTGGAACGGTTGGTTTGTTGGCGATCCAACCAGGTTAGAGCAAATATTGATTAACCTGTGTGGTAATGCATTTAAATTTACTGGGCAGGGCGAAGTCGCGCTTGAAGTGAACGAAAAAATGCAAAAAGATGGCCGAAGCTTGATCGAGTTTAAAGTGCGCGATACGGGCATTGGGATATCTAGTGAAGGGCTTGAGAAACTATTTGAAGCGTTCAATCAGGCTGATACCTCCACCTCCAGACGCTTTGGAGGAACAGGGCTCGGCTTGACGATATCGCGGGAACTTGCTAGTTTGATGGGGGGGAATATCTCTGCCAAAAGCATCGAGGGGCAAGGTTCTGAGTTTATTGTTACGTGTTGGTTTGAACAATCTCCGGCTCAAGCGACGTATCAAAGCGAGAATAATGACCATGACTTGTCCGGGTTACGAGTATTGGTTGCGGAAGATAACGCAGTGAATCAAATGATGATTCAAGCAATATTGAAAAGGGCGGGAATGGATCCTGTCTTGGCCTCAAATGGACAAGAGGCGTGTGAACTCGTTAAGAGCAATAAGTTTGATGTGATTCTCATGGACATACAAATGCCGGTCATGGACGGTTATCAAGCGACGAGAAAAATAAGACAAGACTATCCGCTTAACGTATTGCCGATAATTGCATTGACAGCAGATGTTATGCCGGAAGACAAAATAAGAGTCATTGAGTGCGGGTGTAATGATCATATGCCTAAGCCAATCGAAGTGGACAAATTGCTTGGTTGCTTAAGTGAAATAGCCGTAGCGAACAAGGCTGTTTCTTAGCTCATTCTTGTTGTTTATATTAATTGCGAAGCAAAACAAAACTATGAAAATAGAACACCTAGTCATTGTACTTGGAAAGCGACTTCAGAATAATGAACTTACGGCAGAAGGTCGCTCTAGAGTTGACGCTGTTATTGATTACATTTCATCGACCAACATGGATAGGACTCTGATTAGCTTTTGTGGTGGTATAACGGGAAGGCAAGTACGTTCTGAAGCGAGTGCGATGCACGAATACTATGTGAATCTTGCGAGTGCCCTCAACTTGAATGTCGCCGATATCCCCGTCCTGCTCGAACAAAAATCCACTAGTACAATAGAAAATATTCGTCACCTTGCTAGCGAAATAATTGAATCTGACTTTAAACTCGAACAGAAAG
This sequence comes from Vibrio tapetis subsp. tapetis, assembly GCF_900233005.1. Taxonomy (NCBI): domain Bacteria; kingdom Pseudomonadati; phylum Pseudomonadota; class Gammaproteobacteria; order Vibrionales; family Vibrionaceae; genus Vibrio; species Vibrio tapetis. The sequence continues at coordinate 1,639,987 of NZ_LT960612.1, forward strand.
AGATAAAGGTAACTTTCATCTCAAATGCGTATCACCTAGAGCGTATTTTTGAAATTCAGCAATATTTGGATGAGCAAGGCCTCTTAAAAACACTAAAGGCGACGTGCTTAGACGCAGGATTGAAACTGAATATTCCTTATCAACTGGAACAACATGTATGTGTGCCGTACCCTAAAAAAACGACACAAGCGGATCTCTTTCTGGCCATTGAAGCACTAACGACTTATAGGGTTTACTTAGAAGGTGTTGTAGCAACGAGTTTTACCAGACAGCTTGCCGATGTAAGACGTCAGCCTCTTAATATCGCCTTAAGTGCTTTTGAGCGTGTGGACTTAATTTTGCGATCTCTTCCAAACTTACAAAGTGCAGATGAGTTATCAGAAAAGTGTGCGGTATTACGTCAGATTCTACCAATATTAAAACAATGTGTGCAGGCTACTCATCATGAAGCGTCATTAAGTTGTCATGCCCATTGGTTAGCCGTGTTAGATGTTAATTTGACGATGTTAAATCGGCTATTAGATCCAGAAACCGAACCCCAGTCACGTTGGTGGAGATAAAAAAATCCACGCATTTAAGCGTGGACGGTTAACTTAGCCTTTAGCTTTTCGCACTTACTTGTTGTGCTTGTGAAAATATTCCCATTCTTCAACTTCAGTTCCGTCTTTGAATACGCACATACCGATTTGTCCATCATCGGTTTCTACTATCGTACTCGTACCGCCTTGTTCGACACAAAATACTGATGACGGGTTCGCCATGCCAAGAGGTGCGTTTTGTGCGTCTTTGTTGTGATTCTGGTGGTAGAACTCCCACTCTTCGATACGAGTGCCGTCGGAAAATACGCACATACCAACGCCGTTTTCAAAGTCGAGCGTGCCGCCTTGTTCTTCACAATAAACAGACGCAGGATTTGCCATACCAATCATTCCAGACTCCGCTTCGTCATTATTGTTTTGGTTGAAGTAGTCCCATTGACCAATTTCGGTTCCGTCACTTAAAACGCAAATACCTTCGCTACCCGCGTCCGTTTCCTTGGATTTTAGCGTACCACCTTGGTCGATACAGAACGTTGCCGCTGGATTGGTCATCGTTAACATTGGTGCTTCATCGTTAGCAGAGGCGTTAGTTGAGAATAGTGCGAAAAGGCTCATTGTTACAGCAAGGATCGTTTTTTTCATTATTGACTCCAAAAAACTGAAATTTCAGTGATCTAATCAAGAATTCTAGCGATGTTAGCGGAAAAATAAATTCAATCGGTCTATATTAAAACATAGGAGCCGAATCGCTAGCGATTTCAAATTGAGAATGATCGTGTTCTTGGCAACAACTATAGACAATAATGCGTTTTATGAATAGTTGTATTATGTCAAATCTATGTCATTTGTTATATGAATGGTGAATGACTTCCATTTTAAGACAGGCTAAAGGAAGAATAATGTCTGAGAATAAGTTTCGTTTGGTTACCAGAAGTGATTTCGATGGTTTAGTGTGTGCGGTCTTGCTTAAAAAGCTAGACCTTATCGATGATATTAAATTTGTGCACCCAAAAGACATGCAGGATGGCAAGGTCGAAATCACAAGTAATGATATTGTAACTAACTTGCCTTATGTCGAAAGTGCCCATCTTATTTTCGATCACCACCTATCTGAAACCCTGCGCAATAAAGACGGGTTAGAAAATCACGTTATTGATGCAGATGCCCCTTCTGCTGCTCGCGTTGTTTGGGAATACTACGGCGGTTTCGATACATTCCCCGCCGAATGGCAAGCTATGATGGAAGCGGTAGATAAAGGAGACTCGGCACAATTTTCTCGCGATGAAGTATTGGATGCACAAGGCTGGAACCTACTGAATTTCTTGATGGACGCTCGAACAGGGCTAGGTCGGTTTAGAGAATTCCGTATCTCAAATTACAACCTGATGATGGATCTTATTGATTACTGTAAGAACCATACTATTGAGCAGATCCTTGATTTGCCTGACGTCAAAGAGCGTATAGAGCTCTATGAAGATCACAATACAAAATTTGCCGAACAAATCCAGCTAAACGCCACCGTTCACGGCAATCTTGTATTACTAGACTTAACCAATGAAGACGTCATTTATGCAGGGAACCGCTTCTTAATTTACGCTTTGTTCCCACAATGCAACATTTCGATTCATAAGATGTGGGGCTTTCAAAAGCAAAACGTTGTTTTTGCTACTGGCAAATCGATCTTCGATCGTGGATCGAAAACTAACGTTGGCGAACTGATGCTTAAATACAATGGTGGCGGCCATCAAGCAGCAGGTACTTGTCAGATCCTCGAATCTGACTCTCTGCGGGTGCAACAGGAATTAATCGACGCTATTACCGCAGACGGTTAGTTATCGGGCGTAGAGATCATTTAAATACCGATGCCTCTGAATAAGATTTAGGGGCATTTTTCTATTGGTTCTTTCTATTATTCACCAGTCCTATTACACTGCGCTCAATTACCATGAATTGAAGCTGTATTATGAGACATCTACGCATTACCACCCACCCAGATATTGGTCATTTAGATAACAAAGTCATTGTTCAACGTAAAGCGGCCCGAGCTATCGTTTTAGATGGTGACAACATACTGTTGCTTTATACTGAGCGTTATCATGACTATTCAATTCCTGGCGGCGGCTTGGATCAAGATGAAGATGTCATTGCTGGCATGGTACGTGAGCTTCAAGAAGAAACTGGCGCGCAGAACATTCATTCCATTGCTCCTTATGGCATCTATGAAGAGTTTCGTCCTTGGTATAAAGATAATGCCGATGTGATGCACATGGTGTCGTATTGCTATACCTGTAAAACGGATAAGCAGATGGGTGAGACTAACTATGAAGATTACGAAATTAAAAATGGCATGAAAGCCATCTGGATTAACATTCATGAGGCAATTGCACATAACGAGAAGACCATGGCCGAGAGCCCTAAAAAGGGCATGAGCATTGAGCGGGAAACGTTTCTGCTGCATTTAGTAGCGAAGGAAAAGCTATAGGCCAAAAACGTTTGAAAGCCCTTTTAAACGCTAAAATACATCCTCTGTCGCCGCTTTTTGGCGGCAAAGAATTCAGAGGATTAAAGTGAATAGCATCGCTCAGATGGCTCGGTGCAAAATGTGAGTAACGCATCGTCATCGAAATATCGGTGTGACCTAAAATGTTCTGCAATATCAAAATATTCCCTCCATTCATCATAAAGTGACTTGCAAAGGTATGGCGTAGAACATGCATTCCTTGCCCTTTGGGTAAATTAGGCAATGCTCGAGTAAGCCATTTATAGACAGTGCTATATGCACAGCTAAATAAACGACCTGATGTGTCTTTGTAAATCAGTTGATAAAGCTCTTCTGATATAGGCACTGTTCTATTTCGTTTTCCCTTGGTGTTAATGTAGGTAACTTTGAATTTAGAGAGTTGAGCTCCTTTTATCTCGATAGCTTCTCTAATCTTTGCTCCTGTTGCTAGGCACAATTTTATTATGGCAGTGAGCTCTTCACCCATTGGGCTACCTTTTACTTCATCAAGCAGGTGAGTCGATCTCATCGACGATTAGAAACGCTTACAGCAAATGGAGGTGGCACTACAAAGTAAATGACGCATAGATGTGACTAATCGATGATTAATTATCAATTATCAATTATTTAATTACATTCCGGGTTGAAATAGGACGACTGTATTATCGTCTACTCTTCTTCGTGTTACAGCTTGAATTAAACAGGGTATGGAAAGAATATTTTCGGACGTTATTGGGCGCGACATAGTAGAATCGGGTGGGGGTGAGTCAACTGGAGTAGCCTGAGCATAGGTCATGTAGCCACAATAATACGCGAATTGGTCTTAAACATGATTAACGAGGCGCTTGTCAATACGTGGAACATCAGGCGGCAAAACATTGAGGGAAATATGGAATCAACTCGGATTATATTAACGCCGCCGTCACATAAATACACCAATGCAATGTGGCGCGTGATCACCAATAGTCAGACCGAATTGTCAACGTTTTTGCCGTGGGTGACCGAGTCATTGACGTTGCAAACGTTGGAAAACAATGTGCAAATGGCCGTCGATAACTATCATCAATTTACCGATGGATTTTGGTTTAATATCGTTGAAAAGCAGACTCAGTCGTTTATCGGTGTTGTGGGGTTTATTATACGAGATGCGACCGTGCCTTATTTCGAATTGGGGTATTGGCTGGACTCAGGGAAAACAGGACAAGGGTTCATTTCGGAAGCGTTGCCCTTGGTAGAGCGTTATGCGTTTGACGAGAAAAAGGCTAAGCGACTAGAAATAAAGATGGCTGGATCTAATCAACAGAGTCGGGCAGTCGCAGAACGATGTGGCTTTTGTCTGGAGGCGAAGTTAAGCCATGCTCGGCGTTTGCCCTCGGGCGTTATCGATAGCACTTGGGTATACGCTAAATTTGCCTAGGGTACGATGAGAATTTAAGCGACGAAACCTATGGGTTTTTACGCTTATTCACAGAAAAATCAAATGAATCTCAACCAATTAAACTGATTGCAGCAATTGGCTCGTTAGTCATTATCGGCATACAGTTCTTTCATCAACTCATAAATATATGTTTAATGTTTTCATCCTTGATGAAAGCCAATACTCACATCACCAATAGAGGATTAGTGATGTGAGTCATTATAAGCTTAAGGGTTCATTACTAGTTTCACACCAGCAATGGTGTATTTCATTCCTGCTAGTGTGTCACCATCGCTCACCCATTCAGGAAACAGAGACATAGGTTTATCGATATTTCTTAAAACGTTAATATCTATGTTTCCATCTTTGCTGGTAAAGAGTGTTTTGAGTGGAACTCTTACTTGTTGCCAAGAGTTTTCAGCAAAAGAAGCTGGAAGCAGGTAGGGCTGAGATCTCCCCTTTGCAGATGATTCCATTTGAATCTGTAAGCGTTTGGTCGGGTGGCTTCCATAGCTCTCAACGTTAAGCATGAATTCCAGTACACCAGTGCTGACATATGCAGCAATATCCCTTGCCGTACTATCATTTGGTTGCAAAATTACGCCACCGTTAGATCCGGCTGCAGGGCTTGGGTAAGAAATAGAAAAACTGTCATGCCCCCAATCGATTTGCAAGCTAGACCCATCGCTCATCCAGGTTGTAAGCTTCGTCGCCCACCCTTGGGAAGGACTGCCAATGATAAGTAGGTTTGAATCTTGTGAGCCTAAGTCTGGTTCTAGAAAGGTACTGGTATTGGTACATTCTAGAACTGATTTATCACCGTCAATGGAGTTACTAATAACTCTTATATTCCCAATATCAGCATTAAAGTTTCCATTGGTATGTATCACAAATGGAGCCAGTGTTTGTGCAAAGTCCATATTGAAACAAGAAAGCGGTATTTTGAGAGTCTGGCTAGAGGACTTGCTTAATGCTAGTGCTGCACTGCTTAATGACACCTGAGTAGAATCTGTCCCAGAAACTTTCTGTGCAGATACATATATAGCTTGCTTAAGAGTTGGCTTCTCTAAAGAACGTAAATCAAACTGCAGCGTTGAGTTGTCCTTCTCAATGCCCATATCGACGGAGTTACCATTTGCTGATTTAGCTATCAGGCGGCCCTTATTAGAACCTGTAACTTGAAAGTTCACAGGAGGGTTCGTGTTGCTATTAAGCCCCGTCGTGCTGACGTTACCTTGTGAAGCGTTACCATTACTGTCGAGCTGCATTTCCAAATCGGTTTGGTCCACAATGGATAAAGCGTACGTACCATCACTTTGGGCGCTGTAGATCTCTTTTTTTGTTGATGTAGGGGGAGGTGATGGGTACTCATATGGATCGTCCAGACAACCATTCAAGAGGCCAAGTGATATTGCCGCAGTCAGCAGCGTCTTAGTGTAATTTTTCATGTCCTTTATCTCTTTATGTTAAAAAGTTATGAGAGCTTAGGTTCCATTGTATGACTGGTATAAACGTTTAAGCATTTATCTTCATCATCTCGTGCACTTTAATCAAGTTAAACTGAACGTCTTAGTGTATTAATGTGATCAAGGACTATTTCTCATTGAGATTACATATGGGTTTAGTTGTATTTATTATGTTTTAAAGGGTGGTTAGAAGTGGGCAAGGTGTTAACTTAAACGGATTATAATCGGATCGATTGACTGATTTTATTGTAAGTCATTGTTTTATATGATTTTCGTTCTTACTCTCTCTCTATATTTCAAATTTTGTATAAAAATATATATAAGTGGATCACATAATGATGCCTATGTAGATTGACTGATAGTTCTAAATCTGAAAAACTAATTTAAACGTTTAAATGGTTGCATTGTGATTTTAATTAAAAGGAAACTTTGAGCAATGAAAAAAATATTAACTAGCTTAACGGGAGTTATTGCACTTTCGTTAACTGCTATAGCAGACGCTGGAGCAGTTACCATTGATTCGTTGGTACTTAGGGATCACCTATATCCAACAGATTTTCAAGCTGAATTACAAAACAACCTAAACTTTTTTATTGACGGGGTTGGTGTTGACCCAGAAACGAAAGTTCCTTTCGACACTATTTTGGTTAAGGATGGCATCATTGAACATCGTTATTATGTGAATACATCAGAAATCGGACTGTACCTAAATATTCTTGTGGAAGCAGATAAAGGTGGGACGCGACATGCAATTGAACGTATCGCTGAAGTGCTTGATACGCTCGAAAAAGCACCACATTGGAATGGTTTATTTTATTGGCCATACGATATTGTAGGTAAAGAGCTTAAGCCCGTAGCTGATGGCACCGTTCCGGCCGTTGATAACGGTAACCTTGCCTTTGCTTTGGCGGGGGTTGCGGGAGCTTTCCTAAATAGTGAAGACGAACTTAAACAGAGTATTTCGAAACGAATAGAAAAAATACTCGACGCGCAAAAACCTGGGTGGGTCAAATTATACGATGAACAACGTGGACTTATGGTTGCTGGGTGGTCAACTCAGAGCGATTCAGCTTTAAGTTATTATGTAGATCGTATGGCTAATGAAAGTAGACTTGCTCCTATGTGGGCTGCGTTAATCACTGCTGATATGGGGGGCGATGCAGTTCCTGCAAGCGCTTTTAATGATATGGAACTTTATACTAAACAGTATCAATACAAAGGTCGTACATATAACCCGATGTTAACTTGGGATGGAGCTTACTTCCAAGCTATGTTACCAGCAATCTGGCTCAATGAAGAAGAGCTTATGCCCGACTATACGATGGTTAGAGATATGACGTTTATTCAAATGGCATATGCTGCGGAGCATAACATCCCTTTAGTTTCATCATCTGCAACGGTGGATGATGAATATGCAGCGTTTGGTGTTCCTTATTTGTCTGAGAGTAAAGTGAAATTTTCCAACGAAATTCACGACGGAAAAACAGGCACCCCACATGCGGTAGCACTTTCTTATATTGTCGATCCAGACACGGCTGTACAAGCTCTTAAATCTATAAAGAAAAATTATCCAGAAATTGAATCACCTTACGGTTGGTACGACGCACTAGATAGCGAAGGTCGCATGTCGACAAAGATCCTGTCCTTAGATCAAGGAATGTTCGTTGGTGCGTTTTTAGCTGATGAAATAAATGCAGATGTAAAACGTTACCTTGATTCAAAAGGGTATTCTGAAGCGGTAGAAGAAATGTATCAAAGTTTCGTGCCAAACAAGGGATAAGAATAAGATGAGACATTATTTATTAGCAGTAGTAGTAGTAGGATTGGCACCTGTTGGAGCCGCTTTCGCAGAGAATGGAATTTGGGATGACATTGAATTAACTGGATATGGACAGCCAGAACTCCAGTTTGAAGCGCTAGAAAAGGTCGGAGGATTTGGTGAGATCTTAGTCGCTTCGCCTACCCCCTTGGCTAAACGTAGTCGAATATTGACGGGATTTGAATATGAAGAATACGTCTACAAAAACGCACCAAGCCAACTGTATCAATCATATATTTTTGCCGATGGGAACACCAAAGTAGCAGAAAACTGGCGAGTCGCTTATGTGCTAAAAGAGATCCATCGCTATGAAGGCGAAGATAAAACCTCGAAAGGTCAGCCGATGTTAAATCTTGAGCTGATGCCTCGCTATGAGAAGTGGGTAAATGAAGCGTTTAATTATGCATTAGAAGTTGGTTATGAGAAAACCACGGGTCTTGAAGAAAAAACACGCTATCAAGTGACGCCTGAAGCCAATTTTACCTTCGGTAAGCATTTTGTTCACCTCAACGTAGAGATGGGCTATTGGCAAGAGGAAAACGCGAGTTTTTATGAAACCGAACCATTATATGTATACCGATTAAATGATTGGATAAACCTTGGAGCCAAAGCTCTATATCATAAAGACAACAACGATTTTGCTTGGACTGAAAAGGCTATTAAGCCTTTAATTCAATTTCGTTTTGATAATCAAGTGTATTTGGAATTGAGATACGAGCGTGGTGAAACCGAAATTCACGATGGTTCGGGTTATGCGTATGACAATTATGCACTTTACACTCAGATACCTGTGAACGATACCATCAGCGTTTTGGCGGATGTTGCCTATCGTGACCATCGTCAACAGAACGGTAATCAGTACACTTGGGGCGACAAAAAGGGCGCATTTGCCAAAGTCGGTTTGATTTGGACTTTCTAGAAGGGGACAACAATGATCAAGCAAATTAGTTATTTTGTTACGGGGATCTTATCCCTTAGCCTTTTAGGCTGTGTTGAGGAAACTCGAGCTACAGAAAAAATCAAAATCGACTCTAAATATTATCCGAAAGGATTTGAAACCGAATTACAGTCAAATCTTGATTTTTTCATGGATGGTGTTGGTGTCTCTCCTTCTGTTAAGGTGCCGTATGACCATATTATTCTTGGGAGCGATGGAAATACGGTTGCAAACTATACAAATATTACCGGTGTGGGGTTCTATCTTAACTTACTCACGGAGATGCAAAGAGCGGGCAGTAGCAGTGCTGTTCTTCGTATGGAAGAAGTGCTTAGCGTCTTAGAGTCTGCGCCTAAATGGAACGGATTGTTCTTTTGGCTCTATGGCTTTAGTGAAAATGAGTTGACCGTTTCCAATGATGGAAAAATCTCTGCAGTAGATAATGGCAATTTAGCCCTATCATTAGCTGCATTAAGTGGTGCGTATTACGACAGCAATAACGATCGACTTAAAGCGATAGCGACTCGATCTGAATCTCTGCTATCAGCACAGAAACTAGGCTGGTCTAGTTTATATGATACCAATCGAGGGTTACTGCGTGCCGGTTGGAGCAAAGATACTGGAACGTATCTTGGTTACCACATTGACCGGAAGACAAATGAAAGTCGTTTGGCCGTTATTTGGGCTGTCTTGTCGACAGAAGGCAGCGCGCAAGCCGTACCCGCGAGTGCTTTTACCACTATGCCAATGCCTGTAGGGCGCTATAATCATGATGGGGTTTACCTTGAGCCGCTGTTAAGTTGGGACGGATCCTACTTTCAGACAATGATGCCTTCGTTATGGATTAATGAAGCTAAACTCATGCCAGATAGTCGTTACTTGGAAGCCGTTAACCAGCTCCATAAGCAGTACTCTGACGCAAACAATGGGATACCTTTTGTGTCCGCTTCTGCTACACCGAACAATGGCTACCACGCTTACGGTATTAAAGAAGTATCTGAGAGTTATTACAAATACCAAAATTCAATTTCGTCTGCAGCGGGAACTCCTCATGCATCAGCGCTTTATTATATGAGCGACCCAACTGATGCTGTGGCTCGCCTTAAAGCGATTAAAGCAGGTTATCCGATGATTGAGACGAAGGCTGGTTGGAGGGATGCAGTGGCTCCAGATGGAACCTTATCAAATAAGCTTATTGCTATTGATCAAGGGATGTTTGTTGGTGCCTTTATAGCTTCTTCTGTACAGCAAGATGTCAGTAACTATTTTGAACGTAAAGGGTGGAAAGCGTCTCTTGAGCAAATGTACGATACATTTGTTCCAACTGAATACATTAATTATCCCTGAGTGACTTGTTTGGGGCGTATGACTCGTATTACTGTGGCATCGCCCCCAATAGGTTCAAATTAGAGACGTTTCTGCCAAATCGCAAACAGGACAAAGTAATGGCACGAGTAGTATTAGATAACATGAACAAGGTGTACGACAACGGGTTTCATGCGATCCGCGATGTCAGTTTAGAAATTGAAGATGGGGAGTTTATGGTCCTTGTAGGACCGTCAGGTTGTGCCAAATCGACCATGCTACGCCTCATTGCAGGTTTAGAGAATGTGACCAGTGGCGAGCTAAGTATCGGTGAGCGTATTTGTAATAATCTAGCTCCGAAAGATCGCGGTATAGCGATGGTTTTTCAAAATTACGCGCTTTATCCCCATATGACGGCCTATGAAAATATGGCCTTTGGTTTAGAGACAGCGAAAAAGCCTAAATCTGAAATAGAGAAACGCGTTGCTGAGGCGTCAGAGCTATTAGAGATCCAAGACCTTTTGGACCGAAAACCTAAGCAGATGTCAGGCGGCCAAAGACAAAGGGTTGCTTTAGGCCGTGCTATGGTACGTAAACCTGAAGTATTTTTGTTTGACGAGCCTCTTTCAAACCTCGATGCGAAGTTAAGAGTTTCAATGCGTATGAGAATTACTCGTTTACACCAAGAACTCAAGTCTTTCGGTAAGCCAGCCACAATGGTTTATGTTACACACGATCAGGTTGAAGCAATGACCATGGGGGATCGAGTTTGTATCCTTAATAAGGGACAGATTATGCAAGTAGATACTCCGATGAATGTCTACCGTAAGCCGAAAAATAAATTTGTCGCAGAATTTATAGGATCACCATCTATGAATATGTTTTCGGCAACGTTATGTCGCCATGACAATAAACTTGCGGTTTGCGTAGAAGATAAGCCCTTATTTATACCAGAAGATAAACAAAACAAGGCAGTCATGTGGCTGGACCATGCCGTTCATTTGGGTATTCGACCAGAAGATTTAAAAATCAACGATCAACCGTGCGATGGCTCTCTTGAAGCGACGGTCGTTGCGGTAGAAGAACTGGGTTCAGAGGTATTCGTGTACATGGAGGTATCTGGGGCTGAAGTGGTATGCAAGATCGATCATCAACAAGCTCTTCCTAAAGTCAGCCAGATCTGCTGGTTGAAACCGGATATGAGTAAATGTCATTTATTTGACAATAAAACAGAACACAATATCTTTTTTTGATTTATGGTTTGCGACTCTGGAGTATTTTTCGCAATGAAAGACTTTTTTAATTCACCGGCACATACTGTCGGTTCAACTGAACTAAGATTGGATTTTAATCAAGATTACGCATTACGTGCCGTTCATAGTAATGGACTGATGGTGTCAATGTTTGAAACCCCAACTCAACAACGGCCATTATCAAATCTGTATTTGCGTCGTTATTTGAAAAACGGCTTTGAAGTGACGCCACTTCTTTTTTTTGGTGATTCTGTTGAAACGTTTAAACTGGACGGCGGAGCGATTGGCTGGAAAACACAAACTCAGCATGTAGAAGCCTACGTTTCATTGCATACAAATGGCAACGCCTATTTTTATGATGTCGAGTTGAGAAATACATCCGATTTTGACCTGCAATATGATTTGATCTTTGGTCAAGATGTGGCTTTGGCTGACGAAGGTGCGGTGAAGACCAATGAAGCTTATTGTTGTCAGTACCTCGATCACCAGGTGTTTGATACGGATAGCGCGGGCTACACCGTTTGTAGTCGTCAAAATTTACCTCAGAGTACGGGGAATCCACTAATTCAGATTGGCGCTCTGTCAAGCGTCACTGGTTATAGTACTGATTGTTTTCAGTTTTTTGGTACTGAATGCAAATTCACTGGTGAAGCTCAAGCTCTTCAGAAACCTTGCTTAGATAATCAAAAATATCAATTTGAAATGGGCTATATTGCCCTTCAAACTCAAGATCGAACTTTAACTGGTGGCGAGTCACATCAGGTTACTTTCTATGGTTTGGTATTACCGGACTGTCCTGAGGCTAATGTTGAAGAACCGATTCCTCTGGAAGAGATCAAATCGATTAGAAGTGCCTCTGTACCGAGCTGGAAAAATGCTCAGGTGTTGTCACCATTAAAGGCTGAGTACCCTAAGCTAGTTAACGGAGAAGCGCTAACAGATAAAGAGATCACAGACCTATTCGGATCGATTCAGTTATTTCCTGAGACACGTAACGGTCAGCTCCTTTCGTTTTTTGGCAATCGTAGCCAATATGTAACATTAGCTGAGAAAGAGCGTTACATGGAGCGGGCGACTGGCCATGTAATTGCTTCAGGTAATAATGTTGATTGCCAAAATCCGATAATGAGCGCTAGTCACTATATTTTCGGCGTATTTAATTCGCAATTGACGCTCGGTAACACATCGTTTAACAAACTGCTTGGAGTCACTCGTAATGCTCTGAACCAGTTTACAAACAGTGGCCAGCGTATTCATATTCGCGAAGATGGTGTACTTAAGACTTTAGCGATGCCATCTGCGTACGAAGTGGGCACAAATTATTCTCGTTGGGTATACAAATATCGGGGTGGTTATTTAGATATTCGCTCATTTAGCTCAGTTGATCACCCGATGATTCAATTGGATATCGAATTGGTTGGTCTCGATACAGCGCTTGACCTAGAAATCTCTCACCAGCTGATATTTGGCAATAACGAAGCAGAATCTGCAGTGAGCGTGCTTGCTGACGGTAATCAGTTCCATGTACATGGCGATAATGCTCTGATTGCGGCTTCAACGCCTGAGCTAGCTTTTACCGTATTAGCTTCATCCGCTTTGAGCAAATACGCTCTGGTTTGCGATAATGGTTCAGTTTCTTCGTTAGTACTAAAAGGGCGAGTCACGAATAAAGCGAGCATTTCTTTTGGTGGCCGCATGAGTGAAGTTGATACTCGTGGTCAAACCCTAGACTTTGATTCAGAAGCGACGTCTGGCTACGATCGAATGCGTGGCCTTACTAATCAGTTCCATTTAGATATTGCTAAGGAAAAACAAAACAGCCAAAAACTAAATCAAACGATGCATTGGTTTACACATAACGCATTAGTTCACTACGCGACGCCACATGGTCTTGAGCAATACTCTGGTGCAGCCTGGGGAACAAGAGATGTTTCACAGGGACCTTTTGAGTTGTTCATGTCCTTGCAAAAGTTTGATAAAGCAAGAGAAGTGTTAGAAATTATTTATAGCCATCAATACCAAGAAACGGGTACTTGGCCACAGTGGTTTATGTTCGATAATTACGCTCATATTCAGCAAGAAGAAGCTCATGGAGACATTGTCGTTTGGCCATTAAAAGCATTGGCTGATTACATAGTAGCTACAGGTGACACGAGTCTTCTGGTTGAACCTCTGCCTTATACGCTAGCGCATAGTGATTTTTCTTTAAGCGAGATCAAACCCACACTGCTTGAACACGTCGAGCGTCAGATCCAGCATATTGAAGATAATCTTGTTCCTGGAACTTGGCTTTCGAGCTATGGCGACGGTGATTGGGATGACACGCTTCAACCGGCTAATCAGTCTTTGAGAGAGAACATGGTCAGTGGGTGGACGATACCACTCACGCTTCAAGCACTCAAAACGATGCTGAAAGCGCTACCGATAGAGCACGTTGAAATTAGAGAGCGCATTCTTACGTTGGCGACAAATATGGAGCAGGACTTTAATCGGTATCTCATCAAAGACGGTGTGGTGGCAGGGTTCATTCATTTCGATCGCGAAGAAAATGGTGAAGTACGTGATATCGAGTACCTCCTACACCCATCCGATAAGAAAACAGGCATCCAGTTCCGTTTACTTCCAGCAAGTCGATCCATTATCTCGGAAACGTTTGAACCAGAAATGGCAGCTGCTCAAATGGCCTCTATAAAGGATAAGCTGTTGTTCCCAGATGGCGTTCGTTTGATGGACCAAATGGCTGAATATAAAGCAGGCAAACAAACTTACTTCAAACGTGCTGAATTAGCTGCATGCCTAGGCCGTGAGGTTGGACTTCAATATTGTCACGCTCATATTCGATTTATCGAAGCGCTTTGCAAACTCGGTGATGCAGAAGCCGTTTATGAGAATTTATATAAAATCTTGCCTATTGGAATTGAATCTGCAGTACCTAATGCAGAGCTTCGCCAATCAAACGCTTACTTCTCAAGTTCAGATGGCAAGTTTCACGATCGATATCAAGCATATCAGGGGTTCGACCTTCTTAAGCAAGGAAAAGTGAACGTGAAAGGCGGATGGCGTATTTATTCTAGTGGTCCTGGTATCTATATTAATCAACTGATCTCCAACGTTTTGGGTATTCGTTTTGAAGATGGAAACGTGCTTCTTGATCCTGTCATAGCAAAAGAAATCGGGACGGTCTCTTTACGCTTTCAGCTAAATAACTGCCCAGTCGATATTACGATAAAGCCTGAGTCGGGAGAATTTACGCCGAAGTCGATTGAACTGAATGGTAATGCTTTGCCTTTCACCGTCTCTTCCAATCGTTATAGAACGGGGGGAGCAGTTATTAATAAAACAGAGTTATTGCTAGATAAGGAAAGTAATCAACTGGTTATTAGGCTCTGATAATTATTAGTTAAGAATGGAAGTTACAGAGTTCGTATGCAATTTAATACTCTCGGGCATGAGACACTGATATAATCGTTTAAATAAGAATGAACTGTGCTCGTCATGGGCACATTGAAGGCGACAGTTGATAGTGTTTTTTGTGGGAGAAGTATGAAAATAACGATTAAAGACGTAGCAAAGAAGGCCAACGTCTCTATTGCTACGGTATCTTATGCGATCAATGGCAGCCAGCGTATTAGCCAGAGTACCCGTGATCGAGTACTGAAAGTTGTAGACGAACTCAATTATGTGGCAAACAGCAACGCCAAGTTTCTGAAACAGAAGAACTCTAAAGTGATCGGATTGTTTTTTAACTCTTGGTTTGGTCCCGTTTACAGTGAGTTAGTAAAAGGGGTTGAACAAATAGTTCACAAGTCGGGATACGATTTAGTCGCGTGTAGTATGTACGGTAACGAAAACTCTACTGCTTACAAGTATATTCGCGATCGCATGGTTGACGGAGCAATAGTACTAACAAACTCGTTTGATGACGAGTTTCTTAAATCCATTGCAACAAAACAGTTCCCTTTGGTGGTGTTAGACCGGGAAGTGTCTTCACCAAATGTTTATAACATTCTGATCGATAACTTTGGCGGCGCTTTCGCCGCAACTAAAGCGCTCATCGTCGCAGGTTGCCAAGAGGTTTACTATTTTGGTGGCCCGGAAGACTCTTATGATAATCGAAAACGATTAGAAGGGTACATTGCTGCGTTGGGCTTTTTTAACATTGGTTTTAACAGTGATTTTTTAATTCAATCAGACTTTACCGAAAAATCTGCCCATCAACAAATGACGGCATTGTTGCAAGAAGGTAAGCAACCTAACGCGGTTTTTGCTGCTAATGATGAGATGGCCATTGGGATCTTGCGTGCCGCACAGGAAGCTGGCATCGCTGTACCCGAGCAATTGAAGATTGTTGGATTCGATGATATTCAAATGGCCGAGCTAATGATCCCTGCTTTAACCACTATTTCGCACCAAAAAGTGGAAATGGGGGAGTTAGCGGCTCAGACTCTGATCAGGGCACTGAAAGGTGATGAAGAGATTGAAGAAGAAAAAATTCTGCCGACCAAACTGATAACAAGGGATACCTTGTAAGGTTTCGAGTATGAAAAAGTGGTTGTGTGCTTGCCTTTTGATTTTAAGTAATCAGGCATTAGCTGGAACCCGTATTGAGGTTATGTCACCAGCGGGGAATTATATGAATTTTCTGCGTCAGGAAGTTATCCCTGAATTTAATCAGCGCTTTCCTGATGTGAAAGTTGTCGTTTCAAACGATGAAAATTTAGAAACACGAATGGCCGCTGGTGATATGCCTAATTTATATGCAGGTGTATTTGGTTATCAACCCGCTAAATATGCCAAAATCGGTAAATTAGTTTATTTCGACCAATTCGAAGGCTATCAAGAATTAGTTGATAGAATTGAACCTCGTTTTATGCGTAAAAACTTTGGCCGGACGTATTACATCCCATGGAATGTCACTACGCAAATGATGCTATACAACAAGGACTTGTTCCGTGAGGCTGGTCTTGATCCCGATAAGCCACCTCGCACCTGGGAAGATTTTTTGTTTGTTGCAGAGAAAATCAGCGATTTGCCTTCGAGAGCAGATGGGAGTCCTGTTTACGGAACAGTTCTGTGGAATGATGTGTTGTCTTCTGGTAGCTGGTATTGGGGGATGCTTGCCCAGTTATATTACAACTTTAACCAAGGGCAATATTCACTATTAAATCGTTTTGGTACTCATCCGGTTTTTGATAAACCTGAAGCCAATATGGAAGAATTCTTAAGTACGATGCAGAAGGTGCAGAAGTATGCGCCGTTGACGATGGAAAAAAGTTTCTTCTCTCGTAATATTGGTATGTGGCCGCAGTTTGGCTTTGGTTGGAAAACCAATCTACAAGAAGCTGCGGGATATCCTATGGTGATTGGTGAAGACGTGGGTATCGCCCCTTTACCCACCTTAAATGAGGGAGACGTGCCTGTTTCTACCCTCGATGGTCGTGCATTAATGATCTTTAAAAGCAATAGTGAGCAGGAATTTCTTAGTTGGAAGTTTGTGCAATTGCTAATGGATGATGAGATTAATCATAAGGCTAATGTCACGTTAGGGCAGCTTCCTGCGTTAACGGCACTTAAAGAACGTCCATATTATCAGAGCGCAGAAGCCAAGCCTTTCGTTGATCAACTGACCAATACAGTAATGAGTGAACCATTCTCTCAGTCTGCAGATATGGCTAATATTATTTTACAGCAGTACTCGAAAGTCGTACTGAAGCACGAGTTAACTCCGAAGCAAGCTGTAAGTGAAGCGGCAGAGCAAGCACGTAATATTTTCAAGAAATAAATAATAATTTTTAATTAAGTGGTTATCCTATGAAAAATAAAAATATCGTTACAGGGTATGTATTTCTCGCACCTTGGATTATTTATTTTACGGTTTTTTTGCTCTATCCGTTCTTTCTTTCTTTTGAGAGTAGCTTTTTAAATGTCAATATATTAACTCCAGAAAATACTCGTTTTGTCGGTTTGGCGAACTGGGTGTCAGTAATTACAGATTTTACTTTTTGGAAATCATTATTTAATGTTTTATTTAATCAAGTGATTTTTGTTTCACTTAGTTTTGGTATTGGGTTAGGGTTAGCATTATTACTTAATGAAATAACAGCATTTGCTAGTTTTTTTCGTACAGTAATGTTTATTCCAGTAATCACATCGATAACAGTAGCAATGATCATCTTCGATTTTATTTCTGGCCCGTCAGGCCCAATTCAGACCAGCATGCTTAGTGCTGAACTGTTGGAACAACCGGTATTTTGGAAATTTGATGAGTGGTTACCTATGCCTGTGATTGCCGTCTTCAGTGCCTGGAAATGGTTTGGCGTTCAGATGATCATTTTCCTAGGTGGAATTGCAAGTGTTGATAAGTCGCTGTTTGAGGCTGCAAACATTGATGGTGCCTCTTGGTGGAGAAAGACCTGTAAGATTACTCTTCCGATGATCATGCCACAAATCGTATTTGTGATGACAATGAATATTATCAATGGATTACAGATGTTCATTGAAGTGTTTATGAACTTTGATCTTAGCGGCGGCCCGTATCAGTCAGCCCTGACTCCTGTGCTCTATTTGTACCAAACGGGCTTTGAAGAAATAAAAATGGGTGAAGCTTCGACTATCGGTCTTATGTTGGCTGCGGTTATTTACTTGCTCACGATGATGCAAATGAGAATTACCACAAAAGGAGCGGACTAATGAGTAAATTAAACAAAAATATATTGATATATGTATCGTTGATTCTTGTATCTATTATTGTGATATATCCATTCTTTTATATGGTCATTAATTCATTCAAAACTGGCCCAGAGATAATGCACTCTCCAAATTCTTTGCCGAAAAATTGGTCATTGAAAGGGTATGTTGAGGTTTTTAATACTGTAAATTTGGGGCGGGTTTTTTTTAATACAATTTTTATTTCGATGTCCGTAACTTTTCTTAATACTATATTTTCTGCCATGGTTGCTTTTTCGATTGTTAAAACTAACCTGCCTGGTCGTGAGTTTTGGTTGAAGGTTATTTTAGGCTCAATGATGGTTCCAGCGATATTGTTTACCATTCCAACATACATGATGATGTATGAATGGGATTGGATAAACACGTATCGCGTATTAATTATCCCTGGCTCAATCAGTGCTTATAATATTTTCCTGTTAGTCCAATTTATGAAGCAGATTGATAATGCATATCTAGAAGCTGCTCGTATTGATGGCGCAAGTGAGATGAGGATCTTTTTCCGTATAGTTCTACCGATGCTCCGTCCAGCATTGGCTACTGTTGGTATTCTCACGTTCATGGGAGCTTGGAATGATTTTATGGGGCCATTACTCTACGTACGCGATGAATCCTTAATGACATTGCAATTAGCGCTATATAACTTCAAAACTGAGGTTCCGGGAACCAACTTAGAGCAAATGTGGGCGATGACGACGATGATCGCAGTTCCTGTCGTTCTTGTATTTTTCTGTTTGCAGAAGAATTTTATTAAAGCCTTTACTGGTGTAGGAGTTAAGTAATGTCAGGACGAATAAAATGGCTCGTATTTTTGTTGGTTATAGCTACTGCGTACGGAGTAGCTTGGCATAAGGCTTATGTTTTGTCGTCCGACTATTACGATTTTGCACAAGAACAATTCCAACAAGGAAATTATATTACAGCCATTAAAGGGAAGAATAAGCTCGAGATGCGCCGCAGTGATACGTATCTTGGTGGGTACCAACAAGTTGTTGAAACATGGGAACATATGGTTTTGGGTCTTAGACCCGACTTTTACTATTTAGCTAAACAAAAAGTAGACGAAAGCTTATCTAAATTAAGTAGCGATGAACTTTTATTGCTAATTGAAACTTACGTAGAACTCGACTTACGTTATGTGCCCGAAGCCGCTCTTAGGTTGAAAAACTTGGCTTCAGCTCAGGGAAACCAACTATTGTACTCTGAAATGGATGAATTTCTTATAGAGGCATTCCCTGAATTTAGTCAGGAGGGAGACCAATGACATCGTATCAAAGCCCTGATCTAAGTATTGAGCAACGAAGTGCCAATCTGTTAGAGATGATGACCGTTGCTGAGAAGGTTGGGCAACTGTGCCAATCACCGATGCTAGAGTACAGACATAATAGAGATGAGTATTTAGCAGCCGTAAAAACAGGAAGGGTTGGTTCTCGTATTTTAGCCGACACAGCTTGGGCTGGTAACACCCCGGGGGAAACAGTTGATCCATTACAACTTAATGAAATACAAAGAGCGGCAGTAGAGGAAAGTAGATTAGGTATCCCGATCATTTTTGCTCGAGATGTAATTTATGGGCAGAAAACGGTTCTTCCGATTCCACTTGCTCAAGCCTGCTCTTGGAATCCTAAATTGGTTGAACAAGCTTATTCAGGAATTGCAAGAGAGGCGGCATCTCTTGGAATAAACTGGACGTTCGCGCCTATGTTAGACATTGTTCGAGATCCTCGCTGGGGACGTGTTATTGAAAGTAGTGGTGAAGATCCATTTGTAGCTAGTACTCTCGCGCAGGCGGTAGTAAAGGGTTTTCAAGGGGATGATCCGTCTAAGCCAGATAGACTGTTAGCGTGTGCTAAGCATTTTATTGGCTATGGTGCCGCTGAAGGTGGCCGAGACTATGATACGACTGAGATAACGGATAATACCCTGCATAACGTGTATCTCCCCTCTTTTAAAGCGGCAGTTGATGCAGGTGTGGCGACGTTGATGTCTGGTTTTAATGATCTTGGCGGTACTCCAGTGACCGCGTGCCGCGCTTTAATTCGAGATTGGCTAAAAGAGCAGCAGAAGTTTGATGGGGTCGTCGTGAGTGATTGGGGTTCGATTTCAGATTTAGCATATTTCGGTGTTGCAAACGATGAATCCGAAGCTGCGAAGCAGGCGTTGCTGGCTGGAGTTGATATAGCAATGACGAATAAGGCGTATGAGGGGGTGCTTGATGCACTCGTTATAGATGACCCGAAATTGATGAAATACCTTGATGATGCTGTATTACGAGTGCTGAAAGCTAAGTTTCGAGCAGGCTTGTTCGAATCGCCATACGTAGATCCGAAGTTACATCAGACTGTGCTCGGTCATCCGCAGCATCAACAATGGGCTCGTGAGTTGGCTCAACAATCAATGGTATTACTAAAGAATCAAAGTCAAATACTGCCATTACCCAATGAAGGCCTGAAAATTGCTGTAATTGGCCCACACGCTCATAGTCAACGACAGCACTTAGGTTCATGGTGTTTGGATGGCGACAGTCGGGATGTAGTTTCAATCTACGAAGGTATTAAGCTGCATGGCGGGATCAATACAATAATGACTGAAGATTCGACGTTCAGCGATGAGATGGTTGAATGTGCACATCTTGCAGATGTTGTGGTTTTATGCGTCGGAGAAAGTCACAGACGTACCGGAGAAGCAAGGAATATTGCTGAATTGACGCTACCTGCTGGTCAGGAGGATCTGATACATGCAGTTGGCCGCACGGGTAAACCATTAATAGTTGTACAGTGTACGGGGCGACCTGTACCGTCACCTGCAACTGAGCAACATGCTAATGCACTGCTGTACGCGTGGCAAAGCGGTACTGAAACTGGCAGGGTTGTTGCTGATTTACTGTTTGGTGATGTATCACCTAGTGGAAAATTAACAATGACGGTTCCACGAACTACGGGTCAAATCCCTATGTATTATGCTCGCAAACCTGTCGGTAAGATGCGCGACTTCAGAGAGTATCAAGCATATAAGGACTTTGATTGTAGTCCATTATATCCGTTTGGTTTTGGATTAACTTATAGTCAGTTTCATTATGATGACTTAAGTGCCGCTAAACAAAATGATGGCAGTTTACGTGTTGTTGTTCGTTTGACGAACACCGGATCAGTGCAAGCATCTGAGGTGGTGCAATGTTATTTGGCCCACTCACATGCATCAACTACTCGACCAAGTCGAGAACTCAAGGCGTTTGCTCGTGTTTGTCTGTCTGCAGGCGAGAATGAAAAAGTGGTAATGAATATTTCGGCAGAGCAACTCATTCACTATGGGGCCGATAAGAAATGGCGACTTGAATCCGGGAAGATTACATTGTTCGTAGGCAGCGATTCAACCTGCGGTTTATCGACCTCTGTGGATGTATAAAAAGCCCGATTCACATGAAAGGCGTAGCGCTGCTTGAATACCTAGTAGTCATTGAGTTTGGAATGTTTCCAAGCTGGTCTGTGAGAGCCCGTGTCGTTGGGGCAATGACGATACGGTTTTGCAGCGCTAACCTTAATTAGATTGGCTTAACGTAGGTTTGTTTACTGATAGATCCCATCCAGTTTTTAACGGCTGGATCCCAATTGTTCTCTTTCCGGCTGAAGAATCCGCGATGTATAGACAACACGCCCGTGTTATCAACAACATTCATTTAATGGTGAGAATTGAGAGAGAGAACAGACCAGGGTTTATCAATTAATGCTTCCGCTTCTGTACGATTTCAACTTAGTCAGCGATTAGCTGGTCAAAGTTAAGTGTTTCCGTTCCTTTTTTGCGCGCCAAAGTGCCTTTGTTGAACCAGAGCCAAACTTTCCAAGACCTACTCGATACTAGCGTGGATATCCAATCTTTTGAAGAACACCGAATGATTGCTTTTGCCATTCCGTAATTGAATCTGAAGGGATCCCTTTGTTTGTTGAGTCAAAAGGCTAAGAAAGTACCCAATAATTTCAACAGTCGTTTGTTCATCATTAGATCTAACAATAATTTCTGAATTGATGTTTCGCCTGCCAGCGACGTAACGTACTCGTGCGCAAAATGGGCAGTGTTCATCGGTGTATAAGCTTGTTTGTTTCGATCCTATTCGTTATCTAGTCGAACTAAGCGATTAAAGCTTTAAGCTTGCTTGAGTTATATCGATATTTTTCTCTTAACCAATGATCTGCGGATGATTTCCCACCTCCCGCTAACACGAATATGCCTGAAACAAATATCCACATTGCTGGGAATTCCCAACCGCCAGTTGGAAGTACCCAGACATACCCGACAGCATAGTGGCCACCAAGACCGACCGAAACGAAGAGATATATTGCAGAGACAAAACCAGCCAATCGAGTCATTAGCCCAAATGAAAGCATTATGGTGAGAGATAGCTCAATAACACCCGCTAATACGACAAACGCTTGAGGGAATGGAAGCCCAATGCCACCAAAGTAGTCGGAGAAGACGGCAAATGGGGCGCCCCCGGCCAAGATATGACCAGTGAAATGAGCGACGAACATCATGCCAATGTAAATTCTTACTAGCGTCATGCCCCATTCGTAAGCGTTTGGACTGATAATGGGTGGACTTTGAGCTAACCGCATTTTTTGCCAAGGAAGTCTTATGATCTGTATAGCCAATAACGCGAAAAGTAACGTACTTGTGAACGCAATGCTTTGTATTCCAGGTCCTGTTTCAGCAACCATGAGAGGGTCAAGTGATGACAGCGTTGAAAGATCTATCGTTTCAAAATGCATTGTTGAGAACAGTCTCCCAAGAGTTAACCCACCAAGCATTGAACCAATTAACCCAAAAAATTCAACGTGACCTTTTTTGTACGTCTTAACGAGTGAGACAATGAGCACCGTTATAAATGCACCCGTTGAAATAAATACCCAGGAACTCAGCCCGTACTCTAGCAAGGCGTGGACTGAAAAGAAGATAGTGACCACTGCAGTCATGATGGTTAGGAGTCGTAATGACTTATCAAAAGTGTTCATTTCATTCACCTTTAATTACTGGCCCAGTAGATGGGCCTTATCTTGATTAATTGGCTATTGTCGCTGGTTTTGCATTTTCGGCTTCGTCATTGCGGTTTGCTTTAGCGATGAATAACAGACCGATAATAGGCACTATAATGGCGGCGTATGGGATCATTCCTGCGCCAAGGTGGCTATCCAGTACCATTCCACCAAGGAACCCACCAAATGCGTTGGCCAAGTTGAAGGCTGAGATGTTGGCGGTGGCAGCGAGTTCTTGACCATCCCCCCCATGCTTCATCACTCGAAGTTGCATAGCAGGCACGTTGGCGAATGAGGCAACACCAAAAATGAAGGCAGCGAGGACGAATAGGAGCTTGTTATCAACAACCAGACAAACCACAACAAGTGAGACGATCATCGCAATGGACCAGAACATTGACGCTTTATTTAGATCTTTGTCAGAAGAGCGACCGCCAAGCATGTTACCAATGATCAGACCCGCACCCACGATGACAAGGATCCATGTCACAGCATTGTCACCGTAACCTGTTACGTGCATAGCAATCGGTGCTAAGTAACCGTAAAGCGTCATGAATCCAGACCAAGCAAAGACCGTGATCGCTAAGCTGAGCAGTAGGGCAGGGTTTTTGAAGGCGCGTAGCTGAGACTGAACATCTTTCGCCTCACCGTGCCCCGTTGATTTGATGAAGGCAATAATAGAAAGCATTGCTAAAGCACCTAATGCAGCAACAACGAGGAATGTTGAATACCAGCCATAAGTAAGACCAATCCAAGTCCCTGCTGGAACCCCAAGAACGTTCGCCAAGGTTAGGCCTGCGAACATCTGACCAACCGCACGGCCGGCCATTTTTTCAGAGACGAGGTTCGTTGCCACAACAGCGCCAATCCCATAGAACGGACCTTGAACAAGACCGGCAATGATACGGCTTACAAACAGAAAATTATAATTAGGCGCATAAGCAGAAAGTACATTACCGATGATGAATAAAATCATCAAGCCAGATAAAACGCCTTTCTTATTAAAACGTGAGAGATAAATAGTAAGAATGGGGCCGCCAATTACAATGGCTAAAGCATAGGCACTGATTAAATAACCGGCTTGGCCCTCTGTAATGGTTAAGGATGTGGCTATTTGAGGAAGAATACCTGCAATAACAAATTCAGCAGTACCAATTGCAAATGCCGCGAGTGTTAAAATCCAAACTTGGAATGGTATAGATTCTTTTTTCATTTTATTTTCCTAGGCTATTGGCGGTTGATTAGGCATAACTCAGCCGCTTATTCTGATTGATTAGTTAACGAACTCGCCGCCATCAACATCGGTGCTCGAGCTTGTCATGTATTTGTTGCTGATTGCCAATGAGTAAGCAATCGCTGTTTAAGATGCTTCTCTTGATTTTTGCCTGGTGGAGCATATGAGCCCACAGTAATCATTAGATGATCAAAAGCACCGATTGACTCGAAGTAAGCAACAGTTTGTTTCTCGTCATTCACATCGAGTCCAGTGCTAAGGCCAGCAACATGAATGA
Organism: Vibrio tapetis subsp. tapetis; assembly: GCF_900233005.1. Classification (NCBI taxonomy): domain Bacteria; kingdom Pseudomonadati; phylum Pseudomonadota; class Gammaproteobacteria; order Vibrionales; family Vibrionaceae; genus Vibrio; species Vibrio tapetis. The sequence goes on from NZ_LT960612.1 coordinate 1,664,487, forward strand.
TATTGGCATCACCTAGAGAATGGTTGGCGACAGCTTCACCAAAACCAGAAGTTCTACCAATGATCACGATTGTTTGCTTTTGTTTTATCATGGGTATTTCACCTTTCCCGCTAATGGGAGCCATTATATTCATAAAATTTAAATTAATAATGGTGCAAATTTTGAAATCATTATTCGGATTAGCTGAATAGTCGGCATGTGCTGTATGGCGTTATAGAGATGAGTAATCAAATGGGGCTTGCGGAAAACATCAATTCAAGTAGGAAACAACCATTACCTGAAGTCAGCAGCGGTAAACTCGATGGTTAACGAATTCAAATCGGAATACTCTGCTCATAACCCTTTAAAATGACCCGGTTTAATTAGAATGGGACAAGGCAGAAAGTCTTTATACCAAAGAAGTTTCTGGATCAGGTAAGACAGTTCAAGCCATTCTTTAACAGTAACATCCTATAAATTACGTATGAATTTATGTCTCAATCCGCATTCAGTTGCTTGACATAGGCAGTGTGTTATTTACACTATTCATATGTCAAGCATATGCCAAATGAGAGTGTATTATGAGAACAGTATCTATTTTCAAAAATGGTAAGAATCAAGCGGTTCGTCTACCAAAAGATTTTGAGTTTGATGGAGTTAATGAGCTTGAAATTCACAAGGAGGGGGATGTGATCACCTTGCGCCCAGCTCGTCCAGACTGGTTGTCATTTGGTGAGCAAGAAAAGCCCGATGAGGATTTCATGGCTAACCGTGAAGATGTGATTAAAGATGAAGGACGATTCAATTTTGAATAAAAAATCAACTACATGCTCGATACGTGTATTTGTTCATTCATTATGAGAGAACAACCTATCGCGGTATTGAAAATGTTACAGGATGTGGTTGGTAAACAACACCGAATCGTCATTTCCGCTATCACCTATCAAGAAATGCAGTACGGGTTATTAGGTAAAAAAGCTTCCCCTAAACATGCTGTGCTTGTTGCCGAATTTCTAAAGCGTGTTGATGAAATATTGCCTTGGGATAAAGTGGCAGTTGATGCAACAACCGAAGTAAAGCGCAGCCTAATGGCAAAAGGTACACCGATTGGTAATAACGATACGGCTATTGCTGGTCATGCCATCGCGACAGGTTGTGTGTTAGTCACCAATAACACGAGAGAGTTCCAGCGTGTCGAAGGGTTGAAACTGGAAGATTGGGTTCATTAGCAATTTCACCGTAAACCCTTGCCCATAATGAAAAAACGATTGCTGAGAGTGATAAAAAGGGCATGAGCATAGAGCGAGAAACGTATCTATTACACTTAGTCGCCAAAGAGCTGCTTTAATCCAAATGCATATCTATTTTAATCACATGTCATGAGCACCTTTTTGGTGCTTTTTTTTCGTCACTATCTACAGCAAGTACTATGGAGTAGTGAATACCTTAGTTCATGAGAACAGTGCTAAGATGAAATTGAGCAAGTTTGTACAAAACAATCATTGGATGATGTGGTAAAAAGTCATTAGCGGTATTTAATGGGTAAACCAACACGCTTTAGAGGAATGGATGAGTACAACTAAGGATGGGGATATCGGGGAATTTGCCGACTTCCAAATTGCCAAGGAATTAGGTGGATTAGAGTTACTTGACGCAAGCTACAACAAGCAAAATTTTTCTAGGCATAGTCATGAAGGGTTTACTGTTGGAGTGATAGAGCAGGGTGCTCAACGCTTTTTTCGTACTGGCGGGAATCACATTGCGCCGCAAGACAGCATCATATTAGTTAATGCGGAAGAGGTTCACAATGGACATTCAGCCACCGATTACGGTTGGTCGTATAAAGCAATGTACCCATTACCCTGTCACTTTGAGTCGTTATACTTAGAAGGCACACAAGATCAGCACCGTGTTCCGTATTTCCCAGAACCCGTTGTTCACGATCCTCATCTAGCGACGCAACTTCGATTGCTCTTCAAAACGCTTAAAGAAGACAAAAACCGGCTCCTTCGAGAGAGCTTGGTTTACGCGACTTTGTCGATGCTTATTCAAAGGCATGGGAAGAAAAAAGCCGACTTATCCACTAAAAACCCAGGGGAGGCACTCGTCATTGTCAAAGAATTTCTTGATGATTTTCCTCAAGCCGATGTTTCCCTCGACGACCTCGCTAAGTTGGCCAATTTGAGCCCATTTTATTTTGTACGTTGTTTCCAGAAGCAATTTGGCCTTCCTCCGCATGCCTACCAAATACAAGCAAGGCTGAGATACGCAAAATCACTTCTACTAAAAGGGTTCAAAATTTCTGACGTGGCGTTGGAGGCCGGGTTTCATGATCAAAGCCATTTTCACCGGCACTTCAAGAAAGCGATGGGGGTGACGCCCGGTGATTATATTAAGAATATGTGAGCAATATCGTACAAGTTTACTTGTGACAATTATGTTTTGATTCGCTTGGAATCCATTTTTAGGAAACACCATGAAACAACCAGGACTCAAACAACAGAGCATCAATCAACAAAGTGTCGATCCGAACAGCCTCGAGCCGAACCGTCTCGAACAAAAAAATACAAAGCAGCAAGAGTCGCGTGTCAAGCTCTGGTCTCAAGGGGCATTGAGAATGCTCCCGTTAAGTATTGCCGTTATACCGTGGGGGATCTTAGCCGGGTCGTTTGCTATTGATTCTGGTTTGACCGGGTTAGAAGGCCAAGCGTTTTCACTGGTTTTGTTCGCTGGAGCGGCGCAGTTAGTTGCGATGGGGATGATCAAATCAGGGGCGACGTTAAGTGCCATGATAGTTACGACGTTTTTTATAACATCACGGCACTTTTTATATGGTGCAACGATGCGAGACAAGCTGAGCATACAATCTTTGCGTTGGAGGCTCATCTTGGGTTTTCTACTGACCGACGAGCTGTTCGCCTTTTGTGGACATCAATCGGTAAAAGAGTTTAATCGGTGGTATGCATTTGGAGCCGGGTTTAGTTTTTACCTTATTTGGAATCTGGCCACGTTCTCTGGAATCGTTGCAGGTAACCTGATTCCGAACTTAACTGATTTTGGCTTGGAGTTTGCAGTCGCGGCAACCTTTATTGGTATTGTCATTCCACTGGTTAAAAATATCGCCATTTTAGTCTCTGTTAGTGTGGCGATTATCTTATCCGTTTACTTTGCCTATCTAGAGTTAGAGTCGGGGTTAGTCTTGTCTAGTGTCATCGCCATGATGGCAGGCTATGGCTGTGAAAAAGTGAGGGAAGGGTAATGGTTTATTTAACAATCTTGGTTTTAACGCTGGTGGTTTTTGCAAGCCGTTACCTGTTCATTGAGCCCAAAGTTCCACTCAGGCTAAGCCACAACGCGCAACGATTTCTAAATTATGCGAACCCTGCAGTATTAACGGCAATTTGGGCTCCCATCGTATTTGTTCCTGACGGAGAACTTCAATTAGCCGTGACGAGCCCATACTTACTCGGGGCGACATTTTGCATTGCGTTAGCGTGGTGGAAGAAAAATGTCTTGTTGACGACCTTGCTTGGAATGGCGTTCTTTCTATGTCTGAAATTAACAAGCTAGCCCTGATGGAGTAACAAAGATGAGCAGTGCGGTTGATTTAATTGGTTAGAGAAAGGCACAAGAAACTTGACATTAATGGTCAAGTATTTGGATAATCAGCGCCATTATTTTTGTTTACCCCATAATTGCGCAGATGGAAGGTTGAAAAAGATCTTTGGAAAGCGCGTTTATGCCACTTTTTTAGGAAAACCATGGCTGTTTTAGAAGTATTTACTGCACCCGATCCGCGCTTGAAAATTAAAGCTAAAGATGTCGCTGATGTTTCGACGGTTCAAACTCTGATCGATGACATGTTAGACACGCTTTATAGCACGGATAATGGCATTGGTTTAGCATCAACACAGGTTGGCCGTGAAGAAGCCGTGATCGTCATTGATCTGTCTGACGAACGCAACGAACCGCTAGTGTTGATCAATCCTAAGGTGGTAAGTGGGGAAGATAAACAGTTAGGTGAAGAAGGCTGCCTTTCAGTTCCTGATTACTATGCTGAAGTAGAGCGCTTCACATCCGTTGTCGTCACTGGCCTTGACCGCGAAGGTAACGATGTAAAAATCGGAAATGATGAGTTCCTCGCTATCGCACTTCAGCATGAGATTGATCACCTAAGTGGTAACCTGTTTATCGACTACCTTTCTCCGCTAAAACGTAATATGGCGATGAAAAAAGTTAAGAAATACGTAAAAGCGATGGCTAAGCAAAAAGCTTAACGCATTACTCTACGAAACGTAATAAAACGCAAAGTAGCCGCTACTTTGCGTTTTTTAGTTTATATCGGCAGAGGTTTAAGAAACAACGACCGCAGTCCCACTTGCAGAGACCATCAACATGCCATTTTTCTGCCCAAGTACTTCGTAATCAATATCGACACCGACGACTGCATTTGCTCCCAGCTCTAGTGCTTTTTGTTCTAATTCTTGTAGTGCTATCTCTCTTGCGCGCTGTAGCTCTGCCTCATAAGTGGCGGAGCGACCGCCGACGAGATCGCGAATACCAGCGAATAAATCTTTAAACAGGTTAGCCCCAAGAATCGCTTCTCCCGCGATAACCCCTTTATATTGACTGATTTTTTTCCCGTCGATGCTTTGCGTCGTTGTAATTATCATAAGTCCTCTCAATAACATGATTTCTATCGATTGATTGACTCTACTCTAAACGTATAAACACCGACAATTCGAATGGCCTGTTTGTTTAAGAGTTTGCAGGGTTGTTCTAATTTTGAGAAATGAGTTGTTAGATATAATCATTTTCATCTTTACCCACCAGTGAGCCTGCTTGTGTATAATGTGAGGAATTGACGTTTCGAATTTAAAGGGCGAACAATGAAACTTCTGGTAGACACCCATACGCACACTTACGCAAGTGGCCATGCTTATAGCACATTGATTGAAAATGCAAAATCAGCGTCAGAAACAGGCATTAAGATGTTTTGTACCACAGACCATACTGATTCTATGCCCGGTGCTCCTCATTACTGGTTTTTCAGTAACCAACGAGTGTTACCTCGTTTTCTTGAAGGCGTTGCGATAATTCGTGGTGCGGAAGTCAACATTCTTAACATAGATGGCGAAGTCGATTTGCATCCGAGTGTTGATCGAAACTTAGATTGGGTGATCGCCAGTTTCCATGAACCCGTATTCAAACCATCCAGTGCCGAAGCACATACTCTAGCGTTGATTAACACGATTAAGTCAGGCCGTGTTGATGCTCTAGGTCATCTGGGAAACCCAAACTTTGATTTTGATTTCCATGAAGTCATCTCCGTGGCAAAAGAGCATAACGTTGCTATAGAGCTTAACAATACCTCGTTAACCGGTACGAGCCGGGTTGGTAGTGAAAACCGATGCGAACAAATAGCAGAAGTTGCAAAAGGAATAGGGGCCTACATTACTACCGGATCTGATGCTCATTTCTGTACTTATATTGGTAAGTTAGATCTCGTCGCAGCGCTTTTAGATCGTATAGATATGCCGACCGATAAAGTGATTACCCACAACCCTAGGCAGTTTTTGCAATTTCTGCAGCTTCGTGGCCGTGAACCCATTACAGAATACGCTGACTTGTAACAAGCTTAGCTCGTAAAAATCTGTGCTTGTAAAAAACTATGCCTGTAAAAGTCTATGCTTGATAGAGTTCCAGCGGCAAGTCATCAGGGTCTTTGAAAAACGTAAATGCTTTTCCGGTGAATTCATCGACTCTGATTGCTTCTACCTCAATCCCTTTCGCTTCCAACTCACGTTTAGTGTGTTCTACATCATCAACCACAAACGCCAAATGTCTAAGGCCTTGAGCTTCAGGAGTTGATGGCCGTATAGGCGCATTCGGAAAAGAAAACAGTTCGATCTGGCTGCCATCGGGTAAAGCCAAATTCAGCTTATAAGATTTGCGAAGCGGTCTATAATTTTCGGCGATAACACTCAACCCTAGAGTCTGGGTATAAAATGTCTTCGATCGTTGGTAGTCAGAGGCAATAATCGCGACGTGGTGAATTCGTTTAAACATTATGCGTATTGTCCTTTATCTGTGTTTATTCCAGTGATAATTATTCGCCAATTTCTTGCGTAATAAAATTTACAAAGCTTCGTACTGTCGCCGATACGTGTTTTCTACTGACATAAACAACGTAAATATAGATAGGTAATTTGGGTAACTCAGGAAAGAGCTCAATCAGCTCTCCGGTTTTTAATTCGTCACTTAAGTTAAAAACGGGCATTCGAGTGATGCCTTGCCCTGATTTACACAGCTCGAGTTCAAGCTGAGAGCTATTGGTAATAAACCTTTTGTTCACTTTTACTGTAACGCTATCGCCAGCTTTTGTTTCAAAATCCCACTGGTCGTCATTTTTAGTCAGGCTATAACAAAGAGCATGATGGGATGATAAATCTTCTGGTCGCTGAGGCGTTCCGTACTTTTTCAGATAGGAGGGGGCGGCAATAGTGACGCTATGGGACTTCAACAGTTTCTTTGCAATTAAGCTTGAGTCATCGAGTTGCCGTCCTCCCCGAATAGACACATCATAGCCTTCTGCAACTAAATCCACTTTACGGTCGCTTAGGTCTACCTCTAAATTGACTTCTGGATACATCTCGCTGTATTTGGCTATGATTGCTTTTAGGTGGGTCAACCCAAAGCTAGTCGGGCAGGAAATTCTCAGATTGCCTTTTGGTTTGGCATGTTGCCCACTTAGCATCGCTTCCAGATCTTGTGTATCCGAAACGATTTGCTGGCAGTAATCAAAGTAGACTTGTCCTTCAGAGGTTAGCCTTAATGTTCGTGTCGTACGGTTGAGTAAACGAAGGTTAAGACGAGCTTCGAGCTTACCCACTTCCTTGCTAATGTACGAAGTCGAAAACCCGGTACTTTCTGCCGCTTTAGTAAAGCTTCCTTTCCTAACGACTTCAGTAAACACCGTCATTCCATCAAATAGCTGAGTATCCATACTCCACCTTACTCATAAGTTCTGTTGAGTTAATTTATCCTATTGCCCTTCAAATGGAAATAATAAATCCACGAATAGCGACTTAATAAACAATTGTTTCCAAACTATAGTAAGTACAACTATCAAGGAGAAATGAATGAAAATTATTGCGTTTTCTGCTTCAAGCAGCCGAGAGTCTATCAATAAAAAACTTGTTACATATGCCGCGAGCCTAGTAGAAGGCGCAGATGTTGAGGTGATAGATATTAATGAGTACGAAATGCCGTTATTTAGTGAAGACAGAGAAAAAGAACTCGGTCAGCCTGAATTGGCAAAAGCGTTTTTTAGCAAACTGGGTGAAGCCGATGGCATCATCATATCGTTCGCTGAACATAATGGTTCATACACGGCAGCATATAAGAATTTGTTTGACTGGACTTCACGGGTAAACATGAAAGTGTTTCAAGACAAGCCGGTTGTCATGCTATCTACATCACCCGGCCCTGGTGGCGCAAAGTCTGTATTAGGAGCCGCTACGGCATCGTCCCCTTATTTTGGTGCGAATCTTAAAGGTCAGCTTTCAGTCTCTAGCTTTTATGATGTCTATGACGCGGAAAATGGCGTGATCAACGATGAAGCGATCGCATCCGAGTTGAAGACGGTTGTGAACGCGATTAACGTATAGGAAGTCGATGATGTCAATAAACATGCTTGAAGGCTCGGTTACGCGCTCACTGACAACCATGGCAATGCCCGCCGCTTTCGGCATGTTGATGACATTTTTATTCCAGTTAGTCGATAGTTATTTTGTTGGCCAGTTAGGCACCAAAGAACTGGCTGCAATGAGCTATGCCTATCCTGCCTATATCTTAATCATTAGTTTGTTTATGGGGTGTTCTGCCGGGGTTTCTGCCGTTGTCGGTGGTTTTCTGGGGAAAGGGGACTCGAAAAAAGCAAATCAAGCCACCATGATTGCGTTACTTACTTTTATGGTTTTGGCCATGCTTTTAGGGCTAGCGGGTGTGGCAACCGCAGATCCGGTGTTTAGATTACTCGGCACACCTGAAGACAGCTTGGCATTGGTTAAAAGCTACATGCTTCCTTTGTACGTGGGCATGTTCGCTTTAGTCGGTGGGTTAATTGCGAACTCTGTGTTAATGGCTAAAGGCATTATGCTAAAACCAACGTTAGTCATGGCGGCTGGTGGTGTAATCAATTTAGTTTTTGACTATCTATTGATATTTGGTGTCGGTCCTTTCCCAGCATTGGAGCTTAACGGGGCTGCGTTGGCGACGGTGATTTCCTGGAGTTGTATTCTATTGTTAATGATTGCCTTGTTAATTAAGGAAAAGTTAATAACGCTTTCTGGGGGCGATCAATGGAGTCACTCGTTAAAGGTATTAAAAAAGATAATGACGATGGCATCGCCGGCAATCGCAGCTCAGCTTTTGAATCCTATTGCCATCGCGTTTGTTACACGGGCTATTTCTAGTCATGGTGACAATGCGGTAGCGGCTTTTGGTATTGTCACTCGGATGGAATCATTGGTACTCACAGGGATTTTAGCCTTAAGTGTTATCTTGACCCCATTTATGGCGCAAAACTTTGGTGCTAACCAGCAGCAACGGATTGATAATGCCATTGCTACTTCCGGTAGAATGACCGTTTACTGGGGAATGGCTTTTTACATCATAATGATAATGAGCGCATCATCTTTGATGCACCTCTTTACCGACAATGATCAAGTTATTCAATACGGTCAACAATACTTTATGATCGTTGGCTTTTCTTTTCCTGCTTTTGGGTTGGCTCTCATTACAACGTCACTTTTTAACGGTGTAGAGCAGCCAAAACAGTCACTCAAAATTATTCTATTTAGAGCCATTGGGTTAACGATTCCTTTGGTGCTGATTGCTAACCAGTTCGGAGTGGTGTTTATTTGGGTAGCGCTGGCGGTTTCAAATGTTATCGCAGCATGGTACGCAGGAAAACAGTTGAATAGATGGTTGGTTGAGAGAAATTCAAGTTTAACCAAGCAAAAGCCAATTGATGATTATCTTGCCGACTTTCGTTGGTTACGCTTCCAAGTGAGTAAAAATTTTAACGGCTGATGGCGTCGAGAGCTCTTATATTTTTAGGTTCTCGACGACAAAGTCAATAAACACTCTAAGCCTTGCAGGCATGTACTTAGTTTGTGCATATTGAAGAGCGATAGCGCCATGATAGTTACTTTTGATTGTCCAATCGGCTAGAACTTCAACGACACTGCCTTCGGACAATGCATCTTTGATCACAAAATCGTGAAAAATACCAATACCTAAACCGCTTTTTACTCCGCTTAGCCTCATTTGAGAATGGTTAACCGCATAACGCCCAGACACCGCGATGGTGTGAAAGTCGTCGTCCTTTAGAAAATCCCAAATGTTGTCGCGGTTTGTTTCTGCCAAATACAAACAATCATGGTTGATGAGTTCGTTTGGTGTATTAGGTTGACCTTTGGACGCAATATACTCAGGGCTAGCACACAGTACCAAATTGGTTTTTGCTATTTCTTTTGATACCAAATTCTCATCGGGTTTGTCGGTTAACCTAAACGCGATGTCGATATTGTGCTTGAAGATATCTATCGCACCATCGGCGGCTCTAAGTTGTAGTTGGATCTCTGGGTATTTAGAAAGAAAAGGCAAAACAAACGGTTGCAGAACTGAATTCAAAAATGCCTCAGGCGCGGCGACCGTTAACGCGCCGGACGGCTCGGTGTGATCCGATGTTGAGATGTCGACGGCTTGCTGCGCCGCATTCACCATTACAACGCTCTGATCATACACTTTTTGCCCAGCTTGAGTGATGATGAGTTTGCGCGTTGTGCGTTCCAACAGCTTAACGGACAGGGCTTTCTCTAACCGCGTAATGAGTTTACTTAGTGCTGAGGGCGTCACGTTCAATTTTCGCGCAGCGGCGGTGAAACTCCCTTCGTTTACGACTAAGATAAATGAAGCTAAGTCGGGTAGTAGCGCAATTAATTTTTGGTTTAGCATCTATTTGTGCCTGTCATTCACTAATGTTTTTCCATGATAAGGCATTATCCTTTTCATTGGGATACTTTATTATCAAATGAATGATTTCAAGCGGCTGATTTTCCCACCTAAAATGTGTGTAATTAGTCGTTTTCCCTACAAGGTCGGCTTTGAAACGACCCACTTAGAATAATTAGGAAGGATAGACCTATGTCTTCTGCATTTTATAATCAGATCCAAGACCAAATTACTGAAGTCAAATCGGAAGGTTTGTATAAGTCTGAGCGTATCATTACTTCGGCGCAAAAAGCCGCGGTAAAAATCTCGACAGGCGAAGAAGTCCTTAACTTCTGTGCAAATAACTACTTAGGCCTTGCGAATCACCCAGCACTTATCGAAGCCGCTAAGCAGGGCATGGATGAGCACGGTTTTGGTATGGCATCGGTACGTTTTATCTGTGGCACTCAAGATTCTCATAAAGAACTCGAAGACAAGCTTTCAACATTCTTGGGTAAAGAAGACACGATCCTTTACACATCTTGCTTTGATGCAAATACTGGCCTATTTGAAACGATTCTAGGCAAAGAAGACGCGATCATTTCTGACGCACTAAACCATGCTTCTATCATCGATGGTGTACGCCTTTGTAAAGCAATGCGTTTCCGTTATTCAAATAACAACATGGAAGAGCTAGAGCAGCAACTTATCGCAGCGAAAGAAGCGGGTGCTCGCCATACTTTGATTGTTACCGATGGCGTATTCTCAATGGACGGCGTAGTCGCGAACCTTCCTGCTATCTGTGACCTTGCAGACAAATACGACGCTCTAGTCATGGTTGATGATTCACATGCAGTTGGCTTTATGGGGCCAAATGGCGCAGGTACGCATGAGTTTCACGATGTTGTAGACCGTATTGACATCATTACGGGCACCTTGGGTAAAGCAATGGGTGGCGCGTCAGGTGGTTACACTTCTGGTAAAAAAGAAGTAATCGACTGGTTACGTCAGCGTTCGCGTCCTTACTTGTTCTCTAACTCGGTGCCTCCTGCAATCGTATCTGCATCTATCCGTGTTCTTGATCTATTAGCGGAAAGTGGCGACCTACGAGATCACCTATGGGAGAACTCCGCGCATTTCCGTACTCGTATGGAAGCGGCTGGTTTCACTATGGGTGGGGCTGATCACGCAATCATTCCAATCATGTTGGGCGACGCAAAAGTTGCGGCAGAGTTTGCCGAGCGTGCTCTAGAGAAAGGCATTTACGTTGTTGGCTTCTCTTTCCCTGTGGTACCTAAAGGCCAAGCGCGTATTCGTACTCAAATGTCTGCAGCGCATAGTCGTGAACAGTTAGATAAAGCAATCGATGCATTTATCCAAGTTGGTAAAGACATGGAGATCATCAAATAATGAAAATTAAAGCGCTCTCTAAGCTTAAGCCTGAAGAAGGCATCTGGATGAACGAAGTCGATATGCCTGAAGTAGGGCACAACGACATTCTTATCAAGATTAAGAAAACCGCTATTTGTGGTACTGACGTCCATATTTACAACTGGGACGAATGGTCACAAAAAACCATTCCAGTACCTATGGTTGTTGGCCACGAGTACGTAGGTGAAGTTGTTGGTATGGGCCAAGAGGTTCGTGGCTTTACCGTTGGTGACCGTGTTTCTGGTGAAGGTCACATTACTTGTGGTCACTGCCGCAACTGTCGTGGTGGACGTACTCATTTATGCCGTAACACAACGGGTGTTGGCGTAAACCGCACTGGCGCGTTTTCTGAATACTTAGTGATTCCTGCGTTTAACGCATTTAAAATTCCCGCTGAGATCTCTGATGATCTAGCGTCGATCTTTGACCCGTTTGGCAACGCAGTTCATACCGCATTGTCTTTCGACTTGGTCGGTGAAGACATTTTAATCACAGGCGCAGGCCCAATCGGCATCATGGCTGCAGCCGTTGCTAAGCACGTTGGTGCTCGTCATGTTGTTATCACAGACGTAAACGAATATCGCCTAGATCTTGCTCGTAAAATGGGTGTGACCAGAGCGGTAAACGTGATGGAAGAAAAACTTGAAGACGTGATGGCAGAGCTCGGCATGACTGAAGGTTTTGATGTGGGCATGGAAATGTCTGGTAACCCATCTGCGTTCAATAGCATGTTAACGAACATGAATCATGGCGGTAAGATCGCGTTGCTCGGAATTCCACCATCGGATATGGGTATTGATTGGAACCAAGTGATCTTTAAAGGTCTTGTGATTAAAGGCATTTACGGTCGTGAAATGTTTGAAACTTGGTACAAGATGGCGAGCTTGATTCAATCTGGCTTAGACTTAACGCCAATCATCACTCACCACTTTAAGGTCGATGACTTCCAAGCAGGCTTCGACGCAATGCGCAGCGGTTTGTCTGGTAAAGTTATTCTTGATTGGGAATAATCTGAATTAAATCCGAACAACGGATGATAAAGTGATTGAATAAAGTAGCCCCGAGAGTTCTTGGGGCTATTTTTTTGTCTGCAATTAATACTATAAAGCCTTCAATCGTGATAACTACTCGCTCAATAGTGATGCTGTCTAAACGTCCTATTCCCCTTACCATTTGAAGGGAACCTGGCACACGGTTCAAGTAATTGATGGGAAAGTTAATTCTAATCGAATCAAATTATGATTTGAAAATATACTATAAAGAAATCATACTGTGATTTGAATATGTTGTTTTCAAATCAAGGACTCGTTATGTGGATCTGGAAGCAGGCAGACTGGCCTAACTTTAGTTGGGATAAAAACACCATCGAACCGATGATAAGACAAACTCGTCTGAATCAAGGGATCTTGCTGGGGAAAATGATGAGTCAGCCCCAAGATGAAAAGCAAAGCATGCTCGATACGTTGCTTGCGAACATCGTTCATTCAAGTGCCATAGAAGGCGAAAAGTTGAACGCCTTTTCTGTACGTTCGTCCTTGGCTAACAAACTGGGCCTAATTGAAGAAAGACCTTTTCCTACTACGCAGCAAACCGATGGACTCGCCGAGATTATGCTTGATGCGGTGAGCAACCTTGATACCCCGCTAACCCTTGAAAGAGTGCTTCACTGGCATGACAGATTGTTTCCTTCTGATTACACCCTGTTCAACCCTGCTATTGGCGGTAAACTACGCGGAGATGCTCCAATGCAGGTGGTATCAGGCCGTATAGACAGACCTGTTGTTCATTTTGAAGCGCCAGGAAGAGACACTCTTGAGCAAGAGATAGAGTTATTCATTCACTGGTTTAATCGTTCTAAAGATGACGTGTCTCTGGATCCATTACTAAGAGCCGCGATTACCCACTTATGGTTCGTGACGCTGCACCCCTTAGATGATGGTAATGGGCGCATCACACGTTTGCTTACCGATTTGGCATTGGCACAAGCTGAGCAACAATCTGTTCGGTTCTACGCCATGTCTGTGGGCATACTGGCAAATCGTAAAAGCTATTATGAAACCTTGGAGCGAACGCAAAAGGGAGGAGTAGATATTACCATCTGGATGGAGTGGTTTCTGAAAACCTTAAACGACACATTTGATGAAGTGTTAAAAGAGATAGAACAGACCGTTTTCAAAACCAATTTTTGGCGTCACGTTGATCAAACCCAGTTAACTGCCGAGCAGGTTAAAGTGTTAAACCGAATGCTAGATGGAGATTTCTCAGAAGGGATCAACACTTCTCAGTACCACAAAGTCGCGAAAGTGAGCAAACCTACGGCGACTCGGCACTTGGCTGCGTTGGTAAAGCTAGGTTGTTTAGAGAAATCGGGCTCAGGAGGGAGGAGTACCCGTTATCTATTGGCTCGTTAATCAAGCTTTCGGTCATATCTTCGGACCAAATGTGACATAAGAACTACCTATAACGACAATCTCGCGACAAATTCTAGATATATTGCGGTCACCTTATTTTGTACAGTGTTCATTAAGTTAACACGCCAATGACACAACTGTAATTCATTAAGGAAAATGCAATGAACTTGAAAAAAACAACGCTTGTAATCTCTTGCCTAAGCGCGCTAACAGCGGGGTCGGCATTCGCAGATGCTAATACAACATATATACGCAATGGCAACATCTATACAAATGAAGGCGCTTGGTTTGTAGAAGCGGGCGGGGCGAAGTCTAGTGAGTTTTACGACGGTCAAGACAAAACCGCGGGATTCTTGCTCAATGGCGGCTACCACGGTGAAGACTTCAATATTGATGCCGCAGGGATCAACTACCGCTTTTATAGCACTCAAAGCCAAATATTCCAATTAAGTACGTTTGTTGCACCAGGAGGATTAGGTTACAGCGCAGATGATGCATCAAGCTTGAAAGGAATGGATAAGCGTAAAATGAGCCTAGATTTGGGGCTTAACCTCGATGTTGTATTAGGAGACGGCACAATTTCGACCTCTATTCGTCGAGATGTAACCGGCGCTTCCAAAGGACTTCAGTCTAGCCTGGCTTACTACCACCCATTTGCAATGGGCAGTGTAGACTTGGTTCCGTTTGTAGGCTTGAGCTATGCCGACAGTAAGTATGTCGATTACTACTATGGCGTTAAAGCGTCAGAAAAAACAGCAAGTCGCGCAGCCTATAGCGGCAAAGGTGGCGCTGCGTACCATTTAGGTTACAAGTTGGTATTCCCAATCAATGAGAACATCAATATTTCACAAACAACCAAGTACACACGTTTAGGATCTAATATTAGTGACTCACCAATCGTGAAGAGCTCGAATCAGTGGGTCACGAGTTTGAGCGTGTCATACCATTTCTAATAGCTAATAAAAAAGGCACCGATAATCGGTGCCTTTAAAGACTAATTGCATTTACTTTTTACGGCAGAACTCAGCGATAACGTACATAGATTGACCGCCGTTTGCTTTACCAGAAACAAGTTTCGGGTCATCACCAATGCTGATGCCACGGATAACAGTACCTTGTTTGATCACTTGGTTTGTGCCTTTTACTGGCAAATCTTTTGTAACTGTTACGTCGTCACCTTTTTTAAGCTCAACGCCATTGATGTCTAATGGTTTGTCATCTGCGGACATACCAATTTGAGCCCAGTTAGACGTCTCTTCTTCAAGGTACATCATTTCTAAAAGGTCTTGTGCCCACGTTTCAGCTGAAAGGCGAGTCAGTTGACGCCATGCCGTCACTTGAACAGGAGGCTCTTGGCTCCACATGCTGTCGTTAAGACAACGCCAGTGGTTCACGTCTTGTGGATCATCGATTTCGCTCATGCATTTGTCGCAAACCATCATGCCGTGGTCAACCGTTAGGTGGCTGTGCGGTGGTACAACAAATGGAGTCAGAGATGTTTCAGCAGAACATAGTTCACATTTAGAACCACAGCGATTAAGGAGCGTCGTTTCAGTAGACATTAGGTCTCACCTTATACATGTATTATTTGCGTGTATTATCCACTTTATCCGTATTAATTAAAGGGGTAGCACGAAATTTGATGCCTTATTAATTGTTTTAGCAGTATTGATGGTCTTTGTTTTACCAAACGGTTAACAGTTTAACAAAACGGCGACAAAACATGACCAAACTAGGATGGTAATAAAACACGAGATTGCTAACGTGTCCGATTAAACTGAACTAATCCAAGGCTCAAAATGAAAAGATACCTTTCTATTTTCCTCTTATTTTCCTTCTCTTGTCTGGCTCAGGAATCTACTGAACCGACCCAAGTGTCTTATTCGGTCGTTGCAGAAACACCTGAAGCGCAAGTTATGATTGAAAAAGAGATCAAGAAGCGCTTTGAACAAAATACCAAGTTAGAAATATCAAATGACGTGTATTGGTCGAAACTGATCATTCTCGCGGCTCCAACCGTCGAGAGTCAAATTAATCCAAAAGGGTGGGTGTTTAGTATTGCTCACGCGAGCAATTACCCGACGGTGATTGTCGCATCTAACGTATTGGGAAATGAAGACCCTAAATTTCAATCTCACGTTAAAGACGTCACCCCAGTTCTGGAATACATGCTGGGAGAGGAAGGGCTATTCACCTACATGAACGCAGCCCACTTAGATGAGTTGTCTGAGCAGAAGCTCAATCTGTTACTTGATTCGGTGATGGAAAACTTCACGTCTAGGTTGCGGTAATATTTAGTTTAGCGGAACTGTGACAAAGAAAAGGAGCCGAATGGCTCCTTTTTGGTTATGACTTATTATTTAGTCGTATCAAGCATATTTGTATCCCCAGCAACCAGCTGTTTACCAAGAGAATTACTGAATGAAACTATTTGTTTATGCATTTCGGCTGTCACTCCACCACCGATAGATACGGCACTCGAATGTGAAGCAGATGAGCTAGCATTGTAATATGAAGCTTGACGCAAATCCGCTGTACCTGCTGCGATGTCGACGGAAACTGTAGATAGCGATAATCCGTGTTTAAGTAACGGGTACGTACCTGCCGCAGGAATCTTTGTAGTATTCGGAATCGTAGTGTCGTTTTCAGATTGAATACCCAAAACAGAACCAGTTGATAGGGTCGATACGTTTACCGGGTCAACTGGAGCTAGTACTGTTTGCGCTGCAAACATGAATCCAGTCAGTGTCGAGTTTACATCTTTAACTTTGTTAGCGTCAGTAGAAATCGAAGTTAGATATGCAGGAACGCACGCTGCACCAGAAGTACTTGCAGGTTTACACGTTTCTGAATAATAAGTCGCGTAGTCTGCAAGCGATAACAATACATTATGTTGAATCGTGTACTTAAAGCTGCCAGATTCTAGCAAGAATGGGGCTATCCCCCCTCCGGCATTTGCGTACGTAGTCGCGCCAAATGCAAACATATTATCAAGTAACGTCACACCAACAGTTTTATTGGCAACAGAGCTCGTTCCCATTGCGGTGATACCACCAATCGAATGGCCTAATAAAGAGACTTTACTTGTGTCTAGTTTATTTAGCACAGTATTCGAGTGGCTTGCCAGTTTACTTATGGCAAACCGCAAACCTAACCCATCCAGTGAGCCTTGACGAATGTTGTCTCTCGCAACAGGTAGATACTTCAAGTTCATGAAAATAGTAGGATTGCTCGGTGTAGTAACAATTGTCCCATTTGCTAGGCCACGCTCTCCATGTAATGGTTGGTCTATAGCCAAGATAGCGTATGGTTTGTTGGATTGAGAAAGAGCTGTCAACGCATGGTTAGCGGCGAAGTTATAAGCAGACTCTTTTCGGCTCGTAATACCGTGTTGGTAGATCATAACGGGGATATTGCTTTCAAAACTTCCATTTAACTCGGGCATTATTAGGACATAGTTGAGATTCTCAACTGATCTTAACTGAGGGAATGGGCTGTATTTAGTCAAAATTCGAGGAGAATCAAGTTGATTACCATTAGATAGCGTGAAGCTTTGTCCGAGAAGTTTTAGTTGTTCACTTTGATCTGTTTGTAATTTAGTTGAATCTATAGACAAACCACTTAGATCTGAAGTCAATTTTGCTTTATCAGCATCAGATCCACTTTTAAGTGTATTTAAAAGAATCGATACACTTGGCATACCGCTTCTCATCGGAGTCTTAGAGAAATTCAGATCTGTTAAATCTCGAGATAAAAAGTGAGGGAGTGACACCGTTCCCTTAAACACTTTCAATTTATAGTTAAAGTTCGTATTTAACCCGCTTAACTGGCTCGTGATCGCTGCTTTTGCTCCTGCAAAGTTAGCATCTTGCACCGCAGTACTTTGACTAGGATCATCAAAGACTCGACGATAGAAGTTATTGGGGTCGGTTGAAAGTTCTGTCTCTAAAGCTACGCCAGCTATATCAGTCATGTTAAAGGTAAGCATTCCATCAATCGTAGTACTTGCGATCGAGTTAGGGTTTGCAGTACCTGTCCATAAGGTAGATAAAGCCTGAGGTGTTACAGGGTGAACTGACGTTACATATGCGTTTTTAACTGCTTCTTGTGTAGTTGCAGTTGAAGACGTTGTAAACCATGAAGAGTAGACAATTTGGTCTTCTGTCACTGAAGAATTGTCGGCAATAATTGATTCTGCTTGCTGCGTTATCAATTGTGGCTTATCTAGCACTCCGCTTTGATCTGTCAATTTAGTTTTTAAAATAGCATAAGACTGAGACATACCGATCGACTTATCATTACTGTCTTTAATCGCACTTGTCAGTGCGAAAATATAGTCAGTTTTTGGCTTTAATCCGGCTTTTAAAGGAACAACCTTAATATTGTTTAATGAGTCATCGGTGGTAACAGTGTAATCAGAATTCACTGTGAGTGTATTAACATGTGTCATGACACCTGTTGTTGGGTTATAGACGACTTCTGCTACCACTACACCGGACAATAATTGAGGGCTTACCTTTACTGTCGGGTTGTTAACTGGATCCGGTACGATTCGATCATCTTTTAGTGTTGTTGTACCTTCAAATTTCAAGTCAATAGAAAAGGGCATGATGGTGCTCCAGCCATCCGCTTCTCCCATTGCAACTTGTGGATTATCTAGACCAGAGCTAGAGCCTGAAGACAACGGAATATTCAATGTTGCATCTGTCGTATCCAAAAGCATAAAGCTTGGCAACGGCAATGCTGCGTCTTTACCATTTAAAACAAAATCAATTTTTGAAGGTTGAGCTAATGACTCTTTGATCGCGGCTTCAAAATTACTGTTCGTCTCACTACCAGTGCGTTCCGAACTATCTCCACAGCCAGCTAAAACAAGCGAGGCTGCGAGAAGTGATAGGGTAAATTTAGAATTCATTTTTATTTCTCCGCTTCACTTAGTTGAAGGTGTAGTTAACTTGAATTGCTGATAAATAAGCTGCACCTTCCGCTTCAAAAGTGGAAGTGTTACCTAGCTTATTCGTTTCAGTAAACGAACCTTCAACGCTATGTACGTAAGCGAAACCAGCGTCAATTGTTGTTGATTCATTGTATCTATATGTCAAACCTGCCGAATACCAATAGCGATCTGAATCTGGGATACTAAGTGTAGCTTCACCACCTTTCTCATCTAAAGCAACGCCAGCACGCCAAGTCCATTTCTCGTTGTGAGAGTAGGTAGCACCGACTGAATAGCGATTACTGTCAGCGTAGTGTTCCTTTTTATAGAAACACTCGCTATTAACACACTCCGAACTTGTCGCTTTAAGTTCTTTAAATTTGCTCCACATAGTTCGTTGAATACTATAATGTGCAGCCCACTTATCGTTCAATTGATGGAATGCTGATAGCTCGGCGATGTCAGGTAGATCGACGTTCAGATTAGCAGTAACTTTGTCTTTTCCTGAATTAATAATGCCATTGCCGTAGTCAGAAAAATCACCTTCGAAATCGAGCTTTATTGCAGATCTATATCCAAAGCCAAATCGGTTATTCTCGTTATATTCGTACAGCGCACCAACATTCCAACCGTAACCAAAGGTTGTACCTTCCATGGAAATTAGCTTGTCACTTGGATTTCCCCCTAATGGTAAATTACCATGGTGGCGGTCAAGCTCAGCCGTCGCGTAAACAAGGTTTACGCCTGCACCGACGCTCAATTGTTCATTAACTCGGTATGCGATATTAGGGTTAAAGTTGACGGAAACCAAAGCAGTGTTACCAGCTAAATCACCGGCAGCGATATCGTCAGGGTAATCAGTTGCGACCCCATAAGTAGTAAACAATCCAACTCCCCAAGCCCATTGATCATTTATTGGGGCTATATAGTAGCCGGCAGGAACTATTTGCATTGGAGCGACATCTTTAGATGTTTGATTTGCTGTTACGTCTTTAACATTTACTTCTGGATCAACAACAGTCAACGCACCAGAAAATTGCGCCGTATCGAACAACGTCATGGCGGCAGGGTTGCGAGCGAGAACACTGGCGTTATCCGCAACTGCGGCTTCCCCCGAGAAAGCGCGTCCAAGACCAGAAGCTGAGTGTTCGGCAACTTGGAAACCAGCAGCGTTAACATTACACGCTAACAGTATCGAAACTGTCAGCAGAGAGCAGTGCTTAATATTCATCCTTGACCCCCTAGGGTATGGTTATTATGTTTTTTAGATTTGTGTTTCACCATTAGGCTACATTCCATACTAGACGAATGTAAATGAATTGTTAAACACATGTTTTAATGAAATATAAATTTTGAGACATTTGATGGGTTTTTATATGCAGGGGATCGTTGAGAGAAAAACAATAAAACCGTTCTATATTAATTAGATAGAATCTATTTATAAATTAAATTATGGTAAGACCAGTATTTTAACAAATGCTGGTCTAGGTTTTACTTATATAAGGGGTGTTATTGGCAGTTTGGAGCTTTTACTTGAGTATTTGGCAGGGTACCTATTCGAGCTTGTAGATCGTTAATTCTAGTCGAGTGAGAAGGGTGTGTAGACAAGAGTTCCGGTGGCTGATTCCCACCCGACTCTTTTGCCATATTCTTCCATAATTCAACGCTTTGGTTAGGGTTGAAGCCTGATTTTGCCATTAAATCTAACCCGACAATATCGGCTTCAGATTCTTGCGTACGACCATATGGCAAAATCACCCCGTACTGCACACCAAGCCCTAAAGCACTCATGGCGGTATCGTGATATTGTTGGTCTTTTAGTACGGCGCTGCTTATTTGAAGCCCCGCGTTGGCAAGTTGGCTACTCGACAGTCTTTCGTTGCTGTGATCCGCTAAAACATGTGCAATTTCATGGCCTATAACAGTAGCAAGTTGGTCTTGATTTTTAGCGACTGACAGTAAGCCGGTGTAAACGCCAATTTTTCCACCGGGTAGGGCGAATGCATTAACTTGGTTGCTATCAAATACCACGACTTCCCATTCTTTAAAGCCGGGTTGAGCTGGAACATGAGCCGTTATAGAATCTGTCACACAACGAACGTAAGCGTTTGTTTTGCGGTTTGTCGATATCTTTTGTTCTTTTTTCATTTGTTCAAAAGACTGTGCGCCCAACTGTGCCATGTCTTGATCCGAAAACATGATCAATTGATTTCGTCCCGTAGGGGAAGTAGAACAAGCAGTAAGAGCGCTAAGCAAAATAGCAGTGGATACGACACGAAAATCAACCATTCGCTATCTCCATATTATTGTAAGTAATTATCCTGCTTTGATTATATATTGAATTGCAACTGGCTTCACCATAAGGAAACCAAATGAGTATCTGGAAAAAAGAGATCGGCTTAGAGATCTTGAATGGCTCATCAAAAAACACATTAATGGAACACCTTGATATCGTATACAGCGAGATAACCGATACCACCATTTCAGCCACTATGCCTGTTTGCTCTAAAACACATCAGCCACTGGGTATGCTACACGGAGGGGCTTCTGTTGTGCTTGCGGAATCACTAGGGTCAATAGCGGCGAACTTTTGCGTAGATGATAACGCCTACTGTGTGGGCTTAGACATCAATGCCAACCACGTAAGAGCCATGCGGAAGGGTTACGTAACGGGCACCGCGTCCCCTATTCATATCGGTGTTTCAACCCAAGTTTGGCAAATAACCATGGTAGACGAACAACAAAGGCTCGTTTGCACCAGCCGATTAACCATCGCAGTAAAACAAAAACGTAAGGCAAACAACTAGTGGTTATTGAATTTAGCGCAGGAAAAATCATCGTAACTCAATTTGAAATCGTGGTTCGCATTACAGGGGATCACCATATCGCTATGCAAGCTCAAACTGACGCGATTTCACTTATTGGCCGAGGCGCGAATGTTATTGCAGTGCAAGGTGCAGAGTCTACATGGTCAATAAAACTAGATGATGAGCACCAACTAAAAGCGGTAGCGGATGCGCTAGGCGTTGGCATAAGGTGAGCGTTTTTTGGCCTAGGCTGTATGTAAGATCATAGAGTTAACTCTACTTAGATGCTAAAATAAGGAAATCGTATATTTATAATTTCTAAATGGATTTCCTCATTATGAGCAGCCCTCGACTTCGTAGCCAATTTGAAACCCTATTTGAGCACTACCAAGGTGAAAATAGCGGCGTACAATTAGAAGAAATTACCGAGGTCTTGTTTTGCACAAGGCGAAATGCACGCATTGTGTTAAACAAATTACAAGAAGAAGGCTGGATAGAATGGCACCCAGCGGCGGGTCGAGGAAAGCTGTCTTCGCTGGTTTTTAAACAAAACAAACAAGATGTCAGCGAAAACTTGGCAAAGCGCTATTTGGAAGAAGGTAAAATAGGCCAAGCGCTTAATGTGTTAGAAAGAGACGCAGGTCGGCTAACGCAAGTAATACAAGACTATCTCGGCCTACAGCATCAAGAAGGTCAACAAGTGGTGCGCTTGCCGTATTATCGGCCACTCTCTATGCTTAACCCACAAAAACCAACTCGTCGATCTGAACAACACATTATTCGTCAGGTATTCAGTGGCTTAACCCGCCTTGATGAAAATGAAAATCTACAAGGCGAGCTCGCACACAATTGGGAAGAGATAAACGAGACACATTGGCGGTTCTACTTACGCTCAGGGGTGAGGTGTCATAATGGTAACTTACTACAGTGTAGCGATATCATTGCCAGTTTAACCGAATCGGCTAAGTTGCCTCTTTTTAGTCACTTAATTGGATTTGAACAGCCATCCCCTTGGGTCATCGACATACACCTTTCTCAACCTGATTGGCATTTGCCCGTTTTACTTGCCGAGACTAAGGCCAAGATTGTTCCTTCAATACACAATCTCCCCGAGAATTTCGATTTGCTGCCCATCGGAACCGGGCCATTCAAAGTGGTAATAAACGATGAAAAGCAACTTATTTTAGAAGCGTTTGATGGTTATTATGGTTTCCGACCGTTACTTGATAAAGTCGAAGTCTGGGTGATAGATGAAGCGTTCTCTACCTTGGTTTACCCGAGCTTACAGCATCCAGTGAAACCTGATAATCATGATCACGAAGAAGTTGAGTTAGATCCCGGCTGTACTTATCTGTTACTCAATAAAAAGAGTGGTCTTGCTCAAGACGAAGATTGGGCAACGTATTTTTGCGCGACCCTTAACAGTATCGCTATTTTCGAATTGCTCCCTAAAGACAAAATCGGAGAACTCGGTTTATTGCCTGCGTA
The DNA here is from genome assembly GCF_900233005.1 of Vibrio tapetis subsp. tapetis. Taxonomy (NCBI): domain Bacteria; kingdom Pseudomonadati; phylum Pseudomonadota; class Gammaproteobacteria; order Vibrionales; family Vibrionaceae; genus Vibrio; species Vibrio tapetis. The sequence continues at coordinate 1,687,538 of NZ_LT960612.1, forward strand.
TGGCTTAAAGCCAGGATGGTTCCATACTAAGCCGGCAATCAAAAAACTCGATCCTCCTGCACAACGTAAAGTGAACATCGCCTATCACTGTTATCACCCAGGCTTTAAGTTACAGTCTAAAGCCATAGAAACCCTGCTTAAAAGAGATGGACTCGACGTAAACTTCGTTCGTTACGATGTCGATCTCCCCCATGATGCCGAAGTCGACATTTGGATGAAGCCAATGGGAATTTGCAATAACCGCGACGACGGGTTACTCGGTTGGCTATTGGGGTACGGTGATATTGAACGTATGAGCGAAGAGCAGGACTTTGAACAATGGCGAACTTTGGTTAATGAATGGCGTCATTCGCCAAACACCTCTTTCCCTGCGCGCCAGCTAGGCAAAAGTCTTGTCGAAAACAAACAACTGATCCCACAATTTCATTGTTGGTTAGGACTCAGTAAGGATCACTGTGGTTCGTTGCAAAACGCAAAAGCAAACGCACTGGGTTGGTTTGATTTTCATCGGGTATGGGTAAAACCAGACATTAGCTAAAACCTAACGAACCACGAGCGAGCCATTCCAATCCATCAAGCTTTATCGAGTGACTAATATGGCAAGACCAAACAAAAAAGGGCCAACCCAGACGGTTGGTATTTATTGCAGTAAATGCAAACAACACCTCTATAAATACAGAAAAGGCGGAAAAGGGGCGTTGGTTAAGTGTTTCATCGAACGTATTGTCGAAAACCACACTCTGGTGCCGTGTATTTGTCCATCTTGCGGAAGTGAATTTGCACGAGAAACGCTAATAAAAGGTGTACCAGCGTTTAAAATGATTGGCGGTAAAGTAAGAATGAAGTAGTGCCTATCGACTGCCTATATTCTCTCGCAAACAAAAGAGCGACGAACCTTATTGTTTACTCCCCGACAGATAGATCTCCGCCCTTTGACAATAATTAGAAAACGTATCGAGCCAGGTTTTCGCGTTGTGCTGAACCGATGGCACATCAACAATACGTAACCAAGGACTCAAACACGCTTGTTGGTCTTCGGGTTTAGACAACCTTTTAAAGATAACGTCGGAGGGCACTGATTTACTCAGGGCTACCATGGATTTTAGGTAGTTAATTCTAAAATCATCGGCTTGTTGTGTCTCCAAAGCAATATGAGACAGAACAAGGTACAGAAATGCATTATCGACCTGCTGATTAAATCGAGACTTGATAAGGTAGTCGTGAGAAGTGGCAAAGTTTCCTAGTTTAAAGTGCAGTAATGCTAACCAGATATCGGTTTCTTCGCTATGAAACTTAAAGCTATTCTCGACAAGCATTACCCATTGCGCAATCTCGCTCTGATCAAAAGTATCAGATGCTAAAATTTCTCGCGTCAGGTAACCGACGGTGAGTTCACTGACAAACCCTTTGTTGAGTGTTTCATTCAGAACGATATCAAGAGGCCGTTGAAGTGACTGCTGTAGGTTAGATGATGCTTCTTTAGGTTGTTCCAACTGGGGTAACTGAAAAAACTTAACTAAATCTTGGCCAATTTGTTGAACACCATTAATCAATCGATTGGGATCAAGCTGATACGACGCACGGTAAGCTAACTTTCCATTTTGGTCGTAAACAATATCAACGATGGCATTAAGTCGCTGCTCTGTCTCACTGTGGGTCAATTTAACATTGAGTCGATAATCGCTAGAAATGATGTTTCTAGCGCCTGGCCAATATCGCCCCTCACCAATCGGTGCTAAGAAATAGTCTGGTGCGTCTTGATTAACAATATTGGTGTAAGGATAGTTAACCTGCTGCTCAAGCAGGAGTATCTTTAATTCTTTGCGGTAGCGGCGCGACTCTTTATCGCCGACTTCAACTTTACTCAATAGCAACTCAACCACGGGGATGGTGATGTTTGATGTGGTTGCCGTAGGTAAAGCAGTTTTCTCGCCTGAAGAGAATAATAGCCAACCGATTAGTGCAAAACACGCGATTAAGGCGAGCAGATACATTGAATGGATCTGCTTTAAGTTTACATCGGCTTTAGCAACCAAAGAGATCGGTGTTTGGTTAGAGAGATCTCTTTCGATCAGTTGAACTTTATCTTGGCTAAAAAAATAGCCTTTTTTGGGATAAGTGACGAGCAGTTTGTTCGGGTCAAGGTTCGGTGCATGCTGTTTGAAGAGGGCTCTGAGCGTACTAATACGATTAGTTAGGACATTACGAGAGATATATTCACTTTGCCAAACCTCAGAAATAATCTTATCTGCGGATAAAGGGCTGCCCACATGCGACAACAGTACCTCAAGCAATTCTATCGCTCTTGGTTCTAGCTCTATCTGGACTTCATCGCAAAACAATTGTTTAAGTTCAGGGTTGTAAGTGAGGCTATCAAGGGCGATCAGCTTTCCCGTATTTCTTGCTTGAGTTAAAACGTCATTCATAGAGAGTTAGCAGAATAGTAGTGATGAGTATAAGAATAGATGGATATACATGGGTAGGGTGAATGTTATCAACTATAACAACAAAAATCATTTTTCATTATGAGCATTACCCAGACTCAGTGAACTTGGGTAATGCTGTTATTGGGTCAATACGGCCGCAACACGTTACAGTGAGGCTGGCTCCAACCAATTGTTTGCGCTTAACACTACGGCTTTATCATTGTCTTCTTCAATTGCTAAGTGCATAACTGCGAGGATATCAGAACCATTTAGCGACGTAGGCTTTGTCAACAAAAGAGTGTGGTTTTGAGTTACGACTCTGGACATAGCCAATTTAGTCGCTGGATCTAAACTAGTGCCTTGAACGTACGTTAAGCAAGAGTGCGCGTCTGCAGGAATCATTTGCTTTGAGATAAACATTAATGTGTCCGCTTGCTTGCCTTCAATGGTTGCGACGATAGAGCAATGGCTTTGACCTGAATCCACAATGCTCGCACGGATAGATAAGCTGTCTCCATCATTGACGAGTTGATACTGGTTGTACTTAGATGGGATAGAGTAGTCCGTCAAGGTTTGCCAGTTGGTAGTAGAAATCGACTGAGTATTCCAATCGTCCGTTTCAACTTTGAAAAGCAAACTATTTGGAATCGTCGTTAAGGGATTAGCACTTCCGGCAATCGTCAAACCTATGTCTTGAAAGACCAAACCATACTTAGCACTGAATGATTCGGACTGAATCTGAGAACGATGAATGGAACTCAATGAGCTAAGACGGGAATCGGCATATCCACTATGGGTATCATATTTAATACCGCAGCCATCGTACTCATTACACAAGTACCCAAAAGTATCGATACTGTGAGAGTTTTTAGAACCACCAACGGTTAATTCACTTTCAATGGTTAAGTGTTCAGCTTGGCCAAGTTTTGAGTGATCCGATACGCTCATTACCATAAATTCATGGTTACCATCTTCTTCGACAGCAAAAGCTGCGCCCAAGTATTTGGCGTTACTTTGACTATTTCGTACGATATCACCTTCGTCTTCAGCAAGGGTTGATAAATACAGGCCTTGAGGATATTTAGATTGCTGGAGGTTTGGTTTGGGTTTGATCTTATTGGCATCAACTGACGGGCCATTAGAACCGCCACAACCAGTGACTGTCGCCATTATCATAAGAAACGCGGAAGACTTAAATGAAGAAGTTAGCATGTAGATCCTAATTAAAATGAGGTTTAAAAGTGGCCAAATGTCAGCCCAAAATGGCTTAGCCTGTTTGAGATGGCACGGACTTTAGACCTAAGTGATGGGGGACGCAAAAAACAAAATCACATTCAAAGAAAATAAATCTTAATTTATATTTAACCATCTGTATTTATGGAGGAAATTTACTATTTCCGTTAGGTGGTCCATGCCGATTATTTTACTAAATAGAGTGCATTTTCTATCAACAGTTTTGGTTAAATCTCAAGTAAACAATGGTTCTCGAGGATAGGCTCAAGGTGGAAGAGACGTTATAATCATTATTGTCAGTAGATCTGAGGCGCTAAAGGCCGTGCCTAGCAAACAGGGTGAGATATATTTTATTAGAGTGAAGAGGATTCAATGTGGGCAGTCATCAATGCTGTACAGTACTAACGACTTGTAATAATCAACAGACGGAGAAGAATCTTATACATGCACTACTGCAATTGAAACTCGTCGCGTGTATCCAGGTGATGCCAATTGAAAGCCATTACCTTTGGAAAGGGGAAGTATGTTGTGACAACGAGAAACTCTTGATTATGAAATCAACAAGCGAACGGTTTGAGCAACTCAAACAAGAAATTGTAAAACTGCACGATTACGATGTTCCGCAAATCGTGCAGTTGCCCATTACAGCGGGTTTGACTGAATACTTAGATTGGGTTCAATCGTCTACCGATAGTTAACTTCTCTTGCCATCGATTTACTGTTGAAACTAAATAGGGCGAGGGCAGTGATGGCGCCGAGTGTGTCGCATAGCATATCTTTTTGGGCATCCCATATATCACCTTGAGAGCCTAAGAATGCGATGCCTTCGTCGCCGCCGGCTAACTCGGCATACCACCACTCAATAATCTCATAGCTTGCAGCCACACTCATTAACGCGAACAGGCCAAACATGGATGCCAAAACAGCGTTACAGTGTCCCTTACGATATAAGTACTCGGCAATTGGGTAGGCATAAAATCCAATGGAGAAATGAGCAACTCGGTCGTAGTGGTTTCTCTCCGATCCAATTAGGTCATTAAACCAATCAAAAGGGACTTCAGCAAAGGTATAGCGCGCTCCTACCGTGTGCATAACTAACCAAACAAACATCAGGATATAAGCGGTTTTGCTAAATTGAAACTTAGAATGAGTAACGATGATCAGTGTAAAAACGGCGAGAACAGGAATGATCTCAGCAATCCAGACCGCCCAAGACATCGGGTTTATCATCGAAAAAATCAAAACCGCGACATACATGCCGCTTAATGATAGTAGTGTGGGGTTCTGTTTTATACTTAGCTTTTCCATTTTTCATCCTGATGAATCATGATTGACTGAATATAGTCTCCCACACAATCGAACGGTGTACAATTGATATTTTGAACGCATCTACATTAGGCGAACTTGAGGATTACGTTCGAATCCAGTAACGGGCAATATTTGATTCGAATTCTGTAGAATAAACAATGGTATCGAGCTTTCCACCGTTACGTTCAATCACCTTTCTTGAAGGAAAGTTATCTTCGTCTGCGGATATCAAAACGGAATCGATGGACAATTGGCTTGCCATTTTTAGCCCTAATCCGAGCATGAGGGTAGCGTAGCCTAAGTTGCGATAGGCCGGAGCAATATCATAACCAATATGGCCGCAAAATTTTTCTAGGATAGGTGTGCTAATGTTATGTCTGATCCGAATAACACCGACGATACGAGAGTTTGAATCACACAGCCATCTATGGCTGCATGGGACATGTTGAGGCCGCAAATTTTGCCCTTGTTCTTCATCTTCTAGGCTTTTGATGTAACGGGAAAAACTCTCATTGGCGAGCGAATAGTAGTCAGCATTATCGGGGTCGTTGTCTGCCAAGTCGTAATAGAAGTCCAAAAATTGAGATTTTTGTTCCATACTCGGTATAACTAATTCCATGCAACCTCCTAAACATAACTAACTGATTTATTGTTATAAAAATTATTCTGTCATAGATTAAACCCCGTTACAAACTCAATTATGTGATGCCAATAGCTGAAACAAAAGTGACAAACGAGCCGTAATGGCTTTGAATAGTAGAGAGAATAAACTTATATAATAGAGCACTATGCCCGATACCAATCTTGTAAGCAGTCAAGACTCTCACATTGAAAACCCGTTAGTATGGCCAACGTTGGAAGTACTGCGTAAGCAGACCAGCGGCTGGAAGGTGCACACTTTGTGCTCCCATCTAGCGGAGTTAGGCTTTATCCCTTTTTTAGACGACAGCCCTGAAAAAGATCTGTTCAAAAGAAATTTCTTGATGATGAACGCTTTGTATCAACTACAGGATTTTATGTACCCAGATGCGTGGATACAAGTACAAGCGATGGACATTCAAATGATGAACGCAGCCGCTGCGACGGGGCATAGCATCGATTTAGAAGACCCTCTGAGGGATTACTACACCTGCTGGAGTAACTACGAAGCTCAAGATGGAGAAGTCAAACGCCTGCTGAACGAATTCTGGACTCGTTATCAGCACCATGTTGGCAGCTCAAACAACAAGGATATGGGGAGAGAAAAAGCATTAAGGTTATTAGAACTCGATAGTGATGCAACTCGGTTAGAAATCCGAAAGCAATGGCGTCGTATGGCCTTGAAGTGGCACCCGGATCGAGACGGTGGTAATACCGACAGATTTAGAGTGCTTTGTGAAGCTTGGAACGTGTTACGCGATGAAAAATTCTAACCGTCAATGACCTAAGCATTTCTTATTAGAAGCCTTTACGGTATTCTTCAAGCATAACTTTACTTGTGAGATATCCCGTGGAAAAAGTTGCTATTTTAGTTGATGTGCAAAACGTCTATTACACCTGCAAAGAAACTCACCGAAAAAACTTTGATTACAACACATTTTGGCGCCAGGCAACTCAAGGGAAAGAAGTCGTACAAGCCTTTGCTTATGCCATTTCAAGTACTCAAGAGAAGCAGCGCCAATTTCATCATATTTTGCGTGGTATCGGATTTAAAGTGCAACTCAAGCCTTGTATTCAACGTAGTGACGGCAGTACAAAAGCAGATTGGGATGTCGGTATTGCTATTGACGCAATTGAAATTGCACCAGAAGTTGACACTATCATCCTTGTATCAGGAGATGGCGATTTTGATGTGTTAGCCAGAAGAGTAACAGAAAAGTACGGTAAGCGTTTTGAAGTGTATGGTGTGCACGCATTAACGGCTCAATCTTTAATAGAAGCCGCTACGCAATACACACCAATAGAAGGCGAATTACTGCTCTGATGGCGCTTCGCTTTCAATGTTCTCAGTTTGTTCTGTCTCGACAGAAGCCGATGCAGCCTCTTCTAACTCCATTTTAGCTCGGTCAGCCTTAGATACATACTTTGGCTTGTTGCTAGTGTGCAGTTTAGAGTTCATCTTCTTTTGTTTTTTCTTAAGGATCTGGTTGATCTTCTTTTTACGGTTCATGTCAGTACTCGTCAAGACAGTCAGAATTTACAGAGCGCGCAGCTTACTGTTATTTTCACAAATTAACAAGCTCGGCACATCAAGGGCACTGAGTTAAGTGCCCTTATTTATCTCGTTACTCCCCAGCCATGACGGTCGGTTGATGGTTTAAGCTTGCGAGCAACATGTAAATGCTGGTGGCTAACAATGCAATAAACAGATACCCCATCAATCCTTCTGCGCTATTCATAAACTGATTCGCAACGATAGGTCCTGACACAGAGCCAACGCTGTAGCTGAACAGCATGACTTGAGTCGCCGACACGATGTTGCTTTCATGTAATTTGTCGCAACCCAAGTTGATAGCAATTGGGTAGAGCGCAAATGTCGCCATACCAAGAAGCGCCAACGCAAACGACAAAATCACTTCACTGTTTGATACGGTGGTTAAACCTACGGCAAATACTCCAACTAAGCAGAACAGCGCCATTAGTAGGGTACGAGCAATGTGCTTTAACAGCCAAGTGACGATAGGTTGCACTATCATGCCACCCAAGATCACCAATGCCATTAAGCTACCAATGTGCGATGTTTCGATATTGCGTTGCTTTAATTCAATCGGCATTAGCCCATAAATCGCCCCCAACACTAAGCCAGACACTATGCAGCCAATTAACGCCGCTTTGTTCATCTTCATAATTTGACGAAGCGTTAGGCTCTCATGACCACTTGAAACCGGGTTCACTGTTTTAGCCGCAAACAGAATAAGGATCGCTACGCCAATTAGGCTCACAATAGTAATGAACGGAGCATAACCATGTACACCGATAACGTTGATACCAAGCTGTCCTATTGAAGAGCCACCGTATAGCGCAGCCATGTAAATACCAAGTCTCTTACCTCGGCTGGTTTCATCACCGGTCAATAACCAAGACTCGACAATTACGAAGACTCCTGCAACTGCGATACCAGCAACGAATCGAGCAAACAGCCAAATAGCTTCTACTGGAAATAGCGGCTTAACAATTACGGTAACGGCGAGCACAACCAGGCAAAAAATAAATGATTGGGTGTGCCCCAATTTACTGACCAAGCTTTCAATGCAAACAGCGCCTACAAGTAAACCAGCATAGAAACTGCTCGCCAACCAACTCGCGAGATGCGTGCCCATGCCATATTGTTGAAGCATCAATGGGATCAAACTCATTAAGTATCCCGTCGCCACTGCGAATAAAGCAAGAGCGAGAACAGGTACAGTGATCGTATTTTGAGTTTGATTGGTTAACGTATTTTCCAACGCTGGAGCCTCCGAAAGTGAATAAATTTCAACGTATTTCGGGGCGAATATGAGGCTTAGACGGTAAAGAGTACAACGAATAATATTATTGTTTACGACAAAAATAATTTATCGAGGGAAAAGGGAAATGAGCTTAAGAATTGGGGGTGGTTTTGCAGGCAAGATAGAAAGATTAATAGAGAAGGGAGCACAAGGATGCCCCCTCAATTACTGAACACATTTAAAGCGCGTAACTCGCTAGCGATTGCTTCAAAATCTGATTTGCGATGTATTTATGCATTGCTGTAGTCGGGTGAGTTACCCCCCAAAATACATACTTGTCAGACCCATGATAAGCACAATCATTGGTCAAGCTGTGGCGATAAAGGTAATCCAGAGCATTACTACGATTGATGTTCATACAGGCATCACTAGAATTTTCGAAACCAAACTGTTTGGGATCGTCTGTGATTTGGCCAAACATTTTGTTTGCATCAACTAACACGACGTTGATGTCTTTGCTTTGGTAGTAGCGAGCTTGTTCATGGATAAACACGTTAAACTTGTTTATCTTTGCTCTGACGTTTTCGATCTCTTGTGCGGTTGAATACTTAAATTGCGGAGCTCGAGTCGCGTCAGGTAAGGTTAAAAGCAAAATGTTAGTGGCTCCTGAGTCTGTTAACCGGATCATTGCGCTACTGAAATCCGCTTTTACATCAGATACCTCTCGGTTGTAGTTCATAAAGTCATTAAGGCCAAACTCCAAGGTAAAGAGGGTATTTTTAGGCTGGTAGTTTTTGGCCATTTTCATATAGGTTAGATAGGACGTTACTTGATCGTAAATACCGGTAAGCGCGACGTACTGGTTGGTGCCTGCAGCTCCACCAACAGCCCAATTATAAAGCGGTATATTTTTAGCTCGAGCGACGTATTCAGTCCAAACTAAACCATTTGAGAATCGCCCCAAAAACCAAGAATCTCGGTTTGGGAATAACCACTGAGAACCATTGAACATATTGCCAGTGTCTGAAAGGCTGTCCCCAAACACGACCATTTTGTTGATCATCTCAGGCTGGAATGCATGGTCGTTTGTCCAAATAGAATGGTTGTAAGACATTCTGTGATCCGCAGCGTAATAACTTATGTCTGCGGCTTGGTTGTCGACGTTTAAGGTTTCATCACAACGCTGTTTGATCTGCGTTTGTGGGGTATTGGTATAAAACATGTTTTTGAACGAAATTGAGGAATACCAATAGCCATCCAGCGTAAAATCGCTGCCATCTGGGTTTTTAGCCCATTCCCATGTCGTCGCAGGATCATCATTATTGAAATGTGTTCTGTACCAGCAACGAACATAAGTATATGTCTCTGAACCCTGAATACTACTGACTTCAGCAGCAGTGATGGCTTCAGGAGTAACGATATTATCTCTATTTTCTAAAGCTATGGCATTGAAAGAAAAAGTCGGGATCAGAGCGGAAAGTAACAATAATGATTTATTCATAGTATTCATCTTATAAAATCGAGCCAACAGTGACAGTGTAGAGTATTTGCTCCACTCATGGAAGGCGTCAATATATTCGTATACGGCTCACGTTATAGATGGTACGAAGATCGAAAAATAAACAGAAAGAGGGAAAAGAGAATAGAAACTGAACAAACGTTGCCTAACACACTGAGTTATCAGGCAACGTAAAAGGGACGTCGTGGATTATTTCGAGATAGCTTGAGAAAGCCATTCGTTGAACTGAGACTTAGGAAGTGCTCCATTCAACATATCTACGCGTTGCCCATTTTTAAATACCATTATGCAAGGAATACTACGAATCTGATATTGTGCAGCTAATGCTTGCTGAGCCTCTGTGTCCACTTTAATAAAACGAACATTGCCTGATTGCTCTTGAGCGACATCCGAAAAAACAGGCGCAAATCCGACACATGGGTTACACCAAGGCGCCCAAAAATCTATCACCACCGGTTGCTCGCTATTTAGTAATGCAGAAAGGTTGTTTTCTGTACCCTCAATAGGTGCACCGTCTAGCAAAGAAGACTGGCAACGGCCACAGGTAGCAGATTCTGAAACGCGCTCGTTAGGAATGCGGTTTAGCCCTTGGCAAGAAGGGCAACGTGTGTTGAAACTGGTCATATACTTTCTCTTTTTATTATGTATTTTCGACAGCTGTGCTGTTCCAAAGAATCATATCAAAGCTAACCCCGAGTTTTGAAATTATCTTTGTCTATGCCATGCTTTTTCATTCTAAGGTAGAGTTTCTTTCTCGGCACTTGCAAATAAACAGCGACGTCATTGACTCTGCCTGAAAACAGAAATAACGCATCTTCAATCAGTTGTTTTTCGTAGCCGTCTACCAAACAATCTAACGGGAGCTTAGTCGCTTCCTCATGCTTAATTCGGTCTTGACCCGCGAGTTTAATGATACCAATCGCGTAAAGCTCTGCGACGTTACGTAGCTCTCTCACGTTACCCGGCCAACTGTGATTTCTTAAGCTCTGTAAGTATTGAGAGCTGACCTCTGGTATTGCTTTTGCCAGTTTATTGCAGCTGATCTTTAAGTAATAATGAAACAAAGTCGCAATGTCATCAGGACGAAGCCTCAAAGGTGGCACCTCAATGATGCCTTGGCTTATTAGATAATACAGTTCTGGATGTAATTGCTGGTTTTGAATCAAGGATTCGGGATCTTGTCTAAAGAGACCAATCAGCCTAATCTTATTTTTCGTCAAGCGCTCTTGCCGCAGTAAATACTGAGTAAGATGTTGCTGTATTGATTCATCTAACTTCTCTAGCCGACTTAGAATGATGGTTCCAGAATCGATGGCATCGAGTTGTTGGTCAAGTTGCTCAATATTGGTAACTTGGCTGCCTTCTAATTCGATAAGTGTGCCTGAATCATGAGTCTCATTCAGTTGGTGGATCAAATACGCAATACTGCGTCTGCCTACTCCAGATTCTCCCGTTATCACAACATGGCTTCGCAACATGGCAAGCTGAGCAATATGCTCTCGTATATTCTCCATTTGAGCCGATTTACCAATTAACTCCTTCTTTATCGATTTGTCCAAATTGCATTTCTGTTGAACAAATAATTGGCGGCGACCCAAGTGTTTTTTTATCAGTTCGAGTAATTGGCTCGGGTTTATTGGTTTTTCTAGAAAATCATTTGCGCCGATCTTTACAGCTTCTACGGCCATGGGTATATCGCCATGTCCTGTGATAACGATAACGGGAATATCGCTATCAATAGTTTTGATAATTTTAAGCAAATCCATACCGTGCATCTGGGGCATGTACATGTCGATTACCACGACTCCAGACCAACGAGTATCAATATGGTGGCAAGTAAGCGTAGGATCTATCAAGGCTTTAGACTTTAAGTTTGCGATAGACATTAAATGTGAATACGAATCTAAAACATCTTGGTCATCATCGACGAGTAGTACGGAATAATCAGACATGAGGGAACTCCAAAACAACCATCGCACCTTTGTCTATGGTGGAGGCCAAATAAATAGAACCGTTATTTTTTTCAATCAGTGAGCGACTGATACTGAGACCTAGACCCAAGCCAACTTCTTTTGTTGTAGTGAAGGGCGTAAACAACTTTGCGATGACTGAGGGCCTAAAACCGCACCCCGTATCGCTAATGAAAATAAGGTGGCGATCTACGTTATTAGCGTTAGATATCGTGACTGTCCGTTGTTCTACTTCTAGTGTTGCATCTAATGCATTAACGAGGACATTCACTAACACTTGCTCAATACTGATCGCATCGGCATAAATCATTGGGTCTTCATCAATGATGTTGACTATCGCGGTTTGTTGGCGCTTGGCCCGAGTTGAAATCAATAGCTCTGCTTGTTCTATAACAGACACGAGCGATATCGGACTAGAGGGGGATTCATTTAAGGGTTTTTTAGCGAAATGGCGCAAATTATTGATGATCTTACTCATTCTTGCCGCCATCGCTTCCACTTGTACAATGGCATGGATTGCGGAATCTGGCTGATTTAATTCAAGCCCTAATTTGGCACTAAACAGGTAAGTATTTATCGAAGTCAGCGGCTGATTTAGCTCATGTGCCATGCTTGTCATTGTTTGGCCGACCACGGCCATTTTAGCGGCTTGTATCAGTTTACTTTGTGTTTCCTTTAAATGGCTTTCTGCTTGTCGTCTAACATCCACCTCTTTCTGCAGATCCTGGTTTGCTAATCGTAACGAGTGAGTTTTTTCCATCACTCTTTGTTCTAGTAAATAGTTGGCGTGAGCTTGTTCGGTAATGTCCGCCACCGTGATCATTATCTTACTCGTATTTCCATGGGCAAAAACCCGTAAATAAAAACGTAGATAGTGCGGATAGGACTCTGTACCTAACGAAAGCGTAACGCTATCGGCGCCATTAAGGGTCAACTTTGCACTGTTAACAAAAACGCATTTTAGTTGTGTACTTTGTTCGGCAGGTAACCATTCCCAAATAAGACCGGTATAACTGAATTCGCCATCACCAAATAGCTGCTTTGCACTAGAGTTAACCGACTCAACATGGCCATCCAAATTACACGTAATCAAACAAGCGTGGGTATTGTTGATTAGATTCAACGCGTTCGTACGCTCCATTTCCTGCATGGTGTCATACAAAATGTGCAGCTTATCGCTAAGGCGCGCGATCTCGTCTTTGCCATCTATGGATATTGGTTTTTCCGACTGATTATAGGTAATCGCATCGATGTTGTTACTCAATGCCGCGAGCCTGCGTACGATGCGCCGATTAATGAAGTAATAGGTCAAAAATAGGCTGATCAATATCGACAGACTAAAGCAGACGACGAGAATATGGTTTCCGTAATTAATCATCGCAGTCGTATCTTGTTTAACCAACCTAAATTGGGTGTCGGTGACTTTAACTAAGTTCGCAATACGGCCGTGCAACTTATTAAGAGAATCATTTATTATGGTTTTTCTTTTCGTAATACTCTGTTCAAGCGTTACTTTTTGTTCCAGTTTCTTATGTAAACTGCCATTCGTTGCTAACAAGGTAGAAAGCTCATTTAACAATTGTTGATAAGCAATAGCAGATGGCTGACTAAAAATCGGCTTACTTCTGAGTAATAACTCTTCGACTTTGTACTGTATGACTTTCACACCGTTATCTACTTGACTTAAATGCTTTGCTGTTAACACATCTTCCGTGAGTGCTATTAAGGTTTCCTCATCATCGAGTAGAGTTTGAATAAGGTTCCAATGCTCGAGCAAAACATCAAACGAATGACCATGAACATCGCGTTGAAGTTGCCATTGAACTTCTTGCCTCAATGGTTTGAGTTCTGAGCTAATGTCCTGATGAATCCACTGAATTTGCTCCTTAAGAAGATCCAACTGCCTTGTTAAATCAATGCTTTGAGAAACATCTCGGTAATAGCTTTCTATGATGACGGAAAGTGAGAAGTAGTTACCTTGTAACGATAATGAGTCACTGCTATTGGATAGGCTAGTTAATGTAGAGTTGATAAAGTTCAACTCGCTCTGTACCTGATGCAGGTTAGCTTGTAATTCTGATTTGGTTTTCGTTTCAGAAACTTGGTTAGTTAAACTTCTAATTTGTGCACTTCTACTTTCTAACAGAAAACTCGCATTGTATGAGGGTAGGCTACTACTAAAGAGCGAGCTCACTCTTCTATCCAGGCTATTCCATGTTCCCCATGCCACAACGCTAACGATCATTAATAACAATGTACTTGTCGCAAAGGCGAGCACCAGTTTTGTGCCGATCGTATGGTATCGAGAGTTGCTCATCATTGATTGACACTTCCGTTAAGCTGTTTAAGCAACGCGTTTGCTCTTGTCTGATGTTCATTAAGCTCTGATCGTATTTGGTGTAGCCACTCTTCCTTGCTTGCCAAAAACTGTGCATTTCCTTGTACTGAATTGTCGCTTTGTAGCTCTGCAAATATCGCCATCTTTTGATCAAACTCATTCAATGAAACAGGCATCATAAAAATATGCTCTTTTGCTTGCTGTATGAGCAGCAATTTATCGGGATCAAGTTGAAAACGTTGCTCTGAATTAATGATCGCCAGCCAAGTATCACTGAGAAACGCTAATCTCTTTGTTATTGCAAGGTCAAAAAGTAAATTGATGCCGACTTCACGGCGCATCAACGTATCGACATCTAAGGATACATGTGGGTTTTTAACTAACTGATCGTCGGTTATTGAGTATTTTGAAAAACTATTTTTCAACATTTGTGATTGGATTTTATGAGACAAAAGCATTTCTACGAAAGCCAAGGCGTGTTCATCGTTCGTGGTTTGCTTGATCATACCAACGTAGGTCGGCATTAAGGTAAAGTCTTTGTCGTAGCTGAATCTGACGTAGTCCAGTTTACGTTGCAAAATATGAGCATAGCTGTCTATTGTCGGCCCTACACCTAGTCCGCCACGTGAGATTGTGTCACTCACCCCGAAACTCCGAGACGAAATAGTCGCAAAGTTTGCTGCGACGTTTAGTATGATTTGCCAACCCTGATTCCAGCCATATTGCGCTAAGATACTTTCAAGCATCATTTGTGTCGTCCCAGATCGCGATGGCGTACTCATGGTAACGTGACCAAAATAAATAGGATCAATTAACGACACAAATCCTTGCGGTAATGGCAGCTGGTGGCTATCAAAATAATCTTGATTCCATACAATACCGGCCCCTGAGTAACCAATGGTTACAACCTTATTCGTTAAAGGAAGAACATACGGCATAAGCCATTCTGGCGCTTTGAACCTCCTTGGCATATCGACCAGTTTATTTGCTTTAATCAAATGGCTCATTAGGTAAGGTGAAGACGTCAATATCAAGTCAATGTTATCTATATAGCTCTTACTTAATAGCTGAATACTCGAAGACGTCCTTCTGTGTATTATCTTAACTTCCAGATCTTGATGGATTTTATTGAATTCAGAGACCAATGGCAGCAGTGGTTCTTGTGAAAAAGTAGTGAGAATCACTAATTGCTCTTTTTTTGCGTATGCCGATGAGAAAAAGCCCATACCAAAAATGAATAGCAAGGACGAAAGATAGCCATAAATAAGCCGCTTCATTGCACAAAACCCTAATAAATGTGCGCCCCTTCAAAACTCGAATAGAAACCACCAAAAAAGTATTTTTTAAGTTGAGTCATTCGTGACGCATGTAAAACATCGAGAGTTAGAATTCTATCAACAAATCCGATGAATCCGAGCGCTTGTTTCCCATTTTTGACCCATAACGAAAGCCAATATGAGTCATTTTTGTCTCAAAATGACATTTTTAACAATAGTGAGCAATATCGACATACTCAATCCGTCAACAGAACACGGCCAAGCAGTGGCCTATACATTTGAATGGAGAGCGATATGCTTAATTTCTTTAAAACCCGTACAGACCTTCCGCTTTCGGATGGTTCAACGGACGCAATGCAGTCCCGCTTTAAGCGGTATCAATGGCAAGTATTCTTAGGTTTGGTTTTTGGGTACGCGACGTTTTATGTCGTTAGGATGAGCTTAGGTGTTGTAAAAAAACCGATGCTCGATGCGGGTATCGTTTCGATTGAAGAGCTTGGCATCATGGGTTCGGCTTTCTTCTTCACCTATGCTATCGGTAAGTTTTCAAACGGCTTCCTTTCTGACTATGCCAATATTGGCCGGTTTATGTCGTTTTCTCTGCTGTTATCGGGCATAACAGCCATCGCTATGGGCTTAAATACCACTGCGTTCTTCTTTGTATTGCTTTGGGGTCTCAATGGTTGGTTCCAGTCTGTTGGTTCTGCACCTTCTTGTGTGTCTTTGTTCCAGTGGTTCTCTCCTAAGCAACGTGGTAGTCGGTACTCGATTTGGGGTGGTTCTCGCAATATTGGAGAGGGGATTACTTGGGTTCTAACAGCGACTCTAGTGAGTTACTTCGGTTGGCGTGCTGGTTTTATTGGCGCTGGTATTGCGGCGATTGCGGCGGCACTTTGTATGTTCTTTGTACTAAAAGATCGCCCTCAGACTTATGGACTTCCTGATGCTGCTACCGCATTCGGGGAAGAAACAGAAATCAAAAAGTCAAATGACCCAGATGCAACTCGCAAGGCACAGTTGTTCATTCTTAAGCAACCGACAGTATGGTTAATTGCAGCCGCGTGTGCGTGTATGTATATCTCTCGTTATGCCATGTCTTCTTGGGCGGTGCTTTATCTCCAAGAAACAAAAGGTTACTCGCTTATCGACGCTGGTTTTGCTATGTCTACTTACCCAATTGCAGGGCTAGCCGGTGCAATCTTATCAGGTATCGTTTCTGACAAAATATTTAATGCTAACCGCCATATTCCAACGCTGTTATACGGATTCGCAAACATCGCCGGTATGTGTTTGATGTTCTTTGGTCCTGATAATCGCATGGTTGATGCTGTTGCGCTTGGGCTAATTGGTTTTGCAATCGGTGGGTTGGTCGTATTCCTTGCTGGTCTTACTGCTTGTGACTTGATGCCAAAAAATGCAGTTGGAGCGGTGAAGGGCTTCATTGGTTTGTTCTCGTACATGGCAGCATCTGGTCAGGAGCTAGTTTCGGCTTCTCTTATCAAAATAACCGAAGTTGATGGCGTTCAAACCTACGACTTTAGTCAAGCCCAATATTTCTGGCTCGCAGCAGGGGTGTTATCCATGATTCTTGCCACTACAGTATGGAACGCTAAAAAAGTAACCGACGTCAATTGATTTTAACGTAAACATCGAGCAGGGGCTTCGGTCTCTGCCGATTACCATTTTTAACTCCCTTTTTTAGTTGTCGTTAATAGGATCATCATGATGTGCAAAACCAAAATAGTAGCCACTCTTGGCCCGGCGTCACAAAGCCCTGAAATGATCAGTAAGCTAATCAATGCCGGTGTCAACGTAGTAAGACTTAACTTCTCTCATGGCACAGCCGAAGAACATATCGAGCGCGCTAATATGGTGCGCCTACTCGCGGCAGACATGAACAAACATGTTGGTGTTCTTGTCGACCTTCAGGGACCCAAAATTCGTATTTCGAGTTTCAAAAACAACGCCATACACTTAACGCAAGGCGATACATTTTATTTAGATGCGAAACTCGATGCCACTGCTGGGGATAAGGAGCGTGTGGGATTAGATTTTCCAGATTTAATTCAAGATCTTGAGGTTGGCGATACCTTGTTGTTAGACGACGGGCGTATTCAACTAAAAGTAATACAAGTTAACAAAGAAGAGCAGTGGGCCAAGACGAAAGTTCTCAACCAAGGAAAGCTATCAAACCGTAAAGGGATTAACCTACTCGGGGGTGGGCTTTCCGCGCCTGCACTCACAGAAAAAGATAAGCAAGACATTGTAACTGCATCAAAAATAAAAGCTGACTTTGTGGCGGTTTCGTTTCCTAGAAACGGAGCAGATATCGAACATGCGAGAGCTCTGTTACACAAGGCTGGTTCTGATGCACAGATTGTCGCTAAAGTAGAACGAGCTGAAGTCGTAGAGAGCCAAGCTAACATGGATGACGTGATTAACGCCTCCGACATAGTAATGGTTGCTCGTGGTGACTTAGGGGTTGAAATTGGCGATGCTCGCTTACCTATTGTACAAAAACAACTGATTAGCCGTGCAAGGTTTTTAGGTAAGCCTGTTATTACAGCAACTCAAATGATGGAATCTATGATTGAAAACCCACTACCAACCCGCGCTGAAGTGCTCGATGTTGCTAATGCGATTATCGACGGAACGGATGCCATCATGCTTTCTGCTGAATCCGCGGCAGGAAACTACCCAGTTGAAGCGGTTGAAGCGATGGTACGAATTGCGAAGGGTGCAGAAGAAGAACAAACTTGTGCTCAAGGATGCTGGGATCAACTGCAGCATTTATGTAGTGATGCTGGTAAAAGTTTTGCGCTTTCTTCCATGATATCTGCAACGAAAGTGCATCAAGACCTTGGTGTCGCGATATTAACGCAACTAGGCGAAACCCCATTGCTAATGTCACGTTGCCGCAGTAACGCGGTGATCTGGGCCTTATCTGATAACACGACCATCCTGAATCGACTTACTATTTTACGCGGTGTAATACCCAAATACTTCAGTGCTAGCCCTTATAAAGATGAAGCGCTAGCCAAGCAGGTTACAGGAGCACTTCAAGATGAGGCTAAAAAGGAAAATATCCAGTCAATTCTAATGACGCAACTAGAATCCATGGAAGGCGTGGGCAGTATTAATGTGTGCTGGCTTATTGACGTACCTTCAGAAAAGCTCGTCGCAGCTTAAAAGCGGCAGATTGTTTCAAACGATGCCGATTGAAGCAATTTTCCAACAGTCATGGCATCCATTTGGCTTTGTATTTTAAGTCTAAGCAATCACTCCCCCGTAGGTGATCTGTCCTTGCTCCACGAGGAATTCGGTCTGCATTTCGATGTAGACCATTTTTTTGTGTGCTAACCATCACGAAGCAAACGTTTACGTTTTATTTGGTACGCAGTTTCGGTAATCTGTTTAGCACTATTCGTTATCTTTATCTGTTTTTCTTCAGTAATATCTAATGCTACGCGATTCAGATCAGAACAACACACTATAAAAACATAGATCAAGAGAGGAACTATGAGCCGAGTTTTTGCAGAAATTACAGGTTGGGGCAAATGCCTTCCACCCGCTGCACTTTCAAATCATGACCTAGGTACGTTCCTAGAAACGTCAGATGATTGGATTCGTTCTCGTACGGGAATTGAAAGCCGTCGTATCAGTCACGTTAACACATCAGAGCTTGCAACCGTCGCTGCTAAGCAAGCTATCGCTTGTGCAGGAATTAATGCAAGTGACATCGATTGCATCATCGTTGCAACGTGTTCTCCAGACACTTTAATCCCAAATATCGCATCTAAAGTGCAAGCCAACTTAGGTATTCGTACTGCTGCTTCATTTGATTTGAACGCGGCATGTACTGGCTTTGTGTACGGGCTTGAAACCGCAACTCGACTTATTCAAGCCGGTAATTACCGCAACGCGTTGGTGATTGGCGCTGAACGTTTATCGTTCTACATTGACTGGACACAGCGCGACACGGCTGTCCTGTTTGGTGATGGTTCAGGAGCGGTGGTACTTAGCCGTACTGAAGAAAAGCCAGTTGGCCTTCAAGAAGCCCAATTAGGTTGTGATGCTAAAGGACGTGATATTTTAGCGGTTCCTGGATATGGAACCGCAATGGATCGCTTTGCAGCAGACAACGGTTACTGGGATTTCAACTTCGTCGGGAAAGAAATATTCAAACGTGCTGTTAAGGGAATGGGCGCCGCAGCGCATCAAGTTCTTGAACGCTCGCAACTGAGCACAGACAAAATCGACGTTGTCATTCCGCACCAAGCGAATATTCGTATTATTCAAACCTTGTGTGATTTTGCTGGTATCGAACAAGAAAAAGCTTTTGTTAACATCCAAAAGTACGGCAACACCTCTGCAGCTACAGTGCCGATCGCATTATGTGAAGCCGTAGAGCAAGGACACATAAAAGCAGGGGATAACATTCTTACTGCTGCATTTGGCGCAGGCCTTACATGGGCTGCCGGACATATAAAGTGGGGTGACAGGGTAACAGCTGTCGCTGAGTCTGATGCCCAATTACCACCTTGTGAGCAAAGCGCATTAGAATTGCTCGATCAGGCAATCACACATTGCAAAAATCGCCCTGAGTAATATTCAAAGATAGCTTACTAACCTTTCACCTTCTTTAGGTTAGGCAATACTAAAAAAGCCGCGATCGCGGCTTTTTCTATTTAGCAGGCCACAACTGATGTCAAGTTTGCTGGGTATGTGAGCGATGCGGGTAATTAATTACCGCGTAGATCAGACCCATATTGATGACCAAAAAGCCTATTAACTGAACCATACCCCAGCCCTCAATGAGTATTGACGGACCAAACGCCGCACCCACAGTCTGAGCAGTAACGGCAAATCGAATCGTTGTTCCAGAGTGATCCGCGTCTGTAATCGCCCCCATCAACAGAGGTAAGATTAAATTCCATAAAAACATAAAGGCAGAGACGGAAACTATATACCCCACGACTCCGTTAATGTTAAACAGCGCTGCTATACACAATACCTGCGCAGAAACTGCCGAAAATAAGACAACTCGAGCGAGTCTATGACTTATATTGGAAACATATACTGAAGAAGATGCTCCAATAAGGCTAAATATGGTGCCTAATGCCAATATGTTACCTTGCTGTTGCCCCGTAATGTTAATTGAAGCACTGATCTGGTTAAGCGAAGCCCAAGTTGCAGAGTGTGTCATTAAAAATACGAATAGTGCGAGTAAACAAACAACCAACAGTGGGGTACTTGGTTTGGTTCCTAGATCATCATTGCTTACATGCACCTTAGGTAATCTAGGCAACGCGTATAACAAAGCGGATAGTATTGCCAACAGCAGAAAGAAAGCATGGACACCAAATTGAGACGTTAAAGACGGCATAATAAAGAATGCAGCGGCACTGAATATCATTTGGGTCGCAATGGCTTTACCAAATGCAGCACTAGGTCTGTCTAATTTGGATAACGCGTCATAGGTAAACATTGTAATTAACCCAGCGCAAATCCCTGCGCCGACTCTTAATCCATAGAAGTACGCAATATCCTGGCAATAGGCGCTAGTAACATGAAACAAAGCGAGGGCGATGATGGTTGTTCGTTCGTTGATGACGAGAAGGGATGTCTTCTGAATCAGCAGATATAAGAATGGTGCGATGGCAAAACCGAGCAATTCAATAGTCGCCAGACGGGTCATTGTTTGTTGGCTGGCATTAAATTGAGTCGTAATCGTTTCTAAGTAACTCGGGAGCAACAAGAATACGCTGGTTGCAATTGTCATCTTAATGCTGGCATTTAGCCAAGGGTATCGGCGCAAATCAAAACTCCCTTGTATATCGTCCATGAATACTATTTGAGTATAAGGTCAATGACACGGTTGTCGCATCGTTATTTTTCATTGATGCATTATTATTAGCCTTAGTTACGACGCTTTACAACAGGGTCATGCAACAAAGAAAACCTCGTCCAATGAGCAGGTAATTGAGTTGCCAAAAAATCATAAACTCACACTGAGCGTTGGCATTACCTTCTAAAAGGTCTTCGCTCTAAAATGCGCTTAGTTAGAAAAGCCAAGGGAGTATCATGCTCCCTTACTTTCTTGTTATTGAATCGGTAAGCGAGATAAACACTTCCTACACAAACAAGGATCACCTTTTTTCAGATCAGAAGTGTCACGCTTTTCCAGTTTGAAGCACCAGCAAGTTTCATTTCCGGCGCTGATGTCACATTGGGCATTTTCACCACATTGCGGGCAGACGTGCGAGCTTAATTCACCAGATAAAGCTTTCATCGCGAGATCTCGCTCTTGCTCAGTCACATGCTGCCATTGAACGATTTCATCTATCGTTCTGTAGCACCCACTACAAATACCGCCTTCATTTTTACAGGCAGCCACACAAGGTGTTTTCACTGAATTATCCATTCACTATCGAAATTTGGGGGCACTATACCAAGCCTTAGAATCATTTGCTCAAAAATCGACAAAGAAATCCCCGTACTAGATTGGTACACTGGACGTAGAGGCCCAATGTCAAACCAAGGAAAATAGAATGTCTACTTCAATAAAGCTCTATTACGTTTACGACCCAATGTGTTCTTGGTGTTGGGGCTATAAGCCCATTTGGGAGCAGATTGAACAAGCAGTACATGACAAAGTGGACATTAAATACCTATTGGGCGGCTTAGCACCAGATTCAGACATTCCGATGCCGTTAGAAATGCAGCAGCAAATCGCTTCCTACTGGAAGAAAATCGAAAATTACTTAGGCACCCAGTTTAACTACGATTTTTGGACAAACAACACACCACGACGTTCAACTTACCCATCCTGTCGAGCAATACTTGCCGCTCGCTCACAAGGTAAAGAAATTGAATTGTATGAGGCGATTCAAAAAGCTTACTACTTAGAAGCGTTGAACCCGAGCGACGATCAAGTGTTGCTTGAGTTGGCAGATAGGATAGGGCTCGATAACAGCAGGTTTAGTCACGAGTTTTTGTCCGATACCACTCAGCAACGCTTGCTAAACGAAATATCGTTCGCACGCTCAATTGGCGGTAACAGCTTCCCATCACTATTTGTAGAAAAGGGCGGTGTTATTACGGAGCTTTCAATCGATTATCAACATTCTGAAAATACAATACGCGCGATCTTAAGTTAACTAAGGAACCAAAAGGCCCTTAGTTAACTCATAAGCACGGGCTACAATAACAATTACGCCTGAGCAAACTTATAAGTGCGGTAGCCACCAATCATATTTCGTGCTCTAAAGCCGTTGTTAACTAATTGACGATATGCTACGTGACCGCGTAACCCAACTTGACAGCAAATGACGATTTCCTTGTCTTTGGGCAGTTCATCCATACGCTGACGAAGTTGGTCAACAGGGATGTTAATAGCACCTTCAATACAGCCGTTCGCGACTTCGCCTGGCGTACGCACGTCGATCATGATCTGATAATTACTTAACGTATCGACGTCATGATAGTGAATGCCTTTTGCTGTGTTATTCATTAGGTTGGTTGCCACAAACGCAGCCTGATTAATCACATCTTTTGCACTCCCGTAAGGAGGAGCATACGTTAGTTCAAGGTGCTGTAATTGCTCTATTGTCATTCCAGCGCGTTGGGCTACTGCAAGAACATCAATACGTTTATCGACTCCATCTTTACCCGTCGCTTGAGCACCTAAGATTTTCCCGCTGTTTGGTGCATAAATGAGTTTTAAAGACACGATTTCTGCGCCTGGGTAGTAACTCGCGTGGCTTGCGGTGTGCACGTAGACTTTTTCGTAATCAATGCCTTCTTTAATAAGTTGTTTTTCATTCTTACCGACAGAGGCCACCGCCAAATCAAATATTTTACATATTGCCGTGCCTTGTGTTCCTTGATAGGTTTCATTTCGACCTAGCATGTTGTCTGCAGCCATTCTGCCTTGACGATTCGCCGGGCCAGCAAGAGGAACTAATGTTTGCTCACCCGTTACAAAATCTTTCTCTTCAATAGCATCACCGACCGCATAGATTGCGGGATCACTGGTTTGCATTTGCTCATTGGTATAAATTCCGCCTAATGTGCCGATCTGCAATCCAGCTTCTATAGCAAGGCTGGTTTCAGGACGAACACCAATTGCCATAATTAAAACATCAGTGTCGAATGAGTCACCATTATTTAAGCTGAGGGTCAACTGGCCCGTGAGGTGTTGATGATCAGTACTTTCACCTGAATCAACACTGGCAATCGACGTATTTGGCTGAAATTCGATAGACTCTAATGCTACACCTAATCGTAAATCGACACCTTTGTTCCGAATTTCGGCATGAGCATAACCGGCCATTTCTTTATCAACAGAAGTCATTACTTGGTCAGCCATCTCTACTAACGTGGTTTTGATTCCAAGTTGGTGAAAGGCTTCCATCATCTCTAGTCCAATAAAGCCACCACCCACGACAGTCGCGTGTTCTGGTTTATTCATTTCTAAAGTACGTAAAATTCTATCCATATCGGGAATATTACGCAGGGAATGAGTAAGCGGGTTATCAATTCCTGGTATCGGTGGAACAATAGGCGCAGCTCCAGGGCTTAACAAAAGAAAATCGTAATTTTCAGTGTACTCAGAGTTATCTAGTAAGTTCTTTATCGTCACTGACTTGTTTTGTCTGTTAATACCGACAACTTCATTCATAACACGAACATCAACATTAAAGCGTGCTAGGAAACTTTCCGGTGTTTGTAGCAATAGCTTGCTACGCTCTTGAATGTCTCCACCGATATGGTACGGCAAACCGCAATTGGCGAAGGAAACAAAAGGGCCACGCTCAAACATGATAATTTCTGCATCTTCACTTAAACGACGAGCGCGAGCAGCGGCAGATGCGCCACCAGCAACACCACCAACAATTACAATTTTGGTCATTTCACGATTACTCCGATATTAAATTTCTTGGCCTATCACTGAAAACCGAGCTTTTTTAGTACAAAAGCAGCGGGACATAGGCCGGTAAAAGCGCTTTGAATGAGGTTCACACCGACAAAAACGGTTAGCCATACAAATTGAGGACTAACGAAGGCTGTTAATACTATCGACAGTATTACCATTGATCCTGCTAAAACTCGAATACCATTTTCTAATTCCATGATTATGTCCTCCATCAATCTTACTTAACTATATTTAACTAAATTAGATTTGTCTAATAAAATATTAATTAGTTAAGGTTTTACTAATTAATATTTGACACCCACATCTAATTTAATAATATCTAAATTAGATGTGACAAGTAAGGTGTCTATATGGAACTGGAAATCATGAAGGCCAATGCTACTGAAGTGGCAGAGATCTTGAAAATAATGTCTCACCCAGACCGGTTGATGGTGCTATGCCAACTGGTTGATGGCGAAGTTGGGGCGGGGCAATTACAAAGCCAATCGCCACTAAGCCAATCTGCATTTTCTCAGCACTTAACGGTATTACGAAAACACAAATTGGTGAAGGTACGTAAAGAATCTCAACAAGTCTTTTATTCATTGGCAGACCCAAGAGTCGAAAAACTCATTACCAATTTACATGACGTATTTTGTAAATAGCGCCACGGTTAACTCAAACCATTTAGTCCACTTCTGGCGACGTAACAGCCTCTGGGTGTACTTATAAGAGATAGGATCTGACACTAAAAATGAATTTCGCAAAATTGAACTTGGCAAGGAGGCAAAATGAAAAAGGCGACTAATCAAGGGTTTGTTCATAAAGTCATGAACAGCTACTTACCACCGATACTCATTGTGTTGGCGCTTGTTGTCGGTGGCATCTCATTATGGTTAACGCCGAAGGAAGAAGATCCTCAAATCATCGTTCCTATGGCTGATGTACTTATTCAAGCGCCAGGTTTGAGTGCCAAACAAGTAGAAAACCAAGTAACAGAACCCTTGGAAAAGTTATTAAGCCAAATTGATGGTGTGGAAGATGTGTATTCCTCATCAATGGAAAATGGTGCACAAGTCATTGTTCGATATTACGTAGGAGAGAGCCGAGAAGGCGCACTCATCAAACTGTATAATAAGATCTACTCGAATCAAGATAAGATCCCCCCGTCGGTCACCAATTGGGCAATAAAGCCTGTTGAAATAGACGATGTTCCTATCGTTGTCGCATCCCTTTATTCAACCCAACCAGATAATATCTCGACCTACGAGCTACGCCGGATTGCACAACAAGCAACGCAGCGTCTAAAAGCACTCGACAGCACCAACATCGTAAAAGTATTTGGTGGGCAACCGCGCATCATCGAAGTCGCGCTTGATCCTAGTGCGATGGCGAGCAGAATGACGACCATAGATGACCTCCAGAATGCATTTAAACTCAGTCATCAAAAACAAAGTGCCGGGATCACTCATCAAGCTGGCAACGTCTTCCAACTTGAATCAGGTCAGTTTTTCAATGACGCATCTGAATTGGGCTCTCTTGTCGTAAACGTCGTAAACGGTAAGCCGGTTTATCTTCGGGACGTTGCGCTCATTACCGATGGGCCGAGCGAAGCAGAAAATGACACTTGGTATCAAAAAGGGTCAGCCAGCGGACAAGTAAGTGAAACCCATCCCGCGGTTTTTCTCTCCGTCGCCAAACAAAAAGGCTCTAATGCTGTATCAGTCGCCAAAGACGTACTGGCCGAATTGGATACACTTAAAAGTGAGCAACTACCAGAAGGCGTAGAAATCGACATTATCCGTAATTACGGACAAACCGCCGACGATAAAGTATCAAACTTAGTGTCTAGTTTAGGTATTTCAATTCTAACCGTTGTGGTCTTTGTCGGTTTATTTTTGAACTGGCGAAGTGCCTTGGTCGTAGGGATTGCAATACCAATTAGCTACGGTGCAGCGCTAGGCATGGATTTAGCTTTTGGCTACTCGATCAACCGCGTTACCTTATTTGCGCTTATATTAGCGTTAGGCCTTATTGTTGACGACCCGATTGCAAGTATTGATAACATCGAGCGTTACCTAAAACGAAAAGACCTCAGCCGCACAAAAGCAATTGTCTTAGCAATGGCGGAGATCCGCAGCGCGTTATTGATGTCAACTGTGGCCATCGTTATCGTGTTTACTCCAATGTTTTTCATTACGGGAATGATGGGCCCATACATGGCGCCGTTAGCGTTTAATGTGCCTATCAGTGTGGTATTCAGTACGGTCGTTGCGTTTATGATTACGCCTTGGTTGGCCAAGAAGATCCTGAGATCCGCCCAAGATCAAGGTGAATATAATGTTCAGACGACTTTCTTATATAAGATTTACAAAAAAGGCTTAACGCCGTTGCTTGCGAGCCGCAAGAAAAGCTGGATGTTTTTAGGTGTGGTCGCATTGCTGTTCATCTCGGCTGCAATGTTACCGGCAATGAGGTTAGTACCACTAAAGCTATTACCTTACGACAACAAAAATGAATTCCAGTTGGTATTGAATATGCCCGACGATAGCAGTTTTGTGAGTACGTCGAATGCCTTACGTGATTTCTCTGCGTACTTGGTGAATGTACCAGAGGTAGAATCTGTCTCTGCATTTTCAGGCTTAGCGTCACCCATGGACTTTAACGGTATGGTTCGTCATTACTTTATGAGAAGCCAGCCAAGCCAAGGGGAATTGCGAATTGTACTGGCGGATAAAGACCGAAGAGAGATGCAGTCTCATGGCATTGTTACTCGGCTAAGGACTGATCTTGAAGCCATCGCACCGGGCTACAACGCCCATATACAGTTAGTAGAAGTACCTCCGGGCCCGCCTGTTATCGCAACATTGACCGCCGAAGTGTACGGCAAAGAAACCACAAGCTATGAACGCTTACAACAGCAAGCGAAAATTGTGGTTGATAGACTCAATAGGGAAGAGTTCGTATCAGAAGTCGATAGCTCAGTGCAAGGGAACACCCAAGTTTGGCAATTTGTGGTCGACCGTGAGAAGGCCGCGCTTTCGGGAATTTCAGTTGCCGACATCAATCGGACAATTTCCGCAGCTAATCAGGGTTTCGTGCTCGCCAACTTAAAAGCAGAGCGTGAGCTTGAGCCATTGCCTGTAAGCGTTAGACTGCCATCGAATGAACGAGACAAGTTAGATAGCTTATTGGCACTGTACGTTCGTGGTCAAGCGGGTATTACTAAGGTTTCCGTTAATGGTGCGCTAGAAGATACACCACAACCTTTGGTTCAAATTTCTGAGTTGGGGCAGTTTGAAGTTCGTGACCTAGATCAGCCGATTTACCATAAGAATCTAAAGCCTGTTGTTTACGTCTACGCCGAAAGCGTTGGACGAGTTCCCGGTGAAATCATTGCCGATGTGTTGTCGGATCAAGATCGAGATACACAGCCTGACCATGTGCGAGTTCCAACATCTGAGCGTACCTATTTCAACAATGGCGCAGGCGATGGCTGGAGTGTAGACAAAGACATAGAAGTTGTTTGGTCTGGGGAAGGCGAATGGAAAATCACGGTAGACGTGTTTAGAGATCTCGGTATTGCCTATGGCGCCGCGTTATTGGGTGTGTTCATCGTTATGTTGATACAAACCGGATTACCAGCGGTTTCCGGCATTATTATGTTGGCCATTCCGTTAACGGTGATCGGAATAATGCCCGGTTTTTGGGTATTGAACATGATGGGAAGCGATATTAATGGCTATCCAAATCCTGCATTATTTACGGCTACGGCCATGATTGGCATGATTGCGTTGGCCGGGATAGTGGTTCGTAATTCCTTGGTATTGATTGAATTTATTCATCAGTCACTGGCTGAAGGAAAAAAACTTCAAGATGCACTAATTGAAGCCGGAGCAGTAAGAATGAGACCCATCCTATTAACGGCAGGAACCACATTGTTAGGAAACATCGTAATTACATTAGACCCTATTTTTAACGGCCTAGCATGGTCAATCATATTTGGTATTACCGCATCAACGGTATTTACATTAGCGGTTATCCCCATTGTTTACCATTTAGCGTATCAAAACGTTGAAGGCCATGGTTTACCCGTTCATAAGGAGGAAGAAGCATGAAATCATCAAAACTAACGTTAGGGATAGGGCTATTTTCACTACTGGGTGTTTTGTTTCTCTATATGGCTGGGTTCTTTACCGCAAAGATCAACCCACAAGAAAGTGCTCTCACGCTGTCTGCTAGCGAGATTTCAGCTCTAGAGACAGTCGAGCTGCAATCTTCAGTTCATAACCAATATAGGCAATTTACAGGGACCGTAGTGGCCGATCAAAAGGCTTCACTGTCTGCCTTATTAACGGCACAAGTTGCGGAAACTCTGGTTGACGCGGGAGCCAGTGTCACTAAAGGCGATGTCTTAATGCGCTTAGAAAGCGATGATCTGGATGCTCGAGTGATGCAGTCAGAACAAGGGCTTTCATCTGCCCAAGCGCAACTGAACGCCGCTCGTAAGGAATACCAACGAGTGAGTGAACTGGTAAACAAAAAGCTGTTACCTCAATCAGAGTATGATCGAGTAAAAAGCCAACTGGACACCACTACCGCCAAATATAAACAGACTCAAGCCGCCGTGCGAGAAGCGGAAACCACATTTGGGTTCAGTATAATTACGTCTCCGTTTGATGGGGTTATTACCACTAGGCCAATTAACCAAGGAGATACCGCAGGCCCAGGGACGTTATTGGTTACCCTGTATAACCCAAAAACACTACAACTTGAGGTAAACATTTCGGAGTCATTGATCAACGATATTCAAATTGGCACCGTATTGCCGTTCGAATTGCCGACGTTTGAAAAATCCGGAGCCGGAAAAGTGGTTGAAATTGTACCAGCGGCAGACTCTACCTCTAGAAGCTTTTTGGTCAAAATTGCTCTAGAGGGAATAGACAAGGTGTACCCTGGTGTTTTTGGTAAAGTATCGGTAAAAAGTGAAACTTTACAGGCATTACATTTACCGGAAGAGGCTGTCTATCGCGTAGGCCAACTTGATTACGTCAAAGTACTCAAAGAGGATCAAGTTCGAACCCAATTAGTGCAGCTTTCAAGCAATAACATCGTCCGAAAAGGCGTTGAAGTAGGGGACGTAGTCATACTAAATCCATTAGATATCCATTAACTCAGATAAACGTTTGTACAAAACTACGTTCTAAAAAAAGCGTTCAGTTATCATAAAACTGAACGCTTTTTTGTTGTGACTTCCGATCACATAAGGCTCAATAGGTGATTAGTCACGACAAACCGTTGGTCGCCGAAAGCGGTGATCTATCAACCAGTACTAATAGCCAAAAAACCTTGCCCACTTACACCAAACCTTTTGTAAACCTTCTCTATCACCTTGTGCAAAAAATACTTTTTGCCCCGGCTTTGCTTGTGCTAAACGCGGTAAGTCGATTCGAGCAACACAACCTACCTTCGGATAACCTCCTAATGTTTGCCTATCATTTAACAAAATGATGGGGTGGCCATCTGGTGGGATCTGGACAGCGCCTAATGCAATGCCTTCTGAAAGACAGCTTTCCTTGGGGGTGTCTAATGCCGCTCCTTCTAATCTATACCCCATACGATTAGAAGATTGGCTAACCATATACTCACTTTCGTACAGCGTCGATTTTGCAGCATTGCTGAAGGTTTCAGCTTGATATGACTCAATAAGACGAAGTACAAGTGGCAAGTTATAATCCGGCGTGAACCTAAAGGTGACATGTCTTTGTTTGGCTTTCGTTTCGTGTTGGTGAAAAGGAATGAGATCGCCTGCGTTTAAGCTTTGCCCATCACAATTAAGCCCGCCAAGTTGATCTCGCTGGACGGTAGAACAGCTCCCATAATGCTCAGGCGCTTCAAACCCTCCTTTAACAGCCAAATAGGATCTAAGTCCGTTACGTGGTAACGAAAAAGACAGTAGTTGACCTTTTTTGGCGACAAAAGAGGACCAATTAAGGACCGGTTTGCCGTCCAGCTTGGCCTGTAAATCGCCCCCACATATCGCCAGTCGGCATTCGTGGTGAATAAAGAAGGCCGCTTGCCCCAATGTAATTTCAATAACGACGCTGTTCTTCGTATTTTTTAAGAGAAAGTTAGCCCAACTGTAAGCATAATCATCAATGGGGCCTCCTTGAGTTAACCCCAATTGACTATGTCCAAAACGACCAAAGTCATGGATAAGACTTAACTGTCCAGGTTTTATGACTTCTATAAGTCCCATAACTTACCTCCCAATTCATCAAATTCCTCTCTTTCGATGGCACAAAAAGACACCGTATCACCAATACTAAACGGGCTTATTACATCTCCAGTAGGGTTGTAAAGCGCAATTGGGCAGTTACCTATTATATTCCATCCTCCGGGAGAACTTTCTGGGTAAACCCCCGTTTGGTTTGCCGCTATGCCAACACTGCCAGCAGGGACAGACAGGCGAGGTGTACTATGCCGTGGTAAAACAAGCTCTTTGGGCACTTCAGCTAAAAAAGCGAAACCAGGGGCAAACCCCATCGCACAGACATGGTAAACATGATTGCCATGAAGCTCGATAACGTCA
Organism: Vibrio tapetis subsp. tapetis; assembly: GCF_900233005.1. Classification (NCBI taxonomy): domain Bacteria; kingdom Pseudomonadati; phylum Pseudomonadota; class Gammaproteobacteria; order Vibrionales; family Vibrionaceae; genus Vibrio; species Vibrio tapetis. The sequence goes on from NZ_LT960612.1 coordinate 1,718,525, forward strand.
TCGGTCGACAAACCGCTCTCTTGTTCATAACGCTTGAGATCGGGGCCTACACTTTCGTGATAATAAACGGGAATTTCAATATGATGAGCAGGTTGTGTTGGAGGGTATTCAAGCTCTCGTTTAACGATGGTGTCGAGCCTAGCGATCATTTCTTGTTCTGACATAAGAAAAGGTAGGTAATCAACGAGAATATTTGCGTAAGAAGGGGTCACATTCATTATGACATCCATTAGCTCTAACCTAATGGTGTCGGCAATGTGCCCAATATGTAAAGAAAACTTGGGATCAATGCGATCGCCAAGCTGAACCATGACACTGCATTCTGCTACAGGATCAATACGAAAAGATTTCACATCTAGCCTCCTAAGCTCTTTAGCCCTTGAGAGATTCTTTGCACCATCGCAATTGAGTCAGCATTGTCACCATGGACACAGATAGTATCTGCTTCTAGCATGATCTTCGCACCGTTAAGGCTCGTTATGCTGCCATACTGGGCCAATTGAATGACTTGATGGTAGATATCATCTTGCAAATGATGTACCGCTTTAGGATGAGACCTCGGAAGCAGTAAACCATTATCTTGATAAGCACGGTCAGCAAAGGCTTCAAACAATAAAGGGACGTTAAACTGATCGGCAAGGTCAAGGTAACGGTTGTTATTAACACCCGCTAAAATCATTACAGGTAGGCCAAAGTTTTCCGCGGCGGCCAATATGGCAACAAAAATCGACTCATTACTCATCATGTCGTTATAAAGCGCACCGTGTGGCTTAATATATTCGACTTTGCAATCGTACATTCTTGCCATCGCGACCAGTGCGCCAACTTGATAGATGACGCAGTGAGTAATTTCATCGTCTGAAAGGGGAATACTTCGCCTGCCAAAACCTTGTAGATCTTGATAGCTTGGGTGAGCACCAACCATAACGTCGTGTTGTTTTGCTAATAGGAGTGTCTTCGCCATGATATCTGGGTCAGAGGCATGAAATCCGCACGCGATGTTCGCCATGTCAACCCATGGCATGACGTCCTCATCCATTCCCATAGACCACAGACCAAAGCTCTCACCCATATCGCAGTTAAGTTTTAATCTCGATTTATTGATCGTCACTTTATTAATCATCCGATTACTGACATTGCTTTCATTACATAGAGCTTAATCATTCGAGTGAATAAATATTAGTCGAAGATCTTAAAAATATGATACTTGTTGCGAAAACAACGTTTTTGAACAAATTTTAGACCCTAATTCCACAAATTGTAGTCAAATATACGAAACTCAACTCATTATGTTTTTACTCAGCTAAGAGCGAACCTTTACGTGAACTCACCACTTTTTGAAGGGAACTGTTTTACAAATGGTTGCGAGCAATAAATTTGAAAAAGGACTGTATTGGTTCTTTTTTGATCTAAATCGACATTTTCACTAATAATTGGATTTGTTACTTCCTATAACAATTTGAGCTGCTAGAATATGCGTGTTGCTTATTTTTAGAGGTTAAAAAACATTTTTTTAACTACTCTAACTCAAGTCGTTAATCAACCGATTGTGGAGATTGCTCATGGAGCTCGCGCTAATCATCACTTTTATCGTTGCTGCAGTAGTAATGGTAAAGAAAGAGATGACAGGAAAATAACTGTACAGATCTAAGTTCATTCACTTTTATTTTACTTTTTATGAACTTAATCGAAAGAAGTCAGCTTAGGCTGGCTTTTTTGTTGCCTATAGAAAATGTCAAAAATGTTGGTTAGCTATTTTTTGTGTCTGTAGGTAAGCAAGATCTTGTGTTACTAGTTCAATAGACGCATTATCAATCAATGAATCTCTCGCCTTAAGCCAAAGGACTGTTTAAGTGAATAGCCCAATTACATTAGAAGCATTGCACATTCTAGACGCAATAGACCGAAGAGGCAGCTTTGCATCTGCAGCAAATGAGTTAGACAGAGCACCGTCCTCTTTAACGTATCAAATACAAAAACTTGAACAAGAATTGGATCTCAATATATTCGACCGTTCCGGTCACAAAGCCGTTTTTACTGAAGCCGGTAAATTGCTGCTGGAGCGTGGCAGAGATCTATTGAGTGCAGCGCAGGAAATGGTATCAGATGCCAATATTCTTGCCCACGGGTGGGAACTCGACTTAACAATTGCTCACGATGGCATCATACCGATCAGTTCTTTTTTTCCACTTGTAGAGCACCTAGGGGCAATTTCAAAAACCAGAGTCAAACTACAAGAAGAAATACTCGCCGGGAGTTGGGAATCTCTAATATCTGACCGCTCAGATTTACTTATTTGTCCGATGCCAGAGAGCGTGCCCCAAGATATGAAAGTGGTCACCATTGGCAAAATGTCGATGACTTGGGTTGCCGCTACCGACCATTACATCCACAAGCGTAAAGGCGAGTTCGATATGGAGGCCAAAAAACGATATCGGGCGATTGTTATAGCAGATACAGCAAGAGACACTCCAACGCTTAGCCGAAATATCTTGGATGACCAACCCCGCTTGACGGTTACCAGTTTTCCTTCGAAAGTCGAAGCCCTTGTTGCCGGGCTAGGCATAGGAACAATTCCGACTCACGTAGCTGACAAACTAATAGAGCAGGGCGTACTCACTAAAATCATTGACTCTGAAGACGCTAATATCGACATCGTATTAGCGTGGCGACGAAACAAAATGGGCAAAAGCAAATCTTGGTGTATTCAATACATGAAAGAGCATTGGAAATTAGATTACACGTTTAAGGGCAGTCTCATATCCGCTACGCCATCTTCAAATTGAACGTCCAGTTCAAACCCTAACTTCTGTGCCAACATAAGCATTCCACGATTTGTTGGCATTGTCATACCTGATAACTGCTTAGTACCACGCTGGCGACAGTAATCGATGACCTTCTCCATTAACACCCGACCAAGACCTAGCCCTTTTAAATCGGAACGTATTAAGACGGCGAATTCAGCATCGATATTTTCTGAATCGGCCAACGCTCGTGCAACACCAATAATGACCTCTTTACCTTGCTTTTGTTGGGTCGCCACAAAGGCCATTTCTCGGTCATAATCTATTTGGGTTAAATTGGCTAAGGCTTCATGATTAAATTCACCGACGTCACTAAAAAATCGTTTATACAAATCTTCTTTCGAAACACTCGAAATGAATTCTGCATGGATGGGTTCATCTTCAGGCAAAATAGGGCGCAGTAAAATCTCACTGCCATCTTTCGCGATCACTTTTTCTTCAAATTCGACAGGGTATGGCCTAATTGCCAAACGTTGATGAGCATGACCTTCATAAGGTTGCAACGTCAGATCTGCATCTATGATTGTAAACTCATTGCCATTCGCCAGTACTGGATGGATATCCAGTTCCGCTATTTCAGGGCAATCAATAACGAGCTGAGAGATTCGAACGAGAAAATCACTTAACCCTTCGATGTCCATCGGGTTCGGCAATTGTTGCGGTCGTAACTTACCGCCTTTAATCGCACGGATGATGAGATAACGAGCCAGTGTGGTGTTCAAGGGAGGAATCGCAACGGTAGCGTCGAGCGCTTCGTTCCACTCAGATCCACCTTGTCCAAGCATAATGACGGGGCCAAAGACCGCGTCATTATGAACTTTTACACGAATCTCTTGGCCACCAGCACGGCTAGCCATACCCTGAACTAACAAACCATGAATTCGAGCTGATGGGTAAGTCAGGGAAACTTGGTCAAGTATACCCTGAGCCGCATTGGCAACTTCAACACTGTTCCTTAAGTTCAGCATCACTCCGTGAACGTCGGACTTATGAGCGATATCGGGAGAGCGCACCTTAACCGCAACGGGGTAACCAATGCCTTCGGCAATGTGCACAGCTTCACTCACTTCGCTTGCTATCCATGTTGGTAAGACGGTAAAACCGTAATGCTTCAACAGTGGCGCATTCTGATGAGTGTCCAAAATGACGCCTCCATCGGATAACTGTTTATTTATCCAGTCTTTTGCTTCACTGACTTCCTCAACCTGTATTTGGCCGACGGATACGGGGGTTTCCATTAATTGTTTTTGATTTCTCCTGTATTCCACCAAGTGCATAAACGCGACAACCGCACTTTCTGGCGTGCGATACGTTGGTATACCGGCGTGGGTAAACAAACTTCGGGCATCACGAGTTGTGTGCTCTCCTGACCAGTTTGTTAAAATATTGAAGTGACGATGCCGAGGGTGACGTTTAATACAATCAATAATGGCCTGTGCCGTTTGTGTTGAATGCGCGATAGCAGAGGGGCTGTGCATGATAAGAAGTGCATCGCAATCATCACTATCCAACACTGTATTAATACAGTCAACATATCGGGCGCTGCTCGCGTCCCCGATCATATCGATAGGGTTACTGCCGGACCAACTTTCAGGTAATTGCCTATCAAGCTGTGCGATAACCTTATCTGATAGCTCAGCCAGTTTTCCTCCACGCTCGAGTAAGGTATCGACAGCCATTATTGCAGGTCCGCCGCCATTGGTAATAATGGCAAGCCGTTCGCCCCTTAATGGTACAGAGTGAGTTAAGGTCTCAACGGCTGCAAATAACTCATGGGTATTGTTTACTCTCAACATTCCAGAGCGGCGTATCGCAGCATCATATATCACGTCTAAACTTGGGGTCGCTCTAGTGTGGAGCAGTGCCGCTTGTTGACCTGCTAGGGTTCGGCCACTTTTTAGCACCAAGATCCTGCGGTTTCGACTAGCCGCTCGGGATGCAGAAATAAACTGTCTCGCGTCTTTAATTGCGTCGACATACAGCAAGATGGCGTCGGTTTTGCTGTCTGTACACAGATAGTCGAGTAATTCTGCAAAATCGATATCCGAAGCATTGCCCAGTGAAATAAAGGCTGAAAAACCAATGTCTTTATCGTTTGCCCAATCCAATATGGTTGTACAAACGGCCGCAGATTGTGAAATAAAAGCAATCTTACCTCGTGACGCTGTCACTGGAGAGAAAGACGCATTGATGTTCTGCCAAGGCAACATAATCCCTAAGCTATTGGGACCCAAAATTCGAATATTGTGTTTTTTCGCAATGGCAAAGCACTCTTGTTCAATACTTTGACCGGATTCGGCCAGTCTATGCATATCAGACGACAGAATGATCACGGCACCCACACCTTTTTTGGCCAGTTGTTCAAAAATAGAAATATTTCGACTGGCGTGAGTGCAGAGAACCGCAAGATCTGGGACGATAGGAACCTGCTCAATAGAGGCATACGCAAGAACACCACAAACCGATTTATACTTTGGGGTAACAGGTAGGATTGCGCCTTGAAATCCGCCCTGTAATAGGTTCTTCATTACTATTTCGCCGGAGCGGTAAGGTTGAGTAGAAGCGCCGACAACGGCGATGGAATTCGGCTTAAGGAGCTTATTCAAACTGTTCATTATCTACCCTTGCGCTTGGATGTTGGTTACTCAGTCTAAAGCAATAGTCATGTACACTAATCGCTCATATTTTGGCAATGTGATCAATAACTCGTAATAATCACAAGATAATGTGGGATAAGTCACGAGATAGTCTAGAATTTACTGACTATGTACTTGATTCTGGAACGATCAATGGGCATGATTTGACAGAAATTCATCTAAGCGTCGTGTGACTTATGAAAAAAATTAGCATTATAGGGTTATCCGTTCTTTTAACAGCGTGTGCCTCTGATACGTATGAAAAAGGTGTGACTAGCGAGTCTTACAAAGAAGACTACAAGGTAGACACTATTGCTCAACCGATTACGGCTAAAAGTGAGTCGATGATCAAAGAAGAGTCGGTTATGGCTTCTGAATCTGCAGCGACGATGAAAGCAGCACCGGTCGCTCAAGAGAAAAAACCGGTTCAGCTCGCTCCTCAAACCGCAAAGAAAAAGATCAAGATAGTGCCGCCAACCAACGAGCAGATGAAAAAGAACCCTCGTTACGGCTACACAATTCAAGTCATCGCATTAGACCGCGAAAGTAAACTGAACGGCTTTGCTAATAAACTACCAGACGGACAACCAATCTGGGGTAACTATAAGCAAGTTAAAGGAACAAATTGGTACACCATTCTTTATGGTGATTACGCGTCAAGAGCCGAAGCAAAAGCCGCTATCTCTACGTTACCAAAAGAATTTCAGAAGCTTAAGCCATTTGCGAAAAGCATCGACGACATCAAGAACTCTGATTACCCATCAATGAATAAATTGAAATAGGGCCATCAAGTTAGGACAAAAGGGGCATTAGCCCCTTTTTCATGTCTGTTTGATGGGTATGTAATCAGTCGCATCCAAATTGGCATCGTTTGACATGATTTTTACTGAATATCGGTGTTGAAACCTATAGACTGTTTTTAATCACGTTTTTTCATGGAAAGAACCTCGCAATGAATCAAAAGAATATCTTACTGCTTTGTGGCGGTGGATCTAGCGAACATGAAGTATCGCTAATCTCAGCAAATTATCTCCAGCAACAGTTGTCTTTAACTCCTTACTTCAATGTAATCCGTGTTGAAATGAGTAAAACTGACTGGCGACTAGAGAACGGCCAAAAAACTGAACTTGATATCGCACATTCATCTTTAAAAGGTGACAACCACAACTTCCCAATTGATTACATCGTGCCGTGTATTCACGGTTATCCTGGTGAAACAGGGGACGTTCAATCACTTTTCGAATTGGCTAAAATCCCGTACTTAGGTTGTGGCCCTGAAGCAAGCACTAATAGCTTCAACAAAATCACGTCAAAACTGTGGTACGACGCGTTAGATATCCCGAACACACCTTATCTCTTTCTTTCTGAAAACAACGACGAAGCGCATCAACAAGCGCATTCTGCATTTGAGAAGTGGGGAAAGGTTTTTGTTAAAGCCGCTTGCCAAGGCTCATCCGTTGGTTGCTACAGTGTCACTTCAAAAGATGAATTAGACGACGCAGTTACTAATGCATTTGGTTATTCAGAACAAGTACTTATTGAGCAATCGGTTAAGCCTCGTGAATTAGAGGTAGCCGGGTTTGAGTATCAAGGTAAGCTCTTTATTAGCAAGCCTGGAGAAGTGATTGCACCAGAAGGGATGTTTTATAGCTACGAAGAAAAATACAGCTCCGACAGCCATTCTTTAACAGAAATCGAAGCTAAGAATCTTACTCGCGACCAAATCGACCAGATCCAGGAGTTCGCTTATAAAGTCTTCAAGCAAATGAATCTAAAAGATCTCTCACGCATCGATTTCTTTTTAACGGAAGATGGTCATATCTACCTAAATGAAGTGAATACATTCCCTGGGATGACGCCGATTTCTATGTTCCCTAAAATGGTAGCAAACCACGGAATTGTGTTTAGTGACTTCCTAAAAGAAGCGATAGACTCGGCCTTATAGTTAGTCCCATGGCTTAATTAACGTAAATTTCATTATCTCTTGCTCTGCTGTGTTCTTTCGCCCTAAATACTGTGCGGGCATAGCAGGGCTAAGCCATCGACCAAAATCTTTGATATCTTGAACGTTGTACCCTTGAGAAGCTAATTCACGGGCGGCTCCAACACGAGTCGATTGACCAGAAAACTTGAGTTCTTCAGGTAAACCCAATAAATCGCTCGCTCTACGAAAGATCCGATAGATGGACGAATCATTGAGTGCTCCTCGATACAAATTCTCATGTTTATCAATCCGACAAAAAACACACCCCTCAACATTCCCAGTTAACGCCATCCATTTACGAAGAACCTCACTTGCCCGTGCACTTAGCTGATATTGTTGGTTTCCAAGTAAAAGTTTTATTTCATTTTCACTACTGATGTCACTATGAGTAAGATGTTTGAGCTCGGAGCGCTTCATTGCACATTCAAACATCAATGAGTAAATGGCTAAATCACGTATGTCTTTTGTTTCAACGGAATGACCTAATAGATCAAAAAGTGCATCTAAATGGTCACAAGTAAATGCGTTCGCACTGCGTGCATCGCCAGATTTTTCTAAGCGAAACTCTGAGAGCGTTAATTTGATTCGACGATGGTTGGTCGGTTCAGGTAGAGAGTGTAGGCGGTGAATGGCGCCAATTGTTAACGCGTAACGCCTAATTGAAGAATACTTACGCTTACGCCCTTCATTTTCCAAGAAGATCCGCACCGCAGACACTGACGCAGGCAAACTGTTCACTTGTTTTAACTGGCAAAATTGAACGAAACGGTTCCAGTCATTAACCATCGACTTCAACGAATTACTTGAATACATCCCATGGGTTAGGTTATCTAACACCTTGATATCTATCGGCTGAGAAAAAGTTCGGCAACTCTGGGCTAATTTTTCTCTATCTGTGATCAAAGGAATGTTTTTCTTCATAATTAGCGCACTATAACCATTAACATTAAGCAAATTCTACTTGATAAACGTCAATTTACAATTATTATTAGTAGTAAGAATAAACTAAGAGTTGCATGCTAATGGCTAATACAATGCACCGTGGTTATACCATACAGTCATCTAACGCTAATCCTGATGTTTGGCAAGTTCGTATAAAGAACAAAGTGTTAGCTGGTAACCTTGCGGCAGTCAAAAAAAGTGTTGATTGGTGGTGTGATACCGCGTCTCTCATTGACCCTAAAGAGTTCTCATCTCTTGCATCTAACCGTCCAGCTTCTGGTGGTAGCACAGAAGAAAATTACAATGGTTACAGTTTAAAGAATGATACAGGCGCTGCAAATGCTTGGTATTGCTTCTTTAATGGACGATTAATTAAAGGTGGCAAGATCGCAATCCAAAAACATATTGATGCTCACTTGGCGGCAGTCGCTAGAAAAGGCTAAAATAGGCAAGTGACTAACAAATAGAAAAGAAATTTATGAGCCTGGTATATTCGACTGATGTCGGCAGAATTAAACAAGAAGAACCGAAACAAGAACGCGTTAAAGGCGATGGTATCGTTCGCATCCAGCGTCAAACCAAAGGCCGAAAAGGCAAGGGCGTCTGCATTGTTTCCGGATTAGATCTAGACGATGCACCTCTCAAATTGTTAGCCGCTGAGCTTAAAAAAGTATGTGGCTGCGGTGGTTCAGTAAAAGACGGGACGATTGAAATCCAAGGTGACGCCCGAGACAAAATCAAAGCCCACTTAGAGAAAAAAGGCCACACGGTAAAATTGGCCGGGGGCTAAAGTTAAGTGAACAAAAAAGCCAAGCAATCCGCTTGGCTTTTTTTGTAATTGACATCAGTAAGTCTTTCATTACGAATCGTGTTGATAATGAGAGTTATTGGACAACAATGAAGCACTCGAACAAAAACATTTCATTAATATTTGATTTACATCGCGCCCAATTTTAAACTTCGACTTTAATACCTACATCATAATAAGAAGTAAAGTCATGAAATTGGAAACAGTCGATTACCTAGCTGAAGACGCTGCCGAGCAATTCGTAAAATCACTCCGTGAAACCGGATTCGGTGTTCTAAAAAATCATCCCGTACCTAAAGAACTTGTTGAATCAATTTATTCAAATTGGCATGCATTCTTTACGACAGAGCGTAAAAACGAATTTTTATTTAATTCTGAAACGCAAGATGGTTACTTCCCACCAAGTGTTTCGGAGGTTGCTAAGGGACATGCTGTAAAAGACATTAAAGAATACTTCCATGTTTACCCTTGGGGTCAGATCCCGGCCGAGCTCAAAGAGCAAATCTTAGATTACTACCAAAGAGCAAACGCATTCGCAGAAGAGCTTTTAGGCTGGGTAGAAGCGTATGCACCTAAGGAAATTCAAGAGAAGTTTTCCGTGTCGTTGTCTGAAATGATAAACGGAAGCGAAAAAACACTGTTACGCGTACTGCATTATCCACCGATGACAGGTGAAGAAGAACCAGGTGCGATTCGAGCTGCAGCACACGAAGACATTAATTTGTTAACGGTTTTGCCTGCCGCGAACGAACCAGGTCTACAAGTGAAGAGCAAAGATGGTGATTGGTTAGACGTACCATGTGACTTTGGTAACCTGATCATCAATATTGGCGACATGCTACAAGAAGCTTCTGCGGGGTATTTTCCAAGTACAACGCATCGCGTCATAAATCCAACGGGTGGACGACAAGATCAGTCAAGAATCTCGTTACCGTTATTTTTACACCCAAAACCAGAAGTTGTCTTATCTGAAAATTACACAGCAGACAGTTATCTAATGGAACGTTTACGCGAACTAGGCGTAATCTAATAGTCCAGCAACACAAAATACAGCTAATAGTCAGGACTTAATCTTTGATTAAAGTAATGATTATTAGCTATTTTATGGTAAATAGCCGTTATGGTTAAATAGCTAGGGTTAGAGGGGACAACTAGATAACGCAATCATAGAGGCAACAACTCCACACTTCACTACATATAATTTAACATAATATACATAATGCGCACTAAGGTGTTGGTTGTTTTATGGCTAAAATCGAACTGTAACCTGCTTAAATCCTATCTTCTGTGCGTTTTCTACCGCAGCATCAATACTTTTAAAATTCCTATCACCGCCTCGCTGAGCCTGTAAAACGTGTTTGTCACATAACAATAAATAGCTTTCACTCATTGGGGCTTTGATGACGGTTACTTTTTTCAAGTTTCCGTTATCAAACAATAACTTCAAATCTTTAATTTGCATAATCAAATCTCTATTTTGATTGGTTGAAATTAAAAAAAATGCTCGATAAAAATACCGAGCAATAAAATGATACTTAAGCGATTGATTCAATTTTAAGGTCTGATTGATCAGATTTAGGTTTTGATTCGCGGATGAAGCTCAAAATCCCTTGCAAAGACTCAATTTCACCATGCATGTGATCAATTAATTCAAATGAAAGTTCCTTGGGACATGCTCCAGTTCTTAAAAAAACAGATATGTTGGAAATGCCATTTAACTTACTTTCTGCGTCCGAGAACGTGTATCCTTTGATTGTCATAGTCAACTCCAGTTTAGTTGGTTGTGATAAAGCCCGTAGCTGCCTACCAGTTACGGGCTTTTCTTCTTAGTTTGAAGGAGAACCTTCTATAAGTTCGTATTCAGCCCCTTCGAGAAAATCCTCAATAGCGGACTTAACGTCCCATTCAGCTTTACAAGTATAAAACTCATCAAGCGTTGGAAAATACAATTCAATCATGCTTGGTGAATGTCTCTGGATGTAGACCTTAATCATAATTCGAGCTCCATTGGTGTGATGATTTTTCCGTATTTTTTCAATTCCACAGAACCGAAATTATTAACGACATAAGAAGAGCTATGAAAGGTATAAAATCCTGCTTCATAAGGTGGTTGACCTTCTTCGAGTTGAACCTTAGTTAACGTTGGAAAGCGACCTTGCAGATACACATAAGCGTCTTGCTCATAAATAGTGCGTGGTGGCTTTCCCTCCTTCCCTGGCATTGTTCGAGATGTGGTTTTGACATCTTCTTTAAACACTTCAATTTTCAACATTTTTAATTCCTATGCGTATGCTTTAAAAGGTAAAATATTAGTTTCTGCTACGACTGGCATTTTGTACCAAGACGGTATTTGTAGGGGGTTAATCTCAATGACTTCAGAGCGTTTAAGAGTCGGACACATACGGCTAACATCGAACTTCTGACCAATATCAATACCAATAGCTTTCAGGCGGGCTTTGTGCTCGTAAAACTGACGAGGTTTCAATATTTGTCTCAAATCAGAACCATGCTGCCACATAGTAAAGTAGCTCATAGTTGTATTGGCTTTACGCAAGGTATCAACAGAACCTGAAGCTAACAGTTGGTGGGCAATAGATTGATGTTCATCATGTGATATTTGTATAGTCTTCATGGCGTTCTCAATGTCTTGTAAGTGGTGGTGAAAATCTTGTTCGGTTACGTTGCCGTAGAATTGTAAGTTGTGTCGTTTCAATAACATTTGTCTTAGACTGTGCTCTTCACGTACAACGCCGAATGATTCGCAATATTCAATTAATTTAGTGACATACTTTAAAACTTCTGGTGCAACTCCTTGTTTTGTTCTTTGGGTCTTTAATAAATTTCTTTGCAATTCAACCGCTTTCCTATACAGCTTATCCATAATCCAAGTGGAACCTTCTCCCCAATTGCACGTGTTTCCATCAGGGTAAAGCTTAGGCTTACGGCCTCGACCAATTTGCATAGAAGAAAGCCCACGGATAAACGATTGTTCCTTGCCCTTGCCTACAGCATGATTTCGAGTCCAGTCAATCAGTGTAATTTCAGCGCCATTACCTATCAAAGATGATGCTTGACCATCAGATGATTGACGATGAGAAAAGCGTGTGTTTTTAGTAAATGGTGGTAAGCCATAAAAGCCTAATACATGATTGTAAACAGCGACGCATTCATCAAGAGTTTGAAGCCCAAAAAGATTATCCACACGTTGCCAGCGCGAAGGATTCCCCTCTACTCGAACACGAGTACCATCACAACGAATCGTAAGCTTTGTACTAAAAGATCCTTCGAGAACCTTTTGATTTACCGATGGCGGTAACTTCTCACCAGTTTCTAATTCGACCCTTTCAATAACATGACGACCCACGAGTGGTAAATTCCCCTCATGGTGATCTTGTTGCATGAAAAGCTGGTCAATAAAAAACAAACGAGAACCCTGTCAAGAATCAATACAGACATTTTTATGTATGTACATGGATATAAATGTATGGCTGAATAATATGACATATAAAAGTAGGTGTAAACTTAAATTTAAGTAAGGTTTTTAGATGGATTATGTAAATATGAGTATTGGTAGCGTTCTTAAAGACAGACGAATCGAACTAAATGTCAAACAAGAAGATATTGCGGAACAGATGAAAGTAACGGTACAAACCGTAAGTAAATGGGAAAGAGATATTACTGAGCCCAAAGCGAACCAAGTTTCAAAGTTAAGCCAAATTCTTAAAATTTCAGAGAAAGAAATTTGCCAAGGTACAATCGATAAATCTGATATTAACGACCAAGAATTCATAAGAAGAGTTGGTGTGTTAATGAAGCATGTACCCCATATAGAAATGCTATACGGAATGCATGAATACATACCAGATCAAGAAGGATTCTTAAACATGCTTGCAGAGGCTTCTGAATTTCCATATGAACTCTTTGAACAAGGAAGAATTGAAAGCTCAAAAGAACAACTTGAATGGGCTGAAAACGGGCAAATACAATTTAAAGACGAAAATACAAAGACACTTTTTATCGAACACCATAAGCGGATAGTAGAAGGGAAAAAAATCAAGTAGTGCGGAATTCCGCAGTTAGTTGGGGTGTAACAGTAACCCCAACTTGTTCTGATAACATTTCGATTACAAGTGACAATTTTGAAGATGGCCTTTTGAGGCCATTTTTAATGGCCTCTCCTATTTCCTTCTCACCCTCCTTGCTCAGTTTTCGCCGTCGTTGTTCGTCGTCAGTCGTCGAGTCTTGATAACTGATAGATATAAGGGTTGCAGTTGCAAAACGCCCCTTTGGTGCTGTGATGCTCTGCAAGGGTGGTTCTAGCAAGAAGGAAAGGAAGTTTGTCGGGGTGTCATAGATTGGGGGCGCTTCGCGCGTATCGGGCAGCTTGGCCGAAGTGACCACGTCAGCGTGGGTGTTGTGCCCTTATCCCTACGGGAAAGGCAATATTAAAAAATGGCATTTAAATGGTGTGAATAAGAATTAGCTTAGTAAAGTTTAAATCAAGTCGACGATAACAACTAGGTTATCCACAGCCGTTGCTTTCTATCGTACTTGGCGATAATAAATTTACAGGTATAATAGTTAGGTCTACTATCAAGTAGATACAAAAAAGCCCTAAGCGTTGGGCTTAGGGCTCCTAAATACAGGAGGCCTTATCGAAGACCTAACCAATCTGCTATTAGCAGTAGCTACCGTTATTGGTACAGTAACAGCACTAGTCAAAGTTCTCAAAAGCAAAGACTAGATATCAAAGTCCGATTGAGTTGCCGCTCTTTCGGACTTTTATTTATTAGAATGCAATGTTGCCCTCTAATAATTCACAATGTTATTTTATGCACACACTACAAGAAACGCCAGAACTTTCTAGTACCTCATAGTATTGGGGCAATTATTTGTATATTGGTGCAGTTAAAAAACTAGCTTAGCTGACGCATTACAGGATTTATATTAAAAGAGCCTAACGGCTGCGGCCAGTGCTGGCGCAATGGTACTGCCCGCCACGCTTTCAACATAAATCTGACCACATAATGCGCACTAAGGTGTTGGTTGTTTTATGGCTAAAATCGAACTGTAACCTGCTTAAATCCTATCTTCTGTGCGTTTTCTACCGCAGCATCAATACTTTTAAAATTCCTATCACCGCCTCGCTGAGCCTGTAAAACGTGTATGTCACATAACAATAAATAGCTTTCACTCATTGGGGCTTTGATGACGGTTACTTTTTTCAAGTTTCCGTTATCAAACAATAACTTCAAATCTTTAATTTGCATAATCAAATCTCTATTTTGATTGGTTGAAATTAAAAAAAATGCTCGATAAAAATACCGAGCAATAAAATGATACTTAAGCGATTGATTCAATTTTAAGGTCTGATTGATCAGATTTAGGTTTTGATTCGCGGATGAAGCTCAAAATCCCTTGCAAAGACTCAATTTCACCATGCATGTGATCAATTAATTCAAATGAAAGTTCCTTGGGACATGCTCCAGTTCTTAAAAAAACAGATATGTTGGAAATGCCATTTAACTTACTTTCTGCGTCCGAGAACGTGTATCCTTTGATTGTCATAGTCAACTCCAGTTTAGTTGGTTGTGATAAAGCCCGTAGCTGCCTACCAGTTACGGGCTTTTCTTCTTAGTTTGAAGGAGAACCTTCTATAAGTTCGTATTCAGCCCCTTCGAGAAAATCCTCAATAGCGGACTTAACGTCCCATTCAGCTTTACAAGTATAAAACTCATCAAGCGTTGGAAAATACAATTCAATCATGCTTGGTGAATGTCTCTGGATGTAGACCTTAATCATAATTCGAGCTCCATTGGTGTGATGATTTTTCCGTATTTTTTCAATTCCACAGAACCGAAATTATTAACGACATAAGAAGAGCTATGAAAGGTATAAAATCCTGCTTCATAAGGTGGTTGACCTTCTTCGAGTTGAACCTTAGTTAACGTTGGAAAGCGACCTTGCAGATACACATAAGCGTCTTGCTCATAAATAGTGCGTGGTGGCTTTCCCTCCTTCCCTGGCATTGTTCGAGATGTGGTTTTGACATCTTCTTTAAACACTTCAATTTTCAACATTTTTAATTCCTATGCGTATGCTTTAAAAGGTAAAATATTAGTTTCTGCTACGACTGGCATTTTGTACCAAGACGGTATTTGTAGGGGGTTAATCTCAATGACTTCAGAGCGTTTAAGAGTCGGACACATACGGCTAACATCGAACTTCTGACCAATATCAATACCAATAGCTTTCAGGCGGGCTTTGTGCTCGTAAAACTGACGAGGTTTCAATATTTGTCTCAAATCAGAACCATGCTGCCACATAGTAAAGTAGCTCATAGTTGTATTGGCTTTACGCAAGGTATCAACAGAACCTGAAGCTAACAGTTGGTGGGCAATAGATTGATGTTCATCATGTGATATTTGTATAGTCTTCATGGCGTTCTCAATGTCTTGTAAGTGGTGGTGAAAATCTTGTTCGGTTACGTTGCCGTAGAATTGTAAGTTGTGTCGTTTCAATAACATTTGTCTTAGACTGTGCTCTTCACGTACAACGCCGAATGATTCGCAATATTCAATTAATTTAGTGACATACTTTAAAACTTCTGGTGCAACTCCTTGTTTTGTTCTTTGGGTCTTTAATAAATTTCTTTGCAATTCAACCGCTTTCCTATACAGCTTATCCATAATCCAAGTGGAACCTTCTCCCCAATTGCACGTGTTTCCATCAGGGTAAAGCTTAGGCTTACGGCCTCGACCAATTTGCATAGAAGAAAGCCCACGGATAAACGATTGTTCCTTGCCCTTGCCTACAGCATGATTTCGAGTCCAGTCAATCAGTGTAATTTCAGCGCCATTACCTATCAAAGATGATGCTTGACCATCAGATGATTGACGATGAGAAAAGCGTGTGTTTTTAGTAAATGGTGGTAAGCCATAAAAGCCTAATACATGATTGTAAACAGCGACGCATTCATCAAGAGTTTGAAGCCCAAAAAGATTATCCACACGTTGCCAGCGCGAAGGATTCCCCTCTACTCGAACACGAGTACCATCACAACGAATCGTAAGCTTTGTACTAAAAGATCCTTCGAGAACCTTTTGATTTACCGATGGCGGTAACTTCTCACCAGTTTCTAATTCGACCCTTTCAATAACATGACGCCCCACGAGTGGTAAATTCCCCTCATGGTGATCTTGTTGCATGAAAAGCTGGTCAATAAAAAACAAACGAGAACCCTGTCAAGAATCAATACAGACATTTTTATGTATGTACATGGATATAAATGTATGGCTGAATAATATGACATATAAAAGTAGGTGTAAACTTAAATTTAAGTAAGGTTTTTAGATGGATTATGTAAATATGAGTATTGGTAGCGTTCTTAAAGACAGACGAATCGAACTAAATGTCAAACAAGAAGATATTGCGGAACAGATGAAAGTAACGGTACAAACCGTAAGTAAATGGGAAAGAGATATTACTGAGCCCAAAGCGAACCAAGTTTCAAAGTTAAGCCAAATTCTTAAAATTTCAGAGAAAGAAATTTGCCAAGGTACAATCGATAAATCTGATATTAACGACCAAGAATTCATAAGAAGAGTTGGTGTGTTAATGAAGCATGTACCCCATATAGAAATGCTATACGGAATGCATGAATACATACCAGATCAAGAAGGATTCTTAAACATGCTTGCAGAGGCTTCTGAATTTCCATATGAACTCTTTGAACAAGGAAGAATTGAAAGCTCAAAAGAACAACTTGAATGGGCTGAAAACGGGCAAATACAATTTAAAGACGAAAATACAAAGACACTTTTTATCGAACACCATAAGCGGATAGTAGAAGGGAAAAAAATCAAGTAGTGCGGAATTCCGCAGTTAGTTGGGGTGTAACAGTAACCCCAACTTGTTCTGATAACATTTCGATTACAAGTGACAATTTTGAAGATGGCCTTTTGAGGCCATTTTTAATGGAAAAAATAGTATCGATAGAAAAGTAAACGCCATTTAATTTGGAGCCCTTCCCCGTCGAAACGGGGCCCCTTCCCAAATGTAAATGGCCTCTCCTATTTCCTTCTCACCCTCCTTGCTCAGTTTTCGCCGTCGTTGTTCGTCGTTGTTCGTCGTTGTTCGTCGTTGTTCGTCGTTGTTCGTCGTCAGTCGTCGAGTCTTGATAACTGATAGATATAAGGGTTGCAGTTGCAAAACGCCCTTTGGTGCTGTGATGCTCTGCAAGGGTGGTTCTAGCAAGAAAGAAAGGAAGTTTATCGCGGTGTCATAGATTGGGAGCGCTTCGCGCGTATCGGGCTGTTTGGCCGGAGCGACCATATCAACGTGGAGTTGTGCCCTTATCCCTGCGGGAAAATGCGAAATCCGCACAAGAGTACACTATTAAAGATAGTGTACTCTCCTTCTCCTCCTCGACCTCCTTGCTCAGTCTTCGCCGTCGTTTCTCGTCGTCATGCGTCGAGTTAAATAGGGGCAAAAGCGCTTGACCGGAAGGAAAGGAAGTTTATCGCGATGTCACACGAAAACAAAAAAGTCCGGAAAAACCGGACTTAGTTACATGTCATTATTGGGATAACGACAAGAGAACCTTATAACACATCAGCCAAATCCGCAGGAAGTGGCTCTAAATGTAATATCCCAGTATTATTCATACCCCTAGCCTCCATATTTTCTCGCATATTCGTCAAAACTACTTTTTCAATATGTCGTTCGTTGCCTTCAAAAAGCAGAATGCTATTAGGTTCTGGAATTACAGACAAAAAAACATGTGACCAATCTTCGCTGCCTTCACCTGATAAAACAATAAATGTATACATATAATAGACCTCTATAAAAACACATATATGGAGGTTAAACTTCAACAAATCAATGAGTTGGATAGACCAAATTGGAATAAAGAAATGGTTGCTTATTAATGCGCATTACAGGATTTATATTAAAAGAGCCTAGCGGCTGCGGCCAGTGCTGGCGCAATGGTACTGCCCGCCACGCTTTCAACATAAATCTGACCACATAATGCGCACTAAGATATGTAAGAGCGAAGTTGTAATGTCACTATTTGTAAAGTTAAAATGTCCCTTTAACTCATCACAAAAAGCTTCTGAATGCTCAGTTACTTTTTAGGACGTTTTAAATTTGTAAGTCTCTCTACCAATACCACGGTTGGATCTTCGTGTGTTAGCACTTCTACGCAATCCCAATCACTGGCAATGACATAAGACCATCCGCCAACTGTATTTAATTCAAAACTCAATGGGCTTTCATGGGTCCATTGGTGACCGCGCACTTTGAAACAGTTATCTTTCGGGTTCTTAGATCCCCACATCTCAAGTAAACCATGCTCGTCCAACACTCGATGTCCGCCAATTTGTCGAAATTGAATTTCATACACAGATTCAGTCATTTCATGGAACACCGTTACTGTAAGTTGTATCTCATCAGAAAATCTTAGATCTCGATATTCATACCGTGTATCTTGACCTGACAGATACCAGTTCTGACAGCCGTAGACGACAGATAATACTGAGATATCACCTTCATTTATGAGTGTTTCCCATCGACTAAATTCCATTATTCACCTTAGTAGCACGTGTTGTTGTTAATAATATCAAGTTAATAGTACAAAAACTGTCTTTGTTTGTAGTGAATATAAACAGGTTTTGGCCACCGGTTAACTAACTCGTTAAAGTTTAAACAAACCAACTGCAACGCTGGCTAAATTAAGAGACACTGTCACAAGCTGCAAATACTGCCCCTTAGCGAAAAACTTTACGGTAGGTGTTTTAGTATTTGATTGAAGGTACTTTCAAGTGACAGGATCACTTAACTGAAGAATTATATTATAGGTAAGCAACACAAACTGAGCACTATTTCTTGCTTCTCCTATAATTTAACGACCAAACGTTAAGCGACATTTGAAGTTAAGATCTCACTTATGAACGATAGATTGTATAACCTCTAGGTATATTATGAGCCAGTTAATAAAGTTAATCTATAGTTGAAGTTTTGATTCAATTGACGATTTGAGCTCTAATAGATAATTGCATCCCTAATGATGACGGCACCTGTAGCGATCCTGTATTAACCTCACAAAATTTATAATTATACTTATTGATACAATATGATAGCATGAGCTAATAATGATAATACACTCAATAAAATTTCAAGCTAGCTGGACACATTTATGAAACGAACAATCTTCCATATATTGGTGCTTGCAACCCTCTCTGGGTGCGCATCCGTTTCTTCGGAGAATCTGAAATCAAATACTTACACAACGGAGAAATTAACGGCGGAAATGCGAAACGATCCGCACTCTTGGATGAAGACGCAGTTTGATATCTACAATGATAGCCCGAACAATAAAGCATTCGCTGTTTACTGGAAAGGAAACCGTGCTCTTAGCTTTGCACACGCGACCAATAAGCTTGATCTTGAAAAAGCTAAAACCGAAGCATTGAGACTTTGTAATATCAAGTCAGATAAGAGTAACACTTGTACCATTGACGCGTATTCCGAAACCGAAGAACCACTCGCTTCAAATCAGAAAAAGCTACCTCCAGAAGTTTCTAGTTACTCCGATCTCGATAAGCTAAGTGAATTTGATAATACGAATAAGCACGCGGCAGTCGTAGGCAATGAACTTGGTATTTTGGGTTTTTCAACTAGTGATGTTTCGCAATCAATCGCGGAAGAAACCGCTACAATGGAGTGCCTAAAGAATACCCACTACAGCATCCCAACTTGTTACATAATAGATTCCAAATAATAATTGAGAACAACATAGGATGCTCACCAGTTACGTGAGCTCCGTTCCCCTACCTTTCGTAATCTCTACAAACAATTACAAACCATTACAAACTTTCCACATAATTTTATTAATGATTCTGTAATTATACTGCTGTCCGAATATGTTGCGTCTGTGAACACTAATTTCATGTAATGTAACTAATTGGGTATATCAATTCGTATCGTCAATCGTGAGTTCATCCCCTTTATTGAACTCTTGTTGATCTCAATGATACTGGTGTCCAGCTCCACATATGTAGCTGGGCCATTTTTCTAAACGCACCTAAACCCCACAAACGCTTTCTTCAACTCCAACCTCTGTCACGGCATAAACTCAACCCCGCGCATAGTTACAGTGTCATAATTATTAACGCTCACTCACGTCTAAACTTACCCCACACCCGAGGTGTAATTAAATTACATATTGTGGATAACCTGTGCGCAAACAGCCCACCCATCACATATTCACTCTATGATGGCTAGTTTGTTTGACTAAATCCCTTATAGTATTGCTACTGCTAGCGAGCTAACACAAATAGTAGAAATTCATAAGTTAATGATATTTAACGATATTTTAAAACTGTAAGTATTATATACCAATAAGTGTGTGCTTACTTTCTTATATGGCTCACTATGTCACAAATCTTCCGCGTAACTTTTTCTCTAAGTGGTATTTGGCACTGTAATGACGTACGACTCCCCTATATTTCTAAATTGGTTGTTAATTCATTATTGGCCGAATAGTGGTATTGAACTTGGTTTAGCCAAATGTGGGGATTTGTGGTTGGATAAAGGAGATTAGTTATAGTGCACTAAAGATACAAAAACAGCGCTCATTTGAGCGCTGTTTTAAATTAGCTTTCTTTCTTGTCACTTTGCTCTTTTCGAATATCTTCAGCAACAACTTTGATGGCTTGAGCTGTACTCATGCCCTCTTCCATTAATTTTTGAATTCGTTCAACTGCTTGTTGCTGTTCTTCATGAGATAAGCTTATATCTTGAAACATTTCGGCCTCCATAATTGGAGGCCGAGAATAGCGAATATTTTAGTAGTTGGAAAGGAAATTAATATACACACCCATTGAATTTTCATTGGTATAACTTGCGCCAATGTCTAATGTGATGATATTTAATGGTGACAGCCCGATACCTGCAGTGATAGTCCCATCATCATTGTCGCTGGCTAAGTTAGTATAGTAACCCGCCCTTAGCTGCATTTGCCTCATGATGTCGCCCTCAATACCAACGCGAAGCATTTGAGCATCGTCGTCGACACCAACAAATTTCTCACGCTTTAAAATATCGTAATCAACACTAAACGCAAAATAGTCGCCAACGATACCCGCACCAACCGTATAGTTAGGATCTAGCTTATAAGTATCCCCTATTTTTACATCACGCGTCCCTTGAGTCACCGTGTATTGTTTCGTTTCTATTTCTCGACCCATTATGTTCATAGCAGAAAACCCAACACGCCATGGTCCATAAAACCATACTGCACCTGCATCTAAATTAAATGCAGTTTCACCCGAAGCAGAATCAAGTATCTTTGAGGTATCAAAATCGGAAAAAGAAGAGTGAGACGCAATGCTGTAGACCCGTTGAATTTTGGGTGATACACCAAAGGACATATGCTGACCAAATACCGTGTAGTATTTAGCAAAAGTCATCCCAAGTTCTGATACACCAATCCCCAAAACTTTTACGAGTGAATTATCAAGGTTTTGAGCTGACGTAGGCTGGCTTGTATCCATATCAGCAGTTACATAGGATTCTGAGTAGATTTTTCCAAATACATTCATCGATACAAATGAATTAGGAATAGCGAATGCAATCGTACCACCAACATCAAGGGCTAACTGATCTCCTTGTAGGCCGGCAATGGCAGCCGCAGCTTCGCTTTCGTTACTTGCTTTTCCTGCGGTATCGATACTTCCGAGCAGATCCCCTTGATCCGTATAGGAAATACCCAGCCCTGGTAAGATCATGCCGGCGTTATCGTTTCTACGATAAAGTGCTGCGAGCGCGGGGTTGTAAAATGGCGCAGTAAGAAAGTCCGCTGATACAACACCAGTGCCACCCATTGCGTCACCTCGGCCATCAACCGAATAGTTTGCAGCAGACACTGACGTTGCTGTTAGTGCAATTGCGATAGACGCTGATAATCCGATTTTATTCATAACATAACCGCCAATAGTTCCTTTTCTCTTATATCGGCAGTAATTATCGAACCTTTAGCACTATTAATCTATAGATATGTCGTAAGTTTTGCTAATAACTTGCTGATCTTCTACAGAAATCGCACCTTGCCACCTCTTATGTGTGATTGAAATCGCTAAAACATAGCGATCAGGCTCTAGATCTCGGAGCGGAATTTGGCTCGGGTAATCACTTTCATACTCCTGGCTCCAAATTTTTTGATATTGACCATCTAGATAATCAAATACAGAAACATTCATGACTGGTAGTGGACAGTGCCTGTTAAGTAAGCCTGTTTTTTCTACTTTCCATACACCTTTAGCTTGCCAGCGTAGAATTTCTTTTGATTGCGGTTCCGCCATGACAATCCATGATTTCCACGGTTCTCCCTCTAGAGGGGTAACGGTGACCTGAAATAAGCCACTACTCAATCTTGAGTTTAAGCTGTATCTTTTTTGATAGACGAAGTCACTTTTGTCATTATTAGATAGGCGTTCAAATTCAGTGTCCGATGACACTTTACTTTTTGGCCATCGAGTGAATCCAATCGAATCAATTTCTTGGCGAGATAATACATCAATGATCACACTCGACGCCTGTCGCCCCGGTGATTGGATCACTTGCCTACGAACAACCAACTCATCTAACCAGTCAGGCAACGGTTTTTTCTGCAAAGATTGACCGCAGTCTTTTTCTAGCGACTTTACAAAAAACTTATCGAGATGCTTCGCAACATGTTCATCAGGAGACTGTTGCCACACCTGAACGATACCTTTGAAGGCACCGTCCAAGTCGTCTTGTAACAGTTGTTTATGCGCATTAGTTAATGCCGTTTGCTGCTCAAACCAAGGAATATTGTCGCCCGCGACGACAGTACTACTAAGAACAAAAACCAATGCAATCAAACGTCTCACGACTATCCCTTCATTTTGTAGCCGACACCGCGTAGGGTTTCGATTTCTATGCCAGTCAATTTTTGTCTTAGCTGTAAGACATGGGTATCAACAGTACGCGTCGTTGGGAAGTGGTTGTAACCCCAAACATGATCAAGCAACTCATCACGAGTAAACACTCGGCCAATATTGGTTGCCAAAAACAAAAGTAAATCGAATTCGGTTCTTGTCAGTGTTACTGATTCTTCATTGAAGATAACATCACGAGTTTGGGTATCAATCAATAGATTGCCGATATTGACACGATGCTCTTCACTTTCATCTGATTCAGGTGCACGTAGCTGCGCACGGATTCGCGCAAACAATTCCGCTTCGGCAAAAGGTTTTGTTAGGTAATCATTAGCACCGGCATCTAAGCCTGAAACTTTGTCTTTTATAGAGACCAATGCCGTTAATAGAATAACAGGGACTTTTTTTATCTTTTTCCATTCCGGAAGGTGACTAACAGAGTCTCCATCAGGAAGCTGACGATCCAATACAACGAGATCTACCTTCTCCCACAATGGTGCGACTTCTGCGATTGTTTCTGCATGTAAGCATTCATAGCCAGCTTGTTCCAAGCTTACCAATAACCCATCGGCTAGATTTTTGTCGTCTTCAACTAGAAGCAGAGTCTGTTTCACAAGGTATCTCCAAAATAAATGTTGTTGGCGGGCCTTCTAATGACATTTTGCCCCCCATACGCTCAACCATAGATTCAACTATCGTTAAGCCTAATCCTAAACCACTCTTACTAACAAATGGCTTTCTTACGTGTTTCCAATCTTTTTTGCTTAAGGTTCCGCTGTCTATGACCTCAAAGCGTACTTTATTACTTTGAATAATTACTTTCAGTCTAACCGGAACGGCACCGTATTTAACGGCATTATTAACCAAGTTATCAAGACATGTCCCCAACCAGTAGATATTTACTTTAATGGCGCTATCTTGTTCAATTTGGATTTCAACCGGAGTGGAAAGTTCCTCATAACGATACTCTAACCACTCATTTACTGATGGTAACCATTCCGTTGCTAGTTGATTGTTATCTGATTGTAAATAATCTTTACTCGCTTCCGCTAATTGCCGAAGTCTGCGAGAATCTTCACATAAGCGACGAAACTCATCGTAAACCGTTTCAGGCAATCGCTCAAATTCTCTCCTAAAGCCCTCAACCGTTAGTGATAAGCTGGCTATCGGTGTTCTAAGTTCATGGGTAAGTATTTGCAAAACTAACATTCGGCTGCGCATTTCTTCCCGCTTATTATTCCAACGAGAGGTTGCCCACGCCGCTAATATAACAACGTTAAATAGAACGAGCCCGATCATGATGTTCAGCAGAAGATCGGAATGATCTTCAACCTCCCAACAAATATTGCCGCTCTTGACGTAACAAATAGAGGCTTCTTTATCTAAGGTTGCTCGTAAATTTGTTTTATTTAGGAACTCACTCCATTTTTTTCGCTCAAATAAAAGATATTTGTCGCCCTGCCTTAACCATAGATCGTCTCGGTGAATGAACATATCTGAGCCGGATATCAAGGCACTTAGCGCACTGTAATCCATATCTTGTAAGCGACCGAGTAAGCTTTCTGGCTCAGCGGCTGGTCTTTCTTTGATGTGCATGTAATCTTTCAGTTCATCATAGAGGACCGGATACTTTTCAGCATAACGTGCAGCATAAGTACCACCGCCGGGATGAATGAGCGCTGAACGAGCAAACCATTTTAGAGGCAGCTTCGTCCCTTTACACATAGCGCGCGTAAAGACAAGTGGTTCGGTAATGAGTGGGCTTAGAGGCAATTTTCCTTTACAAGTTTCAGCCAAACTATAAAGGCGCTGCACGTCTCTTAACGGGTAGTCAGCCGTTTGAGGAAGCATACTTTCAGGAGCTAATAGCTTATTGGGAAAATCAGACTGGATAATTCTTGTATCATAAGAAGCAATTGCCGGAGAGTTATCAAATAGCGCACGAAACGCATCAATACGTTCAGGCAGGCTTTCAGCTTTGGCAACGTTTGTGATAGACGTTAATGTCACCAACAAGATCACTTTATATAACAAACTATTGCCGTTCTCTTTCTTATAATCTCAATGCATTAAATATAACATCAAACTCTGTGGTATGCACCGATGCTTAGGTTAACGTAACGTCATGATGGTAAGTTTTAGGTAAAAAAAAGGAGGCCAATTGGCCTCCTTCGTCACTCTGTGCTGTTATTTAAAGATGAGAAGAGATATTAACGCAACTCTCTTTCGCATCACCGAACAACATTTGAGTATTGTCTTTAAAGAACAATGGGTTCTGGACACCTGCGTAACCTGGGTTCATTGAACGCTTAAATACAATAACATTTTCTGCATTCCAAACTTCAAGAACCGGCATTCCTGCAATAGGGCTCGTTGGATCTTCAAGAGCTGCAGGGTTCACAGTATCGTTCGCACCGATGACAAGTACTGTATCAGTCTCGGAGAAATCTTCATTGATTTCATCCATTTCTAATACGATGTCATAAGGTACTTTGGCTTCCGCCAACAATACGTTCATGTGACCAGGTAAGCGGCCCGCTACAGGGTGAATACCAAAGCGTACTTCAACACCTTGAGCGCGAAGCTTCTCGGTAATTTCATGCACTGGATACTGAGCTTGTGCAACGGCCATACCGTACCCTGGAGTGATGATCACTCGCTTAGAGTTTTTCAGCATGTCTGCCACATCTTCAGCATTGATTTCTCGGTGCTCACCGTAATCCTGGTCACCGTCGCTTGTAGCAACTTCTTGACCAAAACCACCCGCAATAACACTGATGAAAGAGCGGTTCATTGCTTTACACATAATGTAAGACAGAATCGCACCAGATGAACCTACTAGGGCACCGGTAACAATCAACAAATCGTTCGCTAACATGAAACCAGCTGCCGCTGCAGCCCAACCTGAGTATGAGTTCAGCATTGAAACAACCACTGGCATATCTGCACCACCGATTGAAGCAACCAAATGGTAACCAAATACAAACGCGATCAAAGTCATGACGATAAGTGCGAACATGCTGCCATCAGCATTCACATACTGAACTAATAGGAACGCTGATATAACAAGCGCAGCTAAGTTCAATTTGTGTTTGTGAGGTAGGTTCAACGCAGATGAACTGATCACACCACGTAATTTACCAAACGCAACGATTGAACCAGTAAACGTTACCGCGCCGATGAAGATCCCCAAGAATACTTCAACTAAGTGGATAACATGTTCAGCATGAGTTGCCGCTTCTGGCGCGTCAATGTAACTGTTAAAACCCACTAGAACCGCTGCCATACCCACAAAACTGTGAAGAATAGCAACCAGTTCTGGCATCTCAGTCATTTCAACTTTTTTGGCGTAGTGGATACCAATACCACCACCGATCACCATCGCGATGATGATCCAAACAACACCTGAAGAATCTGGCCCAAAGATAGTTGCGATCAAAGCGATCGCCATACCAGCGATGCCGTAATAGTTACCTGCTCGCGCAGATTCTTGCTTAGATAGTCCCGCCAGACTCATAATAAAGAGAACGGCAGACACAATGTATGCGGCTTGTACTAATCCTGCAGACATTTGTTACTCCTTAGTCTTTACGGAACATTTCAAGCATACGTTTCGTGACCGTAAAGCCGCCGAAAATATTGATGCTTGCAATTAACACTGCGATGAACGACAAGAACGTGACAACGCCACTTCCTTGACCAATCTGTAGTAACGCACCTACAACGATAATGCCAGAAATAGCATTAGTTACCGACATAAGCGGTGTATGCAGTGAATGTGAAACGTTCCAAACAACATAGTAGCCAACCACACACGCCAATACGAATACCGTAAAGTGGGCTAAAAAGGCTGCTGGAGCAACCGAAGCAATCCAACCAAATGCACCAATACCTGCCGCTAGGCCGATAAACTTTTTAACTGGTGACGTTGGTTCTTCAACTTTCGCTTCAACCTTTACAGGTTGTGGCTTGATTTCAGGTTGAGCGGATACTTGGATAGGAGGCGCAGGCCAAGTGACTTCACCTTCTTTAACAACAGTCACACCACGTAAAACAACGTCATCGAAATCGATGTTAATGTTACCGTCTTTTTCTTTACAAAGAAGCTTAAGAAGGTTGACTAAGTTAGTACCGTAAAGCTGAGAAGATTGAGTCGGTAAACGACCGACCATGTCGGTATAGCCGATGATCTTCACGCCATTCGGAGTAGTAATAACTTTGTTTGCTTCAGTGTAAGCACAGTTACCGCCATTCGCTGCCGCAAGGTCAACAATGACACTACCCGCCTTCATCGAATCTACCATGTCTTTGGTGATAAGCTTGGGAGCAGGTCGACCGGGGATCAGTGCAGTCGTAACAATGATATCAACATCTTTGGCTTGCTCAGCATAAAGCTCAGCGGCTTTCTTGTTGAAGTCGTCCGACATTTCTTTCGCATAGCCATCACCAGCGCCAGTGTCCTCTTGGAAATCAACTTCCAAGAACTCGGCACCCATTGATTGAACTTGCTCTTTCACTTCAGGACGAACATCGAACGCTCGAACGATCGCGCCTAAGCTACCAGCAGCACCGATAGCGGCTAAACCAGCAACGCCTGCGCCAGCAACCAGTACCTTGGCCGGTGGAACTTTACCAGCAGCAGTAATTTGCCCGGTAAAGAAACGACCAAACTCATGTGCAGCTTCTACAACAGCGCGATAACCTGCAATGTTAGCCATTGAACTCAACGCATCTAGCGCTTGAGCACGAGAAATACGAGGAACCGCATCCATCGCCATGACGTTAATGTTCTTGCTAGATAGCTTTTCCATTAACTCTGGGTTTTGTGCAGGCCAAATGAAACTAATTAGGCTTGCCCCTTCTTGAATCAGTTCAATCTCATTAATCGTTTCTGCTTCGCCGGTAAGCGGGGCATTAACTTTAAAGATTACATCCGATTTCCATACATCTTCTGTCGATACGATAGTCGCACCGGCAGCTTGAAATGCAGCGTCGTCAAAACTGGCAAGAACGCCAGCTTGTGTTTCAACTGAGACGTCAAATCCCAATTTTAATAACTGCTCAACCGTTTTCGGCGTTGCAGCAACTCGAGTTTCACCTACGAGTATTTCTCTAGGCACACCAATTTGCATAGTTATTCCCTACTATTGGCACAAATGAATAGTCTGTTTTTATCTAAGGTTGCAGGTAACTTCAAGCTTTTTGTAAGAAAAATACAAACTTTCATTACATATAACCAAATTAACGGTGGATTCTCGCTTCTAAAGCGTTAAATGACAACATTTTCAGAACTAAGCAGAGGTCAAACCAGACCATTTATCGCTCAAATTCTGCCTGATAAATTAGCGACTTAACAAAATGCTCACTAAACCAACAACAATAGATACTCAAATTCAATACAAACATCGAGTAGGGTGAGGCGTCTCCGCCTCATCCCTCTCACAGAACCGTACGTACGGACCTCGTATACGGCTCATGCACATTTCCATTCAGCATAATGGCTGAACACATATCCTGTCCTAACGTGTTTATTATTCACTAATCCAAGGTCGTTAAACCATTGATTTGGCATCGAGTAACTGGCTAATGGACTCGCAGCATTTCTCCAACTATCCATACAGATATACCTGAATGACCCTTCGTAACCTAGCTGTCTTAGCCTGCGGTGGAGTCGGGTCGGTTTTTTCCATAATCGTAATTGGACGCTGCGAAGTCTTCGCCTTAACCACGCGGCCAGTTTCTTAAACTCCCTGTTGGCATTCGCTATTCGAAAGTACTGGCTGAACCCTCTCAGAAGTGGATTCAGTTGTTTAATGACTTCTAACAATGGCTTACCGCCATTGCGTCTTGTCACTCGCTTCAACTTTCCTTTGAACGTCGACATTTTCTTTGGCTGAATACGGCTATAATGGCTACCGATTTCTATTCCAAGGAATTTCACACCTTCGCCGCTGTGCGCTATGTGTGATTTGGTTTCGTTCACCGTTAACTTGAGCTGTTTT
Source organism: Vibrio tapetis subsp. tapetis (assembly GCF_900233005.1). Classification (NCBI taxonomy): domain Bacteria; kingdom Pseudomonadati; phylum Pseudomonadota; class Gammaproteobacteria; order Vibrionales; family Vibrionaceae; genus Vibrio; species Vibrio tapetis. The sequence continues at coordinate 1,747,665 of NZ_LT960612.1, forward strand.
TCCAGGACCTTCGTTGCCTGTACTTGCGCATTTTCTGCACCTTTACGGCTGCGACAGAAGATCAGTATGTCGTCGGCATAACGGACTATTCGATGTCCTCGCTTTCGCATCTCTTGATCAAACGCATCCAGATAGATGTTCGCTATCAGTGGGCTTATTACTCCACCTTGCGGACTACCTATCTCGGTATGCTGCCACTCTCCATCAACCATTACGCCACTTTTCAGGAACTGTTTGATGAGCTCCAGTACGCTACTGTCTGTGACTCGTTTCTTAATGCTTTTTAGAATAAGCTCGTGGTCGAGCTTATCGAAGCACTTCGATAAGTCCATATCTACGACGTGTTGCATTCCGTATCGACGGATGAACATCGTCGCTTTGTTTATAGCATCGTGACAACTTCGATTCGGTCTATACCCAAAGCTGGATGGGTGAAACTGCTCTTCGAAGATTGGGGTTAATAGATCATTTAGAGCTTGTTGGACAACTCTATCCCGTACTGTTGGGATCCCAAGTAATCGCACCCCACCATCATCTTTCGGTATTTCTACCCGTCTGACGGGTTGAGGGGTGTATCGCTTGGTTTTGAGTTCCAGAAGAAGTTGATCTAGGTTATCACTCAGATTTTGGGCGTAGTCGCTTAGGCTCTGCCTATCTATTCCGGCCGCGCCTTTCGCTTTCCACACTTTTTTAAATCCTTTATAGAGTCGCTCTTTGTGGAGCAAGTGACCATATAAACTGTAGTAAACTCTCAACTTTTTCCTTTAGATTGTGTGCCGTGTGGGGACAAATGCTCTCTCACAGTGTTGGTGTATTTCACTCCACTCTCTAGCCTTCTAGCTCAATGGCAATTTACTAGAGTGAGTCAGAGTTACTCCCTTGTACGGTTTCTCGCTTCAGTGCTTTGCTTTCACAAAGACCGAGACGGAATACCTCGATAGCTAATCAACTTGTATACCACTGAAAAAAAAACATCTGCTCATCACAGACTTAAAATGTACTTCATCCCTTCGCAACACCAGATTGCTTTTGGCAAAATGTTGTCCCATCAGACGTGTTACTGATGGTCAGCTCAGTTTTATCCTCCACACCATTACTGGGCTTCACCGGCCGAGCTTTACTCACTACTACGGATTCATCTGCCACCTCGCACCAACATAGATCTTGGCTCTCGCCTTGAGTTTATGCTTCCGACGTTTGCTCGGATGTGGTGTCAGGCTTCCCCAGTTACTGCACTGGCTCCCTGTTAACAATGCCACCCTCAAGCACAATCTAGGTCTGATTGAGTATCGGGCTTCACGCTATTTTGCACGCTTACCCACCTAAATTGCCGAATCAGGTTCACTTTCGTTGTGTACTGTTAACTTCCTATCGCTTCCTTCAAACCCTGCCGTTGGCCAGCAACGCCCTTGCGATTCGGATTATCTTCCCCTCAATCAGGGTGATTTAGGCTTCTTTCAGCCTAATGGGTTTGCCAGCTTCGCTGGGCAAACAAAAAGAGCCATTAGCATATCGCTAAATGGCCCTTATTAAAGTGATGTTAATCAACTCGATGTAATGCGTGTTTGGTTCAATGCCTAAAAAATACCATCGCCCATCTGATCGATAAACAGCTGCGATTTTTTTAGCATAAACTCGTTGGCGTCAGATTCTGAACTAAGTACATCAGAGCGGATAAAAGTATGTGTTTTCACTTCCCCCTCCCCGAACTCTTTAGTAATGCGTCCGGCAATACGAAATTGGCCGCCCTCTGCGCGTGATTCTTGATAAATCAAGTAACCTTTGTACTCGACGGGCTCAACATCTTGTTTACTGTCAGCCGCTTTATTTCCGCCGAAAAAATAGGAAAATAAACCCACAAAAAATCCTTACTTGAGTCGTTTTTTATCTAACAGCGGCAATTCATACCACTCCAATTCGTCGTCATCATGGCGCGAAGGCTTACTAAACACAATAGGTAGATCATCATCACGTGTACGTCGATCGTTCTGTATCATTGATTCCGCGGCGATGAGCGCCACTTCAACCTGCTCATTTAGAACGACCAGTCTTTCCTCTGGTAACGCAGATAAAAAATCGATATCGTGACGAATGTATACTGGTCTTAGTTGATTTAGCGCTATACAAGCCAAATCTGCCAATTGCTCTGAGTCAAACCTATCCGTATATTCGAGCAACGCTAACTTAGCCCCAACAATTGTTTCCATATAATTGTGTACGTCTACGCTAATCTGCATGTTTCGCTTCCTCATGTCACTTATTATGGAACAATCTTTGATAATGCTAGGTGGAAAACAGGACGGAAAGAAGTTCATCTGTCCTTACTTGTGGCTTTAATCATCATATTGGTAACAATTCTAATAATTTTTCAATTAAGTTTAGCAAAACACTTGGAAATTCCAATAATAGACGTATCCTAAGAAGCTCAACTTCCTATTCTTTATATTTATAGTAAACCCCCTATCTTTGTGAGTTCGATGCTAAGTACGTTAATCAATACGAATTTTCTAAAATTTCTAATGCCTATCTTACTGACATGCCTCAGTTTATTCGCTATAGATGCCTTAACAACGTTAGTCGTTGCAAATCTGGGGATGGTGAGCCACCTTCCCTACATTCTCTTTTCTATTACTCTCATTTTGGGCCATAGCTTTAGCCAAGGTCGAATGGGAATGATCGCAATTGCGATGATGGTCGCTTATTTTTTTATTCAAGAACGTCTGCAAGTTCCATTGAGTGTTGGAACAACCAAATTGGAATTCTCGCTGCTCGCTTTCCTGTTACCCGTCGCTTGCATGGTTGTGTACGCATTCCCTAACCGTCGTTTTTTCTCCATTTCAGGGCTTGGCTACTCAATCCTAATGTTACTCTTTCTCGGCTGGGCATATTTGACGGTCGACCACTTTGCAGAAAACGGAATGGACACACTTTGGGATGGGATTCTATTCTCTATTCCAGAATTAAGTCGACTCCCCTTTCTCGCTATTTTGTACAGTATCATATGCGTTGGCATTGCAGCGATTATGGTATTGAAACGAAACGATGCGCTCGATAACGCCATCTATAGTTGCTTACTCTTTTCAGCCATTACTTTTGGCGGTTTTCAAATTAGCTACATTTCGGCCATTCTTTTTTCTCTTGCCGGTGTGATGCTTATCTATAACGTCATTTCAACCAGTCATAAGCTGGCTTTCATCGATCAGTTAACCGAGATACCGAGTAGACGAGCGTTGGAAAACGAAATGGCTCATCTAGGTCGTAAGTACACTATCGCTATGCTTGACGTAGACCACTTCAAAAAGTTTAACGATACCCATGGCCATGACACGGGCGATCATGTTTTAAGATTAGTGGCGAAAAAGCTGCGAAAAACCACTGGCGGAGCCAAAGTCTATCGATATGGCGGTGAAGAATTTACTGTCTTGTTTAAGGGGAAGTCTGCCTCCCAAACGATTGATCACTTAGAAGAGCTAAGGGAAAGCATCGCGCAATATGACATGATCATCCGCGATAAAGAGCAGAGACCTAAAGATGACAAGCAAGGCACTCAAAAACGCGGAAAAAAAAGCACAGAGAAGACAGTGAATATTACGGTAAGTATTGGTGTTGCCGACAGTTACGAATTAAAAACACCGACCAAAGTAATTAAATCAGCGGATGATGCACTGTACAAAGCGAAGAAAAAAGGCCGTAACTGCGTTGTTACTTCTTAACCCAAACTAGTTCGCAACGGTATTCTCGCGCGGAGTCAGCAAGCGATAATAAAATGATCGCTATCATTGGTGATTACCGACCTTTATTTGATACGAATCGATTACGACCATTTTGTTTCGCTTCATAAAGTAACACATCGGCTTGTTGGAAGATGAATTCAAGCGATTCGTTGCCTTTGGGAACGAAACTGTACACCCCTTGTGACGCGGTCACGAAGTCAGAAACAGACGATTTCTCATGGGTAATAGCGAGTTCTTCAATGGCGCGACCAATTCGTTCGGCTTGCTTTTCTGCATAATCGACACCCGAGTTACTTAGAATAACCACGAATTCTTCGCCACCATAACGCCCAACAACCTCCCCAGCACGAACAAAACTGCTATCTAGTCGAGAGGCTATCTTCTGTAAACACTGATCGCCTTCTATGTGGCCATAGTTATCGTTATACAACTTGAAGTAGTCGACATCTAATAACACAACCGTTAAAGGAAGCCCGTGCCTGCCATGCCAAGTCACCATCTTAGCCAGTTCACTGTCGATGAATCGACGATTATAAATCCGGGTGAGACCATCCTCGTTGACTTGTTGCTGTAAATTAGAATTCACGCTTTCCAATTTAGCTGTTACCGCCTTTAGCTCTCTTCTCATATCGGCTATACGCTGCATTGCTTTGAGTTTCGCACTCAAGACCATCTTATTGACGGGCTTTACTAAGTAGTCATCCCCCCCCATTTCGATTGCTTTAGCGATCATTTCAGGTTCTTCATGGCTGCTAAGGAAAATGATAGGCACCCAATCTTTAAAACGAGACCGAATCTCTTGAGCAACTTCAAAGCCGTCCATTACTGGCATTGATATATCGAGCAGAACAAGCTCTGGATCGAACGAGGTATAGACTTCCAGTGCTTGAGCACCGCTTTCAACAACCTCCACCGTGTGGCCTAGTTGCTTTAGACGTATACCCAGTTGCATTCTCTCTAATTGCAAGTCGTCTACCAGTAAAATTCGAATAGAAGTATTTGATATTTCCATATATTGTCTTTGATCTTCCCTATGCCATCTAAGCAATATAGCATGCTATTTGTCCTTTAACCCAATAGAAATGAATGAATTGGTTGACTTTTATTGCCAGTTTCATAGCATGTCTTTTTTGAAAGAAGTAGGACAACACCATGTCAGAAGAAATCCAAGAAACGGAACAAAAAGTAGACTTAGATACAGTCTCCCCTGAACTTAAGAAAGTCATTGAGTTTGACCAAGTTCCAGAAGCAATGTACTACATGGTAACGTCCATTCATGAAGTTTCAGAAGAAGCCGTGCGTGAAGCATGGGATAGCATGCCAGCGAGTGCACAAAATGTTTTGGACAACTTTGAGCAGTTCCATGCGCTTATTTCCGTAAGCCAAGCTTTCGCTGGTGTGAATGTAATGGAAGAATTTCCAAAACTGAACCTGCCAGAAGACATGAGCGACGAAGAAAAAGAAGCTTACCGTACTCAATTGCTAGACCAAACGCTGCATAATTGCGTTAAAGACATGGCTAAGCAAATGAAGAAAGCCCGCCGAGATGCAATTTTAAAACGTGACTTTAAAGAAGTTTTCGCTAAATAATTGCTAGCAACGAAAAACCATTAAATCCGCTCATTTTACGAGCGGATTTTTTTTTGTGTTCTTTTTGCTGAAACACGAACGTATCATAATTGAGAAAGCATGGATAATTGGACGTGATTCACATAATCAATAATTGAATTACAATGACTTAGTTCTCATACTCCACGAGTACTACAATTACAAAAAAGCAACAATAATCCAAAGTAAGGATACAATTATGAAAAAGCAGTTGATCGCGCTGTCTGTACTGGCGGCAATTCCGTTTACCGTTTCTGCAGAATACTATTTAGGTGCAAAGGTAGGTAGCTCTTCATTGAAAAACAGCTGTAGCGTCTCTGAGCCTTGTGATGATGGCAGTGTTGGTTTCGGTGGGTTCGCCGGTTATAAATTCAGTGACATGTTCTCTTTAGAAGCTGGCTTCGATAAAATTGGCGATTTCGAGTCTAACTTCTCTTCAGGTAAAACGGCAAAAGGGGCATTAACCTCATTAACTATGGGTCCGAAGTTCGGTATTCCAATTAATGAATCTCTAGGCGTATTCTCTAAGTTTGGCCTTGGTTACACGAATTACGACGTCATTGATGATGACTTAAACGTTATGGCCGCATTCGGTTTGGAGTATGGGATCTCACGTGAGTGGAAAACTCGACTCGAATATCAAATTTTGGGCGGAATCGGATCTGGCGATACCGGCGGCCTAGCAGCTCACCTATTTAGCATAGGTTTAAGCTACCACTTCGGTAGCGACGAACCCGTTGCGGCAGCCCAAGCAGCGCCAGTTGAACCCCGTCCTGCCGTCGTAGCAGAAGAGCCAGCGCCAGTCGTTTTAGCCGCCGCTCCAGTCGTTGTAGCGCCTAAAACCATCACCTTTCAATCTAAGAAAGGGGTAGGCCTTTACGAGTCAGGCAGCAATAAGTTAAGTGAAGCGGGTTTACACCAATTTGATGAACTCGTCACGCTTCTTACTACCTACCCGCAGTCTAACGTAACGGTAACCGGTCACACTGACAGCAGTGGTTCAGCTAAGTTTAACCAACAACTTTCTGAAAAGCGCGCTCAAGCAGTCGCTGACTACCTTGTTTCTGAAGGCGTTGACTCATCGCGTATTAAAGTTGAAGGTGAAGGTGAAGCTAGCCCTATCGCTTCCAATAAGACCGCAGCAGGTAAAGAAAAAAACCGCCGTGTTGAAGTGACCATCGAAGAATTTTCTGTAGAAGAATAGGTCACAGCCTTCAAACTATATAACGACTCTTTATAAGGGTCGTTTTTTTTTGATCTATAGTTAATTAATAGCACGTACTCCAACCACATATAGGTAAACAATGAAATCTATTAACTCGCTCTCAATTAAACAAAAAATCATGATTCCAGTCATTTTCATCATCTCTTTGTTTGCAGCTGTGGTTTTTATGGGGATCAGCAACCTCAATGAGCTTAGTGCTGAACAATTGACCAACCCGGGTAAAGCCATCGCCGATGTCACTAGCTCCATGACTGTCGGAGTGATCACGGTGATCGCTATCTCCTGCATTTTTCTATTTCTGATTCTTAATTGGGTAACAACACCAATAAAGGAGCTATGCAATACTGTTGAATCCCTGAATAGTGCGAAACTCGATCTAACTAAACGAATTCCAGAGTCATCAAACGATGAGTTAGGTTCGATTGGGGCTGAAATTAACAAACTGCTTGATTCAATGCAGAGCTCGATGACTCAGGTAATTATTACCTCAAATTCTGTTCGAGCCGAAATGGAAAATATCAAAAGCCTTACTCAAGGCATCGTTATGTATGTCTCTAGTCAACAAGGAAATACTGACCATATATCCAGTTCAGCACTGCAAGTACAGAGTATCAGCGACAACGTCAGTCATAATGCAGTCAGTGCCTCTTCGTATAGTAGTGAAGGCATTAAACAACTCGGGGAAGCGACTTCTTTGCTTAATCAAACCTCATCTTCGTTACAAACCTTGGAGTCGCAAATTGACCAAGCTGGAGGCGTGATTAGCAACCTAGACTCAAACGTTACTAATATCGTGACTATCTTGGGTGTAATCGTTGAAATTGCGGAACAAACTAATTTACTTGCTCTAAATGCTGCGATCGAGGCCGCTCGTGCTGGTGAGCAAGGTCGTGGTTTCGCAGTGGTTGCTGATGAGGTCAGAGCGCTCGCAAGTAAAACACAAGAAAGTACTGACAAGATTCAAAAAATGACTGATGAGCTAAGAAAGGCAACACACGAAGCTGTAACTGCCGTAAACGTAAGTTGTAAAACAAGTGAGGAAACGGTTCAATTGTCTGGCCTAACACTCGATACACTGCAATCCGTTACGCAATCTGTAAACTCAATGGCATCGAGTGCTCAGGAAATTGAATCATCATCAGAACAGCAAACTCAGCTAGCAAGTGATGTAAGTAACCATATGCAAACGGTGCTTGATGGCAGTTATCAGATGATAGAAATGGTCAGTAGCGCAGAAAATGCATGCGAAATGTTAGCAACTCAATGTGAAGAACTGGATGCTTTAATGATCAAGTTTGAAGTTTAGTTTAATGTTTAATGCGTAATCCGGATTCAGTATCAGGTAAGGGGGGGACTCTTACCTGATTCGTTTTCACCAATTCAACTCACTCGAATCATATCTTTTTGTGTCACACTCACGCCTTTAATTTGAGCATAGACCAACTGCCCAACTTCTAGTCCTAGATCGTCTACCGCCCATTGAGTTAAATTCGCACTCAGCACTCTGTTTTGATCCAATCTGAGTTTTACAGAAACGCTTTGTTTGTCCTCGGATAGGCGGTGACTCTCAATCGCACAAATGGTGACGGGGATGATGTTACGTATCGACGTTCGTGTCGGTAACTCACAGCTTATCGATACATCATTGGCTCGTACCTGAACACGTACAGCCTCGCCTATGCGACCCTCGACTTTCTGTACCCAAAGAGCCTTATCTTCCGTTAAACTCAGTTGGGTCAAAGCATAAGTTGGATGCTGAGCATGTATGCTTGCTTCGAATACTGAACTTTGCTCTGAAAAGGATTGCCAAGGACGCATAGCATCCGATCCCCACACCTGTTCCAAAGAGCCGCTGGAATCAATACAGCCGTTAGATAACAGGATCATGTGATCTGCTAAGCGCAGAATTTCGCTGATACTGTGCGTAACATATAAAATGGGGATCTCGACTTCTTTCGCCAATCGCTCTAAATACGGCATTACTTCTCGCTTACGAGGTAAGTCTAGCGACGCCAAAGGCTCGTCCATTAACAACAAATCCGGATTGGACAAAAGCGCCCGACCTATGGCTACACGTTGCTTTTCGCCTCCAGATAGCTCACTTGGCTTTCGCTTAAGTAACCCGTCTATCGATAATAGTGAAGTCACATGAGAAAATAGTTCGAGATCCGTTTTCTTTACGCCATAAAGCAAGTTGCCTTCAACGCTAAAATGCGGAAACAACCTCGCATCTTGAAAAACATACCCAATATTTCGTTTTTCTACCGCCAGATTTATGTTCTGGTTTGAATCAAACACACGATGCCCATTGATATCAATAATCCCGGTATCCGGATTTCTAATACCACAAATACTATTTATTAGTGACGTCTTGCCTGAACCTGAACGGCCAAATATCGCGGTAATACCCTTAGAAGGCAACTGCGTATCAATGTTCAACAACAAGTCTCCTAGTTGCTGCTTAATGGCGATGTTAATCATTGTTGTTCCCTACTCCTATCCACCTATTCATACGAGAAGAGAGCCATTCCGATCCAAATAATGAAAGCAGAGCAACCAGTATCGAGATAACACATAAACGGGCTGCATCCATTTCGGCACCGGGGGTTTCTATAAAGTTATACATTGCCAAAGGTAGTGTTTGAGTTTCTCCGGGAATATTAGAGACAAAGCTAATCGTGGCACCAAACTCACCAAGGCTACGAGCAAAGGCCAACATTACCCCTGTAACAATGCCGGGTAACGTTAAGGGCAGCGTGATCGTAAGAAACACTTTTATAGGGGACGCACCAAGCGTTCTTGCCGCTTGCTCCAATTTTTCATCAACGTTTTCTAGACTCAACCGAATTGCGCGCACCATAAGAGGCAGTGCAACAATGGCCGAAGCTAAAGCCGCTCCTTTCCAGTTAAACGCAAACACCACGCCAAAATGGTCATACAGCCATTCACCAATCATCCCTCGTCTTCCCATCAAAACGAGTAACAGATAGCCGATGACCACAGGAGGTAACACCAAAGGCAAATGAATAACGCTATCTAATAGACTTTTACCAACAAACTGTTTTCTTGCCAACAACCAAGCAAAAAACAGGCCTACCGGCAGCAACCATATAACGGAAGTCATGGCGACTTTTAAGCTCAAAAACAACGCTTGTTGTTCAAATTCAGTCAAGTACACGGTGCTCTATAATCCCTATTAACCCTTAAAACGGCGCTCTGTACGGTGAAGAGCGCATTAACTCGTCCTTTTCGCTCTGCTGATGAGTGGACTCTCAATTTACGGGTACAAACCCATGTTCAACGATCATGCCTTTGCTGCGAGAAGACAACAGAAATTCCACTAAGGATCGCGTTTCAGCTTTATCATTCAGCTGTACCAACGGATACTCGATATCATCATACGACCCTGACGGAAACTCACCCAGCACCATGACACTGTCACTTATTTTTGCGTCCGTTGCGTACACGATACCCAAAGGTGCTTCTTGTCTTGCGACTAACGTGAGTGCAATGCGCACATTATTTGTCGGCGCTAAGCTGTTCTTTACAAAGTCCCATATGCCTTGGTGTTTTAGAGCTTGCTTTGCATACATTCCAGCGGGTACGGCATTGGGATTACCGATCGCAAGGCGACCACCATTTAGCTTATTCTCCCACCACGACGGATGCAGCATCTCATCCACCTCATAAGAAAACTTGGTTGTGTTTTCTGTATTTGGTGCAATTACAACCAATTTATTACGCGCTAAAACGTTTATCGCTGTTTTGTCAATGAGACCTTGGCTAACGAGGTAGTCAGCCCATTTTGTATTTGCCGATATGTACAAATCAGCCGGTGCGCCTTGTTCGATTTGTCTCGCTAGGGATGACGATCCAGCAAAAACCAATTGTACTTCGATACCATGGGTTTGCTCGAACTCAATGGCAATATCGGACAGGACATTCGTCATTGAAGACGCCGCAAGTACCCTAACTTGAGCGGCACTAGAAAAAGACACGAGTGAAAGTATCAAGCCAAGACAGGTAAATTGAAGTCTGCTCAATTGAATAGAGGATCGGCTACGCATAGAGTTCCGGCCACAGTTTGTTTAGGTCTAACGATTCTTCAAGCGCGTCAGCAATTCTATCAATTCCGTCTTCTTTCATTTGTTCAAAGTCTACTTTTTCTAGCTTGCTAACCCCCGCCCATTCCATGATCAATTCCGTGGCGCTCGGGAGTTCAAACACACCGTGTAAGTATGTACCGAAGATCTGATTGCAATCACTGATGGCACCATCTTTGGTCTTCTCTTCACCAAGAGATATTGGTTGTCGCTCATCGACCGTTGTCACACCAGCATGGATTTCGTAGCCCTGTACAGATACCGTCTTCTGATTCAGCGTCAACTGGCCAGCCACTTGCTTTAATTGCTTATCAGACTGCAACGTCGTATTAAGAGCCAAACACCCAAGACCATCACTGGAGCCCGCAGGGCCTTCAATACCCTCAGGATCATTAATGATCGTCCCCAGCATTTGATATCCACCACAGATCCCCATAACTTTACCGCCAAAACGTAAATGACGTTGGATGTCTTTATCCCAACCTTGCTCACGTAAAAACGCCAAATCGGCGCGAACGGATTTAGTTCCAGGAAGAATGATGAGATCTGCGCCCTGAAGCAACTCGCCTTTACGTACATATTCAAAATCTATCGACGGGTTAAGTCTTAAAGGGTCAAAATCCGTATGATTACTAATACGCGTAACCACGGGGACTTTGATTTTAAATAAAGCGTCATCATTTTTAATTTGATCTGCGGTTATGGCATCTTCTGCTTCTAAATTAAGGCCATGTAGGAATGGAATCACACCAATTACGGGCTTACCTGTTCTTTCTTCTAACCAATCAAGCCCTGATTCTAGTAGTTTGATATCACCTCGAAAACGGTTAATGACGAAGCCTTTAACCCTGGCCTGTTCCGTTGGTGACAAAAGATCGAGCGTACCAACCAAATGAGCGAAAACACCACCCCGATCAATATCGGCCACAATAATGACTGGAACGTCCGCTTTTTCTGCAAAGCCCATGTTCGCAATATCATGCGCTCTTAAATTAATTTCAGCCGGGCTGCCTGCCCCTTCAATCATAACAGACTGGAAATTGGATTTAAGGCGACCAAATGAATCCATCACACTATCCATCGCGACTTTTTTATAATCATGGTAGCTCGTCGCTTCCATATTACTTAACGCTCTGCCCTGAATAATAACCTGAGCGCCCGTGTCTGAATTTGGCTTTAGCAGTATAGGATTCATATGAACTGTGGGTTCCACATTACACGCTTGGGCTTGAACGGCTTGAGCACGCCCTATTTCTCCACCATCTGATGTTACCGCACTATTCAATGCCATATTCTGAGGCTTAAAAGGGGCAACCTTTATCCCTTTTCTGGCCAACACTCGGCACAATCCTGCCACTAAGACACTTTTCCCGGCATCCGACGTCGTTCCTTGCACCATCAGTGCTTCAAATGGAGTATACATAGGTAATTCATTTACTTCTTATTTCTAGATGATGCGTAATAGTATCCTCATACCACGATAACCCCAACCGTTAATGAACCAAAAATGAATGCTCTACTCAGTAATCATTCAATTAACTCGGTGTTTAATAGACCTAACTTAAACAAACAACGAGAACAACAACATGAAAACACTTTGCTACTCAATCGCTGCTGCACTTATCATCGCCCCTACTTTCGCGCTAGCGAAAGATGACCACCATCAAAAGGGTAATTTCCACTACACGGGCCCAGTTGAAACAACCTCGGTTAGCGCACTTTTAAAAGACACAAGCATGTTCACCGAGCAAGAAGTGGTCATCGATGGCCACATCGTACGCCAAATCAGTAAAGATACTTTCGTCTTTAGCGATGGTGAAGCAGAAATACAAGTTGAGTTAGATGACGACATAAACTTGACTGAACCACTCACGGCCGAGTCAAAAGTTCGACTATTTGGCGAATATGAAGGGGGAAACACTCCGGAAATTGAAGTTGATCACATATCAATATTGTAAATATCCGTTAAACTCCGTTCTTTGATAGTAAATGGTCTGCTTTTTGCAGGCTATTTACTATGTATGTATCTTTGGCGGTCTGCCAAGACATTGAATGGATGGAAATATTATGTTTGGACGTGCCCAAGCTGTGGCGTTACTAGGACTTGCAGCACTTAGCCCTTTTGCGGCTAACGCTAACAATTTTAACTATACTTCACTGGAAGTTAGGATTGGTGCGAACCCAAGCACATACGGTGCTGAAGGTAAAATGGCATTCACGGAAAACACCTACTTTATTGGACGCTTTGATTCTAATTTCGAAAGTGATTACGATTTAGCTGGTGGTATTGGCTTTAATGGCCCTGCAACGCAATTCGCTGATATCTACGGCCACATTTTGCTACACAACATTAAAGATTCAAGCGATAAGTTCGTCGGCAGTGATTTTATTCCTGAATTAGCATTTGGTATGCGTGCATGGGTTATTGACCGTATTGAAGCAAATTTCATGATTGGACAGTTAGTGTACTCAGATGGTTCTGAAACCATCTACAGCATTGGTGGTCGCTTCCATTCAACCGATCAGCTTTCTATTGGTGCTAACCTTGCCGATCACGGTGTTTATGGACCACAGCTTCTGCTTGGCGCAAGGTTTATGTTCTAACAATTATCGAATTGTGTATATAAAAAGACCACTGATATATCAGTGGTCTTTTTTTGTTTGCCCAGCGAAGCTGGCAAACCCATTAGGCTGAAAGAAGCCTAAATCACCCTGATTGAGGGGAAGATAATCCGAATCGCAAGGGCGTTGCTGGCCAACGGCAGGGTTTGAAGGAAGCGATAGGAAGTTAACAGTACACAACGAAAGTGAACCTGATTCGGCAATTTAGGTGGGTAAGCGTGCAAAATAGCGTGAAGCCCGATACTCAATCAGACCTAGATTGTGCTTGAGGGTGGCATTGTTAACAGGGAGCCAGTGCAGTAACTGGGGAAGCCTGACACCACATCCGAGCAAACGTCGGAAGCATAAACTCAAGGCGAGAGCCAAGATCTATGTTGGTGCGAGGTGGCAGATGAATCCGTAGTAGTGAGTAAAGCTCGGCCGGTGAAGCCCAGTAATGGTGTGGAGGATAAAACTGAGCTGACCATCAGTAACACGTCTGATGGGACAACATTTTGCCAAAAGCAATCTGGTGTTGCGAAGGGATGAAGTACATTTTAAGTCTGTGATGAGCAGATGTTTTTTTTTCAGTGGTATACAAGTTGATTAGCTATCGAGGTATTCCGTCTCGGTCTTTGTGAAAGCAAAGCACTGAAGCGAGAAACCGTACAAGGGAGTAACTCTGACTCACTCTAGTAAATTGCCATTGAGCTAGAAGGCTAGAGAGTGGAGTGAAATACACCAACACTGTGAGAGAGCATTTGTCCCCACACGGCACACAATCTAAAGGAAAAAGTTGAGAGTTTACTACAGTTTATATGGTCACTTGCTCCACAAAGAGCGACTCTATAAAGGATCTAAAAAAGTGTGGAAAGCGAAAGGCGCGGCCGGAATAGATAGGCAGAGCCTAAGCGACTACGCCCAAAATCTGAGTGATAACCTAGATCAACTTCTTCTGGAACTCAAAACCAAGCGATACACCCCTCAACCCGTCAGACGGGTAGAAATACCGAAAGATGATGGTGGGGTGCGATTACTTGGGATCCCAACAGTACGGGATAGAGTTGTCCAACAAGCTCTAAATGATCTATTAACCCCAATCTTCGAAGAGCAGTTTCACCCATCCAGCTTTGGGTATAGACCGAATCGAAGTTGTCACGATGCTATAAACAAAGCGACGATGTTCATCCGTCGATACGGAATGCAACACGTCGTAGATATGGACTTATCGAAGTGCTTCGATAAGCTCGACCACGAGCTTATTCTAAAAAGCATTAAGAAACGAGTCACAGACAGTAGCGTACTGGAGCTCATCAAACAGTTCCTGAAAAGTGGCGTAATGGTTGATGGAGAGTGGCAGCATACCGAGATAGGTAGTCCGCAAGGTGGAGTAATAAGCCCACTGATAGCGAACATCTATCTGGATGCGTTTGATCAAGAGATGCGAAAGCGAGGACATCGAATAGTCCGTTATGCCGACGACATACTGATCTTCTGTCGCAGCCGTAAAGGTGCAGAAAATGCGCAAGTACAGGCAACGAAGGTCCTGGAAAAACAGCTCAAGTTAACGGTGAACGAAACCAAATCACACATAGCGCACAGCGGCGAAGGTGTGAAATTCCTTGGAATAGAAATCGGTAGCCATTATAGCCGTATTCAGCCAAAGAAAATGTCGACGTTCAAAGGAAAGTTGAAGCGAGTGACAAGACGCAATGGCGGTAAGCCATTGTTAGAAGTCATTAAACAACTGAATCCACTTCTGAGAGGGTTCAGCCAGTACTTTCGAATAGCGAATGCCAACAGGGAGTTTAAGAAACTGGCCGCGTGGTTAAGGCGAAGACTTCGCAGCGTCCAATTACGATTATGGAAAAAAACCGACCCGACTCCACCGCAGGCTAAGACAGCTAGGTTACGAAGGGTCATTCAGGTATATCTGTATGGATAGTTGGAGAAATGCTGCGAGTCCATTAGCCAGTTACTCGATGCCAAATCAATGGTTTAACGACCTTGGATTAGTGAATCTTGAACACGTTAGGACAGGATATGTGTTCAGCCATTATGCTGAATGGAAATGTGCATGAGCCGTATACGAGGTCCGTACGTACGGTTCTGTGAGAGGGATGAGGCGGAGACGCCTCACCCTACTCGATGTTTCTAACGTTTGCGCATTTTTAACAAACTTTGGCTTCTATTTCACTTTTGGTTGTACGTATTCTTTTGACACATCGACAACTGCAACGTCGTTGAAGAAACTTCTGCCTAGCAGTACCGGATGATCCAAATGTGAGCGATCCGTTAACGTAAATGGTGTTTTTTCCTTCAGTTCACCAATTTGAACCCAACCTAATACCACCGGACGGCGATCAAACTCTTCGCTGCTTGCTTGCTTAATACGTACCCAGCGCTCGACAGGAACTTCAAGCACCTCACTTAACGTATCGTCATGGCCAATTTTAAATTTGACCCAATCTTTGCCATCGCGTTCAAAGGCTTCTAAATCGACCGCGCTAATCGATGAGGTGGTTGCTCCAGTATCAACTCGCGATTTAAAGCTCTTATCTAAGCCAGGGAAATAGACCCACTCGCGTTCACCTAAAATTAGTTTGCCATCGGCAGTCGTTAATAAAGCGGGTTTTGGTTTAACGACTGGTTTAGGTTTTTCTACTTCGGGAGTGGGTTTTACTTCCGGCTCATCCACTTCTACTTTTGATTCAGGTGCCACTTCGGGCTCAGCCACTTCTACTTGCGATTCTGGTTTTTTGTTATCTGTCGTCGTGGTATTTGTATTAGCACATGCGACTAGGCTTCCTGCCATCAACGCCACTAACAGTTTTTGTTTTGGTGTCATTTGCTGTCTCCGTTATTGGGCTACGGTATGAATTGCATTTGCCACGTATGGAATGTCCTTTTCAGACAAACCTGCGATGTTAATTCGGCCATCACCTACGCCATAAATGCCGTATTCCTCGCGTAATCTTGTCATTTGGTCACTGCTAAAGCCTAGCACAGTAAACATACCCTTATGGGATTTGATGAAATCAAAATATTGATTATTGTGAGTATTATTAAACTCTTGGCAAAGATGACTACGTAGAGTAACAAGGCGCTGTTGCATTTGAGACAACTCCTGCTTCCAAATAGACGTTAACTCATCACTTTGCAGTACCGTTTTAACCAACGCTGCACCGTGATCGGGCGGCATAGTGTATGTCGCTCTCGCTAACTGCAACAATTTGCCTTTCGCGTTTGTCGCTTCTTGGTTATTTTTTCCAATCACGATGGCTGCACCAGTGCGCTCACGATACAAACCAAAGTTTTTGGAACAAGAGGTTGTAATCAGCATCTCTTCAACGCTGTTAGCCATGTGACGTAAGCCTTGAGCGTCTTGTTCTAAACCATCGCCAAAACCTTGATACGCGATATCAACAAATGGAATAAAGCCCTGCTTTAACGAAAGCTCAGTAACCGTCTTCCAAGTGGCAAAGTCAATATCAGCACCCGTAGGGTTATGGCAGCAACCATGAAGCAAGACCACATCTTTCGGCCCTGCCGTAGAGATATCCTCCAACATGCCTTGAAGATCGACTTGTTTGGTCTCAGGGCTAAAATAGCGATAATGACGAACTTTGAGTCCCGCCGCCTCCATTACAGGGCGATGGTTTACATAACTTGGGTTACTTAACCAAACCGTGGTACCGGGCTGCGCGACGTTCATTAGATCCCCTAACATACGCAGCGCCCCACTGGCTCCTGGTGTTTGTATCGCCGCCACGCGAGACATGGCAGAGGTGCCTGAAAGTAGAAGATCAACCATAGACTGATTGAACTCTTCGCAACCGGCTAGGCCAACATAAGCTTTGGTTTTTTGAGTCTGAATAACTCGTTGATTGGCCAGCGCCACCGCTTCCATTATCGGTGTTTCACCTTGGTTATTACGGTATACGCCAATGCCAAGATCCACTTTTTCGTTACGTGGATCATTGCGATATGCCACAGACAAGGACAAGATTGGATCTTGCTGTGGTGCAGGAAGATGAGAAAGCATGAAAGTCACAACCCTTTGAAATTCAATAATGAAGTTCAAATTAACACTGTCGTTGCAAAATTCGAAGGGATTTTTATCTGTTCTACGACTTTTAGAGCTTAAACGTGTGGATTACTTGATTCGAGCTTCCTCGCCAGTCTAGGCTAGGGTCTGCGAGATCACGTTCAAATTTTCCATCCACCAGCGTATCGATAAGGTCAACGATTTGTTTCTGTACTTGATCTAACTCAGAAAGTAGATACCCAGTCCATAGCCAGATGTCTTTACCTACGCACTCTCGGCGAACACGCTTTACCAATTTCAAGATGCCAGTGACATTATCTGGATGCAAAGGATCGCCACCAGAAAGCGATAAACCACGTTTGGGGATTCGAGTATCGTTGAGATCGGCGATGATTTGATCTTCTAACTGTTGTGTAAACTCATGGCCTGAACAAACAGACCATGACGCTTTATTATAGCATCCTCGGCATTGGTGAACGCAGCCCGAAACAAACAGCGTGCTGCGTGTTCCCGGCCCGTTAACAACATCAATAGGATGATATGTAAGATAATTCATTAAAGGTGTTTCACTCGACGAATCACTTCTTCTTGTTTACCAAAGTTAAATGGGCGCGCGTCGGGGCTGCCTAAGTAGCCACAAACTCGTCGAGTTACTGAAACTTTCGTTGAGTCATGGTTACCACATTTCGGACAAGTAAAACCTTTGCTTGTACACTCGAATTCACCGTTATAACCACACTCGTAGCATTCATCTATTGGCGTATTCGTTCCGTAATAAGGAACGTGAGCGTAGCTGTAATCCCACACATTTTCTAACGCTTCGATGTTGCGCTGCATGTTTGGAAACTCACCGTAGCAAATGAAGCCACCGGTTGAAATTTCAGGATACGGTTTTTCGAAATCAATTTTATCGTATGGGTTCACTTTCTTTTGTACATCAAGATGGAAACTGTTTGTGTAGTAACCTTTGTCGGTCACACCTTCAATCACACCAAATTCTTTTGCATCAACACGGCAGAAGCGGCTGCACAAGTTTTCGCTTGGTGTGCCATATAAACTGAAGCCGTAGCCCGTTTCTTCAGTCCATGCATCAATGTTCTTCTTAAGATACGTAACTATGTCTAACCCTTTTTGGCGCAAAGCTCCGTCGTCGTATACGTGTTTCTCTTTGCCATAAAGCGCGGTAACCATTTCGTGAATACCAATGTAACCCAATGAAATTGATGCTCGACCGTTTTTAAAAATTTCCGCGACCGAGTCTTCAGCGTTCAAACGAACACCACACGCACCTTCCATATAAAGAATCGGCGCGACACGAGCTTTAACGTTTTCTAGGCGAGAAATTCTGGTTTCTAGCGCACGACGAGCAATGATCAGTTTTTCATCGAGCAGTGCATAAAACGCCTTCTCATCGCCTTTCGCTTGAATCGCAATACGCGGTAAGTTCAAACTCACGACACCGAGGTTGTTACGACCTTCATGAATTAGCTCACCATTTTCTTCGTAAGTACCCAGGAAACTACGACAGCCCATTGGAGTTTTAAATGAACCTGTAATCTCTACAACCTTGTCATAGTTCAAGATGTCAGGATACATACGCTTAGACGCACACTCTAACGCTAACTGCTTAATGTCGTAGCTAGGATCACTTTTACGATGATTTAGGCCATCTTTAATAGCGAACACCAATTTAGGGAAAACCGCCGTTTTACGATTTTTCCCCAAACCTGCGATACGGTTTTTCAAAATAGATTGTTGAATAAGACGCGAGCCCCAACTGGTCCCTAATCCAAAACCAAACGTGACAAATGGTGTTTGACCATTCGCGGTATGAAGGGTATTTACCTCATACTCTAGGGATTGGAATGCGTCGTAGCATTCTTTCTCTGTACGAGACATAGCAAACGCTTCAGGATCGTGAATATCCCACTCACGCGCCACTTTAAGATGCTTTTCGTAACTGGTTAAAACGTAAGGCTCTAACACTTCATCAATACGGTTGATGGTAGTACCACCGTATATATGGCTGGCAACTTGCGCGATGATCTGCGCCGTAACGGCGGTCGCCGTAGAAATTGACTTAGGCGTATCAATTTCTGCATTACCCATTTTAAACCCATGAGTCAGCATGCCTTTTAGGTCGATAAGCATACAGTTAAACATTGGAAAGAACGGTGCGTAGTCGAGATCATGATAGTGAATATCGCCGTTATCATGAGCTTGAACAATGTCACGTGGCAAAATGTGAGTTTTTGCATAATGTTTAGCCACGATCCCTGCGAGTAGATCTCGTTGAGTAGGGATTACCTTTCCGTCTTTATTCGCGTTTTCGTTAAGTAGATCGGCATTACTTTGTTCAATCAAGCCTTGAATTTCTTGGTTTAGTGCGCTTTTCTTCTCGCGAGCCATATCGCGGTCATGACGGTACTCAATATACGAACGAGCAAGTGCTTTGTAGTCACCTTGCATCAGTTCATTTTCTACCATGGTTTGGATTTCTTGAATGTCGACTTGCTTGCAATCACGAACCTTGTCCTGAACCGCAATAGCAACCTGAGCCGCGTATTCGGCTACCGTACTATCTACGTGTTCCGCAGCGCTTTCTACAGCGGCAACAATACGCGCTCTTTCGAACGGAGCTTGAGAACCATCCCTTTTGATTACAACAGTATTGACCATTTTTTCCTCACCCTCAGTAGTAAAGGTTTTCACCCTATATTGTGTACATATAACGAACAGGCACTATATGTTGTGGCGTATTAAACCAAAAACACACTAGAATTGGTATTGATGTAGATCAATAAATACCGAGGAGCGATTAAGATCAAGTCGATCTTAGTGGGGTTGATCCCACATTTGGATGACACAATGAAAACCCGAATTTTATTCAAGATTTTGTGTTCTTATGTGGGTATGCTTGCGCATAATCTGGGGATAAGAATGTGACTAAAGAGAGAATTGATGCGCCTACTACTTCTGATAATACTTGCCACGATGTCGACGCCCCTTATCGCGTCTCCGCTCACGTTTACTACATGGAACATTGAGTGGTTATCCACACAGCCAAACTCGAAGTTCAAAGCGAGCATAAGAAGCGAACAAGATTATCAATTATTGGCACATTATTTCGAACAAATATCACCGAATATATTGGCATTTCAAGAAGTGAATGATATTGCGGCGCTAGAAAAAATAATGGGTGACGAACACTACAATATCATTTTTTCAGAGCGCGCTATCAACCCCAAAAGACAGTTCGATGGGATTAATCAATTTACCGGTTTCGCGATTGATAAACGGCTTACCTTTAAGAATCAAACAGATTTAGATCTACTGCCATCTTCAACCAGTAAGCTTCGTTTAGCGACTTACGTTATTGTACAAACCGAAAACGATAAACCCTTGCACCTACTCTCTCTTCATTTGAAAGCAGGATGCAATGGTGCTAAGAAAAATTCTCACGCATGTACCATCATTAACAAACAAGCTAAAAACCTAAACGCTTGGCTTAATGAAAGAGTCTCCAAGGATGAGTCATTTATTATAGGCGGTGATTTTAATCATGACTTGTCTTATCCGAATGATTGGCTTTGGCAAGTGCTCTCTAAAGGAGTGAGCGATAACATAAAACTGGTGACTGACACAACAAAGGCCAACTGCGTTGTTAAATCAAAAAGGAGTCGCACTCAAACTCATCAGTATCGCCATCTTATCGACCATATCATTGTTAGTGCCGACCTTAAACCACGCGATACGATGCAAACGGTTTACAGCAAACAGCACGTGCTAACAGGACAACTCAGTGATCATTGTCCTATCAGCGCGCGTATTCATTAACCCGATGGATACGGCATGTGGGTGATTAGTTGGTTTTTGGGATCTGGGCAAGTGCTACGGGATAACCTCTAAGCCGAGCTAAGTCCTCTGCTTTTTTCTCAACTTGTTTCGCAGCCAAGCTAAGCGTTATTTTGTATTCCATTGGCAACACGTCTTGCTTGATAATCAATCCATTGTTTACCATATGGTCAACAATTTTGTTCGAGGCATCCAACGCTGAAGAGCCTTTCACCACTTCCATCCTCGCATAGCTCTCACCAGAAAACGAAACATCTGCCGCCCTTAGCGTGACATTGTCACCTGGTATCTGCTGGGCACCAAATAAGGGCTTGCCTTCACCAAGTGCTTGTGCAAAGTCAGGAATGAACTGTGCCATGTGCTCTATCGCGTTGTTGGTTCTTAATTCAAACTCAGCCGTTGTCCATCCCTGCTTAACCTTCCTATGGAGAAGACTCGGAAGCTCGGGTTGAGAACTGTGAGTCGAAGAGGAGACCAAACCATCACGGAACAAAGTAATATCTTCCGTCATACCATGTAATTGAAAGGTACCGTTTGGGTAAGGTGTGAGTTGCGCCATCCCTTGAGGTGTCCCTCTAGGACCATGGAAAATGACTTCAGGCCACTCTTGATTGCACTCAGCCCATTGCGTTACGTACGCCGCTTTAAACTCCACCAGCCGCTGTCTCGGAGCTTGAGCCCAATCGTCAACCACACCCGTTTCAAAGCCACACGCGTTGATCAAGTAGTCGAAGTGGCTTTCAGCTTGCTGCCCATTCGCTTGAGAAAACTTAATGCGCCACTCGGCGCCGATTTTTTCAATCTCATTGACGGCCGTGTTGAGGTGAAGTTGACAATTACTGAGTTGCTCAAGTGCAAGGTTCGCACTGGCCGACAACCTAAAAACACTCCATCCATATTCCTGTACCGCCACAACCGGATACTTAAGCTTCTCAAGGTTGGCATGTTGAGAAAAAGGGATCATCCAGTCATCAAAAGACTCGGGGTTAGCCGGTTGTATCTTTTTCTGCAGCGCTAACAATTGCTCTTTAGTGTATAGGCGATAATAATTGCTCGGATCCCCAAGAACTTCATTACTGTCATCCTGATCGACCAAAGTTTGATAAGACGCCTTAACCACTTTTAAGCGAGGTATTATTGCGTCGGCTTCACCAGGATCACTTTTAGGTACCGCTATAACCGTCGGTCGAATGTTCAGCGTGTGCTTAAACAGCTTTACCGTATCTATCGATTGTCGCAGTAATGTAAGACACTGTTGTTCAGAGATCTCGCGATACAAATTACCGCCCGCATGCAAATGGCAAATTGGCGGGCCACTCACCAAACTCGTGTTTCGTTCGAATACCGTTACATTAAGGCCCATCTCGGCCAATGTAAGTGCGGCTGTTGCGCCAGAAATACCACCGCCAACAACCGCGATTTCTATTGGTTTTATTTGATCACTTACCGTAGTCATAATTGCTCTAATCAATTTTGATGCTCAAGCATTTTACTGTCTTATTTGTCTGATTAAAATCGCATTTTTATTGTGTCTTTAATATTTATAATTTTCACAAAATAATATCAAAAAACACTTGACGCATTGCTGAAAAAACCAATTTTTTACTGCGTGTGAATAACCCAATTGCCATAACATCCGCCCTATCGGGCTTGTAAGCCTGTCCAGCGTTTTTTTGAAAAAAGTTATCCAAATATTTATCCACCGTTTTTGTGGATAACTCGCAAAAGATATTCACAATAGAGCTTACGCATCTTTGTTCACAGGGATTAATAGACGTTTAATCAGTGTGTTAAGTACGATTGCTAATGTTAAAAAGGAAAGCATAGGTAGGGATAACCACAACCAAGGATGCAATCCTGTAGAGAGTTCAAACCCCCAATGCATGATACTCGCGACACTGGCCTCAGAACCAATACTTGCGACGATGCCGGCAATCAAGGCAATAGCCCCATACTCAAACCAGATGGTCCGAGTGATCCGTGCTTTAGATGCCCCCAAAGTACGATAAAGACGAAACTCTTGTTGCCTTTGACTTAAACTAAGTCGTAATAAAGTAAAAATGAGCATCACGCCAGCGGCGACTCCGAGTGCAGCCAATACGGTTACCGCCCATACAATTTGTTCTAGCAGAGTTTGAATTTTGCTACCGATGCTCCTGACGTCCAGCAAACTTACAGTAGGATACTGCCTAGCAAGATCATTGAGAAATTGACTCTCTTGCTCGACTCTAAAACTGACTAGATTAGTCGCAGGAATGTTCTCTAGTGCATCTGGAGTAAAAATAAAGTAGAAATTAGGCTTCATTTCACGCCATTCAACCAGTCGAATCGTATTCACAACTGCCTTGACCACTTGGCTATTAATGGTGAATGTCAGCTCATCACCAACAGAGATATCAAGCGCACTAGCAACTTCAGACTCAACAGAAACGCCATTTTGGGCGGTCCATTGACCTTCTAGCACTTCGTTATAGTCAGGCAAGCTTTCTCCCCATGTGAAGTTCAATTCACGACTCAGTGCATCGGTGTTTTCTTCTTCGGAATCCGCTTCCACATTATCTTCTGCAGGCTGACCATTGATTTCCGTCAACCGGCCCCTAACAATGGGATAAGCCTCAGAGCGATTCAAACCTTGCGCATCAATGGCTGCTAGATACTGCTCAGATTCGTAGGGTGCAATATTGAGCGCAAAAACGTTAGGCGCATCCGCTGGTAACGCGTTTTGCCAATCCTGAAGAAGATCTGTGCGTACTAACCAAATAATCGCTAGCAACATCAAGGATAAAGATAGAGCGCCAAGTTGAACTCCAGTTGCAACTTTATCGCGGCTTATGCGGCTCATCGCTAATTTCATAGAGGTCGTCAGCGGGAATCGGTGCACGAGTTTCAAAACAACAAGGCTAGCTCCGGACAATAAGAAAAATGCGACGACAACTCCAACAAAGACAAGCCACACGAATATATTGTCGCCATAGCCCCAAAGCAAAGGAATGACTGGAACGATTAACAAACCTAACCACTTTTTATCAAGCGAAGTGTTGTTGTTTTGCATCACGCTCATCGCTGGTGTGTGTAATAAATTGATGAGCGGTAATCCAAGAGCTGGCACCGCGACGACAAGACAACTGCCTAATGCCACTAAATATGGTGCGAGACCATAACTGGGTAGCGGTTCAGGTAATAAATCGGTCAAAGGAAGCCTAAGTAGCACTTCTAACCCACTGCCTAACGCCAGTCCTGCAATAGCGCCAATGCTAAAAAGAAGCCCTACCTGAATAATAAGCCACTTTCTGATCCATCGACGACTAGCACCTAAGCTTTTAAGCATAGCGACGGTTTTGCGTCTACTGGCTACATAGTGCTGGCTGGTGAGCACCAAGGTTGTCGCGGCCATTAAGATCACAATGGCAACCGTTAGTGAAAGGTATTGCTTTGTTCGATTAAAGATATCCGATGTCCGGCTTTGATTGTCCTCGGACATCCAACGATCACTCGCGGTTAACGGCGTGTTTTCTTGTAGGTCATCTAACCCTGCTTTGTCACCTTGCAGGAACAAACGATACTGAACACGGCTACCGAGTTGAATCGCCCCAGTTTTATCTATATCCGAGCGATGAATAAACGCGGTCGGCATTTGTTGAAAAGGATTAAAAGCAAGACCAGGTTGCTGTTTGATGGCTCCGGTAACCGTAAAATCGGCATCGCCAATAGTGACCACGTCACCTTCGCGAGCATTAAGTTGTTCAATAATTCTTGGCTCAAGCCAAAGTTCACCTGGTTGCACCCGAGTCGCCAGCGTATTTTGGCTTTCTAGCTCCATTTCACCTTGTAACGGGTACAGACCATCTACCGCTTTAACCGTAATGAGCTGCATACCTTCGTCGCTAAATGCCATTGTGGTAAAACGCGTCATTTCAGTTGACGTAAATCCCTGGTTTTCAACTTGAGTTAATAACGGTTCTGACAATGTGTTCGCTGACACAAACACCCTATCCGCCGTTAGTGCATCTTTTCCTTGCTTAACAATGACCTGTTCAAGCCTATCTGCCAATGCTGAAAGCGCAAAAATACTGCCGACGATCAATGTCAATGCCGCAACGATCGGCCACAATTGCCCGAGTCGGATTTCTTTAACGCTCCACATGAACAAGGGTTTGATACCGGAGTTTGGTCTCATTTCGCTTCCTCCAAAACACCGTTATTCATATGCAGCACTCGATCACAACGCTGAGCTAAGTCATTATCATGCGTGACTAAAATCAGTGTTGTGCCATGCTGTTGGTTCAATTCAAAAAGACGTTCTATGACATTGGCAGCGGTATGCTGATCAAGATTCCCGGTAGGTTCATCTGCAAACAGTATTTCGGGGTTGATCATAAAAGCCCGAGCTAACGCAACGCGTTGCTGTTCTCCACCAGAGAGCTGGGTAGGTAAATGATCCATCCTCTCTCGAAGGCCAACCGAGCTCAGTAGCTGTTCTGCTCTAACAGTATCTTCGCTTTCACCACTTAATAGGCAAGGTAGGGTCACGTTCTCTAAAGCCGTTAATGTTGGAATAAGTAGAAAGCTCTGAAAAACAAACCCTATGGATTTACTTCTCAGCGCAGCTCTCTCTTCGTCATCCAACCCCATTAAAGGTTGACCTAATAGAGAGATTTCACCTTCACTTGGTAGGTCTAAACCTGCTAATAACGTCATTAAAGTCGACTTACCCGCCCCAGACACACCGACGATGGCAACACTCTCACCCTTTTTAACATCCAAATTTACGCCTTCAAGGATTGTTAAACGATCCTGATTAGTCGTAACATGTTTAGCGATTGATTTGGCTTTAATAACGGACGTGCTCATGATTCGATTCCTTTCGGTACTGACTTTTTGTTTTTTTATATTCATTAATGTATCAACTGCGCAAGCAACTACCAATGAAAATACGATACTAGTATTGGGCGACAGCCTCAGTGCAGGGTATCAAATGAAACCTCAACAGGCGTGGCCTCATCTATTATCGCAGCAGTTAGATGAACAAAACCTTAACACCAGAATAATAAACGCTTCTGTTTCCGGTGACACAACGGGTAATGGCCTCGCAAGAATAACCACACTACTTGAATTACATAAACCTAACTGGGTGATCATTGAACTTGGTGCCAACGATGGCCTTCGCGGCTTCCCACCAGCACGCATTCAAAACAACCTCGCTTCTCTTATCACGAAAAGCCAAGACGGTGGCGCTGAGGTCATTCTTATGCAAATACGAATTCCACCTAATTACGGCAAGCGATATAACCAATTATTCAATAACCTTTATCCGACACTGGCCGAACAATTTGAGGTGCCTCTGATTCCATTCTTTCTCGAACATGTCATTACAAAACCTGAATGGATGATGAGCGATGGCCTACACCCTAAAGCGGAGGCTCAGCCATGGATAGCTAACTACATCGGTGAACAAATTTTACCATTCATAAAAACAGCAAGTTAACTGTTCTAGCTCAAGGCATCAAAATATTTCAGCGTATATGCTTGGGTAACGTTATGTACCGATTAAATAGATACGATCTTCGGCTTTTTTTGGATCACTGTTAATTTCATATTAACCAAAAAGCGAAATCGTATTGGCGAAAGGACTGAGTTTTATGCTTATTGAGCCCGTAATTAAAGGAGTGGTCGCCCGCTCTGCACATCCATTTGGCTGCCATGCTGCAATTAAACAACAAATCGAATTCGTAAAACAAGCCAAGCCTATTACAACACGCCCCAAGCGCGTTCTTATTATTGGCGCGTCGTCGGGGTTTGGGTTGGCATCCCGCATAGCGCTTACGTTTGGCGGCGCAAACGCCGATACAATTGGCGTATCATCTGAAAAAGGGCCATCCGAAAAAGGAACCGGTTCTGCGGGTTGGTATAACAACATATTTTTCAAACAGGAAGCCGAAAAAGCAGGCCACACCGCCATTAACATTGTTGGGGACGCCTTTGCTGCGGACACCCGAACTCGCGTTATTGAAGCCATTGAAACGTACTTTGAAGGTGAAGTTGATTTAGTCATATACAGCCTTGCAGCAGGGTTTCGCCCTAAGCCAGATAGTGAAGACTTTTGGCAATCCACCATCAAGCCTGTTGATAAAGACGTGTCTGGTGCGACGGTCCTACTAGATACCGATACTTGGGTTGAATCCCATATATCTCCAGCATCTCAACAAGAATTAGATGCAACGATTAAGGTGATGGGAGGCGAAGATTGGGAAAGCTGGATCGACACTCTTATCAATGAAGAATCCATCGCACATGGCTGCAAAACGGTGGCTTTTTCTTACATCGGTTCCGAAAAGACCCACGCTATCTACTTAGACGGTACACTAGGCCAAGCCAAAATTGACTTACACCAAACAAGCCATGCGTTGAATCTTAAACTCGCCCAGTTTGGTGGTGGTGCCTATGCCAGTGTCTGTAAAGCACTAGTGACGAAGGCTAGCGTATTTATTCCCGCTTTTACACCCTATATCCTTGCTCTCTTCAAAGTAATGAAAGAAAAAGGAACACACGAAGGTTGTATAGAGCAAATGCAACGTTTATTTCGTGACAAACTGTATTCCGACGGCCGAACGCCTGTTGATGCAGAGCGCCTAATTCGCATTGATGAGCTAGAACTTGATGCAGATACGCAGCATAAAGTTAAAGTACTAATGGACGACATGAACGCGAATAATTTCGCTCAAATTGGCGACTATCAGGGCTATAAAGATGATTTCATGGCCCTTAACGGTTTTGGGCTTGAAGGTGTCAACTATACAACCCCCGTGCCGTTTGAGGTACTCAAAGAGCTACAACCTTAATTTTTAGCCCAGATACTGTGCAGTTTTTACACACTTTTGCTGTGCACAGTATCAAAGTTGCAACATTTCTCTATTCCTCGCAATTTAATTGAACTTAGCGTTGTTGTTCTGTCCATCCGAGTCTTATACTTAAGAAATCATTGAAACTGGTAATGGGTTTCGATTTGTTTAGAGCGGTTTGATGTTCAGAGTAAATTCTTCAAACCCTTCATTATAAACACCTCAGCAATGGTAAATGTTCGAACCCATGCGCTCTTCAGGGACGAAGAGTCATACCGATCAAAGGAACAATAATGCATGCCAAAAGTAGTAACAAGCACCATCGAAGTACCTCAATATATGCTGAATGGATGGCAAAATATTGTCGATCTAATTGCAACACTTTCAAATGTTCCCTCTGCCTTGATTATGCGAATTCATGCTGAAAGCATAGAGGTTTTAGTTGGTAATCAATCGCCCGAATCCCCCTACAAAAGTGGCAATAGCGAAACTTTAGGTAACGGCTTATATTGTGAATCCGTCATCGAAAGTAACGCGCCTCTTTGCGTGCCAAATGCCTTAAAAGATCCAAACTGGAACAATAATCCTGACATCAAACTGGGCATGATTGCCTACTATGGGATTCCAATTAATTGGCCAAATGGCGATTGCTTTGGCACGATTTGCATGCTCGACAGACAAGAAAACCACTTCGAGTCGACATTTCGTGAGTTACTTGAATCTTTCCGCATATCGATTGAATCTCAACTCGCTCTTTTGTATCAGCATGCTATTTTGCATCGCTCAAATAAAGACTTAAAACTTCGGGTAAAAAGCCGAACTGAAGACCTTGCTAACCTTAATTTCTCCTTATGTGCAGAAATTGAAAAGCGAAAAGAAGCCGAGCAAAAAGTCGCCTATCAAAAAACGCATGATTCGGGAACCGGGTTCATCAACCGTAATGCCCTGATACAAGAAACTGCTCCAATATTTGAGCGCATTCAACATCACCATTCATCTCTGGTTTTTGTTCATGTTGGTTTTACAAACGGACGACGGCTTCAAAACAAATTTGGTTACGATGTCTTTGACAATGTACTGCGTGAATATCGCAATAGAGTCGGCCCTATAAAAGCAAGACAGTCGATCACAGCACGTACATCCACGATTGACTTGGTGATAGCCCTAGAGCTAGACCCTAATGAAACAGACATCGAGCAAGTATGCAAAAAATTGGTTGATATCAGCCATTCAGATTTTTTTGTTGGCGATGAACCGCTGCACTTACATGCGTTTGTTGGTGTGGCTACCTCCTCAGATAGCACTAACCCTGACGAAATGCTCAAACACGCAGGGGAAGCCATGATCGCTTGCCGCGACACGGGTAAAAAATACGCTTTCTATGCCAACACCAATGCGACTTCGCCCTCTACCAATCAACTCGAGAGCTACTTATTAGAAGCGGTGAGAAGTAACGATTTAATGCTCTACTTTCAACCCAAAGTTTCGCCTAAGAGTGGTAAGTGGCTTGGTGCTGAAGCATTATTGCGTTGGAATCACCCGGTTTTGGGGCAAGTTTCTAACGATTCGTTGATACAGCTGGCTGAACAAAACGGATTGATTTTTGAAGTTGGCAATTATGTGTTGCGAACGGCAATCGAAAGAGCCAGCGAATGGACCCAATACGTCAAAAATTTCAAAATAGCGGTGAATGTATCAGCCATGCAATTACGCGACGTACATTTTGTTGAGCAGGTCGAACACCTACTTGAAACATACCACTTGCCCCCACGCTATCTGGAAATCGAAGTCACAGAGTCTAGCTTAATTGCTGACGAGTTCTTGGCTGGAAATACCTTACATGCGTTGCATCAGCTGGGAATCACCCTATCTTTGGACGATTTTGGTACGGGGTATTCGTCCTTTAGCTATCTTAAAAAGTACCCATTTGATTGCATTAAAATCGACAAAAGCTTCATCATTCAGATCACTCGGAGCTCGCAAGACAGAGAGATCGTTCGCTCGATCATTAATGTCGCCAAAAAGCTTCACCTAAAAGTCGTAATGGAAGGCATTGAAACTGCTGAACAGGAACAATTCATCCTAGATGAAGGTTGTGATTACGGGCAAGGTTACTTGTACGGCAAGCCAATGAATTGCCAAGTTTTCGAACAAAGCTTAATTTCTAGAAACTATAACGGTTCCACATAGCTGAAATCGCCTGTTATTAATGAATTAGAGTAACTATATTTTGCTTATAGGGCGCGGGTTTTCTATAATCTTCGCCCAACTTCCTATCTAAGTAAAAGTAGTGCCCTATGGATCTATTGATCGCAACTCTCAAAAAATTGGAAAAACAGAATTATCGCGCCTATCAACAAATCAAAGGAAGTTATGATTTTGGCGATTTTGATCTTCACATAGATACTACTCAAGCCGACCCTTATGCCCCAGCCTCTCGTCTTAGAGCCACTCGTGCATGGTCTTTAACTGGGTTAGATTGGCTAAAAGACACATCCCCTGCTTATCAAATTGCCGCTAGAGACTTTATTGCTCGCGCTTTTTGTCATTTTGCGAATCAAGAAAACAGTGTGTTCATGTCGTTAAGTGGCCAAACAGTGTTGGATCAGACCTGCGTGCTATTCACGGAGCATGGTATTGAACTTCGTTTTCGTGTCGACTTACCGGCAGATGGTCGCACCATATTGGGCAAACGTGCCATCAACGTACTGTCGTTCCATTTACCTAAGTTCATCCGCAAAGCCACGATAGAACGCGAGCTTGATATTGCTGCACTAAAGAAACACTGTGAAGCCATTGAAGATCAAGTCGCACTTCGTGCCCAATTAGACGAACATAACTTAGTTTCTTTTATTGGAGACGGCAGTATTTTACCGCGTTTTGCTGGTAACAGTGACCTACCGATGAAAGAAGCCGTCGCGTTTCAGTCTCCGGACTCTTTGGCTGTTGGATTAACGACTCCCAACTCAGGCACTGTTCGTGGCTTAGGCATTCCAAAAGGCATCACTCTAATTGTTGGTGGTGGCTTCCACGGTAAATCGACATTATTGAATGCAATTGAACGCTCTATTTACAACCATATTCCAGGTGATGGCCGCGAACTTATTGTCAGTAATGTAAGTGCGATGAAGATCCGTGCTGAAGACGGTCGTTGTGTTCACAATCTTAATCTATCAAATT
Source organism: Vibrio tapetis subsp. tapetis (assembly GCF_900233005.1). Classification (NCBI taxonomy): domain Bacteria; kingdom Pseudomonadati; phylum Pseudomonadota; class Gammaproteobacteria; order Vibrionales; family Vibrionaceae; genus Vibrio; species Vibrio tapetis. Next base: position 1,778,858 of record NZ_LT960612.1, read on the forward strand.
ACATCAACCACCTTCCACAAGGTCGCGATACTGAAGATTTTTCTACACAAGATGCGTCTGGCTCAACATCACAAGCCGCTTGGTTACAAGAATCTCTAGAGGCTGGCGCTAACAGCCTTCTCATTGATGAAGATACGTCTGCGACGAACTTTATGATCCGTGATGAGCGTATGCAAGCGTTGGTGTCTAAAGGTGATGAACCTATTACGCCATTAGTTGATCGAATTGGTCAATTACGTGATGAACTGAGTATCTCGACCGTGATTGTTATGGGAGGGTCTGGTGACTATTTAGACGTTGCCGATACTGTGATTCAAATGCATGATTATCAAGCGGTAGACGTCACTGAAAAAGCAAAACAAGTCATTGCTCAACATCCTTCGCAACGCCTGCAAGAAGCAAGCGAAACACTGAATACCTTCGCTCCGCGTCAGTTTAATCCTGGTTGTTTGCAAGCCATATTAGCTGATGGTAAGTTCCGCGTGAATGCGAAAGGCAAAGATGGATTACGCTTTGGTAAAGAGCAAGTCGATATATCTGTTTTGGAACAGCTTGAATCGGCAAACGAGATCAACGCAATTGGTTGGGTTTGGTTCCAGATGGCACAAATGACAGGCTGGCTAAACGAACCAGCACAAGACGTTGCTGCTCTTTTAGACTCTGATCAGTGGTACGTAAACATGCCAAACCATGGCGATATTGCTAAACCAAGAACGCTGGATGTTATGGCAGCACTTAACCGTATGCGTAAAGCGCAATTTAAGTAATCTATCCAATTTCTGGATAACATTTATTACGCGCAACATCGAGTAGGGTGAGGCGTCTCCGCCTCATCCCTCTCACAGAACCGTACGTACGGACCTCGTATACGGCTCATGCACATTTCCATTCAGCATAATGGCTGAACACATATCCTGTCCTAACGTGTTCAAGATTCACTAATCCAAGGTCGTTAAACCATTGATTTGGCATCGAGTAACTGGCTAATGGACTCGCAGCATTTCTCCAACTATCCATACAGATATACCTGAATGACCCTTCGTAACCTAGCTGTCTTAGCCTGCGGTGGAGTCGGGTCGGTTTTTTTCCATAATCGTAATTGGACGCTGCGAAGTCTTCGCCTTAACCACGCGGCCAGTTTCTTAAACTCCCTGTTGGCATTCGCTATTCGAAAGTACTGGCTGAACCCTCTCAGAAGTGGATTCAGTTGTTTAATGACTTCTAACAATGGCTTACCGCCATTGCGTCTTGTCACTCGCTTCAACTTTCCTTTGAACGTCGACATTTTCTTTGGCTGAATACGGCTATAATGGCTACCGATTTCTATTCCAAGGAATTTCACACCTTCGCCGCTGTGCGCTATGTGTGATTTGGTTTCGTTCACCGTTAACTTGAGCTGTTTTTCCAGGACCTTCGTTGCCTGTACTTGCGCATTTTCTGCACCTTTACGGCTGCGACAGAAGATCAGTATGTCGTCGGCATAACGGACTATTCGATGTCCTCGCTTTCGCATCTCTTGATCAAACGCATCCAGATAGATGTTCGCTATCAGTGGGCTTATTACTCCACCTTGCGGACTACCTATCTCGGTATGCTGCCACTCTCCATCAACCATTACGCCACTTTTCAGGAACTGTTTGATGAGCTCCAGTACGCTACTGTCTGTGACTCGTTTCTTAATGCTTTTTAGAATAAGCTCGTGGTCGAGCTTATCGAAGCACTTCGATAAGTCCATATCTACGACGTGTTGCATTCCGTATCGACGGATGAACATCGTCGCTTTGTTTATAGCATCGTGACAACTTCGATTCGGTCTATACCCAAAGCTGGATGGGTGAAACTGCTCTTCGAAGATTGGGGTTAATAGATCATTTAGAGCTTGTTGGACAACTCTATCCCGTACTGTTGGGATCCCAAGTAATCGCACCCCACCATCATCTTTCGGTATTTCTACCCGTCTGACGGGTTGAGGGGTGTATCGCTTGGTTTTGAGTTCCAGAAGAAGTTGATCTAGGTTATCACTCAGATTTTGGGCGTAGTCGCTTAGGCTCTGCCTATCTATTCCGGCCGCGCCTTTCGCTTTCCACACTTTTTTAAATCCTTTATAGAGTCGCTCTTTGTGGAGCAAGTGACCATATAAACTGTAGTAAACTCTCAACTTTTTCCTTTAGATTGTGTGCCGTGTGGGGACAAATGCTCTCTCACAGTGTTGGTGTATTTCACTCCACTCTCTAGCCTTCTAGCTCAATGGCAATTTACTAGAGTGAGTCAGAGTTACTCCCTTGTACGGTTTCTCGCTTCAGTGCTTTGCTTTCACAAAGACCGAGACGGAATACCTCGATAGCTAATCAACTTGTATACCACTGAAAAAAAAACATCTGCTCATCACAGACTTAAAATGTACTTCATCCCTTCGCAACACCAGATTGCTTTTGGCAAAATGTTGTCCCATCAGACGTGTTACTGATGGTCAGCTCAGTTTTATCCTCCACACCATTACTGGGCTTCACCGGCCGAGCTTTACTCACTACTACGGATTCATCTGCCACCTCGCACCAACATAGATCTTGGCTCTCGCCTTGAGTTTATGCTTCCGACGTTGCTCGGATGTGGTGTCAGGCTTCCCCAGTTACTGCACTGGCTCCCTGTTAACAATGCCACCCTCAAGCACAATCTAGGTCTGATTGAGTATCGGGCTTCACGCTATTTTGCACGCTTACCCACCTAAATTGCCGAATCAGGTTCACTTTCGTTGTGTACTGTTAACTTCCTATCGCTTCCTTCAAACCCTGCCGTTGGCCAGCAACGCCCTTGCGATTCGGATTATCTTCCCCTCAATCAGGGTGATTTAGGCTTCTTTCAGCCTAATGGGTTTGCCAGCTTCGCTGGGCAAACAAAAAAGGAGCTTAATTGCTCCTTTTTTTATTCTGATTGAACTGAGTATCATAAGCCTGTCAACGGCACAAAATACACTAGTGCTGACCACGCAAAAACCCAAGCTACAACCATAACCGTATCGAGTAAATCAGTACTCCACATGGCATCCTCCAACAATTCGTGATTTCCAAAATAGGTCACCAACGGCAACCTATCGATTTCGAATCATCTCTCATTGTTAATATAGCAATATTCGTACCAATTTATTCATCTAGTTTAAGGCGTATTTTCCCACAATGTTAAGCACCGTTTACTTTGAGTGCTGCCAAGGGATGGGCTCTCGTTCGAATAGATCAGGCGTACTGCGTAATAGGTCGATAAAACAGTCCGCCATCGAGTACGTCGTGGTTCCTTCCCCTTCCATATTCAAAATGGCAAAGTACCCTTCTTTTCCCTTCATTGTGTAAGCCGTAGAACAACCACGGTATAGGCTATCACTTTGTACAGCATTCCAGACTCCGCTTTGTAGGATCGAGAGGTCGGTAACTCTTTCACCCATCGGTGCATCTGGCCGATATTGAAAACGAAGATTATGAGTATAAGGGTAACTGCCTGAGCCCGTACCATCAACGCCGTTTCCCGTCGCATTGTTAATCGCACCTTCCAACATCTGCTGTAAGTCGAGACCTCGAATATCGTAGTAACCCACCGGAATGGCAAACGGCAAGATTTTACCTGCTATGTCATCGACCGTAATGTTACCGGCTGACAGTGAGTTGCGAATTCCGCCCGCATTGTGAACTGAAAATTCAACATTGTAGTCCGATTTATTCATCATTTTGACAAACGACTCAGCGACCAGTGGGCCTAGCTGGCTGGGTCCCTCTTCGTCGGGTATGCGAACGTGCCTTAAATTGACCGGTGAATATCCGATTATTTGCGATTTAATTTCATTCACTCGAGGGCGGTATTTATTATCGAGAATCGCTTTTACAGCGGCATCTTTGGTACAGCGCACCACGTTAGGGTGTGCATAAATTTGCTGTTGGATTTGTTCATAAAGATGATCGTCCACCAGCTCATCTAAGCTTGCATCCATGCCCAACCTACGACCAACGAGTAATTCGTTACGTCCTTCAAAGCGCGTTACCTTGCCGTCTTTGTCAAAATCAATTTCGCAGTGCCCCATAAACTGAGCATAACACCCGGCTTGCACAATTCGAGTCTCGTTCACTGTAATGCCATACGCATCTTGCATCGGAAACCCCAGCTCAGTGAAATCGCCTTGTAACTGATGAGAATGGCCACCAACAATTAAACTGATACCATCAATCGCTTTTGCTAGTTGTTGATCGTCATCATAACCAAGATGACTTAGAAGAATGATTTTATTAATGCCAGCCTTGTGAATAGCCTGTACTGTTTGCTCGGCGACCATCGTTGCATTAAGAAACGGTGTATCGCTATCTGGGTTAGAAATTGCTGCCATTTTATCTAAAGACAAACCGAATAGTGCAACAGGCTCACCGTCGACATCAATCGTTAACCAGCTACCCACGCCATTGTCGGCTTGATAACTGTGTAAATTCGCCTTGGTCGACAACGGATTCTTTTTATGAGACTGCTCAGCAGACAGATCCCAGTTACTTGCAAGCATTGGGAACTCAACTCTATCGAGAAAATCAGCAACAGGTTCATTCCCCATATCCAGTTCGTGATTTCCTATTACCATCGCATCAGGCTTAATCGCATTAAGCATTTCAGCGTTGGCTTCGCCTTTGAATAGCGAAAAATACAATGTCCCTTGAAAACAATCGCCAGCGTGCAAAAACACAAATTTTCTATTCGCTTGCTTGGTTTGGTTTCTTAATTGTTCGATTCGATGAGCGATACGAGCAAAGCCGCCCACACTGACAAACGGTGACACTTGCTTGCCGTTGACACACAAGTGGAGCTGCATCGTACTTGGTTCAAAATAGGAGTGGGTGTCGTTAATATGCGCGAGCGTTAGCGCGGCAGGTTTGTTGATTTTATTCATAGTATTTTTTTCTTTTTATATTATTTATCATTCTGATTTCATTGTTAGTTTATCATAGGTCACATTTCGTGACAGTTAAATGACACTCCCGCTCCTCGCTTTTCCCTCAAATACAATCAATGCTCAACCTAGCCCACGCTATTCATCACTTGATGTCGCCTCTATGCGTCGTAGTTGAATGGCATAATCTGTACAATAAACAACCAAAAACTTCGTCTTATTTACTTCTAAGTACCTGTTATTTAATAACTGTGATCAAGAAACCGCTCAAGTTACCCAGACTCATATATGCTTAGTAATATACGGAGGTTGTTATATGCAGTTAGAGCGTATTGAAATTTCAGGCTTCAGAGGTATCAGAAGACTTTCTCTTGGCTTCGATGAGCTCACGACCTTGGTCGGTGAGAATACATGGGGCAAGTCGTCCTTACTCGATGCGCTAAGTGTAGCGCTCCCAAGCAATTGCATTCCATATCAGTTCGTTATTCAAGATTTTCACGTAGACTACTCCGCGTCACAACCTCAGTCGCAGCATCTGCAGATAGTATTGAGCTGGCGCACGAGTAATGATAACGAAGAACTAGCCGGGCGATATCGAAAAATTAAGCCCGTATGGACACAAGATGAAGACGGTGTTAAACGTATTATCTACCGCTTAAGTGCCACCAGAATCGACCATAAAGTCACAACCAAATACGTTTTTCTGGATCAAAACGGAACACCTCTCCCCTTGCACCACTGCCACAAATTTGCAGAAGAATTAATGGCTCTTCATCCGGTAATACGATTACGAGATGCACGACGCCAAAACCGAGACGAACTCAAAGAGATCAACAACTCTCGGGCTGAGAAACGCATAGAAAACACGACTAGACGTCTGTTTGCAAGCCCCGGTCATGTCAATAAAGGTGAGATGCGCAGCAGTTTGCTCTCAATGCAAAACCTGGTTGAACATTACTTTACGGTGAACGGACAATCTCGCAGTAACCCTCGTAGACAAAGGGACCGAATTTTCTTCGGTAGCTCCAATACCAATAAAAATGCGCTCAGCCAAATGGCAGAGAAAGGCAATAATAAACAAACTCGCCTCTTACTGATGGGGTTGCTCAGTGCGTTTATACAAGCCAAAGGCCCTTATGATCTAAGACGCTGTGCACGTCCGATTTTGATCATAGAAGATCCTGAAGGGAGACTACACCCAACCCACCTAATTCGAGCATGGAGTATTTTTCAATTGCTTCCCATGCAAAAAATACTAACCACTAACAGCGGTGATTTATTAGGCGCCGTGCCCTTATCTTCCATTAGGCGGTTAACACGTCAATCCGATAAAACAGTGGCATTCTCTATTCCCCCTAAAAAATTCGGTGATGATGAACTTCGTAGAATTGGCTTTCACATACGATTTCATCGCTCTAGCGCGTTATTTGCTCGTTGCTGGCTATTAGTCGAAGGAGAAACTGAGGTATGGCTGTTTAACGAGCTTGCTCGTTTATGTGGTTACAATCTCGCAGCCGAAGGGGTCCAAATCATTGAATTTGCTCAATCAGGCCTTAAATCCTTACTCAAAGTTGCGCAGGCCTTATCGATCGATTGGCACGTCGTTACCGATGGTGACCCAGCTGGCAAGAAATATTCTCATACCGTCCGTACGATACTAGGCAACGATCAAGAGAGGCACCGTTTAACCGAATTACCCGATAGAGATATCGAACATTTTTTGTATACGCACGGTTTTGAACCGTTTTTCCGGGAGCTTGTTCGTATACCACTTGATCATCCCATTCCGGCTAAGAAAGTCATCGCAAAGGCACTTAAAAAATACGCGAAGCCAGATTTGGCACTCGCTATTGTCAGCCACTGCGAACAACAAGGGCAGGAAGCGGTACCAATTTTGATTCGCTGGACGCTAAAGCGTGTCGTCAACATGGCAAACGGAAATACATAAGTTTGAGGCAATCAGATAAGCAGATAGGCAGATAGGCAGATAGGCAGATAAAATATATAGGATTAAGGCACTATCAAAATAATTGATGGCCTAGATGACCATCAATTATCGCAGGAGTTTATTGAGTGACTTTCGGTTTGATTTCTTTGGCATCTGACATCACAGAAACGTCTGATTCCGTCACCCATTTATGAACGTACAAACCGCTCGCCTTCATCAGGTAGCCAAACAAGCCCCCCACAAGTAATGATGGAATAACTAACTGCCAATTTGCGTCTGCCGCGAAAGTAGCGCACGAACCGATAAAAGTACCAGGAATGTAGCCAAGCCATGCCTGCTTCGCTTGTATGCACATGAAAAATGCGACCAATGCAGTAATGACGTAACCCAATATATCAAGAGAGACAAAAGAAGAGCCTTCAATGATCACCATTGCCCAAAATACACCAGACAAATTTGTTAGCATGCTAATGGATAGCCCTTTTAGACCATCATTTGGCGAAGCAAAATAGCTCGTACAGCCAAGAAAGCCTGCCCAACTGATCAACCCAAATGAAACTGCAACCCATCCCCATATTCCAGAAAGGATACCAGTGGTAATTGCAATGGCTAAAAGTACACTCATACGATGTTCTCGATAACGATTCAAAACGAGATAATAGCGTTAGGAGCGACTCATACCGAGACGCAAATCACACATAAGAGTAATTGATACTTTATGTTTGCATAGATTTGAGAACGCAAACGCTTAAACAACCCTGCAGGTTATCGAAGTTCCAATTAATAAATGACAAAACCAGCACAAGGCTGGCTCCATCGAAATACAAGCTTTATGGATATACAGGTTAAAACTAGCGACGCAAATTATTCATACGACCTTTCATCATTCTTAATCCTTCTCTTTTTATACAGTCAGCTAATGGATTTTCAACCATATCTGCGCGCCATATGAATGACAGAGTTCGATCCATTTTCAGTTCAGGTACGTTAAGTTCAACCAATTCACCACTAGCAATGAACTTTTCAACATCCAGAAAAGGTAAACAGCTCAGGTATGACCCATTTGCAACCATGCTACGTAAGACCGGAACGTGTTCGTATTCACGCCAAACATCGAGATCGGAAATAAGATTATTGATGTTGCTGTCAAACACTGTTCGAGTACCAGACCCCTGCTCTCTCAATACCCATTTGGCCTGCTCTAGTTGCGCTAAGCTGACCCTTTCACGTTGTGCAAACGGGTGATGAGCAGCCGCCACAACGGTTAGGTGGTCACGACACCACTCTTCTTGATTCAAACGGTTGTCGTCACAGCGACCTTCGATAATGCCAATATCATATTTATAATCTACGACATCTTCTATGACCTTCGAAGTGCTTTCCACATTTAAAGAAATTCTCATTTCCGGAAAATCATTATCAATAATACTGATAAGGTCAGGAACCAAATGCTCGGCAGGTGTTTGGCTGGCACAAATTCTGATTTCTCCACTCAACAAATGCTGATCGTAGAACCCCATTTCAATTTGTTGTGCATCTTGTAGCAGCTTCTTAGCTTTTGGTCTTAGCCACACTCCCCAATGGGTTAATGTCATACGCTTACCTTGTCTCTCAAACAGAGGCCGGCCTAACATTTTTTCCAATTGAGCGAGAGACATACTGGTAGCTGATTGTGTTAACGCAAGTTTATCAGCAGCTTGGCTCACACTGCCTGAATCTGCGACGGAATCAAATACGGCAAGTTGTTTCAAGGAATATCTCATCGTCTACCCACACAAGAACCACAAAATTTAATATGAAACTTATTTTACCTTGTTTTTTTTACTTATCAATAAAACTGATGCTGTTCTTTAAAATAATCAATTTTTCTCTTAGGTCGATCCTGCGTATTCTGAATTTGAGCCGCAAAACCTAAGCAACACCTTACATAAGAAAAGTAAACCAATTATGCAGGCTCATTCTATAAAGGAGATATTTATGTACTTGAGTCAGGGGAGCAAACATGTCCGCGTCTAACTCACAATTCAAACCTTTCATCGCCCCATACGAAATGATGGGAGAAGCTGAAAAGTTTGCACTGAGCAAAACCAGCAAATCGACAAGCATGACCATCAGCCTTGCCATTATGGCTGGCGCATTCATCGGCATTGCTTTTTTGTTCTATATAACAGTGACAACGGGGAGTTCTGCTGTTGGATGGGGAATTAGCCGTCTTGTCGGTGGTATCGCATTCAGCCTTGGCCTTATTCTCATTGTTATTGGTGGCGGTGAACTTTTTACCAGTTCGGTGCTATCAGCCATCGCATTGGCTAACAAGCAAATCAATGTCAAAAAGATGCTGTCAATATGGGGCAAAGTTTATGTCGGTAACTTTATCGGGGCAATTTTACTCCTTGCCTTGGTGACTGGTGCGGGTCTTTACCAATTAGATCATGGTCAGTGGGGATTAAACGCTCTAAATATTGCACAGCATAAATTACACCACACGCCATTACAGGCATTTTCTCTGGGTGTGTTATGTAACCTACTGGTTTGTCTGGCAATTTGGCTTTCATTTAGTGCGACTAACGCAATGACTAAGTCCGCCATGCTGATTCTTCCCGTCGCCATGTTTGTCAGTAGTGGATTTGAGCACTGTGTAGCAAACATGTTCATGGTGCCACTGGGCATCAGCATTCAAACGTTCGCTTCACCTGAATTTTGGGTTCAAGTCGGCGCAACACCTGCACAGTATGCCGATTTAAATTGGGGCCAGTTTGTTTCCGCAAACCTAATCCCTGTCACCCTTGGCAACATCGTTGGCGGCGCCGTATTGGTTGGCCTTGCAAACTGGTCCATTTACAGCCGCCCACAAATTAAAGCCGCTAACTTAAAAGCAATCACAACAACTCTAACAACGTCGTCAATTAAGGAAATTACTATGAACACTAACACTACAGTTAAAACGCTTATCAACGCTCCTGCTTTTTCGCTACAAGCTGACATGCCAACTGAGCTAGCAGTTGACTCGTTAGTAGGACAAAACCTTAATGGTGCGGCGGTGACTGATAAGAGCGGTCGCTTGGTCGGTTTCTTCTCTCTTCATGACGTACTCGTTGAACTCTGGTGCCAAGACTACATTCCAGTAAAGGGCCAAAAAGTGGTCGATTTAATGTCTCGCGACGTGGTGGCTATTGATGCGAATGATTCATTAGTCAACATCGCAGAGTATATCTGTTTAGACAAAGACCAGCTTTACCCAACAACAGATACGGGCATCGCGACGAGCTTTAATACCTTGTCATTAGAAGAACGTGCGAAGAGCCTTAAGAATACGAAGCCAAAGTCTTACCCAGTATTAGAAGGCGATACGTTTATTGGTACAGTAACTCGAATTGACGTGATGCGTGCACTTCGTTCTGTTTATGGTGAAAAAGCCGATGCTAACGTAAACCAGCCAGCGTTAGAAATTGCATAAGTGCTATTACTTCATAAGCACTGCTACTTCATAAGGGCGAACAATTCATAAGAACTAATAAAGCTTAGAAGCCCCAAATAGAAAAGTCGCTCTGACACCAATGGGTGTTAGAGCGACTTTTTTAATTAGCTTTTTAGTCAGACAGCTGGGCAGTGAATGTGTCCTATAAACATCTCGCTAATGTCTTACTTACGGATACCTTCCACGTGCATTTCCATGTCAACGTAGCTTGATGAACCCATCACTGGAATATTAAAGTCGGCAAGTTCTAATCGAGTTGAGCCAACAAAACCGGCGCGATATCCGCCCCACGGGTCTTTGCCTTCACCAATAAACGAAGCTTCAATAACAATCGGTTTGGTTACGCCGTGCAAGTTAAGGTTACCCTTTACTTCCAGCATCCCTTTACCCTTGTCTACGACTTCAGTACTTTCAAACGTTGCCGTAGAAAATTTACTAGCATTAATAAAGTCACCGCTGCGAATGTGTTTATCACGCTCTGAATGATTGGAGTCTAAACTGCGAGTATCAACGTTAACTTTAATAGACGAGGCCGCAACGTTATTTTCATCATATGAAAAGTCACCATCAAAAGTATTGAATCGACCTTTGATAAAACTATAACCTAAGTGGCTTACCTTAAAGTTGATTGAAGCGTGAGCGCCACTAGTATCAATCTTATAATCCGCAGCCGAAGCATGTAACGGAAGCAGAGCAGAAACCGCTAAGCCTAGTGTAAGTAGTGTTTTTTTCATTTCCTTTCTCCTATCATTTTTCGTAGCGTTTCGTCTTTGTCGACAAAGTGATGTTTTAACGCTGCGATTCCATGTAATGCGGCCAAACCAATGAGTGTTAAGGCGCTGTAATAATGAATGTTTCCGGCAATATCTGGCTGATTTTCAAATAACTCACCCATGCTTGGTACTGCAAACCAACCAAATACCTCGATTCCGCGTCCGTCTGCTGTCGAGATCAAGTAACCAGAAAAGAACATAACAAACAAAAGAGCATACATAGCAAGATGCACCCATTTTGCTGCCAGAATTTCCAATGGCTTGCCTTCAACCTTAGGTGACGCAGACAAATTTTTCCAAATAACACGAGCTAACGTTAAAAACGCCAACAAAATACCAATCGACTTATGCCAGTGAGGCGCTGTTTTGTACCATTCACTGTAATAAGTCAGATCGACCATCCACAAACCGACACCAAACAAACCAAACACTGTTAACGCAGAAATCCAGTGAAAAAAGCGTGAAAGCGCTGAGTAATGTTTAATTTCAGATTTTGCGTTCATAACGTTCCCTTTTCCGAGATGTAGCAACTTTGTTACAACTAAAGATGTTGATGAGAATTATTTCCCATAATGGCCATGGTAAAAAGATGGGAATGTTGACTGACTCATTCGAATTTTTCGAACGAGTTAAATTGAACTTTTTGATTAGTACATAATTTACAGTGTAAAGAGTCATATCAAATACGCAAAAAACAAGCTAAATCACTGTATTTTATTGCTATTTATTCATCTTTTTCTATTTCGTAAATACCATCGCTGACGTCCATCATTTTACTCTCGAACACCTTCAACGCATCGTTCAATGCTTGATTATAAATCGCGGGGCCAATCTTCTTAACCATAAAGTCCAAAAGGAAGTCAGCATCAAACTGACCTACCTCCAAATCTAGCTCGTCCTGTAAATAAGCTTGTAATTCAATGACTAACTCGTTTTTCCGTTTCGATTCAATTTTTATATTCGACATACTAAGCTCCAAGCGTAAACAGCACATATTGAAAACGTTAACTGAGTTTACATCAGCACAAGTTCAATAAAAATGACTCTAGCTCGAGGTTAACACTTTGATACTCTGTATATTGATGTTGATCGCACTAAGCTTCATTGTCTTTGAGTTAAGTAACAGAATCGAAGCAAACCTTTATATAATTGGGTACAGCTCTCAGTCTTATTTAGCTCAATCTACTATTGTTATTCGGTTGAGCCTTCAACCAGCGTTCTCTTCCGCGGGCTGATTATCGTCAACTTATTACTGCTATAAACTACAATTAACTGATTGATAGCAAAGACGCTATCACAGGAGAACACCTTTTGTTAAAAGATCTGGTCATTCAAGGATTGAACGCCTTTCAAACCGATTGTTTGTTGTTGTGTCAAAGCCATTACCCTACCGTACATAATAAAGGCATGAGTAATCATCATTTAGGTCTCGCTTTTGCACGTAGAATGTCGAGCCAATTTACTCACTTTGATCATCGGAATTACTTTGAAGCCATAGATAGTGGTCATGGGGAAACCCAGCCAAGTCATTTCCGTGTGAGCTCCGAGCTCGGAACGGTATGGGTGCATAGCCATCATTTAATTAATGCAAGTAAGAGCTGCAGAAAAAATATTTTAGAAGATATTAACCTGTGGCAAGCGGAATACGGATATTCGATTCAACCTAATGATTTACTCGTGGTCATCAGCGATCACTGGTTCAGTCGCAATAAAGCGAGCCGCGAGCTATTTTCTTGGTGGAATGAATCTATCCCTGACGACAATCACCTTTATATACAGCAAGGTATCAACCATTCTGAATGTGCTGCAAGCTTACGTACCGATTTAGAACGGCACTTTGATCTCACTCCCTGTTACATAAAGTACAGCCATCCTCTGCTCAAACCACAAAGCAAAAACTCGGTAAAAAAATACATTCAACTTTACTCAATAATTGAATGGCAGGGCTAAGTTATTGTTTTATTAATTATGCATATTAAATTAAACAGATCTAAAGAGCTTAAAACGAAAATAAGCCTCGCTACATATTCAGAAACAATCTATTATTAGACATTAAATTAACATGCTTAATTTATATATATTACCTTGTGATTATTATTTTTTATATATCAAGAAAACAACGTAAGCCATTGATTTTGTAAATATAAAAATAAGAACCCGCAAACACTTGACAAATAAATGATTCAAGTCAAAATTGCCACCCAAATTCGTTTTATAATTCAATCTTTGATTTTCGTAAATAACCATGATTCTATCAAGCATTAATAAGATTAATAATTGCATCCTACGGAAAAGTGATGGCGAGCATTACGCTCGCTTTTCCGGTTTAATGCTCAGAAGTGTTTTCCAACCCATATTCACAGCTGATGAAAATATTATCGGCTTAGAAGCATTATTGAGAATTCAATCTGAAGATGGAAGAACGATACGCCCAGACGATTTTTTTCATACTGATCTTTACTCAAATGAACTAAAAACCTCAATTGAAGCACTCAGCCGTGCAATCCATATCCTTAACTTTGCGCAGTCCGAATACAGCGATAAAAAGCTATTTCTTAACATACTGCCTGATCCGAAGTTTAATCAATTGGACGTTCATAAGAGCTCCGAGATACGTGAACACCTTGAAGCACTAGATCTTCAAAGTAACCAAATCGTGATGGAGTTTGTTGAACTCGAAGTCAAAGATAAAGTGTTACTCTCCCGAGTAAAGACCGTCATAGAGAAAAGTGGCTGCGCTATTGCCGTTGACGACTATGGCAGTAACGCCTCAAATAAAGAACGCGTTACCCTATTGAACCCAGAAATCGTCAAAATTGACCGCGGAATTTTGACCGCTTTTATGAACGGTCTTGTTGCCCCCCTAAATTCAGCATTGAAGGTTGCAGCTGAAGTTGGAGCAAAAACGGTTATTGAGGGTATCGAAACCAGAGAGCAGTTTGAACAAATGGTTCAACTTAAAATAGATATGTTCCAAGGTTATCATTTGGCGCAACCTGAACCGATTAGCATTCGAGCCAACCCCACGATTAACGGTATGGTTGGCTAGAAGGTTTTGAGTGTGTCATTGGGCGTTTGCGCTTTCAAAAATGGTAGCAATAACAAACCCACGACAGCTGAAGCCGATGCGATAACAATAAAGAACCCATTCCACTGATATTGCTCCATGATCAAGGCTAAAGGATATCCTGCTAGCGCAGCCCCCATATAAGCAAATAGGCCGACAAACCCGGTGGCCGCCCCGACCGAATCTTTGTGAGAACATTCAGCCGCCGCCATGCCAATTAACATCTGCGGGCCAAAAACGAAAAAACCGACCGAAAATAGTGCCGCCGCGTGAAAAACAAAACCCGTAATGGGCATTAACCAAAGCGCTGCAACCGACAAAAATATTCCCATGGCAAAAATGAGATTCATTGGCCCTCGGTTGCCACCAAATAATTTATCTGATCCCCAACCCGCCACTAGTGACCCAACGAACCCACCAATTTCGAACAAAGATAAAGCGCCATTCGCACGAATCAAATCGTAATGATGTTGCTCTGTTAAGTATAAATTTCCCCAGTCATTTATTGCGGTGCGTACTATGTAGACCAACACATAACTAAAGGCCAGCAGCCATATGTATTTATTGCGTAACACATACTTGCGTAAAATTTCTTTAGAACTCATGCCGAGCCCTTCATTTTCTTGTGCGAGCTCTAAGTGATCATGCCGCCAACGACCAACGGTTGGTAGCCCCATACTGGTTGGCTTATCTCTTAAACGCCAACACAAGTACAGACCAACCAGTACGCCTAAGCCTCCGGTCACGACAAATCCATGCCGCCAACTATAATGTAACGTAAGGTACCCTATGAGCAACGGAATGATCGCCCCGCCGACATTGTGGGCTGTATTCCACAATGCCCACCAAAAACCCCTTTCCGAACGCGAATACCAGGTGGTTAGTAACTTAGAACAGGAAGGCCAGCCCCACCCTTGAAACCATGCATTGAGCACCCAGAGCCCAGTGAACATTACGACGGAACTCGATAAACCAAAGACGACGTTGATGATCCCCGTGGCGATGAGACCAACCCCCATAAAATAACGAGGGTTTGAGCGATCCGAGATGATCCCAGAGAAAAACTTAGAGAAACCGTAAGTAATATAAAATAGAGTTCCTATCAGGCCAATGTCTGCTTTATCCAACCCCAGATCGGCAATCATTGCGGGCATAGCATAATTAAAGCTTTTACGTGTTAAGTAGAAAACAGCGTAGCCTAAATACATGGTTAACATTATGTGGAAACGCCAATAAGCGTACTGTTTACCGACCTCTTCACGAGAGTAATCATGTTGTACGATGGGAGAAGATTTAAGAAAACCGAGCATCAGAGAACCTATAAAATTGGTAACAGGACAGACAAATGAGTGCCACTTAATTCAGAAGAGGAGATCGAACCTTCAGTCTGTTCACAACACGCACTTTGCAATTCTATTTGCCCGCCTAGCGCCTGCACCCTTTCTCGAATTCCACGCAAGCCAAAGCCTTTAAGGTTATCCTGCGGCTTAAACCCTACACCGTTATCAATGATGGACAGTTTCACCCAATCGTCCACATCAACACGGATGCTGACCTCGGTTGCTTTTGAGTACTTAACGACATTATTGAGCGCTTCCTGACAAATACGATACACTGTCACGTTTGTCGCATCACTAAGCTCGGTTATCTTCCCGTGATTAAGTAATAAATTTGAGTCATCGGGAAGCCAAACCGTCGTTACTCGCATTCCATGCTCCTCAAACTCGAGATCTCTTACTAACTGTTCCACCGCTTCGCGTAAGCCAAAGTCATCCAGCGTTTTTGGCCTAAGCTTTGTAAGTAGCCCTTTAGTCGTATCATAGACATTTAATGATAAGCTCTCGATGAGGTCAGCACAGCGTTCCCCCATATTGGTTCTTTCCACTCGTTTTATGATGCTCGCTTGTGTTCTAATCGCGGTAATATTTTGTCCAATTTCATCATGCAGCTCTCTAGCAATGTCTTTTCTTACAGACTCTTCCGCTTTGATCAATTGTCGTGATAGGTTTTGATTTCGGCTTAACTCATCACGTAACTGTACATTCAAATCTCGTTGTCTTTGAATCCCTATTCCGAGCAGAATCCCAGTTAAACTCTGGGCAGAAAGTGACAGCAATAGATCCGTGACTTCCATATTTGAAACCCCACTTCTTGCTGCGATCAACGCAACACTATTCAATAGCGTTCCGAGTAACGCGCCTTGCCAACCATATCGAAACGCCAATAGAATAATGGGGATCGCCAAACAAAATGGCGCAAAACGACGAAGCTCTTCAGGTAATCCAACTTGCAATGCGATACTCAGCACGAACAAGACGGCATAGAGAAATACATGCCGGGTTCGAAACTCAATGTGCCGAGAGACAAGATTCGCGGTGAGTGGTATCCAAGTACTTTGGAAAAGATAGCTCCACACCAGATAACAACTCGGCACCAACATTAGGCCCCCGGTTATGCTGACTAAGAACACAAGCCCGATCGGATGACCATGACTTGCTATAAAAGCGGTATTGAGCAATGCGGTAAAAACAATCACCCCCGCCATGGTGCTTAAACGGCGCCACTGAGTACCTGCGTTGTATTTCTGGGCGTACCAAATGACAGGGATACTCGCAACACTGGCTGCCAGCACCGTAAGCCACTGAGGCTGATCCAAAAGAATCGCCAATGATATCGTTAAAAACCACTCAGCGCTGTACACAGCAGGCCAATATTTTTTCGGGGCATGTAGACTAACTCCGAGTCGGAGCGCAAACGGAAACAGTAAAATCGCAAGCTCTGCATCCATGACAAAGTAGTAGCCGATGACCCAAAGACAAAACCAGCTGGTTAGCATAAGGAACCAACCGCAAAGTGACATCACTACATAGTTTCGCATCAGATGCCATCACCTTGAAAATGCTTACATAGACCCACATTATTTTTGACGTTGAGTTTGTCCATCGCGTTAGCGCGGTGCACGTGTACCGTTTTGTGGCTTAAACCCAGTTCCAACGCGACCGATTTTACATCTAAGCCTGATGCGAGCATTTCACCAATCTGACGTTCACGTTTGGTGAGCTTATTCAAGCAACCAGCCTCTCTTCCACCAGACGCCAGCTTTAAAGCAACATCGGGCGTTAAATAGCATCCTCCAGCTGAAGCGGTGCGCACAGCTTGTATCAACTCGTCTGGACTACAACGCTTGCTAAGGTAACCTTTAGCGCCAGCCTCAAGCGCTTTTTCTACCATGGCCGCCGTATCGTGAACACTGAGCATGACGCACGCAATGGAAGACGGTATGTCTTTAAGAAGATCCAACCCACTTTCGTCGGGCATAGAAATATCGACGATACACACCATAGGCAGCGTTATAGGCAGACCCGCCCTCGCTTCTTTAGCGCTACCATACTCTCCGACTACATCAATATCGGATTCCAACGACAATAGCTGGGCAAACCCAGAGCGCACGATCATATGATCGTCAATCAGCGCAACTTTGATCATGGATGATTCTACCTATGTTTAAAAACGGGCTAAATTACTCTCAAACCTCTCGGTACGCAAGCAATTGGAGTCACGCAAGCAATGTAAGCCGTGCAATCTATAAAACCAAAAATGCCACCGTGAACTTACGCTCATGGTGGCATTCATTCTGTCACCCGACGTTATATCGCGTCAGATGCAGCCAGCAATTTCTTCGCTTGGCGTATCTTTTTCTCTTCGGCAATCGCAACAAACAAAAGTAATCCGATACAAATCACCGCAGAGGTGTCTAACGCTGCAAACGTACCAGCCCAACCTGTTAGACCAAAAATTGGCGTACCATCGGCAATCATACCCAAGCCAAGTTTTGCAAAACTGTCACCAATTAGGTACGCAAATGTGCCTTTTACGCCATCGGCTACACTGATGGCTTTTTTAGGAACGAAACCGACAGCAGCAACACCTATCAATAATTGTGGACCAAAGACCAAGAAACCTAAGATGAACAATGACCCTAAGTACATGTACTCGTTGGTCGCATGTTGATAAAATTCTAGGGCAAATATGATCAATACCAACGAAACACAAGCTACAAGCGCACGGCGACCATTGGCCAAATCGGATAGGTATCCCCACATCAATGTACCAACCAAGGCACCAACTTCAAACAACGTAAAACCTGAAATTGCTGTTTCTTTAGATAAACCCAACTCTTGATATGCGTAAACAGTTGACCACTGATCAATACCAATACGAACGATGTATAAGAAAATGTTCGCAAAGCACAATAGCCAAATTACTTTGTTTTTCAGCACGTATTCCATGAAGATTTCGCGCTTAGTCATCTGGTTTTCTTCAGTATCGATGTCTTCTTGGCTCAACTCTTCGTCAAACAGTTCCTCCACCTTACCTAGGCCATAAGCTTCTGGTGAGTCATTACCAAAACGTAGGCCAAAGAAACCCACAACAATCGCAATGATCGATGGGAAAACAAACATGCCAATCACATGGCCGTCAAACAGGTAGTTCGCACCAAATAACGCGACGCCCGCAGCACCTGCACCACCGACATTGTGTGACATATTCCATAAGCCTAAGTAACTGCCTCGTTTGTTGCGCGGCGTCCACTTGGTAATCGTAGAATAGCTAGAAGGACCACCCGTACTTTGGAAGAAGCCACTCAAGCCGTAAAATGCAATCATTAGGAACAAGCTAATGCTCGACCCGCCCAAGCTCATGCTGAAGCCGATCATTGCGATGCCTGAAAGAATCAACATGAAGGGTAGAAACTGTTTAGTGTTCTTTCCATCGGCATAATAAGAAACGACCGTTTTACCGATACCGTAAGTAATCGAAAAACCAAGACCAATTAAACCCAAGTCTGTCATCGACAAACCATAGGTCGAGATCATGTCGTTTTGCGCAACATTAAAGTTTTTTCGAATCAAATACATGGTTAAGTAACCAATAAATACAACCAGATATGATTGTATAAATGGTTTGAACCACATTTTGCGTCGTTGTTCTACAGGTAAGTCTAGGGTTGGTTTTCTAACCTGTTCTAGCAGTTTTAACATGTGAAATCTCCAGGATACTCACTAAAGTCCATCCATTTCGCGTGCTTTCCAAACAGAGTCATCACGCCAAACAGTCAAATTCATACTACGTCCCAAATTAAACGAACTATCGAGTGGTCAATTTATTGGTGCAGCTCTTATTGATGAAACTGATTGTAGAAATGATGACAGTGCCTGGCTTGAGAAACGGGCTTAACGTCATTAGGAAAAATTCCTAGATCGTTAGCTATGAAGAGGAAATCGTGAATAAGATCACAAACAAACAGTGTGAACATCGAGTAATAAAATGCATCTTTAGACAATACTTGGGTTAGAAGTCACTTTCTAACGAATAACCCTGTTCATTATTTGTATCGTTTTGTAAAATTAAATGAACATACCATTTGAGCGCCGTATACTAGTGGAATATAACCCTCCCGACAGAAACAAGCGTAACAAGTCCGATCTTATTGTTGGCTCCGAATCGTCTCGTTCGCGTTCAGAGACCCAAGATACAGACCGATTTTTGAATACGATGCGTCGCGTAAATCAAGATTCTTGGGACTGGGATATACAAACCGATGACGTCCACTTTTCATCACATTGGAAAATCAGGCTCGGGTACGAAGAAGACGACACCGCCCCCCCATTAACCCTTGCCTCTGTTATGCAGCCTCAAGAATGGCAATCACTCATCAGCGATGCCAAACAGTCCATCGTCACTCACTCAAATTCTTTTGAAGCCGAAATTCGATTACAACACAAAAGCGGCCATTATCTTTGGGTTCGCGCCAGTGCATTCACCCTGTTCACTCCAAACCAACGGCAGCACCTGATCGGTTCTCTTGTCGACATCAACGCGAAAAAAGAGCACGAAGCATTCAATACAAAAAACGCTCAGATTCTTGAGATGATCGCCATCGGTAAACAAGCGTCCGATGTGTACACTGAGATCGCAAAAATGTATGAAAGCAGGCATCAGGGGATGCGATGCTCAATGCTGGAATTAAAAGGCGACACCTTACTTCATGGGGGTGCACCAAGCTTACCAGATGAATACTGCAAGGCGGTGCACGGTCTAAAAAATGGCCCTAATATTGGGTCTTGCGGTACATCGACATACACCGGGAAACGCGTCTTAGTTGAAGACATCAGTACCGACCACAAATGGGCAAATATCAAACATGTCGCCCTACCCCATGGTTTACGCAGTTGCTGGTCTGAACCGATTAAAAGCTCGACGGGAAAAGTCCTTGGAGCCTTTGGTACGTACTATAACCATCCCGCTTTGCCAACGGAGCAAGAATCTAACGATTTAACATCCGCCGCTATGCTCGCCGGTATTTTGATGGAGCGAGACCAAAATCAGCAACGCATCCAAGAATTGGCTTTTACTGATCAACTCACCGGCTTTTCCAGCCGGGCGAGTTTGTATATAGAACTTCAAAAGCTCATTACTCATTCATCAAGCAATAAAAAATTCGCTTTGCTCTATCTCGATCTCGATAATTTTAAAGACATCAACGACAGCTTGGGTCACGACTTTGGTGATCGTCACCTACAAACCATTGCTCGTCATATCGAATCTGCGGGCTTTTCTTCGCACTTCCTAGCTAGGCTAGGTGGTGATGAATTTTGTATTGTCGTTGAAGAGGCTGATGATACTCACACGGCCGCAGAAATCGCGACTCAGTACCTTAATGCCATTTCTCAAACCTGTTACTTGTCAGGAAGAAAACACACCCAAACCAGCAGTATCGGCGTTGCTTTTTATCCGCAAGACGGCCATGACCTACAAAGTCTATTAAAAGCGGCGGATACAGCGATGTACACAGCCAAAGAGCGTGGTAAGAACCAATTTTCTTTTTACAGCCAGTCACTGACCGAAAAAGCAAAATATCGTCTTAAAGTTGAACAGTACCTTCGTGAAGCAATCGAACAGCAAAAGCTGTCTTTAGTCTACCAACCACAAATCAACCTAGAAAATGATCAATACGTGGGGCTAGAAGCTCTATCTCGCTGGCAACACCCAGAACTTGGCCAAGTCTCTCCATGTGACTTTATTGCCACAGCAGAACGCATAGGGATGATAAAGCCACTCACTGAACTGGTTCTTAAAACAGCCTGTCGCCAATTTATGATATGGCAGAAACAAGGCCTTGATCCAAAACGGATTGCTGTCAATATCTCGCCAAATCACTTTATAGACCCCGACTTCATCCCTTTGATTAAGCGCGTTATTACTGAAACGGGAATTCTTGCATCAAATTTGGAGCTGGAAGTGATCGAAACGGTCGTTCAAACAGAACATAAAAATCTGCCCGTATTCGAAGAGCTAAACAAGCTCGGAATTATCCTGTCAATTGATGACTTCGGTACCGGTTATTCCTCTTTCGCTTCACTTAAACACCTCAAGCTAGACTGTATTAAAATTGATAAGTATTTCATTGATGATCTTCTCACCGATAAAAAAACACGCCTACTGGTTGGCTCAATGATCGAAATGGCGCATAACCTCGGTTGTGACGTTATTGCTGAGGGCATAGAACACCCAGAACAAGTTGGCGTACTAAAAGAATTAAAATGCGACATTGCTCAGGGGTTTCTGTTTAGCAGGCCGACGCACGCGAATGGCATTTCAACACTGCTTAATAACGGCACGAATGGTTTGTATTCTCCTGATTCACATGGCTAGCAGCCTAGTCTCACGTGAATTCTCGGTTTCTGCTAATAAAAGCCTTTACCCTCTCGCATAAGCCATTACAATTGGCAGCAAGTTTAGTTATACAAGGTTTATCTCAATGTCTATCCAATGGTTTCCGGGACACATGCACAAAGCCCGTAAAGAAATCGAAGAAGTTATCCCTCAAGTAGATGTCATCATTGAAGTTCTCGATGCTCGCATTCCTTTTAGCAGCGAAAATCCAATGATCTCTACTTTGCGTGGCGATAAGCCTTGTGTGAAAGTGCTGAACAAACGCGACCTTGCGGATCCTGAGTTGACAGAGCTGTGGATCAAGCACCTAGAAAAAGAACAAGGTGTGAAGGCAATGGCGGTAACAACGTCTAATCCTTCCGAAATTCAGCAAATCATGGATACGGTACGTAAACTTGCTCCTCACCGTGAGCAGTTGGGCAAAAACATACGTACGATGATCATGGGAATCCCTAACGTTGGTAAGTCGACCATCATTAACTCGCTTGCAGGCCGTACTATTGCAGTAACGGGCAACCAACCAGCGGTTACACGTCGTCAGCAACGTATTAATCTACAAAATGGTGTTGTGCTGTCTGATACTCCAGGGATTCTGTGGCCAAAAGTTGAAAACCCACATAGTGGTTTCCGCCTTGCGGCAACGGGCGCGGTTAAAGACACAGCGATGGAATACGATGAAGTTGCATTCTATACCGTTGAATACCTTGCTCAGCAATACCCTCAATTGCTTAAAGAGCGCTATCAAATTGACGAGCTTCCAGAGTCTGACGTTGAGTTAATGGAAGCTATCGGCCGTAAGCGCGGTGCCCTGCGCTCTGGTGGTCGCATTGATTTACATAAATCATCTGAGATTCTGCTACATGAACTTCGAAACGGGACTTTAGGCCAAGTCACCCTCGAGCTTCCAGAGATGATTACAAAAGAACTGGTCGAAGTTGAAGCGGCAGCAGAGAAGAAAGCAGAAGAACAAATTAAGAAGAAAGAAGAGCGCCGTAAGCGTTATCTCAGAAATAAGAGATAAACGAAACATTATTGATAAAATACTAAAATGGGGACGTCGCTCCCCATTTTTACATTTATTATTTTGGCATTAACTCAGTAATGGTACTTTGTCTTGTAACGTGTATCATGCTTTCACATTGGTAGAATAAGCACAACTGACCACCTAATTTGGTCGAGGTAAGAGCCCGAAATGATTTTCTCATCCCGCTCCGATTTCAGCAATCGGTGTAGAATCCACGAAGATACGAAATTACACTACGCTCATTATAAAGATTGGTTGCTCGATAGCGTCTTCCAACCTATCTTCGATCAATCAAATGATGTCATCGGGTACGAAGCGCTATTGCGAATTACGTGTGCCATTAACGGAAACCCAATACCGCCCTCAGACATTTTTGCGTTGGACTCAATATCAAACGAAGATAAAATCAACGTTGACCAATTAAGCCAAGCAGTACACATCAGAAATTTTGCTCAAACCGAGCAATCGCATTTAAAACTGTTCCTCAATACTTTACCCATTTCAAATGAACATCGAGTCAATGCACTTAAGAACAACTCACTATTGCTCACTCGCCTCAACGAGCTTGATTTAAAACCTGATCAACTCGTTCAGGAAATCATTGAAAGCGAGTCTACCGATGATATAGCTTTGAGCATTGCGGTCAGAGAACTCAAAGACAATGGGTTTCATGTTGCAATTGATGACTTTGGCAGCCTTTCTTCAAACTTACAACGTGTCGCGTTAATCAAACCGAATGTCTTGAAAATCGATCGGGGATTATTGTTGGCTTACATGTCTGGTGACAAGCAGCCTCTTTACGATACGTTACTATTAGGTAATAGTTTGCATGCGCCTACGGTTATTGAAGGGATTGAAACCAGTGAACAGCTAGAGGAAATGGCGAAGCTCAATATCGAATTCTATCAAGGCTTCTATCTTGCAAAGCCGACTCCGTTGGCAAAAGCCAATGCTCACTCCTAACTATAATGAGGCAGTACCTCACTATATAGCCAAGAGCGAGACTCTTTATTATTGGTTACGTCGCAATGCCACCTATGTGTAACAGCGCCGCTTCTAATTGATCCCAGCCCAGTAACTGGCTATCAATCACTTCCATTCTTGTTTCAAAACCGTCCAAACTCATTTCGTTCACGGAAAGTACACCATTGGCTAAGTTAAATGAATAGCAACCATTTGTGGTATTCACAACCGCTTTAACTCGTTCTGCGGTAAGCGCATTTAGCATGCTAAACATCAGGTCAAAATCGAAAATATGTTCGGCTCCAAATAACCAACCACAACTGAAGTGACCCTGCCCTTTGTTTTCTTTTCGTACAAACGATTGACCCGGTTGCAACATGAATTGCGGTTCTAAATCGGCGTGTTCGTGATGATGGGCATGTAACTTGGTCGATTCAATGCCTTGAAGTCGCTCAATATCAAGCAGCTCTAATGGGATGTCTCCATGACTGACCACATTATGAAGTTTGCCGCGAGCACTTGAAGTCTCTAACCATTGCTGAAATTGCTCAATGTCACTCTCGGCACATTGATCGGCCTTATTGGCTATGATGACATCAGCGCTATCAAGTTGATCATTAAAGTTGCTATTTGACGTGTATTTCTCGTCACTGAGATTTCTAGGATCGACCAACGCAATCGTTGCTTTTAAATCAACACTTGTTTGATATTGTTCAGAGGTGAGAACGGCAACGACTTGTTTAGGGTGACCTAGTCCTGTTGGCTCTATGATCAAACGATCAGGTTTTTGACGCAAAAGAGCGTTAATTCCGACTGACATAGGAACACCTGCTGTACAGCACATACACCCACCCGGAACTTGTTTAATCATTGCACCATGTTCAGACATTAAAGCGCCATCGATACCGATTTCACCAAATTCATTAACAAGAACAGCCCAGTTTTCTGACTCAGGTTTATTTTTAAGTAAATTAAGAATAGCGGTGGTTTTACCCACACCTAAAAATCCGGTGATAATATTGGTAGGTACAGCAGTGATCATAGATAAGCTCCTTTATTAACAAGGAGTATACTCGGTTTTGATGTAAGACTTAAAGACAAAAGGCGTACTCTTTAAAGTACGCCTTTACCTCGAGACTCAATCGTGAGTTTGCGAATTAGGGCAAACGATGGCCCTAAACAATGTACGAGGAATTACAATTTTTTTCGATTCCATCCAAATTGTGAGTAAAGCGCCTTCTCCTCCATGTTGGTTCGAGTTACTTCGCCTTACACGTTAACTATGGTATACATCCGTGAGTTTGCAAGTATGCCAATCACTCAATATTCATTATGTGATGCTGCTTCAACTTTTGTACTCTTCATTTTTGAAATATGCACATACTATTTTTGCAATTGTAATTTTCATTCTTATGCCTGTTGCTCGTCTATAGATCCATTATAATCGCCAGATCTCTACTCCTCCTCACGCTAGGCAATGGCAAAATGACAAGAAAAGAAAAGGTTAAGCAATCTTTGCTTGCACACTTCCCACGCGGTGCTATTAATCAATTTCTTTCTCGAGACACAACGCCTGTGTCTGTGCTTTTTCAGTCATGTATTGTCGGCATTCTTGCTGGGTTGCTTGGAACCTTGTTTGAACTTGGTGTCCATTTTGTTTCAGAAACCCGCACCGATTGGTTAAAAAATGAAATAGGTAACGCCATCCCGCTGTGGCTTGCCGCCTTTTTGATCAGTGCCGCATTGGCATTCATCGGGTATTTTTTGGTTCATAAATTTGCACCAGAAGCGGCAGGCTCCGGTATACCAGAGATCGAAGGTGCAATGGACAACATGCGCCCGGTTAGATGGTGGCGAGTTCTGCCGGTTAAATTCATTGGAGGACTTGGTGCTCTTGGTTCTGGCATGGTATTGGGGCGCGAAGGTCCAACCGTCCAAATGGGCGGCAACATTGGTCGTATGGTCTGCGATATATTCCGAGTAAAGAACGATGATACTAAACATTCCTTACTGGCCTCGGGGGCTGCTGGTGGTCTTGCTGCCGCTTTCAATGCACCGTTAGCGGGGATCATGTTTGTCGTAGAAGAAATGCGCCCGCAATTTCGATATTCACTTATATCGATCAAGGCTGTTATCATTTCTGCTATCTCTGCAAACATTGTATTTCGTTCGATCAATGGACAACAAGCCGTCATTACCATGCCGCAGTATCAGGCTCCTGACCTTCAGGCATTATGGTTATTCTTATTACTTGGGGTTTTGTTTGGCCTATTCGGAGTGGTATTTAATAAGTTGGTGACTCTGTCCCAAGATGCATTTGTCGCGATTCATAGAAATGACCGTAAAAGGTATCTGATTACCGGCACCATTTTGGGCGGTAGCTTTGGTTTGTTATTGTTGTATGTACCAGAACTTACCGGCGGCGGTATTGGGCTGATACCGGCGGTAACAGAAGGTGAATATGGCACGAATATTCTACTGCTGCTGTTTCTAGGCCGCATCCTTACCACCCTTCTTTGCTTTGGCTCTGGTGCTCCCGGTGGCATATTTGCGCCTATGCTTGCTCTTGGTACCCTATTTGGCTATGCATTTGGCCTCATCGCGCAAACGATGTTGCCTGAGTTACCATTAGAGGCTGGAATGTTTGCGATTGCAGGCATGGGCGCTTTATTTGCTGCAACAGTGCGAGCACCAATAACGGGAATACTGCTCGTGATCGAGATGACTAACAATTACTACCTCATCTTGCCACTGATTATTACTTGTTTAGGGGCAGTTATCATTGCTCAATTATTTGGTGGACAGCCTATCTACAGCCAACTACTTCATCGCACATTAAAGAACGATAAACTCAGACAACAAGATTTGCCCACTCAACAAAATGAAACGGGTAAATAAGATAACAATCCATCGCGAGAACAAGCATTTTTCAGTACAAATCGTGAGCGAATAACAAAGCAAGCGTATAGTCTTTTTGGTACACTATGCTCAAATTGACTATTAGGATTCCACGTTGAACATCGCGTTGCCAAATTTTCGCCGAGCGGTTCCATTATCTCTTGCTTCTCTTGCTCTTGGGGTTATCGGGCTGGGTCAAGCTTGGATGCTTTATGCTCCTTCTGTAGGTGTGTGGTTTCGTCCGTTCTGTGCGTTAGTTGGCGGTTCGCTGCTCGTTCCCGTAATTATTCAATACCTAACAAATTATCGCCGATTTATCACCGAAATACGTAACCCTCTAAATGGCAGTCTTATGGCTCCAATCAGCATGGGATTACTCATTTTATGCGATTATCTCGCGACTATTGTGCCTAATGTAGCCTACTTTCTTTGGTTTTTAGCTTTAGGGTTACACATTGTCATGATGGTTTGTTTTTTCTACTTTCAGATTAAAAATTTCAAGTTATCTAACATAGTACCAAGTTGGTTCCTTTACCCTGTCGGACTAATTAGCAGCTCTCTTGCTGGTTCACAGCTTGGTCATACGCTCTATTCAGAAACCATTGCAGCAATTTGTATTACCATCTATTTCTTTATGTTGCCAGTGGTGTTGTATCGTTTGGTTTTTGCTGGCATGTTACCGCGACGAGCCCGCCCAACTTTAGCCATCATGGCCGCACCAATTAACTTAACGTTAGCGGCCTACCTCGTTAACTTTAAGGCACCTGATCCCATTTTAACGGGCGCGCTCGCAGGTATTGCCATTACGATGACTCTGCTGATCTACCTATGTTACATCCCGTTGCTGCGTTTGAAATTTCAGCCATCGATCGCCGCGGTGACATTCCCTTCAGTTATCAGCTCCATCGCCATGCATCATTTAACCGATTGGTTCCATTCCGATTACCCACAATGGTCTTGGTTGATGAGTTTCGGCCTGACAGAACTGCTCATCGCGACATTTTTAGTTTGTTGGGTGTTTAAAAATTATGTCGTTCATTTCTTAAAACATCCCCACTAAATTGCGGATCAACTACATTAGAATATTTGAATTTTAAAACAACAAATAGCCCCTACTTACCTAAGGAATAGACCTCCAAAAGGGTAATTAGAATATTCAAATACAAAATATAGAATAGTTAATATTGTACACAACTTCAAATTAATTACTTTCTCATGATGACAGTATTTATTTATTGAGCAATAACTAGTTTTGTCAGCTGACATTACATTATTCTTAAAATGAGTACTAAAAAATGAATATTGAAAATAACCATTCAAAACCTTTGCCTTCTTTTATTAGTGACAGGCTAGATTCCTATCTTGACAATCATATTTTGTGCCGGAAAAATGCCAAACATTTAGTGCTTGGACTTGAACCTGACAATACAGGTATCGTATTAAGAAGTAACGATTATCTGGCTGTGTCTAATCATCCATCAATCAAACAAAGACAAATAGATTCCATTCAAAATGCTGAAAAAGAAATCGTCATGTCTGCCGTATTTGAACAAACGGAAAAGAGTTCTAATACCTTCGAATACCAATTGAGTGAATTCACTCAGTTTTCTCAGTGCATCGTTGCTCAGTCAGGCTGGGCTGCAAACGTTGGCTTACTGCATACCATCGCTTCCGAAGACACGCCCATATATATCGACTTTTATGCCCATATGTCGTTGTGGCATGGCGCACAAAACGCGAACAGCCCAATCTACTCTTTCATGCATAACAAAACCAAGCATCTACAGAAGCTGATCGATCAACATGGCCCAGGCATTGTCATCGTAGATTCCGTTTACAGCACCGTTGGCACTGTTTCTCCACTTAAGGACATTGTAAACATTGCAAACGAAAGTGGCTGCGCAGTCATTGTTGATGAATCCCATTCATTAGGTACGCACGGTCCCAACGGAGCCGGTTTGCTGGTAGAGCTCGGTTTGACAGAACAAGTCGACTTCATGACCCTTAGTTTGGCCAAAGCCTTCGCTTATCGTGCTGGTGCGATTTTGTGTCATTCAGAGATGAATCGTTGGCTACCATACACGTCTTTACCGGCAATTTTCAGTTCAGCAATCTTGCCTCATGAAATGGAAACGTTAAAGGCAACACTCGACCTCATTAAAGGTCGCGATAAAGAGCGAACACGCCTATTTGAACAGTCGGATAAACTGAGAAACGGATTAAGACAATTGGGGTATCGAATCCAGAGTCAGTCTCAAATTGTGTCAATTGAAACCGGGAGTGAAGAAAATACAGAAGTCGTTCGAGATTATTTTGAGCAACACGGGTTATTTGGTTCCGTCTTTTGTCATCCAGCAACACCAAAAAACCGGAGCATTATCAGGTTATCTGTGAACAGTGATATTACCAACAGAGACATTGATCATGTTTTAACGGTATGCAGCGCTGCAAAATCCAATAATATAACTTAAAGTTACAACTTATTAATATAAAGAAAAGGTACCTTTCTTTATTATACCCAAGTTGCAACTTTATTAATTAGTATATCTTTCGAAGCCGGCTTAAGTATATAATCATTCATTCCACTTTCTGAAATGGCTTTTAATGTTCGCTCACATTTTTCACCGGTAAAGCATATAATTGGTATTTCCTTACCATTATATTCATAATTGATATCTCGAATTGCTTTTGTGGTTTCAATTCCATCCATCTCGGGCATTTCAAGATCCATCAAAATCAAATTGACTAAATTCGATTTCAATACTTGCAAGGCCGATTTACCATTTTCAGCTTGTAATACCTTATAACCTTGTCTCTCTAATAAAGTCGAAGAGTAAGTGCGAAGTGAGGCATTATCATCGACAATGAGCACCGTTGGTTGCGTAGGCGACGGTTTAGGCTTTGCATTTGAGCGAGGAGTCTGTTGGGAAATCTCGAAAAATAATTTGTCTAGCTTTACTGCTAGGTTTTGCCCAAAAGTACTGATCTCCATTAATTCATAAGGCAATATTCTATTCAGCTTAAAGCAGTCCAAAATATTACCAGCATATAGATAAACAATTTTGCCTTCATAATTGCATAGTTTGCGTTCTAATGCCGAAAATGCCGCAATGTCATCCTTAAAAATGCTTAAGTCGATCAAAACAACGTCTTCAGTCAATTCAAACGAGTTAAGTTGAAAGTCATTACTATATGCATGTAATTTGTAACCAGAGAAAAACGCATGAGACTGCAATGCGTTCAACGTAGCGTTCTTGTAGCCAATATAAATCAGAGATTTCGTTCTGATTAATTCAGATTTAGCGTTTAATACAACATCTGAGTGATATTTCGGGAAATAAAGAGAGAACTTGGTTCCTGCTCCTGACTCACTTTCACAGGTGATTTTTCCGTTTAACGCTTTCATAACCTTTCGACAAAATGGTAAGCCAAGACCAAAGCCCCCTTTCTTACCCGATGTATAAAAATCGTCAAAAATATGCTCTCGAGCTTCAAGATCCATGCCTGGACCGCTGTCTTCGACGCTTATCACATTCCACTCTTCATCATCGACCCTAAGCTGAATATTGAGCTGGAATTTTGCTTTATACTTGTAGTAAAACGCATTTTTCAACAGGTTAAATATTACGTACCTCACCAGAACATCACTGCCAAAAAACTCCTCACTTTTACTAAATTCAAGGTGAATCTTGCTGCGATCAGACTTATCAGCGTAGTGAAAACTATTGATAGAAGCTTCTAATGTTTCACCAAGCGAGTATCGTTTAAAGCTCGATGTAGACAACTTATGCTCATCAATGGATGTGAGTAACAGATTAATGGTCTCGTTGCCTTTCTCTATCACCGACATAGAATCATCTAAGATCAGGTTGATCTCATCTAAGTCTTTGGCATCTAGATGATATTGATCCGACAAATGCTGCGCATTGCGATCTGGTAAGAGAAATTTAATGACTTCAATAGAACTGTAGACGGCACTGAGTGGGTTTCTCATTTCATGGGCAATTCCCGCACCAAATGATTTGGCAAGCGATACCCGTTGTTCATGCTCTGCATGATTTCGATAGTGAAACAAGGTGCCAAACACATAAGTAAACACCAATATGGGAATGTAATTCCAATCTAAGGCGTAGAGCTCGTTGTTGCCCCCGCTAACATGCACGGCTGCGTAAGCTGCAACAAAAGCAACGACGCTTTGCAGAGCCACGATCTTTGAGTCATAAATAAGCAATATCTGCAAGAAAATCGCCGACATTAACGACATAACCCAAATGATAGACCAATCATTTTTAAGCAGCATAAAGAAGAAAAAGAAGGGTAAACACACACCTAACGCCACAATGTAATAAACATACAGTTGACGTTTAAAAGCGTAGGGAATTTTGTGCCTAAGCAAAATTGGGATCAGAAAGGCACCGCAGGCTAAACGAAGCCCGAGATTCTCATACCCGCCAGGTACTAAGAACTGCCATATGTAGTAATACGCGGGAAATCCGACAATCCCCATAATCGCAACTATGGTTAGGTTCGGTTCTGCATATTCGTAGATTTTCTTCGCTCTATCAAACATTTATGAGTTTAGCCAATGTCGTTGTTATTATATTTACTGCATATACTTATATATAGCACAAATAACAACCTAAGACATTTAGCTAGCTCACGCCTCCAGCACTTGATAACGCAATTTCATCGAGTAGGGTGAGGCGTCTCCGCCTCATCCCTCTCACAGAACCGTACGTACGGACCTCGTATACGGCTCATGCACATTTCCATTCAGCATAATGGCTGAACACATATCCTGTCCTAACGTGTTCAAGATTCACTAATCCAAGGTCGTTAAACCATTGATTTGGCATCGAGTAACTGGCTAATGGACTCGCAGCATTTCTCCAACTATCCATACAGATATACCTGAATGACCCTTCGTAACCTAGCTGTCTTAGCCTGCGGTGGAGTCGGGTCGGTTTTTTCCATAATCGTAATTGGACGCTGCGAAGTCTTCGCCTTAACCACGCGGCCAGTTTCTTAAACTCCCTGTTGGCATTCGCTATTCGAAAGTACTGGCTGAACCCTCTCAGAAGTGGATTCAGTTGTTTAATGACTTCTAACAATGGCTTACCGCCATTGCGTCTTGTCACTCGCTTCAACTTTCCTTTGAACGTCGACATTTTCTTTGGCTGAATACGGCTATAATGGCTACCGATTTCTATTCCAAGGAATTTCACACCTTCGCCGCTGTGCGCTATGTGTGATTTGGTTTCGTTCACCGTTAACTTGAGCTGTTTTTCCAGGACCTTCGTTGCCTGTACTTGCGCATTTTCTGCACCTTTACGGCTGCGACAGAAGATCAGTATGTCGTCGGCATAACGGACTATTCGATGTCCTCGCTTTCGCATCTCTTGATCAAACGCATCCAGATAGATGTTCGCTATCAGTGGGCTTATTACTCCACCTTGCGGACTACCTATCTCGGTATGCTGCCACTCTCCATCAACTATTACGCCACTTTTCAGGAACTGTTTGATGAGCTCCAGTACGCTACTGTCTGTGACTCGTTTCTTAATGCTTTTTAGAATAAGCTCATGATCGAGCTTATCGAAGCACTTCGATAAGTCCATATCTACGACGTGTTGCATTCCGTATCGACGGATGAACATCGTCGCTTTGTTTATAGCATCGTGACAACTTCGATTCGGTCTATACCCAAAGCTGGATGGGTGAAACTGCTCTTCGAAGATTGGGGTTAATAGATCATTTAGAGCTTGTTGGACAACTCTATCCCGTACTGTTGGGATCCCAAGTAATCGCACCCCACCATCATCTTTCGGTATTTCAACCCGTCTGACGGGTTGAGGGGTGTATCGCTTGGTTTTGAGTTCCAGAAGAAGTTGATCTAGGTTATCACTCAGATTTTGGGCGTAGTCGCTTAGGCTCTGCCTATCTATTCCGGCCGCGCCTTTCGCTTTCCACACTTTTTTAAATCCTTTATAGAGTCGCTCTTTGTGGAGCAAGTGACCATATAAACTGTAGTAAACTCTCAACTTTTTCCTTTAGATTGTGTGCCGTGTGGGGACAAATGCTCTCTCACAGTGTTGGTGTATTTCACTCCACTCTCTAGCCTTCTAGCTCAATGGCAATTTACTAGAGTGAGTCAGAGTTACTCCCTTGTACGGTTTCTCGCTTCAGTGCTTTGCTTTCACAAAGACCGAGACGGAATACCTCGATAGCTAATCAACTTGTATACCACTGAAAAAAAAACATCTGCTCATCACAGACTTAAAATGTACTTCATCCCTTCGCAACACCAGATTGCTTTTGGCAAAATGTTGTCCCATCAGACGTGTTACTGATGGTCAGCTCAGTTTTATCCTCCACACCATTACTGGGCTTCACCGGCCGAGCTTTACTCACTACTACGGATTCATCTGCCACCTCGCACCAACATAGATCTTGGCTCTCGCCTTGAGTTTATGCTTCCGACGTTTGCTCGGATGTGGTGTCAGGCTTCCCCAGTTACTGCACTGGCTCCCTGTTAACAATGCCACCCTCAAGCACAATCTAGGTCTGATTGAGTATCGGGCTTCACGCTATTTTGCACGCTTACCCACCTAAATTGCCGAATCAGGTTCACTTTCGTTGTGTACTGTTAACTTCCTATCGCTTCCTTCAAACCCTGCCGTTGGCCAGCAACGCC
This sequence comes from Vibrio tapetis subsp. tapetis, assembly GCF_900233005.1. Taxonomy (NCBI): domain Bacteria; kingdom Pseudomonadati; phylum Pseudomonadota; class Gammaproteobacteria; order Vibrionales; family Vibrionaceae; genus Vibrio; species Vibrio tapetis. The sequence goes on from NZ_LT960612.1 coordinate 1,812,355, forward strand.
CTTGCGATTCGGATTATCTTCCCCTCAATCAGGGTGATTTAGGCTTCTTTCAGCCTAATGGGTTTGCCAGCTTCGCTGGGCAAACAAAAAAAACCGCCAGCAAAACTGGCGGTTTAATCAAATCTAGTGCTTGAAGCGCTGATTAAATAAGTTCTACAGACTGTTGTGCAATTACGAATTCTTCATTGGTTGGAATAACCATGGCGACCGCGTCAAGCATTTCTGACTTAGCAATAACACCTTCAGCGCCAAAGCGAGCGGCTTCGTTTCCGGCTTCGTCTTCAACAAAACCAAGTAGTTTAAGATTTTTTAAGATTTCACGACGAATCGGTAGTGCGTTCTCACCAATACCGCCAGTAAAGATAATACCATCCAGTGAATCTAGCGCTGCTAGATAAGAGGCGATGTATTTAGCCACACGGTAAGTAAATACTTGGAACGCTAATGTCGCGCCTTCATGGCCTTCTTCCATTGCTTCGAGAATGCCGCGAGCATCGCTTGTCAAACCGGACACACCTAGGAAGCCTGATTTTTTGTTCAATGAGTCAAATACCTGCTCTTGCGACCAGCCTTTCTTAAGAAGGTACTCAATGATGCCAGGATCAAGGTCACCACAACGTGTACCCATCATTAGGCCAGAAAGTGGCGTGAACCCCATGCTTGTATCAACACTGTTACCATCTTTGATAGCACATACTGATGCACCATTACCTAGGTGAACAGAAATGAAGCTCGATTCTTCAACGGGTTTGTTAACCATCTTCGCAGCTTCACGGCTAACAAAGTAGTGACTTGTACCGTGGAAACCGTAGCGACGCACGCCAAAGTCCGTGTATAGCTCTTTCGCGATGGCACCAGTAAATGCGCGCTCAGGCATTGTTTGATGGAAAGCAGTATCGAATACAGCGAATTGAGGAAGTGCTGGGAACGCTTCCATTGCTGCTCGAATACCAACAGCACCTGCTGGGTTATGCAGCGGAGCAAGGTCTGCAAGGCTTTCGATCTCAGTTGTTACTTCTTCAGTAATGCGAACCGTTTTAGTAAACTTTTCACCACCATGTACAATACGATGACCCACCGCTACAAGGTCTTTATTGAAGCCATACTCACTGACTAAATCAACCAGACGGTTAATCGCTAGTTGGTGGTGATTACCCTCACCCTCAACGGCTACTTCTGACTTCTCACCTTGGTATTTCCAGCTCATGCGCGCATCATCAAGGCCAAAACATTCACCTAGACCGCTTAAAATTGCGTCGCCGCTTACAGAATCGATAACTGCAAACTTCATGGAAGAACTGCCAGAATTGATTACGAGTACATATGCGTTTTGCATGGGGTAGAATTCCTATTGGTACTAATAAATGAGCTGAAACATAAACTCAACAAAAGGTGTAACCCTATTATTCAATATATTTTGAATCATTCAACTTTATTTTGGCTTTTTGTTCATTTAATCGTGTTTTTTCTTGATCTAAAGCATAAATCGATTTTATTTATTGCTCAAATTATCAAAACCTCATTAACAACATCAATTCACTCAACTATTTTTGAGTCCATTCGTTATGAAATCAGTTTATTCGTAAGTCTAATACCGATTCTCAGAAATTTTGCTAACCTTATAGAGAGATTGCAATCAGAAGAAGACTTATATGCACGCTTACAATCAATCTAGTCACCGTTATTTATGCTGATTTTTGCTGATTTCCTTATGATTGTGGCAATTGGGCTCCTACTACTCTCTGTTAAGCCAGCACTCATCATTTGCATGAAAACAGAAGAGCCCGGATGGAAGCTCCTGTTGGGGCTGATTGTCGCATTCTCGATAGCTTATGTTGCCTACTTAGCTTATCTGTTAGGAAAAAGAGACGCTAATTATGTCGATATTGGGATGACGTCGATTCTGTTCGGAGGCAGTATCTTTGTGTCTATCGTCCTTAGGTTTAGTTTGAGTACTATTCTTAAAATCGAGCGAATTGCCAAAAGTGAACGACACAATGCCCTACACGATTCATTGACCGGGCTTCCTAATCGAGCTTATTGCTCCAAAGCGATGACAGAGCGACTCACAGCCCAAACACCCTTCTCTGTTTTGCTCTTCGACATCAACAATTTTAAAAACGTTAATGACGCGATGGGCCATCAAACAGGAGATCTATTGCTCGTTAACATCGCCAAGCGGATATCTGTGGTCGTCCCTCCCGATGCGTTTTATTCTCGAATTGGCGGAGACGAATTTGTCATTATATTGAACACCAACAGTAAACAGCGCATTGACTCTTACTGCACTGAAATAGCAGAACAGCTCAGCCCACGGTTCCAACTAGAGCAATACAATCTTCCAGTGTCAGCCAGCATCGGTGTAAGTATTTTTCCTGATTTTGGTTCTAGCCAAGATGAATTATTGAAACAAGCAGATTCTGCGATGTACGACGCAAAAAGAAAAGGGCTCAGCGTTTCATTTTATTCTGATGCGTTAGAAGTTAAGGCAAAACAGCAACTCGATATCGCCAGTCGCATCACAACCGCATTGCATAATCAGGAATTTAGGCTGTATTACCAACCCATTGTTAACACACTTAAACAAACCTTATACGGTTACGAAGCACTGATACGATGGCCTCAAGAAGACGGCAGCTTTATCTCTCCTGAACTGTTCATTCCTATCGCAGAACAAACCCATCTGATAAGAGATATCACCGATTGGGTGATCAATCAGGTTATGCTCGACTTACATATTTTTAATAATGCAGGTATAGAGGCCAGTATTCACCTAAATTTATCCGCTCATGACCTCACCAGTAGCGCCCTACTCGACAACTTGAAACAGCTTGCGCAAAGTGAACAATTAGACTCATCGCAAGTTGTGCTAGAAGTGACTGAAAGTGACATGCTTAAAAACATAGGAAATACTAAGATCGTACTGGAAGAGCTTCGTCTCATGGGGTTTAAAATTAGCCTAGATGACTTTGGGACGGGCTATTCATCATTAACACTGTTACGTGAACTGCCTATCGATCAGATAAAAATCGACCGTTCTTTTGTATCGAGTATGCACATAAGCAGTGCCGATCACGCTATCGTAACCAGTTCTATATCATTAGCTCATGGCTTGAATTGCACCGTTATTGCGGAAGGAGTAGAAGAACAAGAATTAATTGGTTTACTGAACACGGCAAAATGTGACTACGTGCAAGGCTTTATAAATGGTAAAGCACTCTCTCTTGATGAGATCATTTATTGGACAGAACAACATCATTTAATCATGGCTTCAAACTCGGCTTGAAACCATGCGATATCATGAACTAAGGCAGTTTTTTCATTTAAGCCAAAAGCTAGAAACGGTATCCTGCTGTTGCAAACAAACCGTACAGATCAGCTTTACCCGAACGTTCGTCATTATCAACATTTAGATGACTTGAACGAAATTCTGCGCCAAATTCAAAATTGTTATCGAGTTCATAACGAGCGCCAAAGCCCCATAAGTAACCCCAACCGGTGACTGCATCTCTCTCAGACGCTAATGAACCCGGTGTCTTTTTATAATCTTGTTCTTTCAATGCGCCGTACGAAACTCCGGCATAAGCAAATAAAGCCGTTTGTTGTGTGACCATGTAACTCAATTTTGGTGCGAAGCTACCGATCAAACTGCTCACTTCTTCAACTTGATAAACTGCTTGATTGTCTGCTTTTTTCTTTGAGTTGTAGTGGACATCTAATGAAGCAAGGTAACCAAGATAGACGTTTTTATTGTCAGTCCATTTGTTAGATTCAGAAGTATAGTCAAAAGCAAGAGAGCGCCCATATAGCTCAAAATTCTTATCGCCAGTTACGTCAGTTTTTAGCTTAGAACCACCAAACTTAATCGTAAATGCGCGCTCTTTTTGGTTTTTCTGCTCTTGTTGCCCACTTTCTGCATGACTAGAAAATGAGACCAATAGTGCCGAGCTTATCAATACTGCTAGTGTTTTTTCACTGAAAAATATCCATTTATTAACAACTGTGTTTTATCTCAGCTGAGACGCTGGAGCAAAAATCACAAATATAAGATTAATTTTAGTTTCATTAAGTGTACCCCAATGACCATTCCATCAAGAGCATTAATTTTGCCAAACCCATTAACGCAATCTATAGAAGTTGACACAGCTCACACATTTCTCCACAAAACCGGCAAACTTATAAATGGCGTTAGTCGCTCGCACCAGTCACTTGTAAAGGATATGTTACAGGTGCATTTTCTTTCGATGTTCCCTAGAAGTCGACAAATCTCCAGTCCCCATTAATAGTTAAATTAATACCATCCGCCCGCGCGCTGATTCGGAGGCAATTACAATGGCTGCCAATACTCTGTACGTTGCAAAGAAACCTGATACGCAAGGCTCGTTTCACTGGACAAAAGATGAGAATCAAACCTGGAAACAATTAGTCACGCGCCAGATACATAATGTCCAAAATAAGGCTTGTGATGAATATTTGTCGGGCCTAGAGATGCTCAATTTACCCGTCGACCGAGTACCTCAATTACACGATATTAATCGAGTTCTTGAGCCTTGCACGGGTTGGCGTTGCAAAGGTGTACCGGCACTCATTAGCTTTGATACATTCTTTGAGTTATTGGCCAGTAAGCAGTTTCCGGTCGCTACATTCATTCGCAGTAAAAATGAGATGGATTACCTTCAAGAACCCGATATTTTCCACGAAATTTTTTGCCACTGCGCTATGCTAACTCACCCCGCTTTTGCTGATTTCACCCAAAAATATGGCCAACTGGGTTTACACGCTAGTCATGAAGATCGTGTATTTTTAGCACGGCTCTACTGGTTTACTGTGGAATTTGGACTGTTGACCTCAAAAAATGGTTATAAGATTTATGGCGGCGGAATCTTGTCGAGCCCAGAAGAAACGGAATATGCTTATTCAAATCAACCACAGATTAAGCCATTTGATGTGGTCGAAGTACTAAGAACCCCTTACCGCATTGATATCATTCAGCCGATATATTTTGTGATTGATACCATTGATACACTGTTCTCACTAACAAAAATCGACTTAATGGAAAGATAAACCAAGCAAAATCCTTAGGATTACGCTCTCCTAGCTACCCATTAAAGGCTTAAATAGGATAAACAATGAATAACAAACCATTAGCTGATCTTGAATGCGAAGCCTGCAAAGTAGGCGCACCTCAAGTGGAAAAAGAAGACATAGCATCATTAATGATGGCACTTCCTAATTGGGAAGTCATAGAGGTAGACGGGATATTACGGCTTACTCAAACGTTCAAATTCCGAAACTTTAAGCTCGCTTTGGCTTTTACTAACCGCGTGGGCGAAATGGCTGAAGCGCAGGGACATCACCCTGCACTTCTTACCGAATGGGGGCAAGTTAACGTCACCTGGTGGAGCCATTCAATCAAAGGCCTTCATCAAAACGACTTTGTGTGCGCAGCCAAAACTGACGCACTGTTAACAAGCTAGATCAGCCTTAATGGACTTGGAGTGTGCCATACAAGGTTTGGTACAATCCTCTTTCGTTCACTAAATCATGATGAGTCCCTGATTGCACCACTTTGCCATCTTCAAGTACATAAATTAAATCCGCTTGTTTTACGGCGGATAAGCGGTGCGCAACGATAAGCGTTGTCTTGCCGTTTAGGAATTCATCTAAGGCTTCGTGCAACGCGGCTTCTGTTGCCGTATCGAGTGCTGATGTTGCTTCATCTAATATCACAAAATCTGGATTTGAGAGCACCATACGGGCAATAGCAAGCCTCTGTCTCTGCCCTCCTGACAATCGCACCCCCTGCCGCCCTAGTTGGGATTCTAATCCTTCGGGAAGCGTCGCTAATAGGTCGTTCAACTGGGCAATACTTAATGCCTGATGAAGTGCGTCGTCAGAATAATCTTGCCCTAAGGTCAAGTTCTGCCTCATGGTATCGTTAAAAATCATCGGTTGTTGCAATACGGTCGCAAGCTTAGAGCGCAACTGGTCGTAACCCACGCTTTCTATTGGAGAGCCATTAATTAAAATGTCGCCACTCTCTTTGTGGTAAATGCCGAGTAACAATTGAATTAATGTCGACTTACCGCCACCGGATGCACCAACTAACGCCACGCGTTTGCCTTTTGGAATACGCAAATTCAAGCCTTTCAATACGTTTCGTTCGTCGTTGTAAGAAAAGCTGACATTACGAATGTCCACATCGAATGATTCATTTTTTATGAAAGGATTAACGGTTGCGGTTGGGCGATATTCTTCTTCCAGATCGAGAATCGCGTTCAAGCGCTTCATCGCGGCAGACGCACTAAACCAAGAATACTGAATACTAAGTAAATCTTGGATCGGCGAGAGCATAAACCAGAGGTAACCAAAGATCGCAAAGATTTGCCCAACGGTTAGATCGCCCATTAAAACCAACACAATCGCGGCTGCTCTGAAAATCTCGAACCCAACGAGGAACATTAGGAACGACACTCTATTGGCGGCATCCGTTTGCCAAGCGTAATTGTCTGCATCGACACGAATTGAGTCTGAATCTTTTTTAAGACGATCTAAGTACTCTTTCTCACGATTTGCAGCGCGCAGCTGATAAAGGCCATCTAACGTTTCAACCAACCGTTGTTGAAAGCGTTCAAAGGATTGGTTTTCTCTCTTTTTAAGATGCTTTACTTTCTGCCCCATCAGACGTGACAAATAGACAATCACAGGGTTAAGTAGCACGATAAACAGAGCCAGTTTCCAATCTAACCAGAATAACACCGCCGCAATACCGATAATACTCAAGATGGATACGACAAATCGGCTCAAGGTATTGCCGATGAAACTGTCGATCGTCTCTATATCCGTCACAAGATGTGACGTTAGAGCACCACTGCCTTTTTCTTCATATTGACGCATGCTAATGCGGCCAAGCTTATCAAGCAACTTCTGGCGCATGTAACAAGTTAGAGATTTTGATATGAGTGTAAACTGACGAGTTTGGTAAATGTTGAGTGCTTGGCTTCCCATTCGCATAAACACGACCAAAAACGTCACCATTGCAATGTAGCCCATTGGCGTCTGCCAAGAATCCAACATCGCATGGTTAAGTAATTCAATGCCACCAGCGGGGTTACTGAGCAGCACTTCATCCACTAGCAACGGCATTAATAAGGGAATTGGAACACTCAGAGCTGCCGCAAATATCGCAATGACGTTCGCAATAACAAGTTTCTTTTTGTGGCGGCCAGCTTGTTGAAGTAGCCAAGTTTTGTTGATATTTAAAGTCGTCAAATTTCACTCTGCCTTTGTACAAAAAAAGCCGCTTTTCCAATGAAAAGCGGCCTGTTCATTTAATGGAAACGATGATTAGAAATCGTATTTTGCTGATATTCCGAAGTTTCTGCCCGCTTGTGTGTAGAATTTGTCTTCTTCTTGTCTCCCACGAACATCACTCCAATTGTAGTATTCTGCATCCGTTAAGTTGAAGATACCGGCACGCAATGTCAGATCTTTCATAGGGATGTAATAGGCCGTTAAATCGACCACCGTCGAGCTACCCGGAGCAAACACGGGTTGATCTTGGCCTGCACGGTTCTTGGTTGGCGTTATGTCTTCCTGCTTTTTGCCCGCAGTGTAAGACACCTTCAAAGATGAGCCCCATAGCGTTGATGGTGCGTCATAATTCAACCCTACCACTGCATTCCATGGATTAACACTGTTCAATGGATTACCTTCGTGATCTTTACCTTCAGTGTAGGCGGCAGAGAGTAAAGTCGTCATGCCTTTGGGAGCACCCACCAATTCGTGCCAATTCAAGGTATTGGTGAGCTCGGCACCTTTGATCGTCGCTTGATCGATGTTTACGTATTGGTTTTGCTGAATTCGACCACGGTATCCCACGTCCTTCATTTCAATGAAATCATCGTATTGACTATAAAATACGGCAAATTCCGTTGATGATGCGCTTACGTCATGGCGCCAGCCTAGCTCATAGGATAGGCTCTTTTCTGCTTTCAGGTTCGGGTTTGGAATACTTTCATAGCCATGTGCCGGATTACCAAACGAATAGAACAGTTCTTGGAAGTCTGGCGCTCGGAATCCTTGACTCACTTGAGCGAAAACTTTATTGCTGTCATTTACGCTATAAAGCGCACCAAGTCGACCAGTAAAAGCTGAGTCTTGGTAGTCTTTATACAAGGATTTATCGACCGTACTGCCTTCTGGAAAATTATTCCCTGGTTTGGTTTCAAATGAGTCGTACGAATACCAGGGGTTAAGATCAATTTTCCAATGGTGATTTCATCTTGTACAAATAAACCATAACGACGTTCACTTGCCTCTGGCATATAAAACACTTGTGTGTCCGGCTTGAGCGAGTTGAACTCATCGTTAACATTTTCAATGTCTTTATCACTGAACGACGCGCCATACACGACGAAATGTTCAGAATTGCCAAAGGTGAAGAATTTGTCTAGCTGAATATCACCTTGGAACCCTTTGTCATTGTAGATGTAATCTTTAGTTTGAACGTTGCCTGCGGGTGTACCACGGCTTGCCTTTAGGTACGTTCGATTGGTCACACCATTTGTTTTTTTAGACATATAGTCCAACTGCCACTCAACTTTATCAGCATACGCAGCCTTTGTGTTCCAAATGTGCTTAATCCCAACTCGAGTACGATCACTTGTATCTTTACCCGTGTAGTTTTTATAGTCGCTGTCATTGAAAACGGTGTCTGTCTTGCCTTTCACCATTTCGCCAGTAAATTCGATGCGGTGTTCTTGGTTTAACTGATATTGAAGTTTTACCAGCAAGTTATCTGCTTTAGTTTCTTGCTCTCTATCATTACCGAAGTTATTCAATTCCTCAGCATTTTTATGAGTATATGCCACTAAAGTTTCTAAATCCTCGAAACGGTTCGCCAATGCAACGGATTGAGAAAACGTCTTGTCTGCAGAAGAATAGTTAAGTTTGGCGTGACCACCAATGTCTTTACCACCCTTAAGAAAATCACTTGGATCTTTCGTTTCAAAAGCGACAATACCACCAATCGCATCACTGCCTTGCAATGAAGATGCCGCGCCCTTTACCACTTCAACGGACTTAATCATATCGATATCGAGATCTACACGACCGGAGTTAATAAAGGATTAGTTGTTTTTGAATTGATTTGGTTGGGAAACACCGTCAATTAAGATCTTCACGCGGTTGCCTTCCATACCGCGAATATTGATGCTCTGCACCCCTTGGCGTGAATCCGTCTGGACATCAACACCCGGCGTATAATCAAACAAGTCGGATACGCTGTTCGTCATATTCTCTTCAATCGCTTGATCAGAAATGACTTTGACAGAAGCTGACGTATCTTGGATGGTTTGGTTTGTTCGAGTAGCCGAGACGACCACTTCATCAAGTGAATACACTTGATCGTCAGCAACAACATTATTTGAAGCTAGAATTGCGGTAATCACCACCGCTAAAGGTTTTTTGATAAACATAATCTATTCCATTTAAAATATTTTGAGCGCAGCAATCCTTCAGCCAATTCATAAGATTGGCTGATTTTATTAGAATGGGATTGAGCTAAAGTTTGATTAAATTAAATCATAAGGTACGTGCTCTATACCGTTATGCTGGATTGGGTTCTTTTCTATGCCCTTCATCTAGATGAACAAAACTAAGTAAGTCATCACCTGACACGTCAAACGCCTGTCCAAATCCTTTTACATAACGCCCTTTTTCCGGTGTAAGTTGATACAAATTGAAATCTGCTAACGAGCTTAAACTTTCCACAATATCGCCAAACCTTGCTTTTAAACACGCAATGGCTGCAATACCGGTTTCTGATTGTTTGTCGATGCATTCAGCTTGAGTGTCAAAACCTAAACGACGTCTAGCGTAAATGGTTTTCGCCGCCGATTCGTCTTCGATCATCATGATAGAAACTGATTTAGCCGTTTTCAGGTTCTGGCCATGCTGAGCAATGTCACTGACTAAAATAAAGTACCCTTGCTCGTTATGAGCAAATGGCGCATAACTTACATGTGGTATGGCACCGTTGAGTGTTGCCAACTGTAGCGTTTGACATCCATCTCTGAATTCTTGAATTTCTGGACCGATACGATTTTGAAGTCTTTCTAATTTCACGCTGCTCATTACGCCAATTTTCCTTTTAATTCTTTAAATGCGATCACTTGTTCAGGTAAAAGAACTCGTGCTTTGTCTCTGCCTACATACACTTTAAATACACAGTGACCTTGGGCATCGAAAAACCCAATATAATAACTTTCCATGCCTCTAAAAGGTTTACTAACAAATGCAACGTGTTCTATGACGTCGATAAGTAGGTGACCATGCAAGCCTTCTTTGCCCATAATATTATAGTAACCATGGGACACCTTCCCCTTTGGGAACGGGTTTTTGAACTCAAAAATTGAGCCAAATGAATGAACAATTGTCGTCACTGGCCCCCACTCGGGTAACAATGACAAAATGGATTCCGTGTGAATACCCGCGATTACGGATACTTGATCCGAGGGCAAAGCAAACGTTACTTCGCCTTCTGTCAAGTTAAGCTGCTCGGCGAGTGTAGATACTGGAATCCCTGTGTCTTTTTCTAGCGCGCTGCTTACTAAAACTTTCACGTCATCGTACGAAGTTTGCGAAAACATCTTTTCTCCTTTAAGCCAAAACGGCTTTTATTTTATTGTTATTCGGTGACTGATTTTTGGATGTCGAGCTTTTATCCGGTTCTGTTGTCATCGCCCCACTTTGAATCACCTGAATCAAGTTCTGTGCAAGTGTTGTTGCCCAAAACTCACCCGCTAATGTTAGCTCTACATAATCGTCACTGAGCTTAGTTAAGCCATTATTTTGCCAAGCAACAAACAACGGCAGTAGCATTTCAAACATGCCAAAACCTGCACACATATTCAGTGTTTTTTTGGTTATTACCCCGCGATCCATCGCAGACTTAACAAAACTTGTAATAGCGCGATCTGGCGCACTACGCATGACGAAAATGCTGTTGCTGAATGGCTTCTATGTACTTGTCCATGTCTCGATGCTGCATCATATTAAGCCCTGCCACATTACCACCAGCCCCCGCGCCTATTGGCAGCACTTCGGCGGTTGTTTTAGCAAGGCTGTTGTAGATACTGCGTTCACGGTTAGTCGACGCCCAGTGGTTCACACTTAAACGTCTTTGGTGGTGCTTGGCCATGAACTCCACCCCCATCTTAAACATAGAAGCTTTTGTTGGTGTATCGGCTGGGTAGGGTAACTTTCCTTGTGCAACGGCCCTTTCCATCGGCAGCCCTTTCATCTCGATCAGTTGATAAAGGTCAACGCCATCAACACCTACTTCCAAATAGGTTTCTAGATCGGCTTGCCAGTTGTCTAGATTTTGGTAAGGCAATCCATACAGCAAGTCGATTACGATTGGTGCCGCGTTATACGACATCATGCGCTGCAACGCTTCTATGACGTGATCTCCGTCATCTAAACGTTTTGCACTTCGCCTTACTAAGTTGTCAAAACTCTGAACACCAAATGAAAAACGATTAAAGCCACCTTCTAGTGCCGACTCAAACTTATCCTCTCCGAAACGATTTACCCGTCCTTCGAGGGTGATTTCGCAGTCTGATGTAAGTGGAAAGTGTGCTCGAATCGCCTTGCCTAGTTGCTCTAACTGCAGTGCCGACAAATCTGTTGGAGTTCCGCCACCTACGTATACCGCTTGAAATGGCTGAGCTTGAGTCCATGCCATAGACGCCTTCCAACGAATTTCCATCATTAAAGCGTCAAAATACGATGCCATTAGTTGCTTTGAAGACGCGTATTGAAAAAAGTTGCAATACGTACACCTTACTCGACAAAACGGTATGTGAATGTAGAGGCAACGTGAAGCTACCGTGACTGACGAGGACGAATTACCTGCTAGTACATCCGTTAAACTCTGCTGCACTAAAGGCGGTGGCACCATGTCCAACTTCCCCCCTGCGTGAGCCGAGCGTTTTCGGCTAAATGCAAAGCGCAGAGGGTCTGGTGTTGAAAGTCCTACGATATCCGTATTTTTAGTATCGATCTCAAACATAGCTGTCTAATAATTCACGAATTGGATTTGGGTAACTGAGCTGCATAGTACATATTTGACTTGATAATATAAATAATAATTGATCTCATTCGCAATTAGTGGATAATTATACAATACGCTATTACTTATCGTTATTGAGGTCAAAATGGAGTTGAAAAGGTATTTGGTTTTTGCGGGGATTTCACTCATTATTCATGGTGTTGCATTCTCTGCGAATTATAAGCCAATGACTATTGCGCCTATCTCTGAGAACGTTGGTAGCTCGGTAAGTATTCAGTTAATACAGCGCTCATCCACTCAACCGAATCAGCAATCCGTTTCGGAAGCTAAACCCTTTTCCAAGACACAACCGGAACCAGCGCGTAACCCAAAACCAGAAAAAGCGACAGGCTATGCAAAAGATACGAAACGAAACACGATAACTAAACCGAGAAAGCAACTAAAGACGCTCAAGCCAACTGAGCCAATTAATAAAGAATTAGTCACAAACAAAGCAGCGACCAAGAAGGTTCCACGTAATACCAGGAAAGCTAAAACTGCGAAGGATAACGTAAAAACTGTTGAGACGAACAAAGCCGACACAGTCCAAGTTAAAAAACAAGCCGTAACCTTTCCAGAGAAGGTCGATAAACCAATAGTTGATCAAGTGTTATCAAAAACTTCGGCTCAAGAGGATACAGCCCAGCCGCAACAACAAGTACCTCCGTCGGCACCAAAAATGGTCAAGAAACCAAGCTTTAGTGCTAAGCCGACACCCATTAACTATCCACGTAACGCTAAACGCCGAAATATAGAGGGTTTGGTGTTGGTTGAAATATGGATTGATGAACAAGGAAAACAAACCAAGCAAATAGTCGTCGACTCATCAGGTTATCCAATGCTAGATCAAGCCGCTCTAAACGCCATCACACAATGGCAATTTAAGAGCTACCGCGACAAAGGTCAGCTCATTGCACACAGGGTTCAAGTCCCTATTTCATTCGAGTTAAATTAATCATGCAAATTCTCCAATCTATCCAGTCTCAACTTGGGCTGATGACTTGGCCTCTGGCGGTCATGTCTTTTATTACATTAATGATCTTATTAGAGCGAACACTATTTCTAGCCTTTAATACTCGAACCAAGAGTAAAAACCTATTGGTTCAGCTTCGCACGCTTGACCTAACAGATTCACAAAAGACAGAGGCACTAATCGAACAACTAAACGAAGCAAAGGTCACCGTATTTCAAGGTGCTGGAATGTTGTTGTCTCATCGACGTTTTGAAAAAACACTACGAGAAGAAACCGTTTCTATTTGGCTACAGAGAAAACGCCAAACCTATACCTCTGGCCTTCGCATCCTTTCGATTATTGGCATGATTTCGCCGTTAGTCGGGTTGCTTGGCACTGTGATCGGTCTTATTGAAATGTTCAAAAGCCTTGCGACGACGTCTGGCTCAATTGAGCCGTCTCAACTCGCTGACGGGCTCGGTTTAGCTATGTCTACTACAGCAGCAGGCCTCCTCATTGCGCTGCCTGCTATTATGGGGGCTCAGTTGTTTCATATGTGGGCCGATAATACACTCGCCAAGATAGAGCACGCGCTTAACCACTGTAATTTGTTTATCGAAGGGATAACAGCCGATTTAAATTCTTCAAAGACGCAACATAAACAAGCGACACAAGATGATTCAACAAGTTGGAAACAACCAGCATGATCCGTTCGAGTACTCAATCATCCGCTTCCGACTTCAAACCAGACCTAACCCCTCTGCTTGATATCATATTTATCGTCATGGTTTTTTTGTTATTAACAGCAAACATCAATATAAAGACCATGCAGTTAGACATACCAACGACTGACCAAACTCAAGTTTTATCCGAACCTGTTAGTCAGGTTATTGCAATCAACATTCTTGAAAAGTCACCCCATTGGGCGATCGACCAAACCAGCTATAAAACGTGGGCCGATTTTTCTGCCGCCCTCGTTGAAGCTAAAAACCAGTTCCCTAAAAGAGAAGTCATTATTGGGTCTGACAAGTCAGTTCCTGTAGAAAAAATGCTTCAATTACTCGCATTTATGCAACAAAACAAAATCGATGCTACGAGCATCATGATGGAAGAAAAATAATATGAAGAACACATTCAATCCCCTTTCAAAAGCCTCATTAGTGCTCGCAACCTTGGCGCTGACTTCAGTATCAATTTCTGTTAACGCACAAGAGCGTATCATCAGTGCTGGAGCCAACATTACCGAGCTGTTTTTCGCACTTGAGGCACAAGATCAACTGGTGGCCGTGGATGTAACAAGTAAAAGTTACGTGGCTGGAACAGCAATCACTCAGGTCGGCTACCATCGTCAACTCTCCGCCGAAGGGCTCATGGCACTCAACCCTACTCGCTTAATTGGCTCAGATGAAATGGGGCCAGATACCACATTAGATTTATTGGCAGCAAGTGAAGTTGAGGTTATGACGATGCCAGCTGGTAACTCTATTGAAGCGCTAAACCAACGAATTGATATCATTGCTGGCATCGTAGACAAACCAAGCCAAGCAGAAAAGATCAAACAAAAAGTCGTACAAGATATCGCTAACCTAAAAAACAGCCCATTAAGCGTGAAACCAAAAGTCATGTTTTTGATGATTAATGAAGATAGGCCTGCCACGGCCGCTGGTTCAAATACGCCTATTGATAAAATAATTTCGTTATCTGGTGCCGTTAACCCTGCAGCAAAAGAGATGGAGTCTTATAAGCCGCTATCTTATGAAGCTATCATCAATATGCAGCCAGACTACATTTTAGTCAGTGACCGTGCATGGCACAAATTTGGCGGTGCGGATCAAATACTGCAAAAACTACCACTCCTTGCGGCTACGCCAGCGGGAACAAACGGTGGGATTGTATCCGTTCCTAGCCGTGCGTTAGTCGGGGGGTTCGGTCTACAAAGTCTCGAGTTGGCTAAAACGCTCAACACCCAATTTGCATCTCATTAGTATCGATGACCATGACTGTATTACCTATCAATCATGTAAAAACCAAGAGCCTGATCTTCATTGCATTGATAGCGCTATACGCCGCTATCATCAGCTCTGTAGCATTAGGGCCGATGGATATTACTTTGAGCCAAAGCATTAATGCGCTATTGCCTGATGGGCTAAGAAGCCATGATATTCCGAACCACATCGCGTTGGTTATTCAGCAAATTCGTTTGCCACGGACATTATTGGCCATTGCTGTTGGTGCTATTTTGGCAATATGCGGAACCGTCATGCAAGGCCTATTCAGGAATCCTCTTGCTGACCCCGGTATCATCGGCGTAAGTGCTGGTGCCTCACTGGGTGCGGCCATCGCGATTGTGTTATTTGGGTCATTAGCTGAAAGCTATCCCAATATTTTGCTATTTGGAACGGTTCCGATCTTCTCATTCTTGGGAGGGGCGATTACAACAGTATTAGTTTACAAATTAGGGACAGGATCCAATGGAACTTCAGTCACCATGATGCTGCTGGCTGGTGTTGCTATCGGTGCCCTTGCCGGCGCAGGCCTTGGCCTAATGAATTACTTCGCAGATGATCAAGCTCTGCGTGATTTGTCTTTATGGACGATGGGCTCATTAGCTGGAGCAAATTGGGGAGGCTTAGGGTTAGCCTTTGCCACTCTGATCATTTTAGTTTCTTTGTTTTATCGATACGCCGAATCACTAAATGCTCTATTACTCGGGGAATCTGAAGCGAAGCATCTCGGTATCGAAGTGCAAAGCTTGAAGCGGAAGTTAATTCTACTGACTGCGGCGGGCGTTGGCGTAACGGTTGCGCTAGCAGGAATGATCGGCTTTATTGGGCTTATTGTACCGCATGTGGGCCGAATGCTGATTGGTCCTAATCATAAATCTCTATTACCCATTTCCATGATGATCGGCGCCCTACTTCTTCTCGTCGCCGATATGATTGCACGCACAGCCGTCGCCCCACTCGACATGCCGGTAGGCATCGTGACAGCACTGCTTGGGGCACCTTTTTTCATGTGGCTTCTAATTAAACAAAAAGGTCGTTTGTAATGAGCCGAGTCGCAACCCACCCCACCGAACTAAAATCGTCGGTCATTCATTTAAAGAATTTAAGCTTATCATTTGGTAAACGCACCATTTTAAAAGGCATCAATGCCGATTTCAAAGCTGGTGAGTTAACGATATTACTAGGCCCTAACGGAACGGGAAAAAGCTCGTTATTAAAGCTAATAACCCAAGAGTACCCGAGCAGTGGTGAAATCCACTTTTTTGGCGACCACGTTAAAAGCTGGAAATCGAAATCGCTAGCAAAGCACTTAGGCGTTCTTCCGCAGACAAGTAGCCTTACGTTCAATTTTTCAGTTAAAGAAGTGGTAGAGCTAGGGGGCATTCCACTTGAAGGTTCCACGGAAAGTATTCAAGCTATTGCCAGACAGAATATGACCGACACCGATGTTTATCATTTAGCCGAGCGATCTTACCCGAGCCTTTCTGGAGGGGAAAAACAACGAGTTCATTTTGCGAGAGTTTTGACACAGCTTGCGCAAAGTAACGGTAAAAAAATACTGCTGTTAGATGAGCCAACCTCTGCCTTAGATCTTTCGCATCAGCATCAGACTTTACGCCTTGCTACGCGCCTAGTTAGCGAAGGTGCAGCGGTGATCATTGTCATGCATGACCTTAACCTCGCCGCGCAGTACGCCGACAGAATCATGATATTAAATGAGGGAACCATCGTGGCCGACGGTTCACCATGGGAGGTCCTGACGCAAGAGAACATCGAAGCCATCTATAACTGGAAGGTTCAGATCATTCCTCACCCAACGGACCAATATCCACTGGTGATTAACACGTCTTCTTCGTGCAATCACCAATAAGATCCCTCTCAAGATAACAAACCAAGGTTAATTGAATGCTCTCGCTAGCGTTCCGTTGCCTTGGTATTGGTACACTTTTGCATCATGACATATAAACGCCGATTCCCCTGCCTCCAATTTAAGCGATTGGTCTCCCGATTCAAGCAACACGCTGCCTTTAATGCAAAATACGATTTCCGCACCTCTAACATATTGAGAAACGATGCTGTCGGTTGATTCAATCACCTCAAAACCAAAATCGTCAACAGGAATTGGAAAGCCAATTTTATTGTCCATTTTATAAGCATCTAACTTGATGTCTTGTTCTAAAACGCTTTCAAAGGTTGTATTCGCCATTAATTCATCTACATCCATGAATTTAGGCGTTAAGCCAGCGCGAAGTACGTTATCTGAATTCGCCATGATTTCAAGGCCCGTGCCTTCAACGTAGGCATGAGGTGTTTCAGCATGTAAGAACATTGCCTCGCCTGGAGCCAGTTCAACAACGTTTAATAGTAATGGCGAAAACAGACCAATGTCGTCGGGGTAATCTTGGTAAAATTCACTCACCAGTTGGAACGCACTTCTTGCCATCATCGTGGTCGGTGTTACTAATACAGCCTGTTTTAATTCTGATAGCGCCGCTTGTTTCTTTTCTCCTGATAACGTCATTACGTCAGAGAAAAACTGCCCAAGCCCAATCGCATTTGGCGTGCATTTCAAGCTGGCAAGCTCATCCTCAAGAGAGCGGATATTTGCTGCCTCAAACAAAGCAATAATATGCTCTATTTCCCTGAAACCATTCATCGCCTTATAAAACGTTAATGCATAAACTAATTCAGGTTTATGATTCGCGTCTTTGTAATTGCGGTTCGGTGCATCCAGAGCAATGCCTTGTTCGTTTTCTTTGGCAAATCCTACCTGAGCTTTTTCACGACTAGGATGAACTTGTACCGAAAGAGGCTTAGCCGCCGACAGTACTTTAAACAAGTAAGGCAGTTCACCGTAACGCTGTGTTGTGTATTCACCAAGTATGGCAGTTGGATTGCTCTGAATAAGCTCTGACAGCAACTGACCGGTTTTCGCTACCTTAGAGCAGCCATTTGGGTGAGCACCCATCCAAATTTCGGCTTGTGGTTCGTTGGTTGGGTTTTCAATACCAAACAGATCGCCAATGGCACTTTTACTTCCCCAAATGTAGTTTTGAATCACGTTATCAAGTTTGAAAATGGTATCGTTCATTAACGTTTCTCTTTCAATTTTCTTTGAATGCAAGCTTATTAAAATGGTAAATTTTGACCGAGTTTCAATGTGGCGCGATATTTCTAGCGGTGTGAGTGAGATTTTTTAATATTGCTCTTTCCCGCTCTTGTGAAGCGATGAATCCGATAACAGGTTAGCCCCTTCACAAGCGACATCAAATTTACCCTTTGTGCATTGATAGTGCAAATGAGTTAAATCAATTGAATACAAGTTAGATAACTGAATTAAAACTCTGCAGGCACTTCAAACTCCACCACTTCGTTAGTGATGGGGTGGGTAAACTTTAAGTAACCTGCGTGTAAGTGCAACCTGCTGTCTTTAAAACCGTATAGGTCGTCTCCTACAATCGGAATATTTAACCCAGCTTGGTGAGCACAATGAACTCGTAACTGATGAGTTCGACCGGTTTTAGGGTACAAATAGACTTTGGTACGGTTGTTACTCACTTCTCGCACTTGATATTTCGTTGCTGATTTTTGGCCCAGTTGCTGACAAACCATTTGCCTTGGCCTGTCTTCCATATCACCACGGATGGGCAATGTAATTTCTCCGCTCAACGCCTTACCGTCGGTCTCGGCAATCACCCCTTCCAAAAGTGCCGTATAGCGCTTCTCTACCGTCCGCTGAATAAATTGCCTCTGGACGTGCTTATTGGTTTCTGCGGTAAGCGTTAAGACTAACAACCCGGACGTAGACATGTCTAAACGGTGAACAATCAACGGACCGGTTGCGTTTGGATAAAGAGCCCGAATGCGAGCATGGACAGAATCACTGATGTATTTGCCTGACACAGAAAGGAACTCTGCAGGTTTATTCACAACCACCAGCACATCGTCTTCATAGACGATCTCTAACGCCTTATCAAAAGACGGCGTTTGCTCTAACGGGCTTTCGTCCATTCTTATGCCGTCTAACATATGTTCTAGAATTTCGAAGCATTTACTTTGGCATACTGGGTATAAGTTTTCGTGTTGACGAATTGAGTCATAAGGCGCACAACCCCACCAAAATTCACCTAAGGCCACCGGCTTATAATGATGAGTAAATGCAGCCTGCAACAGCTTAGGCAAATTCTGCTCACTAGAGTGTGGGATCGCTTCACCGTGCTCAAACAGCTCGTGAAGACTTTTAAGTTCGCCTGCTTGATTCAAAAACTGGCACGCTTTATTTAATGCCGTGTCCATGTCAGTAACCAGATGATTACAAGCCTCTTGCTGTTGTTGTATTTGAGAGTGGCTAAGAGTTACCCTTGCGCTCAATTCCGTTAAGGATATCTGCCATTGCTGCTTAAGCGCTTTGAGTTTTCTTTTCTCTCGGCTGCTTTCATCGCCAAGCGTTTTAATCAGCAAATCCAACTCGTCTTGTGAGAGTGATAAACCCAACCGAGATTCAGCTTCCTTTCTTAGTTGCTTGCGTCGCTTCTTTCCTTCCGACATTGACTGCGCAAGCTCTTTTAATTCTTGTTCAGATTGACTTGTTTTTGTTGTCAATTCATCGATACGTGAACTAATGTCCAGCGACCGTTGCAATTCAACCAGTTGCGCTCTCGCCTCGTCTAGTTCCCGTTGAATAGGAGCAAGTTCTGCGTGATGTACCTCGATGTCGAAAACTGCATTCACAAAGTTATCTGACGTAGTCAGCCACTCGGGCGTATCCGACTCTTTGCCCGCATACGATGATAAATACCCTAATTGCCCCTGTTCATTCTCTACTACGAGAACGGCAAACATATTGCCTGACTCAAGAGGTTTATCTTCCGTTTCTTTCCAATCATGCCGATTTTGCAGCAACGTTAAATGCGCTTGCAATTGCTTCATGGCGGCAGTAGCAAGAGGATGTGGAGTGTAGTAATACGGGAAGGTAAATAATTCAGGCAAAGCGTGCTGTTTTACATCCGCTATAAAAGGGGTAAAACAAGACGCAGGCACGTTGAAGGTTGAGCTGTTATTCGGTGTCATTTGGGACTCTAGCATATATTAACATCGGCACTATGCTCCCTTTAGATAAGGTAATCAACCTCGATTCAAGAGTGCCCTCAGTGATGGGTTATAAATGATTAAAAACTCACGAGAGCAACAATAGCACGAGATAACAGATAACTTCCGACATCTGCTGAACGGCACCCAGTGCATCACCAGTGTAGCCGCCAACTTGTTTCACCATCCAACGACTAAACCATAGACGAGCAATAAACAAAACAGACACAAGAATTAAGGCCGATTTCATTGGCAGCGCAATCAGCACCACCAACGTAGCGATGACGATTAACGTGATGGCATCAGATTTGCTGTTGGCGCTTTTAGCTATCTGCAACTTAGATTGTTCGACCTGACGAACATAGCCGTGCGTATGCACGAAGCTGACTGATAGAGTCCGACTTAACACGTGTGCGACGATCAGCGCGATAGGAACTTGTGTTAAAGAAACCAACGTGGTGTATTTGAGCAGAATTAGCATGACCATACCCAATAATGCGTAGGCACCAATTCGCGAGTCTTTCATTATTGCCAGTTTACGCTCAGCGGTAAAACCGCCACCGAATCCATCACATGTGTCGGCAAATCCATCCTCATGAAAAGCCCCAGTGGCATAAATGCTGAATGACATAGATAACACAACGGCGACGTCTACCGGCCAGATCAGTTGGCACACAAAATACACCAAGGCCGTCAGCGAGCCGATGAGCAGACCAACCAAGCCACAGTATTTATATGATTCGTTCTTGCGCTCTTCACTGTATGGCACTGAAGCAGAAATCGGGATCCGTGTGAATATCGCGACAGACAATAGAAAAACCTGCCACTCTCTTGTTAGTTTATCAATCATTGCTCTTGAGTTCTCTGTTACGTAGGCCAATGCAGTTCAGGCCAAAGCTTGCCGTCGCTATCATGATAAACGGTTATCTTTATTTTTGCAGCGTACGGTATGGTAAGCCGCTGCAAATAAACTTCATTTTTGGCCAGTTGAAGTACTTGCCTGATGATTTGTTTCATCACCCCACCATGAGTCACAAGTAAAATCTTTTTACCTTTATGTTCTTCCAACATAGCAGCCCAAGCACTTTCAATTCGCTGATCGTAACTCTCGACCGTTTCTCCGTTAGGTGGTGTATTTTGCCATGGGGATGCCCAAAATTGGGTTAACGCTTCTTGCTGAGTATCCCAAATTTCTTGTTTTGGCTTGCCATCCCAATCACCAAAATGGATTTCTTTAAAATCGGCATTCATCACAAGGGGACAACCGCTTTGCTCACTGTATTCTAAAGCAAACTTCCGGCAACGCAGCAAAGGTGAACTCAGCACCACATCGGGTAACTCACCACCATTAACGGCAGATCGCATTTGGTTTAGCCCTTCTGCTGTTAACAAAAAGTCGGTATGTCCACGAAAACACGCTTCTCCTTCAGGAAGACCGTGCCTGAGTAGCTCAATGTGCGTTGTTGTCACTTAGTTTACCCTTTCGGTAGGAATATCATAAGATAATGCTTTGATTTCAGTTTGATAAGCTGTATCACTCATTTTTCGTTATCCTGATGATTAGAAGAGAAAGTACTTCCATTCATTACATTCCCCGATGGTTAGCAACGAATTGGTTAAAAAAGAGCCACTCTATTTAGTGGCTCGTGTTTGTTACCTAATCGTGAGAACTAACCGCTACTCTTTACCGAATACGTTATTCTCTTGCTCTTGCACACGGATGAAAGTCGTACGCTTAGTTAGCTCTTTAAGCTTTGCGGCGCCTACGTATGTACACGTTGAACGTACGCCGCCAAGGATGTCTGAAATAGTGTCGTGCACGCTACCACGGAATGGCAATAATACTGTTTTACCTTCAGCTGCACGGTATTTAGCTACGCCACCAGAGTGTTTCGCCATTGCGCTTTCTGAAGACATGCCGTAGAACTTAGCAAAAATTGGCATTAATCATTTAAAATCAAAAAGTTAAATAAATGAAACTGTATATACCAACAGCAGTAATGAGCGATTTACACCTATAAATAACGCTATTTTACAATGTATGCCGCCATTTTTGCCGCCACTTTTGCGAGCCAACCAAGCCGCTTAATTACTGAGCATTTACACAGCAAATACATAGCGAGTAGAATATTTACTTACACCTAACCCAAACGCCTTTGCTTGCTGCGTCTGGATAGGTCAAGTTCGGGGGGAACTTGCCTCCCTATCTTCAATACGGGCTCTAGCGGGGTGATTTGGCTAACACTATACCAGTAACTCAAGAGATGGTGCTTGAGTAAGAGCATGCCGAAAACGATAAAGCTTTAGATTTTAACGAGTATGACCTCGATGCTTTTGGAAAAATAAAGGTGTCCTATATGAATTAAGAAAGACTTATGTGGGTGATGAAGATCTTACATAATGCCGGCAGAGCGAAAAACCTGATGCTTAACAAGCTACATTTTTATGTAAAGTCTAACTGTAAAATGAGTTTTGAATAATTCAACAAATGACCATTTGTGCTATAGCCTCTTGCACAAATGAGTTAACGCACCTTTTCCCCATTGTTTGTTGATGCAATTACTTAGAGGCAGCTCATGTAATTGGGATGACAGTACCCATGTTTATGGTTAAAAGAGGCATTAAACGAAAGGATACTAAATAAATAAGCAAAGCGAATTTCAGGGTGTATTGGCATAGTTAATCGACGCGGGGGAAGTTAACATTTGCAGGCCTTTAATACTGGAGCGTTCGCTTAATACTAGATTTCCTGGTTTTTCATGAAAGCGCAGCTCGGCTTGTACCTCACCAACGATAGATAACCCAATACCTCCTACTGCCCATCGTTCATAGTATTTATGAAACGCCACCCAAATCCTGAAGTGGCTAAATTGGTACAAAACATCAATACCGCGTCGAGCTGTAACGTTATTGCTAAGTTCAGATTAAAGTGTTACTGCTGATCCATTAACTTGCGTCCTTCTTCAATCGCACTAATTAGGCTATTTTGCAAGATAGGAAAGCAAAGCTCACTAAACCATTTGTGTTCAGGATCACGGTGGCTTTTGCTATGCCATAACAAATAGTATTGGTGTGGTACTAGTGTTATTTGAATGGGCTTGAGCACCAAGTCGAACTGCTTCGCATAGTCGATACTAATATGCAGAGGGGCGGTCATAAGAGCATCAGTATTGGTAAGTATTCGAGAAGCAGACAAGAATGAGGCTGTTCTTGCGAGTATTTGCCTTTGCTTGTTGCTTCTGAACGCGTGTTAGTTTTAGTACGTCAATGCAACCCAAATCCTGAAGTGGCTAAGCTGGTTCAAAATATTAATACCGCGCCAGGCTGCAACGTTATTGCTAAATTCAAATTAAACTAGTTCACTGCCCTACCGATTCAAAGACAACCAAACACCAAAAAGGCAGCGTATTAACCGCTACCTTTTGCCATGTGACGTTATCACTACGAGATTGCCTAATGTTCTTCTAAGTTATTGTACAATAAGAGATCACGAAAAAGCTCCACCGACAATAGCGCCAGGGAGAAAATGGAAACAGATATTCAGAACTCCTGACAATACTGAGAATTAATTTTACGTGAATGATTTTATTGACTTTTTAATTTATAAAATTCACCTACTCACCGCAACCCTATGAGATTGGAACTTTATCTATCAATTTGCTTTTGAGCTAAAATTCTTGTTCAGTATCAGAACCGATCTCTAGTAGAGCTATACCAATAAGAAGCGGTTGAGGAAGTTCACATCGATTAAATCTTACGAAGTAAAATACTACACACTTTGTGACTCATAGTCCGTAGACCTTTACGTATCATCGCGAGATAATATGACTAAAGGAGACCTTTATTATGATAATTGATCATTACCCAGAATTTTACTATGAAGAGGAGTACAGAGGATACACTCTGTACGTTGAAAATAATCCTGACCAGTATAATGAGGGTTATGAATACTCTATTTCTGACGGAACGAGCATTTTAGAGCAAGGGCTAACTTTTGATGCTCAAGAAGCAATAAAAAGCGCCCAAATTTTCGTTGATTCTCTCGTCAAATCTAGCTCTTAATCTGAGATAAACGTATAAGAAAATCCGCTGAGTCTATTTGCAGAGCTCCCAATAACTTTTCGAGCGTATCTAAAGTGACATTACGTTGGTTACGCTCCACTCCAGAAATGAAGGTCCTATCAATACCTGATTTTTTTGCCAATTTATCCTGGCTAAGTCCAGACTCGATGCGTATTTCACGTAGTAGTAATGCGGTGTTTTTTCGAAGTGAATGATTCATATATAGCCAATTACCGATTTAAGTCACTTTAGTGTAATAAAAACAAATTATAAGACCACTGACTATAAGTCACATAAGCTTACTTACAAGCCAGATGTTGTGGCATAGGTCAAAATAGACCTCACGGCCTAATTAGGCGCTTCGATGACCAGCTACCACTCACGCTTGGTTCGTTACTTTCCTTTGCCTAGTAATATGCTTGGGTGGGAGTGACTTACAACATGTCAGCTAATTCTTTAACCACTAACATCAATTCGCTTAGTCAGTTGAGTACGTGCTCATGCTGGCCTCATCCCATGTCTTTAGCGCTTGCAGTCTATCTGGTGCAGATCATAAATACTCAACCGACACATTTTAGCGACATACTAATCAAATCCCGTCCCTACCAAAACTAACTGAACAGAAACCAACAAACTTGTGCGCCCAATTAGATAACAAACATTGTTTAGCGTTTTAACCTGAATTAAATTGCCTGTATGTCAATCGGTTTTACTTTGTATACCCGTAACTTGAAATAGTGTGCGACTAAACCATGGATATGTGAATTCAGATTTTTATATAAACCAAATAGGACAAACCTGTGCCTGAACAATCAAAGTCCATTAACGTAACTGTTGCAGTGCATGAGCACAACAATCGACTTTTAACCGCATCTGCAAAGAAGAATAGACGAGTAAAATTACGCGAAGCAGAAGCAAGGCTTGCGCATCATTTACACTTGTTTGGTGCTGATTGGGCGCAAGCCCAAATGCCCCATAAAAATTAGTTTTATTGTCGGGAATAGATTATTTCCGGCTCGATAACCAATGTATTCTCTATGGTTAACAATATTCCTTGAGCGCTAAGAAGGGCGCGGGCTGGAATCAAAACGAGTCCAAGAAATGCGTGCGAAACATCAAATTGGCTCAACCATAGAGACTCGCTGCTCTAGCCAAGTAGTATGAATTGTGTTCATACATAAGCAAAGAAACACAACACGGGTATTGAAAGGTACCCGCCTAATTTTAAGTGCAGATACTGCCTGCGCGTTAAAGTCAGCTGTTTAGGAATCCACCTCATGCTTAGGATCATGTACGGCATACTCCCTTTGGACAGCCAGTTAATGCTCGGCGACATGACAGAGAAAAAACAATGCAAAAACCTAGTGGGCTTTTCTTTTCAAGATAACGCCATCATCAATGTCAAATTCATTGCAGATACGGCCGAAGGACTCATTTTTGCCGCGTTGATTGTTCCTAATAGCAGAGTAAATTCGCCATCGTTTCATGGAAGGATTGAATCCATACAAATAGATGATCGGCAGTGCCGCTTTTCTACCGTCCGTAGCCAACTAGCCATACATTTAAACCGCATACCGATAACACGGCGCAAACCAACCCGTAAATCAAATCGTATAAAAGGTGAAACTCAATGGCGGAGCAACTCAGGAAAGAAACGATTCCGAAAAGAAAAAAACCTCACGTTAAGCAAGAGAAACTGGAAGCAATTTGTACGTAAACGTAAATCCGTGGTCAGCCTATACCTAAAAAATAAGGCAATGATAAGCACAGCCTCCGTTTAAAAATCAAATTACGTATACAAAGCGACGACCGGTAGAAATGTAGCCTCTGTTATTGGCGCTTCCACAATAAGGGGGATCCATGTCGTTCGAGTGAGTACCCCGAATTCGGATAACGTACTTCTTTTGCCTCTGCATGATGTCTTTTTATCGTGTCGAGACAAAAGGAACGCCGAAAAAGTGAATCTCTTGTCCTTTTGGCCACCTATGAACACAACGACTCACGCATATCGCCACCTGGCGGGGGTAAGAAAGGACTGGCAACCTTTTAATGCACCCCTTCGCCACGTTACTTCATGACGTTTACTCATAAAAAGGAAATCATCCAATGAAATGTAACTCACAACGCGCTCTGGCTGTTGGCGTGGCCGTCGGGCTTGGCGCCCTCTTGGTCACTCAACCCACGCTCGCCGCCGATTTGTTTGCCGGTGGCAAGCAAGCGGTCAAAGACACCGCCGGAAAAGGCTCTCTAGTCGAAACCGCCATGCTCGGCACTGGCCTACTTGGCGCCGTGGTCACCGGACTCATGACGCGTAACTGGTTCGCCGCCCTCGGCGGATTTGCCGGAGGCTCCATCTTATGGAACGTCGGCGCCCCAATGGTCGGACTCGGCTAAGGAGATCTCATGGAAGATCCTCATCAGTTTTTTGCGGTCCCCAAACACATGAACAAAGGACGCCGCCTCGTCGGCTTCCCCATGGATGAAGTGCTGCCAGCGTTTGTCACCTTTGGCCTCGCGTTTTGGCTTGGACACGAAATGATTGGCATGGTGATAGCCATGGCGTGGTTCGGGGGATTGCGCTACATCAAATCCCAATACGGGGATCACATCATCGCGCAAGCCAGCTATTGGTGGGGGGCTTCCTTTATGAAGCGCGTGTTATTCACGCGCACCCCCGCCGCCTCCAAACGCTACTGGATATATTAAAGGCCGTTTATGGACAGTTTCATCAAACAAGACAAACTGGCGATAAAAAGCCTGCTCAATCTTTTTTTGAGCCTCGGCTTTCTTGCCATGCTCCTCACCAATCTGGTGCTCGGTTTTTCGGTGTACCAAGCCCTCACCCATAAAAGCCGCACCCTTGTGCCCCCGGTGATATCAAAAGCCTTCTCTTTGTCGGACTCCCAAGTGGATGCGCCCTACTTAGAGCAAATGGCCGATTACTTTTTGTATCTCAAACTCAACGTCACCCCAGGCAACGTCGGTCGGCAATACGGCCAACTGCTGGAATACGTAGACGAAGGCAGTTGGGCCACCTTTCAACCCAATCTGCTGCGAGAAGCGGGCGCCATCAAAAAGGGCAACATCAGCAGCCAGTTCGCTGCAAGCACGTTCACGATTAACCTTGATGAGTTGAAAGTGCACGTAAAAGGAACGCTAACCAAACACGTAGGCACGCGCACGCTGCCCGCGGAGAGTAAATGGTATCAAGTCAACCTGACCTACCACCATGGCGTACTCGCCCTTCAATCCATCCAAACTCTAGAGGCCACCGACCATGCATCGCCCTAATGTCTTTCCCCCAACGCGCACTCGGTTTTATCCCCCGTTTTACACACGGTTGTGCTTACTGCTCTTTCTCTTGAGCACTCCACTCATGGCGCAAGCCCAAAACGCAGAAAAAGTGACTTACCCCTTTAGTAATGGCGACACCATCCCTTTATCTCTGTCTTCCATTAACCTCAACCGGCTCGTGGTGGCCAATGACCGAATTTTATCCATCGTGTGCCCGCAAGGCTTTTGCACCTCATCGGGCAACCAAAAAGACGCCTCCGGCTCCATCACCTTAAAAATCAACATTGCTCTGCCCTTTACCGCGCATTTGACCACCGAAAAAGGGCGCTTGTTCGCGCTGTTCATCAGCCCCAAAGCCACCCCGGGCTTCGTGTCCGAATTTACGTGGGCGCAGTCTCATTTAGAGCAAGACAGTGTCATGCAAACCAGCGCCGATTACCCCAAGGGCCTGACACGACTCACCAAGGCCATGATGCGCTTTGTCCATGACAAAGCGCCGATTGAGGGATTTAGCCAGCACCCGGTAGATCCCGCCACGTTACCAGACGATGACGCAGCGCTGGCCGTCATCCCCACCACCGTGTTTGTCGGCCGCGATTACTCGGGCATCATTTACACCCTGCGCAACCAAACCCAAACCCTTATGACGCTCACCACCGCGCAATTTTACAGCGATTCCGCGCGCAGTGCGGCGCTTGAAGCTTACGAGCTGGCTCCTGGAGCCAGCACCACCTTATACCTCATCACCGGGGGAGGCGCCGCGCATGTTCGATAACACCAAAGACCGATTAAGCCGCGTGGGACGCACCTTCTTTAAAGACCGTGACGGGGACTTTGACCAAGGCGAGCGCATCAACCAAGCCACGCACTCCCGCAACCTCATCATCACTGTGGTTATCTTGGCGGCGCTCGCCTTAGCGGGCGCGCTGGTCTGGCAAATGACGCGAGAGGCCACCTCGGTTGAGCCCGTCACCCAAGTGGGCTTTGGCGCCGTGGTCGGTGACGACTTCACCGAAAAAGACAACCAATCCGCCCTCACCGCGCAGCAGCTTAAAATCAACCAGCTAGAGCAATCCCTGATTAAGTTTGAAAGTACGCTGGGGCGCTTTGGCGACAGTCTCACCGCAGAGCTTAAAAACATCGAGCAGGCGAGCGCGCGCAATCAAAGCTCGACCTTGAGTGAGCTTGAGCGAAAAATGCAAGACAAACTGGCGGAAATCGACGCCCTCAAAACGCAACTCACCACGCAGTGGCAAGAGGCGAAGAAACCGGCAGGCCAAGGCGCGTCAGCCGACGTCTATTCTGGCCGAAATTTTGGGGAGTATGCCCTGCCCCCTCGCCCGTCGGTTCGTGATGGGCAAAACAACTCGAACATGGCGGACTTTCAATACCAAGGCAAAGACAACGTCGCGTTTGCCGCGCAAGGCTTTGACAGTTTCGAGTTCACCTGGGCGGCCAGTGAGCAAGAACGCGCCCCTCGGCGCACCGTTGATAACTACGTGCCAACCAGCACCTTTGTGACCGCGGTGGTCACCGGGGGCGCGGATGCGAACGCCGGTGTCTTAGGCCAAGGCGATACGGCGCCGCTGGTTTTCCAAACCCTGAACGCCGGCATTTTGCCAAACGGTAAACCGTCAAAATTACGCGACTGCACCGTAACAGGTTCCGTTTATGGGGAAATCTCGTCCAGTCGCGGCATTGTTCGCACCCACCGTTTGAGCTGCATCCAGCCCAGCGGCGACATCTTAGACGTGCCCGTCAAGGCCACCGCGTTTAACTTTGGTCGCAACGGCATTCGAGGCACGACGATATTGAAAAACGGTCAAATCGTTAAAATGGCCGGGATATCAGGCATCCTTGAAGGATTAGGCGGCGCCGGCAAAGCCCTGTCACAAACCACTACCCCGACCGCGTTAGGGCCAAGCAGCAGCGTCAGCACCGACAAAATCGGCCTGAACTTACTGGGCAGTGCCACCCAAAGCGTCGGCAGCAAACTGGCTGACTATTACATCCAATTGGCGGAGTTGTATCACCCCATCGTGGAAGTCAACCCGGGCGCCATCGTGAACCTGGTGTTCTTGGAAGGCTTCCCGCTTGACCCCGTCTTGGCCCAAGCCTACGAAACCGAACTGGAAGAAAAAGCGCACGCCGCTTCCAATACCAACCACATCATGGACGTCATCACCAATGCGCCGACGAGCGCCATCAACCCCCTCGCCGATAAGCTCACTCAACAAGGGCTTAACCAAACCGGCTTTGGACGACAGGAGTAACACATGAAGCGCATCATAATCAGCCTCACTTTGCTGACCTTATCCGGCTGCGCCGCCGGATTGGATGGCGACTACGGCTGCAAAAAAATAGGCGGCACATCGAGCTGTACCACCATGGACGACATTAGAAACAACCCTTACGGTCATGCCGGTCAAGAGCATGGCGACGCCATCTTGACCCCCACCGCGCCCGCCTCTTTTACGCTGCTGCCAAGGCGAGACCGACATGGCCAGCCGACACGAAGCCGTGAGCGAGTCAAAAAGGTGACCATTTTTCCTTTTAAAGACCAAGATAACGACTACGTTGACACCATGGATGTGTATTTCGTGCTCGATGACAGCCAATGGTCAGGGCGCCCCGCCCCGGCCATTTGGCAAGATTAAAAGGAGAAAAGAATGCAATCCTTCATAAAAAAGGCGTTCATTGTCGCCACTTGGGCTAAGGCGCTCTGTTAATGAGCGCCTTAGCCCAAGTGGCGCAGTACGTGCTCAGCACGAACTCGGCCAGAGCCCACACCTATACGGTCTACCTTGAGCATCAACCGTGGCCTCATCAACGCCTTATTGACGCTTTACGCGAGCTAGAGCGGTGCGAACTCGGGCAACCTATCAGCGAAGACGCCACACACCCAATCATCAAACCCGTTAACCTCTACGAGTGCCTGAAAAAACAGGCTTCAATGAACTCTCGGCCGCCATTAAGCGCTCCGATGAGGCCATGATGCCCGTCAGTTGGCCCTTATCCCTTTTCTGGTAACCCCACGGAGTCTCCATGTTTTCTCAATCCACCTCCGGCTTATCCCGCCTCTTTACCGAGGCCAAAAAAGCGCAAAACCACCTACACCATGAACTGCCGTATCGAGAGCATGACGCCATTGACCGCGTTTTTCGCAATCAACATGCTCAAGGCTTTGGCTTTCGCCTCAGCATTCTGGGCGGCGCCAATGACACCATCATTCAATCGCTCAACAAATTGGTGGCCGATTTACCGCAAGGCGACAAATGGGACTATCAATTGCAACTGTTTGGCCACAATCGAGTGGCGCATTATCTGGAAAGCAACGAAGCCTTACTCAGTAAACGCGGCGGCGTGTGCGCGAAAATGGCAAGAGATGACGCGATTTACGCGAATTACGCTGCCCAAGCCGGCTTTTTTCATCGACAAAAAAACAGCCATTTCGATTTACGCGATTATGATGCGTTTATGTTTGTCTCAACCTGCGAAGACGAACCCCAAGCCTTGCTGGATGCGCGCATCACGCTGGAGACCGGGTTGATGCAATTGGGGTTTGATTTGCAACCGCTGACCCCGGAGGCGCTGCTCACTCACGTGGGCGATGTGCTTAATTTTGATCCCAATCAAGACCGCCCACAGCTCAAGTCTTATCACCCTTTGGAGTCACTGCACCGCCAAGCGCTCGCCCCTGACACGGAAATGATGACGCACCGTGAGTACATTGATACGCGCCACACCAACGACAAGGGCGAAGAAACTCGCGGACGCATTGTGAACATGGGCTTATCCAAACTGCCCGGAGACTATCGTCTGTACGCGCTGCCAGAGTGTTTTTCGTCGTTAAGAAACGTCTCCCGCTCCATCAAATGCCCCCATATGCTGACGCTCAACTTTCGTCATGAGCCCACCGGGAAACAAAACGCCAGTAATGATGCCAAAATCAAAGATTTGACCAAAACGGTGGAGTCAAAAATGGCCCTACTGGCGCCCACCGCCAAAGACGAGCTGGCCGAGCGCAAAGCCATTCAAGCGGGATTGCTGGGTAAATCTTTCACCATCGCCAGCATGGTCTTGACCGTCACGCTGTTCACCAACCGCAAGGAAGGAAAACAGCACACCCAAG
Organism: Vibrio tapetis subsp. tapetis; assembly: GCF_900233005.1. Classification (NCBI taxonomy): domain Bacteria; kingdom Pseudomonadati; phylum Pseudomonadota; class Gammaproteobacteria; order Vibrionales; family Vibrionaceae; genus Vibrio; species Vibrio tapetis. The sequence goes on from NZ_LT960612.1 coordinate 1,844,004, forward strand.
CGGCCAGAGAAGCGTTCAGTAACGCCGGTCTCGATATCGCCCCCCTCAAAATGCTCCAGCCTCAAGCCTTGCTCAGCATCCTGCCCTTCATGATGAGCGAAGGGCTTTGGGAGGATTGCAAGCGAGTCGGCCGCACTCGCACCGTGAAAAGCTCCAATCTGGTGAACTTTTTCCCGGTGGTGCTGGATTTTCGCCAGCTCAAAGGCGGCATGCTGCTTCCGACCATGCGACAGCAGATCTCATTTTTTAACCCCTTTACCTGTGGCAGTGATAACCAGAACATTGCCCTGACGGGCGGCTCAGGGGCGGGCAAAAGCTTCTTTGTCCAAGAGATGGCCGAGAACGTGTACGCCATGGGGGGCAAAGTGTGGATCCTCGATAAAGGCGCCAGCTACAAAAAGCTCACCTTGAGTTTGGGCGGCACCTACATGACCCACAACAACATTTACTTAAACCCGTTCACTCACTTAGGGAAAATGGCCGACGCCCAATTTGAGTTTGTGGACGACGACGGCACCGCGGTGGATCCGATGATGGAAGCGCTGGACAACATCACGGCTTTATTCGCCACCATCGCCTCGCCTTATGCGCCCCTGTCCACGTTCCAACAAAGCGTTTTGGGCGACGCCATTGTCCAAGCGTGGGAAGCCAAAGGCGTAGACACCTTGGTGGATGATGTCAGGGATGCCCTCATCGACATTGCCGGCGAAGAGCAAGACCGCCGCATCAAAGACATTGCGGTGCAACTGAAAAAGTATGGCACCGATGGCACGTATAGTGATGTGTTTAACAAGCCGTCCATGCTCGATCCTAAAGTGGAATTCACCACCTTGGAGCTCGATGGCTTTCCGCCTGCGGTGTTAAGACCGGTGATTTTCGCGCTCATGGTGTCGATTAATCAGCAAATGTACTTATCCGGCTCTCGCTCTACCCCGAAGCTGTGCATCATTGAAGAAGCGTGGAGCTTGTTGAGTGGCGCCAACGAGCAGGCGCGCGAGTTCATTAACACCGGCTATCGCACCGCTCGAAAATTCGGTGGCGCGTTTTGCACCGTCACGCAAGGCATTGAGGATTTCTTTAGTAGCGAAGAAGCCAAGGCAAGCTACAACAATTCCGACATTCATATCTTATTACGACAAGGAGCCGGCTTTGATAACTACCTCACCGACAACCCCAACGTGTTCTCCTCCTTTGACCAAGCCATCATCAAGGGGTTTGAGAAATCCAGCGAAGCGGGCTACAGCTGCGCGCGCATCAAAGCGGGTGGACACGTTACCTACCACCGCTTTTCGCCTCCCCCGTCAAACGCGCCATGCTCTCCACGGAGCCTCACGAGTTTGAGTATTGTGAAAACTTGGTGCAAGCAGGCCACGCTTTGGAGTCGGCCATTGAGCAAACGTCCATGCACTTTTACGGCGATGAAATCCACGCCTTCCAGCAAGCCATCCATCAAACGGGCGGTGCCTAGCAAACATCGCGGTAACACGTGGCTTTTGGCCGCAATTTGGGTAAGTTGGCTCTGGGTGGGGGTAACTACTCACAGTCAGGCCAAGGATTTTGGCCGGGTTGCCCCCGCCTTTCCCATTGGGGAAATCGACATGCTGGACTGGATAGAGCACCGATTAAAACAATTTGAGGCCAACGGAAAGATGGCCGACCTACAAGACACGTTCACCCAACGGGTCAAAGCCAGCATCCAAACCCCCACGCCCGTCCAAGGGCTGTTAACCACCACCTCGCCGCGCACCTTTTATGTGGATCCCAGCGTGACGTTAACCAAAGACTTACTCGTTCCCAATACGGGCCAGCGCATTGCCAAGGCGGGCACGCGCATCAACCCGTTCGATCCGACAACGTGGCCAGCCATTGAGGGTCAATCGGTCTTACCCAATTTTGAACTCAGTAAAGTCTTGGTGTTCTTTGATGCCCGCGATGCCAAGCAGCGGCGGTTTGCCAGTCAATACACCCACACCAAACCGATAAAATGGGTGCTCACTGGGGGCAGCCCTAACGCCATGGCCGCCTTAACCGGTCAGCAATACTATTTTGCGCAGCAAGGGTTTCTCACCAAGCAATTGCACATCACTCACCTTCCCGCGATAGCCTATCAAGAGGGCACGCGCTGGCGCATCGACGAAGTGGATGTCTCTGGCTTGATGCGTTTGGAGAAGACACCTTCCCCTTGATTATGCTTCCACTGCGACCCTTTTTTCTATCAACTAAGCTCGCTTTTGGCTGCGATAATGAGGCAACGCCTCTTGTTGAGACAAAAGGAGCACCACGCGCAGCGTGGATACTAAGGACACGCCTATGCACCGCTTACTGTTGCGCTCAACACTTGCCCTCCTACTCGTGTTAAGCGCCCCCTCTACGCTCGCCGCCGGCCCCGCCTGCAAGAGTCGTTTTATCAACCCCATTACCGATATTTGCTGGGACTGCTTGTTTCCGATGACGATTGGCGCCGCCACCGTATTGCCTTCCAAATACCCCGACACCCGCAACCCGTCTTTTCCGATTTCCTTTTGCCCCAAGCCGCCGCCGATATTCATGCAAGTGGGCATCAACATCGGTTATTGGGAGCCTTATGCGTTAACGGACATCACGCGCGTCCCTTATTGCATGGTCAACATGGGCATTGAAATGGGGGGCGCCAATAAGCAAAAAATAGGAGGACGCATCACCGCGCGCGAAAGCGACAGCAGCGATGGCGGTTTTTATCACGCCCATTGGTACAAATACCCGCTCATTTACTGGTTACAACTGATGCAATCGGCCGCGTGCATGGCGACCGATAGTTTTGATGTGGCTTATCTCACCGAAATTGACCCCATTTGGGACGACGATGAGCTGGCCCTGGTGCTCAACCCCGAAGCGTTATTGTTTGGTAATGTGGTGGCGCAGCTTGCGTGCGTGCCAGAGGCCATGCTCACCTCGACCAATTCATCCTTGCCCATTGATGCCCTGTTTTGGTGTTTGGGCTCCCAAGGCAGTGCCTATCCGTTAACGGGCACAACGAACTATCGAGACACGCCCATCCAAGCGGCCACCCTGCTGATGGAAAGGCTCAATTACAAATTGCACCGCCAAGGCATGGTGTGGGAAACGCGTGGTGAAAGCGGGGCGATTTGTTACCAATATCCAGACCCACTGCTGCCCAAGTCTCGATACCGCTATCAAATGTCCGCGCCCATTGCGGACGCACAATGGTGTCACCCTTACACGACCACCACCACGCTGTGGGAGGCCGGTCATGATAACCCCGTCACCGGGGATAATTTTGGCTTTGTTCAATGGCGAAAACGCAATTGCGTCTTTTTATAGCGACTATACTTAATTGTTTTCGTTAAAAGCCCAACCAAGGAGCACAACATGAGCACCATCGGTCTTGATGAACACACCCTGTTCATTGCCAGTAGCCTTGACTCTTTAGATGATTTTTTAAAAACCTCTCTGTCAGAGCAAAAACACGTGTATTGCAACTTTCCCTCGGCGTACTTCAATTACATGCTCAGCCGAGAGCTTATGGCACGGCAGATATTGTCCATCAGTTTTCAGGACGCTCGCACGTTTTACCCGCCTTTTGACCCCAATTAACCGCATCAGGAGACACTCATGCGCCCTCGACTCTTACGCAAAGCCTGTCGCTTTGCGCTGTGGGCCTGCGCGCTCACAAGCCCGCTCACCCACGCGTACACAAAAGAAGAACTCCAAGCCTTTCAGGACATCGAAAGGCGCCTAGCGGAGCGCCCCGACGACGCCATCATGGCGCAATCCAAAACCTTACATGACCAAGCCAACGCATTCCAATATGACGCGCAACAAGCCAGTAAGGCCGCGGGGCGCAAGCTTAACCCGCAATCGCTCTCCCCCTTACTGGATACCCCATCCGCTCAGACCAATCCAGAGCAAGCGCCCAAAGGCGTGATGGTGTTTGTGTCATTAACCATGCCAGACACCGCCCTCACTCAATTGCTCAAACAAAGCGAGCGCACCGGTATCCCCTTGGTGATACGCGGCGTCCTGCCACAAGGCTTTACCGCGACCGTAACGCGCATTCAAACCCTCATCAATCAAGGCAACCGCCCAGCCATTCGCAGCGGTTTCTCCATCAGCCCAGATTGGTTTCGGCAATTTGATATCCAGCAAGTGCCCACGTTCGTGTCCATCAAACCCGGACAATGCCAACCCAAACAATCTTGCCTGCCCACCGATTATGATGTGGTCACGGGCAATATTTCGTTGTATCAAGCCTTAGAGACGCTAGCGCAAGGCGACACCCAACAGGAGGTGGCGACGCTGCTGCGCGCACTCGAGCATTAAAAAAGGAGCGCTCATGCGCACATTCTTGCCCCGCTTCATCACACTATTATGCCTTTGCTCTCCCATGCTCACTCACGCCAATCAAGCGCAAACCTATAACGACAGCGCCCAATGGGCGAAACACACGGCCAACCAAACGCTCACCCCAAGTGCGTTGCCCTTAAACGCCAAAGACTATTGCAAGGACGCCGCCTGTAAAAGCGGTGTGGATAACCCCAAAGAGTCCCAACTCGATGACAGCACTATCAATAGCCAAAAGGCGCACGCCTTTGCCACCAATGACATCGCGCAAGACATCACCCACAACTTTAACCAAGGTCGGCCTGACATTAAAAATGACCCCGCCATGAGATTTGCGCTGCTTGGCCAAGAGAACGCCTTTGAGGTAACGCACGGCATCTCCAATGCCTACGTGGATTGCAAGAGCGGCTCTCAATGCGTCATCGACCCTGTCCCAAGGCAATGCAATCAACCCACACGAAAACAGGTTCCTTGCGAGAAAGTCCCCATTGCCTCTGTGACCGTGAGTCCCGTCATTTTCATTTGCCCTCAAGGTTGGACGAATCAAGGACGAGACTGCACGAGGCAAATCACACAATGCCGTTATGACGCTCGCAACTCTGTCTCCGCTAGCGGAGGCAACTGCGGGAGACTTGGGGGCGAATGGATGATATGGGATGGGCGTCGCGTTCAGAGCGGAAAATGGAAAGGGAAAGAAAAATCGGATCGAAACTATGATTGTCGAGGAGGCCGGCACAGCGGCTGGTCAACCACTTGGGAGATTTGTGGGCTGGTTAATGAAACCATGCCCGCCACGCTCACCTGCCAAACAGGCTTCTCTCTTTCAGGCGGTAATTGCATCAAAAACACCTTCAGTTGGTCACCGCAATGCACGTTAATTAAAGCCTGCAAACCCATCAGTGAAACCTGCATTGAGGGGGAAGAAACACGGATAGTCAATGGGATCCCCACCACGTTGCCTTGTTGGAAGTACCAAATTAACCATGAATGCAACACGACAGATACTTGCAAGCCACTGCCCAACGACTGCACAACCACAGAGAAACGATGCAGCTTGAAGCAAAATGGCGTTTGTGTCGAAGAGGAAGTGCAAAAAAGCTGCCCTGAAAAAACCTGCCATACCACGGCACTCGAATGCGGTGAGCAGTCTTTTTGCTTGGATGGGGATTGCTACCAAGAAACGCCGAAGCTTAATGTCAACTTCGATAAATCCGTGGCCGCGCTCGCAGGCCTTGCCGAAGCGGTCAAAGACGTGGGCTCACCGCCCAAAATCTTCACAGGAAAACCGATGCAATGTGAAAAGAAAATCGCCGGCTTTAATGACTGCTGCAGCGATTCAGGTTGGGGGCAAGGCTTAGGCGCGAAATGCAGTGAGCAAGAGAAAGCCTTGGGCAAAGCCAAAGGAAAAGGGCTCACGCTGTATGTCGGCGAGTTTTGCGCAAAAAAAATCCTCGGCGCTTGCTTACGACACAAGCGCAGTTACTTCGTTTACGACAGTAAGTTGGCCAAAATCATCCAACAACAAGGGGCCATGAGTCAGCTTGGTAAAGGACTAGGCTCTTCAGAGCGCCCCACTTGCGCGCCATTAACCCCCGAAGAGCTCGGTCAAATCAATTTTGAACACATTGACTTTGCCGAGTTTTATCCAGAGATGAAAGGCAACACAAACTTACCCAACTTTGATGAAATCAAAAACCGACTTCAAAGTGCCACGGGCGGATAAACCGCCCTTCCATCCACGCCATGCTCCCATCCGTTTAACCAAGGTCTATGATGATGAAAAAACACCTGATGGCTATCATTACCCTAACGCTGCTTGTTCATGGCCAGTCCGCTCTCGCCAATGACGCCCCGTTAGGGTGGCGATGGTATAACGAACCAAAAGCAATCACCGAAACCCCCAAACCCAAGCCACTGCCAAGCAATACCCAAACCACGGTGTCACCGCCGAGCCCCCTCTCAGCCACGCAGCAAATGGACTGGTTCCATACCATGCACGATGAAGCCAAAAACGACGCGTTCATTCACCCAAAAGACAAAGAGAAACTGGCGCACTTCTTAGCCCTGAACCGTTTCATCACCGCTCAAACCGATGAGATTGGCATGACCTTTAAAGCGGTCCTACTTGACAAGCCTGAGCTGTCTTACACCAAAGACCACCCAACAGAGCAAGCGGCCAGACAGCCCTATCTTGCCCTTGAAACACAAAAGAAGACGGACGCCGTCAAGCAAATGCAACAGGAGGGATGGGGTTTCTTCTTTGTCTACGAAGGCCGCGATGCCCTTACCCAAAAATTAGCGCCCTCCATTCAAGCCTTTGCCGACGAGCATCACTTCGATTTGCTGGGCATAAGCACCGACCAGACCTTCATCACCAACCTAAAAGAAAACCGGCACAACCAAGGAAAAGTGACCGTGCCCTTTACGCCGGCTTTGATTTTGGTGCACCCGGAGACGGGGGAGATGAAGCCATTGGCCTATGGCTGGATAAGCCAAACCGACCTTCTTGGGCGGTTTTACAACGTGGCCACCGACTTTAAAGCCTCCGACTTTTAACAACGAGAATGTTTAATCCACTAAAAGTAACCACAGTCCAACAAACACCAACAACGCGACGCAAAAGCCCACACCGATTATCACGTTCACCACAAAAAACCGCTGTCCATTTTAAATCCCTTTTGTTTATTTTCATCTTGGAGTCTTCATGAATGTTATTCGCCCTATCCTGCTGGCGCTCCTACTGAGCGTCAATAGCGCGCACGCCGCCATGCAAAACCAATACGCCCTGGTGTTCTTTTTTGATAGTACCTGCATCTACTGCCATCGACTGACCCCCAAAGTCCAACAAGCCAGCCTCGACTTTGCGCTGCCAATCTACGCTTTTTCCGTGAACGGCCAAGGCATTCCAGGCTTTGAGGTACCCATTCCCGTCACGCATGACATCGCCACCACCTTTTTCCCGCAAACCACCAAGCCGGTGATGCCCGCGACGTTCTTACTCAACGTCAACAGTCGTAAGTTCGCCAAACTCAGCATTGGCGATGTCGCTCAAAGCCAGCTCAATCAAAGCATACAGCAAGTGCTCAGCGATCCCACCATTCAAAAGGCCCTACAATGATGCGCTCATTTACTCACCGCTTATGCACATTTTATGTGCATAAGCGCCTCTTTTCTTTATTATTCTTAAGCTTAGCTGCCCCCGTTACTTGGGCCGACACCAATAACGCGTTGGCGCGCTTTTTTGATGCCACCAGTTATCAAGCCAACGTCAGCAACCCCACCGCGTATCAAGGCCAAGCGGCAAACTACTACAGTGGGGGCAGTCTTTTCGTGCGCACGAAGATTGTTGATGCGCAATTGGTCAGCGTCACCGTGCCCGCCATCAGTGCCGGTTGCTCAGGCATTGACATGTTCATGGGCGGGTTTTCTCACATCAAATCCGACCAATTGGTGAAGCTGGGCAAAGCCATCATTCACAATGCCCCGCCTTTTGTCGTGAATTTGGCCCTGCAAACCTGGGCGCCGCAGCTCAAGCAAAACCTTGACCAGTTGCAAGCGACCCTCGACAAATACCTCAACCAATCGGTGAACTCCTGCCAAGCCGCGCAAGCGGCCATTGGGGGACTGGCGGCGTTTGCCGCGCCCGCCACCAAAAAACACGTCTGCGCCACCTTAGGCACGCAAAACAACGCCTTTTCAGATTGGGTGGAAGCGCAGCACCAATGCGGCGCCGGAGGACAAGCGGCGGGGCAACTGGCGAGCGCCAAAGGCGATGCCAGCTTAAAAGACATGACCAAAACCAATCACAACGTGATTTGGTCCGCCATCATGACCAACCCCTTCTTAGCCGCAGACACAAAACTGGCCGAATTCATGATGAGCCTGTCGGGCACTTACGTGTACGACCAAAACGGCAAGCCCCACTACTACCCAAGCTTGCTCACGGACAACAATAACCTCATTCAAACGCTGCTTGAGGGCGGAAAAGGCGACATTTACCAATGCAAGAACACGGGCAAAGACGCCTGCGTCACTCTGACCAAGACAACCGCCCTCACCATCAGCAAAACCCATGGCATTGAACGCCGCATTCGCGCGATATTAGAAGGGCTACTGCGCACCATCCACAACGACCAAGCCTTGACGAGCCAGCAAAAGGGCTTTTTGGAGTTCACCCAAACCCCGGTGCTGAAATTTTTCATTGATGCGACCGCCACCCAACAAACCCCGGATTTGGGGCACTACGCGCGCATGATGTCGGTCGAGCTGTTAAACCAATACTTAACCAACATGCTCGCCATTGCCCGGCAGTCTCTCCACAACACCAACAATGACCTAAAAGACATCGAACGCATTACCCACGACATCGATAACGCCAAGCGTTTCACCGATGGGTTGGCGGACAAGGCCATTCACGCCTTGCTGAACAAGAATGCGCTCATTGCCTCAGAAAAAGAGACGCCGAAAGAAACGCGAAAAGCAATTCAAAAGCAGACCCCACCCACATCAACCTATGGACAATAGCCATGAGAACCCTGGAATATTACACCTACACCGGCTCTGAGGTCGTGGCCAAGGCGCTGAACGCCTTAGCCACGTTTTTTACCACCGCCACTTTTGGCAGCTTCTTACAAATCTGTTTGGGACTGGGGCTCATCAGCAGCTTGTTCATGTTCATGCTCAGCCGTAACCCCAAAGATTTGATTAAATGGGGCGCGGTGTTTTTTCTGGTGCCGTTATTGCTCATCAACATGAAAGCGCGGGTCCTGGTGATAGACAAAACCGAGCCGGGCAAGTTTTTCACCGTGGATAATGTGCCTTATCTGGTTGCGCTGCCCACCTATTTCTTTTCTACCGTCATGGTGGGCATGGCCGAAGGGGTCGAGGCGATTTTCACCACCTCCGATGATGAGCGCTATGGCCGCACGGGCATGATGTTTGGCTCTGAGCTGTATCAGCTTTCCAGACAATCCACCGTACAAGAAGTGGCGTTAAAGAAAATCTGGAACGACTACTTTGATAACTGCATGATTGGCGATGTGCAAATCAACAACAAGTACAGTTGGGATACCCTTTTTTCCAGCCCTGACATTTTTGCGATGTTAGACACCGTAAGACAAAGCCCTCTACGGGCGGTCTTTTTAGACGAAGGCGCGGGTAAGATGAGCTTTAAAACCTGCGCGCAAGTCTACCCCATCGTCAGAAAACGCTTCACTGACGCCGCCGGAGGCAACCTCACGGCGCTGGCGCATCACCTGTTAGGGAAAAATGCCGCCAAGTACAAGCCTCAAATCGCGCTGTCGCTTAAACGCAGCTACGATAAGTACGTCAACATTTCCACCTCAGCGTCCAACAACATCAGACAAAACATGGTGATGAACGAAGTTCGTTATAACCTTGACCGCCTTGATCCGACGCAAAGCGCGCTCAACTACGCCTACACCCAAAACAAACTGCAAACCACGTCCATGTGGGCCTCGCTTGGTCTCATGGCTCGCGAATACCTCCCGATGCTGCACACCCTGATTTTCATGCTGTTTGCCTGCTTGGGTTTCTTTATTGCGGGCGCGGCGGTCATCCCCGGACTGACCGCGCTGGTCTTAAAGAATTACGTGTCCACCTTCGCGTACTTATCCACGTGGCCGACCTTGTTTGCCATCATTAATGCGCTGCAATTGTGGGGATTGGAATCCTTGTCCACCGATGTGTCTGGGCGCTTTGGGGGGCTGGTGCTCTCCAACGCGAACGCCATGGATGAGCTTCACAGCCGCTTTGCTTGGATGACGGGCATTCTCATGATAAGCGTCCCGGCCATTGCTGGCGGCCTTCTCAAAGGAGGTCAAGCGGTCATGTCCAGCATGAACTACCAACTGGCGGGCATGATCAACTCAACCAACGCCCGCGCAAGCGCCGCGGCGGCCAGTGGCAATTTGGATTTTGGTAACATGCAGATGGACAACCACAGCATGAACAACACCAACGCCAACAAATTTGATGACAACACCTTAACCAACACCGGGCACACCTACACGCAAAAAGGCGATGGCTCCGTGAGTACCCAACACGCCGATGGCCGCATGACCTATGACAGCAGCCAAACAACCAGCCGGGGCAACATCAGCGCCAACACCCCAAGCCTGGTGCAAGAAACGGTGCAAAACGCGGGCAGCAGTACGCAACAATCGCTAGACCAAACTACCAGGCATCTGGGCCAAACTCTGAAAGCGGGGATGGAGCTTATTGAGCGCTGGAATGACCGCCTCCAACAGAACCTTTTTTATAGGTGAAGGGGCGGTCGACGGGGGTAAACCTTTCAAGGGGGGAGGAGGGGCAATGAAAAAAAAAGGAATTCGGCCATTTGGTAAACGTCCGCCCAAAAACAACCGGCGGGAACCAAAAAAACCAATTCTGGGGGGCGTATCTTTCAAAAGCGTTTACAAGTGCGGGCCGCGGAAAGGCCGGGTTTTTTGGCCGGGGGCGGGAAAAAAAGGCGGACGTGGTGGTGGCCCTTTACCCCCGTGTTGGAATTTTTGGGGGCGTTTAATGTGGGGGGGGGGGTGAAAAATTTCTTATAAAAAAACAAAAAAAGACGGGAAGTTGCCTTTATACTACCAAAAAAACTAAGAGGTGGCCCATAAAAGCCACACCACCCTCGCGGGCGTGATTTTGTTGGATGGGCTAGGACTCCGCGTCCCGCGCGTCTGGCCTTGGTATTTTCGGGCTGGGCGGCGAACAGGGGGGGGGGTTTCCTCTCTTCCCATTTCCTTGGTTGGATTTGTGTGTGGTCGCTACATAAAGAATATGTGTGA